>NZ_JBSFDI010000003.1:348495-403499 GCF_053593835.1 Streptomyces sp. NPDC002076
TTCGGGGGTTCCTGTGGCGGTGCGTCGGGTGCGAGCAGGCCGAGTTCGTCGGGTGCCTCGAGTCAGGGCACCTCCGTGGGCTCGCCCGGGCTGGTGTCCGGCAATACCGTGCAGGCGCCGGTCGATGTGCCGGTCAACGTGTGTGGCAACACCGTCGATGCCATTGCCCTGCTGAACCCGGTGTCCGGGGGTTCCTGTGGCGGTGCGTCGGGTGCGAGCAGGCCGAGTTCGTCGGGTGCCTCGAGTCAGGGCACCTCCGTGGGCTCGCCCGGGCTGGTGTCCGGCAATACCGTGCAGGCGCCGGTCGATGTGCCGGTCAACGTGTGTGGCAACACCGTCGATGCCATTGCCCTGCTGAACCCGGTGTCCGGGGGTTCCTGTGGCGGTGCGTCGGGTGCGAGCAGTCCGAGCTCGCCGAACGTCCCGGGCCAGGGCGACTCCGACTCAAGCTCCGTGGCGACTCCCCCGGGACAAGCCCAGACTCCTCCCCCGGGACAAGCCCAGACACCTCCCCCGGGACAAACCCAGACACCTCCCCCGGGACGAGCGCAGACACCTCCCTCGAAGAGTGGCGGGGATACTCCGTCCACTGCCCACCTTCCGGCCCCCCGGCACCCCGCCGCTGCCGAACAGCAAAGGTCCGACAGCTCCACCGACCAGGTGCGGTCGTCGGACATGACCCCCATGCACATCAGTGGCCCCACCCGCGCCACCCTGGCGGCCACCGGCAGCGGGGCCATGCTGACGGCCTCGGGCATCAGCTCTGTGCTGATCGCGGCCGGCGTGACCCTGTACCGGCGAAGCCGAGCCGCACACCAACGATGATCTGCCGGGGGCCGGACGTGGCGACGTCCGGCCCCCGCAGCCGACCAGTCGACGCGACCGCAGCAGGCCGTCGGCTGGAGCGCACCGACCCGGGGCGGTCGGTGTCCAGAAGGGCCCTCCTGGCGGTCGTGCCGACCAGGAGGGCCCTCGCTGTGCCGACAGGCGTGGCATTGCTGGTCGGTCCTCTCGAAACCGGTCCTCCTCAGATCACTCTTTCGGCGGCACAACCCTCCTGGATACCGCGCGTTGACATGACATCGGGCATTCGCCCGGATGCTGTTTTTTCAATCCAAGGAGCATTTCCTCATGTCGCGTATCGCGAAGGGCCTCGTCCTCACCTCCGTCGCCGCCGCGGCCATCGGCGGCGCCGCCGGCCTCGCCGCCGCCGACAGTGGCGCGAACGGCGCTGCCAACAACTCCGCGGGCGTCCTGTCGGGCAACACCGCCCAGCTGCCGGTTCACGTGCCGACCAGCGTCTGTGGCAACACCGCCGACATCATCGGTCTGCTGAACCCGGCGTTCGGCAGCGGCTGCACCAACTCCTGACGTCTCAGGCCCTCCGTCGACCGGCCGCCACCCCACAGGGGAGGGCGGCCGTTCGCGTGTTCCTCGGCGCACTCGCGGCTGCCCTGAACAGGCGGACGGCACCAGCTTTCGCCGGGTCGGCCCGAGAGGTCATCTTGTTCGGCTTGCTCGAAGGCCAGGGGTGCGGGCGAAACTCCACCGCCTGGTCCTGGAAAGCCCGGCTCAAGAAGGCACCGCCGTGCGACGCCCTGTCACGGGATCTGTTCGAAGACCCCGACACCGCGTCCGACTGCGTCGTATCACGGGCGGGCGGTGGGACTGCGGCACTGCTCGACGCAGGCGGAAATCATTGGGCGGGTCCATGCGCCGTACGGGTGGGAGAAAGGTGTTGCAGCAGTGCAAACGCCGTCTCCTGCTACAGCATGGGTTCAGCAAAAGCTGCTGGTCGACCGCACACTTCCGGTACGCCGGAAAGACGAAACATGGGCCGCGTCGGCCGCCGAGGTTCTTCTCCACCGGTGAAGCGGTCCCTTTCTAATCCTATGCCTTCTCGGCTTCAGATGGATTTAGCGGTCTCGGATGCGACAAGAGGCGTGATGCACCAAGAACCCACCAGACCGTCATCGGCTCGGCACACGCTGAGGCATCGTTCACCAAGGCCTCCGGCATGGCGCCGGGCAACAGTCCTCTCAACGCTGCTCACTCTGCTCGCGATGTGCATGAGCGGCGGTCTTGCCCACGCTCGCCCACTGTCGGTCGGTACTCACCGTGCCGAGAGTTCCGGGAACCGGACATCGACCGGGTCGCAGGACCCCAAGGACGTAGTCGAGTTCGGGTGTGCCCACCCGAACTCTCCCGACATGGCTCGCTGTTTCGGTCTTATGGTGGGACACCGAACCGCCGGAGGGCAGATTTCGCCAACTGTCAGTGGGTCTCCGACCAGCGCCGGCTACACACCGTCCGCCCTGCGATCGGCATACCACTTGGGCAGCACGTCCGGCTCGGGCCGCACGGTGGCCATCGTCGATGCCTACGACGATCCGAAGGCCGAGTCCGACCTGGCGGTGTACCGAAAGTCCTATGGCCTTCCCCCGTGCACCACGGCCAACGGATGCTTCAGAAAGGTGAACCAGAACGGGCAGACGTCACCGCTTCCGCCGGGCGACTACGGCTGGGCGGAAGAGATCAGCCTTGATCTCGACATGGTCTCCGCCGCCTGCCCCGACTGCCGCATCCTGCTGGTCGAGGCAAATTCGGCTTACACCTCCGACCTGATGAAAGCCGAAGATCAAGCGGCCGCCACACCCGGTGTGACATCCATCTCCAACAGTTGGGGCGAGTCGGAGACCAACGCGGTGCCGTCCGATGACGTGCACTTCAACCATCCCGGTGTCGCCATCACCGTGAGTTCCGGTGACTCCGGCTACGGTGTGTCCTGGCCCGCGTCTTCCCCGTATGTCACCGCGGTCGGCGGGACGTCGCTGGTCAAAGCGTCCAACTCCCGCGGTTGGAGCGAGACGGCATGGCGCGGTGCCGGTTCGGGCTGCTCGGCCTATCAGCCAAAGCCTGCTTGGCAGCACGATCCCGACTGCAGCCGGCGGACGGTTGCGGATGTGTCTGCTGTCGCCGACCCGTATACCGGGGTGGCCACCTACGACACCTACAACAGTTGCGGTCAGAGCAGCTTGTGCGACATCTTGATCTCCGCCGGCCTGGTACAGGGTGCCGACGGCTGGATCCAGGTGGGCGGCACCAGCGTGTCCTCTCCGATCATTGCCAGCGTCTATGCGCTTGCGGGCAATGCCGCATCGACCGTCTACGGCTCCTACCCGTACAGCCATACCTCGGCACTCAATGATGTGGTCTCGGGCAGCAACGGCGCTTGCGGTGGAAGTTACCTGTGCACGGCACGTCCGGGCTACGACGGCCCGACCGGGCTTGGCACGCCGAGTGGAGTCGGGGCCTTCTGAGGGTTGCTGGGCAGACACGGGGTGAGTAGCACCGTGGTCCGTGCCGGCTCAACAGGCACGCCCTCGGCACCCGAACAGCCGCTGTGATGGTGTCCCGCCAAGTGGTGCAGGAATCCGGACCGCCTCGCTCCGGCGACCGCCGCTGTGCCGGTCTTTCCTCATCGGCGCAGCGGCGTCTTCCTGTTTCGCGTCGGGAGCGCACAGCACACCCGGCTGCTGGACGGCCTGCCGTTGCAGAGCTGACGCACCTGGGCGGTGTTCGAGGGGCGCCGAGAGGCGTCCCTCGTTCGTATGGACAGTACGAGCCGCTGGTCCGGTCGAGTGAAGCGTCGTCGGACTGCTTCCGGGACCGTCGATACGATCGCGCGGTGACCTCAACCTCAAGCGCAACCCTGCCCTCCGGCCTCGCCGACCTGGGCACGATCGTCGTGCTGGCCTGGAGCGGAGAGGCTCCCGACGGTGACATGCCCTACCTGCTCGCCTACTCTCTCGGCGACGCCGAGGGCGGACCGGAGGCCTCCTCCTCCGCCGTGCGGAGGCTGCTGGAGAGCAACGGGCTGTCCGTGGGCGGTGACCTGGTCGACGGCAACGGCCGGCCCGGTCTTCCCGTCAGCCTGCTGGTCGAGGCCGGCCAGGCCGTCCTGCGGATGAAGCAGCTGGTCGCCCAGGCCGCCGCGCCCCCGGAGTGGCTCGCCGCCGTCGGCCGGCGCGGCTACGCCTACCTCGTCTTCACGACCCGGGCCTGGCCCGAGGGAGAGCCCGGCAAGCCCGTAGAGCCGGCCGCGCTGGCCCAGTTCGCCGGCGCCGAGCAGACCCTGACCGCCGCAGCGCACGTCGTCCTGCCGGCGACCAGCCTGCGCGGCTGATGCCCAGGACCCTGGCGGGCGGCAGAGGCTTCGGACTGCTGCTGGTGATCACCGGGGCGGCCGGACTGCTGGCCTCCTGGGTCATCACTCTCGACAAGTTCAAGCTGCTGCAGAACCCGAACTTCGTGCCCGGCTGCAGCCTGAACCCGGTGGTGTCCTGCGGCAGCGTGATGAAGAGCCCCCAGGCCTCGGTGTTCGGATTCCCCAACCCGATGCTCGGCCTGGTGGCCTACGGCATCGTCATCTGCGTCGGCATGAGTCTCATCGCGGGTGCCCGCTTCCCCGGCTGGTACTGGCTGCTGTTCGAGGCAGGCTGCCTGTTCGGCGTCGGGTTCGTCTCCTGGCTGCAGTTCGAGTCGCTGTACCGGATCAACGCGCTGTGCCTGTGGTGCTGCCTGGCCTGGGTCGCCACGATCCTGATGTTCTGGTACGCCGCCTCGCTGATCGTCCGAAACGGTTTCCTGCCCGCACCGGGTTGGCTGAAGAGCTTCTTCGCCGAATTCACCTGGGTGCTTCCGGTCCTGCACATCGGAGTGGTCGGCATGCTGATCCTGACCCGCTGGTGGGATTTCTGGACGAGCTGATGAGTGGCCGGCCGCCATCGTCGCGGGCGCCGCGGCCGCCGTGGGAGCCGCAGCCACCCCGCCGCCGCGGTCGGCGCGGTCCCCGTCCCGGTGCCGCTGGAGGGCCTCTCCCAGTCCCTCGGCATGGAGGTGCCCAAGGCCGGCCTGGAGCTGCCGCTGCTGACCCGGGCACGCCCGACGGCCCGCGCTGTGTCACCGGGCGCCTCCTGCCCGACCGGACCATGCCCCAGCTGCCCGTCCGGCGTCGACGCCCCTGCCTGCGACCCGCGCGCCTTCGGCCCCGGCCTGAACATGGACGCCCCCTTGGCCCCCAACCCGGACAACTTCGGCCTGCCGGACCTCGAGCTCCCCGAGGCCGGCGCCCTCGCCCCGGCCGTCCAGACGGTCGCGGGCGCGAACCTGAGCAGCGGTCCGGGCCGGTAGCCCCAGCGCCCGCCCGGCCCCGACCGTGACCCTCCGTCTCCTGCGCCCGGACCGTCGTACGCACCGGATGGCCCTCAGGCGGTGATCCACGGGCCCTGGACGAAGGAGTTGCTCAGCGGCAACGGCAGGTTCCTCCCCCGTCCGGGTGGGCTCAGGGCAGTCGCCGTACGGGGGAACCGGACAGATAGGCGCGGATGTTCTCCACCGCCTGGCCGTAGTACGTCGCGTAGTTGGCCCGCGAGACATAGCCGAGGTGGGGCGTGGCGAGGAGGCGGGGCGCGGTGCGCATCGGGTGGTCGGCGGGCAGCGGCTCGATGTCGAAGACGTCGACGCCGGCGCCCGCGATCCGGCCCTCGTGCAGCGCGGCCAGCAGGGCGTCCTGGTCGACGACCGACGCCCGGGAGGTGTTGATCAGATAGGCCGTCCGCTTCATCAGGGCGAGTTCGGCGGCGCCGATGAGGCCGCGGGTGCTGTCACCGCCGGGCACCTGGACCGAGACGAAGTCGCTGTCGGCGAGCAACTCCTCCTTGGAAGCGGCCAGTTCGACACCATGCTCGGCGGCGCGCTCCTCGGTGAGGCGCGGGCTCCACGCGCTGACGTGCATGCCGAAGGCGAGCCCGACCCGGGCCACCCGCCCGCCGATCCTGCCGAGGCCGAGTACGCCGAGCCGGGCGCCGTGCAGATCGGTGCCGACGGTGGACTGCCAGGGGCCGCCCATGCGCAGCGCGGTGTTCTCCTCGACGATCCCGCGGGCCAGCCCGAGCAGCAGAGCCCAGGTCAGCTCGGCGGGCGGGATGCCCGAACTGTCGGTGCCGCACACGGTGACGCCGTGCTTCTCGGCGGCGGCGTAGTCGATGACGGTGTTGCGCATCCCGGTGGCGACGATCAGCCGCAGCCGGGGCAGGCGAGCGAGCAACGAGCCTGGAAACGGGACGCGTTCGCGCAGCGTGACCACGATGTCGTAGTCGGCGAGGGCGGCGGCGAGGGCGTCCTCGCCGCCGAGGTGCTCACGCAGGGCGACGACCTCGACCCCGTCCTCGATCACCGACCAGTCGGCCGACTCGACGGCCACACCCTGGAAGTCGTCCAGCACCGCACAGCGCAGTCGCACGTCGTCCCTCCCTTTCCCGCGATGACGGTTACGACTGGTCAACAAGGGTGCCGGGGCCTGCCATTCCGGATGAGCGAACCCGAACGCATATGCCCGAACCGGCACGCCCTTCGACGCGCAGATCCCCGTCAACCTAGTCGCCGTCCCCTACACTTTCACTGTCACACAGCGTGAGGACTAATGTGAGAAGCGTGATTGAAGCGCTGCGTAGCCCGCGGCGCCCCCTAGTGCTCGGCGCAGTGCTGACCGTCGCGCTCGTCGCGCAGTCGGCTGCGCTCATCGCCCAGCAGATGCAGATCGACAATCTCCAGACACAGCCCATCGACCTCCAAGAGCGTCTCCAGCCCGGTCCCCCCGGTCCCTCCGGCCCTTCCGGTCCCCCCGGTCCGCCAGGACCCATCGGCCCACCGGGCAAGGACGGGACGGACGGAAAGGACGGCCAGGACGGGAGGGACGGCCATGAGGGGAAGGACGGCAAGGACGGGAAGGACGCCGTCGCCCCGCCGGCGCCGGCGTCGAGCTAGTCCGACTTCTCCACTCGATCGGGAACGGAGGGGTGTCGGCCGCCCCGGGCCCGCTCGCTTGGGGTCGAGTCCCGTCCCTCGCACCATCGCCGTCAGGCAGCATGAGGAGCAATGTGAGTAGCGTGGTCGAGGCGTTGCGTAACCCGCGGCGCCGCCTTGTGCTCGGCGCGGTGCTGACTGTCGTGTTCGTCGCGCAGTCAGCTCTGCTCGTCGTCCACCAACAGCAGCTCGACGAAATCCAGGGAAATCGCATCGACCTCCAGGGGAACGGCGTTCTGTACGGCCCCTCGGGGTCGCCCGGCCCCTCCGGTCCCTCTGGTCGGCCGGGTCCCACCGGCCCGAGGGGTGTGACGGGTCGGCATGGGAAAGACGGTCATCGCGGCAGGAGGGGGCACAACGGAAGGAGAGGGAGGGACGGCATGAACGGGCGGGTCATTCGCTTGGAGCCGTCGCCGCACGAGACCGAGTAGAAGATCTTCGGCCCATCGCCGTAGAAGGCATTCGCCCCGTCGCCCGACCGGACGGGGCGGCACATCGGCGAGTGGGTGCGGGTTCCCGGCGGCCGGGTCACACGTCCGCGCGGCGGAACGCCCCCGCCACGTCCAGCGCGACCCGCGCCGCCCGCCGCGCCGCTTCGGTCTGCTTGGCCTTCTTGTCCACGGTCATCTCCTCGTCGCCGGCGTCGCTGACGCACTTGAGCATCGCCCCGCCCACGAAGTCCTTCGCCTTGAACGCCTCCCAGATCGCGTGCAGCACCCCGTGCGCCTCGGTCTCCACCCCGCCGAGGTCGGCAGACAGGCCGAGCAGCCGGGCGCGCAGTTCCGAATCCCGCCAGGCGATCACCTTCTCACCGCTCGCGAAGTCCTTGACCAGCAGCTCGCTGTCACCCAGTGACGCGTCCAGCCTGCCCTGGATGTCGAGCCTGGTCACGAGCCGCAGCACCTGTTCGTCCGTCCGGTACACCTGCGGCCGGAGGCCGCCACCCTCCGGTCTCACCTTCTCCGGGCCGTAGTCGAACACCTCCCGCGCCAACAGCACGTCGCCCAGCGACACCCCGCGCTCACCGAAGCCGCCGCACACCCCGACCAGGAACACCAGGTCCGGCCGGAACGTGGACAGCAGGTCGCGCGTCACCGCCGCCGCCGACTGGCCACCCTGGTCGGTGGCCTGCGTGGTGACCACTCGGACAGCGGGTCGACCTGCCGAGACCAGCTCGAAGACGTCGTAGTACCGGCCGTCGCGCTGCACCTCGTTCGCGGTGATGCCGCGCTCGTCGAGCGCGTGGAAGAGCGCCTTCGTCTCCACGGGTACGGCCGTGAGCAGGGCGACGTGGTACTCGTCACCGGTCCTGGACGCGGACACTTCGAACCTCGATTTCCGTTGTTCGCGGAACCCGGCGAGCACCGCCTCGGGGTTGCGGGTGAACGACTCGACGTCGGCCTGCACGCGCCCGCGCTCGGCCAAGGCCTCTCGTTCGGCGGCCAGCGCCGGCGCCAAGTGCGGGTTCTCCGGCGGCTGGTCGTCGATGAGCTCCACAATGCGGGAGAACACCCGGTTCGCAACAGGCAGGGGCAGCAGGCGCAGTTGGGTGAGCGGCGGGATGACCGTCGCCCAGTGGGTGTTCTTCTGCACGAGCAGGCGGACGAGGCTGGGGAGCAGGGATTCGGTGTAGGCCGGATCGTCGGCCGCGGCGCGCACGACGGCCGTCGCCGCGACGCCCAGCACGCCCGCGTTGGTGTCCCGGGGCCGCTTGTCCGGCCGCGGGCGCTCGGGCGCGATGATGAACTTGATCAGGTCCGCGTCCGCCTCACCGGCCCGTGCCAGCCCTTCGAGAGCCGTCGTGCGGCTCAACGGGTCCTTGTCCTCGCGGATCACGCCGATCAGCCATTCCTTCGTCCTCGGCTTGATCTCCCGGCGGGCCACCAGGTCGACGATGGCCCCGCGCAGGGCGCGTCCGTCCTGGTTGCGGGCGGTGAACTTGAGCCGGTCGGCGACCTCCGTGATCCACGCCTCGTCCCCGGTGTCCAGATGGGTGAGGGAACCCACGGCGGCGCGGCGGGTCAGATAGGTCTCCTCCGGGTTGCCGATGGTGGCCCGCAGGACCTCCGCCGCCGCCGTGTCACCCAGGTGCCCGAAAGCGTTGGCGGCCGATCCGCGCACCTTGTCGTCGGTGTCGTGGAGGAGTGCGTCGGTGAGCGGGGCCAGGGCACCGGGGGCGTTGACGCGGCCGAGGGCGTTGGCGGCCGCCCCTCTGGTGTAGGTGTCGGTGTCGTGGGCGAGGGCGGTGGTGAGCGCGTCGAGGGCGCCGGGGTCGCCGATGCGGCCGAGGGCGGTGGCCGCCGACGTCCGGGCGAAGCTGTCGGCGTCGCCGGTCAGCGCGGTGGAGAGGGCGGGTACGGCGCCGGGGTGCCCGATGCGGCCGAGGGCGCTGGCGGCCGATCCCCGGACGATGGAATCGGGGTCGGTGAGCGCGGTGGTGAGCGCGTCGAGGGCGCCGGGGTCGCCGATTCGGCCGAGGGCGCTGGCGGCCGATCCCCGGACGATGGAGTCGGGGTCGGTGAGCGCGGTGGTGAGGGCGTCGAGGGCGCCGGGGTCGCTGATGTGTCCGAGGGCGTTGGCGGCCGATCCCCGGACGATGGAGTCGGGGTCGGTGAGCGCGGTGGTGAGCGCGTCGAGGGCGCGGGGGTCGCCGATGCGGCCGAGGGCGTTGGCGGCAGACCCCCGGACGATGGCATCGGTGTCGTCGGCGAGGGTGGTGGTGAGCGCGTCGACGGCGCCGGGGTGACCGATGCGGCCGAGGGCGTCGGCGGCCGATCCCCGGACCTTGGTCTCCGTGTCGGTCAGCGCGGCGGAGAGGGCGGGTACGGCTCGGAAGTCGCCGATGCGGCCGAGGGCGTTGGCGGCCGATCCCCGGACGATGGAGTCGGGGTCGGTGAGCGCGGTGGTGAGGGCGTCGACGGCGCCTTGGTGGCCGATGCGGCCGAGGGCGTTGGCTGCCGATCCCCGGACGCTGGCCTCGGTGTCGTCGGTGAGGGTGGTGGCGAGCGTGTCGAGGGCGCTGTGGTGGCCGATGCGGCCGAGGGCGTTGGCGGCAGACCCGCGGGCAGTGCCGTCGCCGTCGGCCGAGGCGGCCTTCAGCAGGGCGGGGACGGCCCTAAGCGCGCCTATTCGCCCGAGCGCGGTGGCGGAAGCGCCGCGGACCGAGGCGTCGAGGTCGTCCAGCATCGCTGCCAGCAGGTCGTCCACGTCCTGCTCACCGCCGTTGGTGCCCAGCCAGTTCGCGCTGCGGCGGCGTGCGAGCGGATCGGCTTTCCCACGCAGCCACTCCCGCCGCTTCGCGGCGAGGGCCTCGTCGCGATCCTGTTCCTTCGGTGCCGGCGTCTTGTTCCGCTTGTGCGTCCGGCGCAGGCGCTGGAGCGCCTGGGCGTCCAGCGAACCGTTCCACAGCGCGGCGAAGACGTCGTCCGCGAGCTCCGGGTCCGTGGCGTTGAGCTTCCGCAGCAGACCGCGCTGGAGCCCGTCACGCAGCACGGTCGAAGGCAGGCTGGCCAGCGCCGCGGCCAGGCGGTCGCGCGTCTGGCGCCCCTGGTTGAAGCAATGGCCGAGTTGTCGCCACAGCACTCCGCGCACCTCGTCGCTCAACACGCCCCGGTTGGCCAGGAGGACGTCCACCATCAGTTCGGGCGGCAGCGGCTTGGCGTCCGGGTCGAGCAGGTCGAGCACGGCGCTGTCCGGGTCGGGTTGCAGGCCCACCCAGTCGCCCAGGCACTGGTCGAGGTAGCCGGGGTCCAGCAGGACGGGGGGCGGGCTGGTGCTCTGCCACGCCAGGGCCAGGCCGAAGTCCACGAAGGCCGGGTGGATGAGACTGTACTGGTCGTCCGCCGCGCCACCGACCGGCTGCACCATCTGCGTGTCCAGGAACGCCTTCACCGTCTTGGCGATGTCGTCCCTGTCGTCCCTGTCGTCCCACACCCGGCCGAGCAGCGCCTTCACGTCCCGGGCGAGGAAGTCCGCGTTGCCCTTGCCCGTGGTGATCGCGGCCAGTGCCGCCGCGCACAGCGCCGCCTCCATGCCGAGCCCGCGCTCAGCCGCGTCCTTCTCCGACTGGGCCAACCTGCCCTCGCTGTTGGGCCGGATTACGGTCTGCCGAAGCAGGTCCGCGCGGCTGCGCGGGATCTCCCGGTCCTTGACGGATCGCGTGCCGAGCAGCCAGTCGGTCAGCAGCGACAGCATGAACGGGTTGGACGCCACGCCCAGCATGTCGCCCGACCTGATCTCGGCCAGCGCCTCGGTCGCCGACCCGTCGCGCATTTCCAGGTAGGTCTCGATGTCCTGCTCGCCCAGCGGCTCGATGGATATCGTCTCGACATCGCGCAGGATGGTCCGGTCCAGGTCGTCGTACTCGCTGCGGGACGTCGCCAGCACCGTGAAGTCGTGCGACCCCGCGACCAGTTTCCAGACGAACTTCCACTCAGGGCTGTCCTGCCTGAATTCGCGCTCCAATTCGTTCAACGCGTCGACCAGGAAGACCACGCGGTTCTTCTTGACGTGGGCTTTCCATAACTTCTCGTCGACGCCTGACGGGTGCTCTTGCTTGGCGAAGTCCTTGACGGTCAAACCCTGCACGTCCAATTTCCGGATCGTGCGGTTGTCGACGAGGACGCAGGGGGTCTCGCGGTCCAGGAGCGCAATCGCGTACTGCAGGACGGCGGTGCTCTTGCCGCTGCCCGCACCGCCGATCACCAGCCACGTCTTGGGTCTTGGCTCGGGTTTGGACCGGTGCTCCGGCAGTTGGTCGAGGAGTGCGTCGAACCGAAGCCGGTCGCCGGAATCGTCCGCGGAATCGCGGACCCGAAAAGTGGGGCGGAGGTAGTGCTCGACGGTTCTGGCCACCAGCCTGGCGCGCATCGCGCTGTACGGCGAACTGCTCATCCGTCCCGTATCCACTCTACGCCCCACCCCGACGAATATGATCTAATCTACCCCACCGGACCTGAGCACGCTGCCCGTTGACGTCCGTCAGTGCAAGCCGGGTTGACAGAAGACAGGCGAAGTGCGGATGACGGCGTAGGGGCCGCAACGACCACTCGGCATCAGTCCGACGGACGAGCCAAGGCGACAGCTCTACGCCGTCGGTTCGCCCTCGTTGTCGGGGCCGGGCGCGAACATGTGGCCGATGTTGTTCCACATGAAGTCCTTTTGCCAGTCGGGCTTGTCGAGCATCCAGCCGAGGAGCGCTTGCAGGACCTTCTCCTGCGACACCGTCCGGGTCTGGTAGTGCTCGGTCGGGACGCCGTCGCGGTACTCCAGCCAGTAGCTGTTGTTGTCGCGGAACCAGACCTGGATGTACCAGTCGCCCTCACGTTCCTCGTCGTGGCGCTCAAGGATCAAGTACTCGTTGCCGCGTCGCAGGTTGGCGAGCATGGTGCCCACTGCCGGCTTCGTGGGGCGCTTCACCGTGTGGCCACGGCCGTTGGTCGCAATCAGCATGGACGGATTCTGCCGGGTGGGTCTGACAGCGGCGCTGGGCGCTCTTCCGAACTGCGGTCGCCCCGCCGCCGCAGGCCACGTTGCGACGGGCCACAGGAGCGCTCGCGGGCCGCGTTGTTCCATCAGCGCATGACCAGCCACCGCGATCGGCCGTCGCTGGTTGCGCTCGTTCGGGTGCGTAGCTGGTGCGGGATCCGCCTCAGACGCCCAGGATTGACCTCGCGATCTGTCTCCTCGTGAAGGTGGAAGGACATGCCGACGTACGTTGCCTTGCTGAGCTGGACCGATCAAGGGGTCCGAAACTACAAGGACACCGCGAAGCGCGCCGAGACCTTCGGTTCAGCGGTGCAGAAGCTCGGCGCAAAGCTCTTGAGCATCTACTGGACCGTCGGTCTGTACGACCTCGTGGCCGTGCTCGAGGCACCCGACGACGAAACGGCCGCCGCAGCGCTCCTGCAGCTCGGTGGGGTGGGCAATGTCCGTTCCACGACGCTGCGGGCCTTCGGCCGAGAGGAGATGGAGCGCATCGTCGCCAAGGCGGCCGGCTGACGACCACCACGCGGTGCGAGCGGTGGTGTCCGGCGAGTCGGCTCGGTAGCCGGCCTGACGCCTGCATCCGGCGTGAACGTCCCGATGCTGTGGGTCTTGAGCCCCTACCAGGCGCATCGGCCAGGGCCTTCGTGTGTGCCGGGCCCACTCGGCACCGTGCCCACATCGCTGCTGTACCGCCCTTTGTGTGTGCTGCCGAGCGCCGGCACAGGCCTTTCATGCGACCGCCGGAACGGAGGCTGTGGGCCGTCTGCGGGAAAGTGGCCCTCGCCTGCTTGTGCCTGCGGTCGGGCTTCCTCACCGCGCTGAACAATCGCCTGGTCATGGCCTATGTAAGCGTCTCGGCGAATCGAGGGGAACGACCGATGCTCGCAGCGGAACACCCGAATCGCAGGGCTCTGCTCGCTGGTGGACTCGCGGTCTCCGCGGCCGCACTTGCGGGGTGCTCATCGACGAGTGCCACCTCGTTCACGACCAGTGCTTCGCCGGAAGCGAGCCCGACAACGCCCGCCGCAGCATTCGCGAGGCTGATGGACGGCAACAAGCGGTGGGTGAGCGGAGACCTTCAACACCCCGACCGGGATCCGAACCGGCGCCAGTTCGTGGCCCAGGGGCAGAAGCCGTTCGGGGCGATCCTTGCCTGCATCGACTCCCGCGTGCCGCCGGAACTTCTCTTCGACACCGGGCTGGGCGACCTCTACGTGATGCGCACAGGAGGAGAGGCGGTCGAGCCGGTGGTCACGGGCTCTGTGGAGTACGGGCCCATGACGAGTGGCACTCCGCTCGTCGTGGTCCTCGGGCATCAGCGGTGCGGAGCCATCGAGGCGGCGTACAAGTCTCTCCAGGGCGACAAGCCGCTGCCGGGGAATCTCGAATCGATCGCCAAGGCTCTGCGTCCGGCGTACGAACAGGCGGTCAAGGAGGGCGGTGCCGACCCGGTCGAGACCATGGCCCGCGCGCAGGCCAAGCTGACCGCGGCCGACCTGCGCTCCAACCGGGCCCTGGCCCCGCTGGTGAGGAAGGGCAGTCTTGCCGTGGTCGGCGCCTACTACTCCCTCGACACCGGGAAGGTAGAGGTCCTGGCGGGCGCGCCATCCTGACCGGTCGACCGCACGGTGGCCGTCGCTGGTCGCCGTGGGCCGCTGTCGAGCGGCCCAGGCCGGACCGGAGACGGCCCGGAACGCGGCACGACGAGTTGGCGGTTCAGACCCGCACGATCTGGCACGAGTCTTGCACCCCCCGGACAGGCCGGCTTGGCTCATGCGCCGGGAGGGCGGAAGGTGACCTGTCGGCGGGCGGCCTCGTCGATCTCGTCGAGAGTGAGGAGGGGAGTGGCCCGGGTGCGGAGCGCGCCGCTGGCCTTGACGCTGAGGCTGACGGCGGCCATGGAGACTGGGTCCGGGAAGTCGAGGATGCACACGAAGTCGTCCTCTCCGAAGGCGAAGTACATGGCCTCGATCCTCCCGCCGAGGCCGGAGACGACCTGGTCGACGGCGGCGCGGCGGCCACTTGCGCCTTCCTTGAGCAAGCCCTTCGTCCCCTCGGGCGTGTAGGTGGCCTGGATGAGGAACTTCGGCATACGGCGCTCCCTGCCCGTGACTTGTCCGATACGCAGAATGGCCTTCCCGCTGTGAGGTCGTCCGCCGATCAACGGACGGCTGTATTCACTCGTTGGGCACATCGGCATGCGCATGAGCGGGACAGCACCTGGATGCGCTGGAGTCCCGGCGCGCCTTCACGAGGTGGAACAAGACTCCTTCGTCCCTGAGCAACTTGGGCTCGGGCCCTGCCTTGGGGTGGTGGGCCTCTCGTGAAGCGTGCGGGTGAACCTCTGTCTGGGACCGGTGAGGCAGGTCGAGATCGGGTACGTCGCACCACGCGATCTCTGCATGATCACGCAGGTCAAGAAGGGATTTCAAAGGTGCGAAAGACAGTCGTCCGGGCTGCCGCGTTGGCAGCTGCCGCCGCCTCGCTCGCCACGCCCGCAGCGGCCGCTCAGCGTTCTCCGGATCACGATCGCCCTTGTGCCGTTTCAGGTCGACCGAATGAGAAGGACTGTCTCCTGCAATTCGATCTTCGGGTCGCACAGCAGGATTCCATCCCGGGGACGACCAGCTCGCTGGGGATCCAGACTCTGGACGCCTCCCGGAACGGGGCCGCGATCGGAACCGTGACCGGCATGATGGCGTTCTTGAACTCAGGGCCGAGCGAAGGTGTCTACACCTTGCGACTGTCCGATGGGCAAGGACAGGTGGGCGTTCAGTTTGCTCAGCCGGGCAACTCCCAGCAAACCACCTCCCTCATCGTCACAGGGGGCAGCGGAGTATTCGACTGCGCCACGGGCTCCGGGTCGGCAGAGGGGGGTGGCAACAACTCCCCCATCCACGTCAAGCTCCACCTCAGGTTCCTGTGCAAGTCACACTGAGGGCGGTCTTCGAAGCTGGAGCCGAGCGCCCCAGCCACGACGTGCCTGCCCCTTCACTGGCACCAGGCGGCTGATTGCTGTGCGCGCGGCACGGGCGCGGCCGGGCTGGACCGGGGCGGAGACAGGGCCGCCCTGCGCCTGGCCGTACTTCAGGTACACCGGGGCACTCTCGGCGCGGGCATCGATGGCTGCGAGGATCCGGCGAGCCAGTCGCGGGATCGTGCAGCCTGCGAACTCATCCGAGCCACAGGCCAGGACGAGGCCTTTGTCGTCGCCGTCCCGGTGTCCCTGGATGCCCGTCGGCCTCTACTCGGCGGCGGCAGCAGCAAGAACATCGCCAAGGCCATGACCGCGACCACCAGTGCGCTGCTGCGGGCAAGGTCCACCCAGTTCTCTCCTGAGGCAGCACATCGAGGATGAACGGCTCCAGCCGGGTGATCTGCTCCTCCAGGGGGACCCCGGCGGCATCCTCACTGGTTCCGTCATCCGCCGGGCGTCCCGCAGCGCGCGTAAGGCCGTACTGCCCCCGCATGTGTTCAACTCGCCTACCCCGTGGCGGGTGTACGACGACCGGAACACGCGCCTGACGAAGTGGCTCAACGACGGCATCCCGCCCGCCCAAGTGGCCGAGTGGGCCGGGAACAGCGTTGCCGTGCTCTTGGCGACCTACGCCCGGTGCATCGACGGACAGCTGCCGGATCTCAAACGGCGACTGGAAGCCGCGGGCGACCTCCCAGAGGCGGAGGGGCCGGGCCATGGCTGATCTTCCCCCGGTCGAGAACTTCGACACGTATTCGACACGGCCACCCGCGAAAACCCGGTGACAGCCGGACAGCCCCGGAGTCTGCCCTTGATCATCAAGAGGACGTCCGGGGCTTCGTCGTGATCAGTGACACCTACCCTGACCAGCAAAAAGCCCTCCCAAGCGGGAGGGCGGAGACTTGCGCCCCCGGCAGGACTCGAACCTGCGGCCAAGCGCTTAGAAGGCGCCTGCTCTATCCACTGAGCTACGGGGGCCTGGTGGCGGGTCCAAGGATAAAGCTCCCTGTTCCTAGACCCTGTCGCTTCGCCTCCGTGGCTCGATGTGGAGGTTTGGTGAAGCGATCCCGATAATCGCAGGCAGGTACGAATCGTGCACCACTTTTGGCGTCCGGCGCACCGGGTGTTGTGCACTCGTTATGCCTGGGCTGCACCTGTGTCCCGGTCGCCCGTTGCGCCCTTTCTGTCCCGTCGGCGCGCAGACATATCCATATGCTTCAGAATTCCCCTAAAATTGGGCATTCTTCGCATGTGGTGACCTTGGACGTTCGGCCTCAGCTGCTCGACACACTCTCCGCACTGCGCGACCGTGTCGCCGCCGCACGCTTTCCGCTGCCCCTGCCCGGGGCCCCACGCGCGCGTGCCAACCGCGACGAGCTCCTCGCGCAGCTCGACGACTACTTGGTGCCGCGCCTACGGGAGCCCGAGGCGCCGCTGCTGGTCGTCGTCGGCGGCTCCACCGGCGCCGGCAAGTCGACGCTCGTCAACTCGCTCGTCGGCCGCCGGGTGAGCGAGGCGGGTGTGCTGCGGCCGACCACCCGGACGCCGGTGCTCGTCTGCCATCCGGAGGATCATCACTGGTTCAGCGGCATGCGCGTGCTGCCAGATCTCACGCGCGTGTGGGCACCCCAGGAGGACCCTGACGACTTCCCGGTCCCCGGCGACGGCCCCGCGCGCGTACTGCGCGTCGAGAGCGCGGACACCCTCCCGCGCGGACTCGCCCTCCTCGACGCCCCCGACATCGACTCCCTGGTCGCCGACAACCGCGTCCTCGCAGCCGAGCTGATCTGCGCCGCCGACGTCTGGATCATGGTCACCACGGCCGCCCGCTACGCCGACGCCGTCCCCTGGCACCTGCTGCGCACCGCCAAGGAGTACGACGCCGCCCTCGTCACCGTCCTGGACCGCGTGCCCCACCAGGTCGTCTCCGAGGTCTCCCGGCAGTACGGCGCCCTGCTCACCAAGGCCGGCCTCGGCGACGTACCCCGCTTCACCGTGCCCGAGCTGCCCGAGTCGGCCTGGGGCGCCGGCCTGCTGCCCGCCACCGCCGTCGCGCCGCTGAGGAACTGGCTCGTGCACCACGCCCAGGACCCTGCCGCCCGGGAGCATGTCATGGCCCGTACGACGTACGGTCTCCTCGACTCCCTCAAGTCCCGCATGCCCGAGCTGGCCAGTGCCGCCGCCGCCCAGTACGCCGCCGCCGTCCGGCTCATCGCCGTCGTGGACGCCGCCTACGACAGCGAGCACGCGCGCGTGCGTGGCCGGCTCCAGTCCGGCGCCGTACTCGCCGGGGACGCCCTCAAACGCTGGCGCGCCTTCCCCCTGGACTGCACCCCCGGCGAACTCATCGACGCACTCGTGGCGAGCCTGGCCGCGCTGCTGCTGTGCTCCGTCACCGCCGCCGACGAGCGCATCGACGAGGCCTGGCGGCGCGACCCGGCCGGCGCCGCCCTCGCCCTCGCCGCCGGCGAGTCCACCGCGGAGAGCACCGAACACCGCATCGGTGTCGCCGTACGGCGCTGGCGGCGCGAGCTGGAGGAGTACGCCGAGGACGAGGTACGCGAGCTGGAACGCGCCGCCTCCGCACCCGACCCGGAATCCGTCGCCGCCCTGGTCACCACAGCGCTGCTCGGCGGACGCCGGGCGCGCAGCGCGGGCGAGGGGCTCGCGGAGCGAATCGGGGCGCACGGCGCGGTGCGGCTGCGCGACCGGGCCGGGCGGCTGCTGGGCGAACACGTCGACCGCGTCCTGCACGCCGAACGCGAGCGGCGCCTCGCCCCGCTCGATGCCCTGGACGTCCATCCCGAGCCCCAGGCCGCACTCATCGCCGCGCTGTCCGTACTGCAGAAGGAGAGGTGACCGGTGACCGCCGTCACTGACCAGGACCACACGGATCACACCGACCACATGAGGCGCCTGGGACGCATGAGGGACATGGAGCCCGGCAGCCACGGCAACGAAAGGGGGAGTGGGCCCGTGGAACATGGCGGTCACTTGGGGTCCGGGCTTGTGGATCGCGTGGATCCCGCGGAGCCCGTGGATCGTGTGGAGCCCGTGGATCGTGTGGAGCACGTCGATCGTGTGGCCCACGTCGATCGTGTGGAGCCCGTCGATCGCGTGGCGCACATGAACCGCGTGGATCGCATCGAGTACGTGGATCGCTTCGAGTACAACGCAGGTGTGGCCGAGCGTGCAGGGCGGCGTGGGGGCGGTCGGAGCGGAGTGGATGACGAAGGGCCGGCGGCCGGGGAGGGCCACGTCGGGGATCGTGGTCGGGAACGGGGCGCGGACGTCTGCGACACGTCCGACGCCTCCAACGCCTCCGCGGACATCGCCGGTGAGCAGGCAGGCGACGGGGACGTCCCGGGCCCCGAGAGCGCGTCCAGCGGGCGGCACGCGCGCGTGCGGGGCGGGGACGTGGGTGCGGGTGAGGGCGACGGCGGGGCCGTGGACCGGGAGAACCCGGACGCGCGGGGAGCGAAGCACGCCGACACCGGAGGCGGCACGCAGCTCCATCTGCCGCAGCCGCTCCAACCCACAGCCAAGCCGACTCCCCCCGTCGAACCCGCTCAGCCGGCCAAACCGGCGCCTCCAGTCCCGCCTCTCACGACGCTCCCAGCCCTCCCTCCAGTGGTCGTATTCACACCGACCCCCGCGTCCCGCGCGACCACGGACGCGGACGCCGCCGGGGCGCCCAAGCCCTCGGATCCCTCGGATCCCTCGCGCTCGTCGGACTCCTCGCTGCGGCCGAAATCCCCCGCGTCCCGTGAGTCCCCTGAGTCTCAAAAGTCCCCAGGACCCTCTGAGCCCCGCAGGTCCCTCCAGTCCTCAGAACCCCAAAAATCCCCTGGGCCCCCGAAGTCCCCCAACCCCACGAAGTCCCCCAAGCCCACCGAGTCCCCCAGTTCCCCCGAGTCCCCCGACTCCTCCGAGCCCTGGGACGACGGTCTCATCGCCCGGCGCGTCACGGAGGCGACGGCCGCCACCCTCGCCGCCGAACGCGCCTCCGCCCTGGACAGCGGCGGCCGCCTGCCCGGCAGCCAGACATCGGCCCCGCTCGCGTACGACGGCCGGCTGCGCTCCCGGCTGGACGCCCTGCGTGAGTTGGTCGGGCTCTCCCGGACCCGCCTGGACAGCCGTACCCTCGCCGAGGCGGGCCGGGTGCTGGACGAGGCGGCCGCACGCCGCAAGCTCTCCGGCGGGCACACCGTCGTGGCCATCGCGGGCGCGACCGGCAGCGGTAAGTCGCAGTTGTTCAACGCCCTTGCCGGAGTCGCCATTTCGGAGACCGGCGTACGACGCCCGACCACGGCCGCGCCCATCGCGTGCAGTTGGAGCGACGGCGCGGCGGGTCTCATCGACCGGCTCGGCATCCCGGGCCGGCTGCGTCGCCGTCCGCTGCAGAGTCCGGAGGCCGAGGCGCAGTTGCGCGGGCTGGTCCTGGTCGACCTGCCCGACCACGACTCCGCGGCCGTGGAGCACCGTAAGCAGGTCGACCGGATCCTGAAGCTGGTCGACGCGGTGATCTGGGTGGTCGACCCGGAGAAGTACGCCGACGCCGTGCTGCACGAGCGCTATCTGCGGCCCATGGCCGGGCACGCGGAGGTGATGTTCGTCGTACTGAACCAGATCGACCGGCTGCCCGGGGAGGCCGCCGACCAGGTCCTGGACGATCTGCGCCGGCTGCTGGACGAGGACGGCATCGCGCTCGGCGAGTACGGCGAACCGGGCGCCACCGTGCTCGCGCTGTCCGCGCTCACCGGCGACGGCGTCGGCGAACTGCGCGAAACCCTCGGCCAGTTCGTGGCGGAGCGCGGCGCGGCTGCCCGCCGGGTGTCGGCCGACGTGGACGCCGCCGCGGCCGGGCTGCGGCCCGTGTACGCCGCCGGGCAACGGGTCGGCCTCAGCGAGGAGGCGCGCGAGGAGTTCGCCGACCGGCTCGCGGATGCGGTGGGCGCAACCGCGGCGGGCGAGGCCGCCGAGCGGGCCTGGCTGCGCAACGCCAACCGCGCCTGCGGCACGCCCTGGCTGCGGCTGTGGCGCTGGTACCACTCCCGGGGCGAGTCCACGACGGGCCGCATCCCGGTGCGGGCGGCCCAGCCCGAGGAGGAGGCCACGGCCCGCCAGCGCGTCGAACAGGCGGTCCGTACGGTGTCCGACCGGGCCTCGGCCGGGCTGCCCGCGCCTTGGGCGCAGGCGGTGCGCGAGGCGGCCGTACGTGGGTCGCAGGGGCTGTCGGAGGCGCTGGACGAGCTGGCGGCGCGGGCGGGACTGCCGCCGGGCCGGCCGCCGCGGCCGGGCTGGTGGCCGGCGGCGGTGCTGGCCCAGGCGGCGATGACCCTGCTGCAGGTCGTGGGCGGCCTGTGGTTGCTCGGCCAGATCGTCGGTGTCATGGCGCCCAACCTCGGGGTTCCGGTGCTGCTGATGGTGTGCGGGATCGTCGGCGGACCGCTGGTGGAGTGGGGGTGCCGGATGGCGGCGAAAGGCCCGGCCCGGCGCTACGGCCAGGAGGCGGAACGCCGGCTCCGGGAGGCTGCCGCCGGTTGCGGCCGGGCACGGGTGCTCGATCCGGTGGCGGCGGAACTCTTGCGGTACCGGGAGGTCCGGGAGCAGTACGGGCGCGTTGCGCGGGGTGAGGCGGACGTGGGGTGAGTCGGGGCGGGGGTGAGGTGTGAGCGCGAGGGGCCTCGGGTGTTTCCGGGGCCCCTCGGCGGTTTTTGGGGGAGGGGAGAGGCTCGGGTGTCTTCAGGGGCTCAGAGGCTCAGGGGCTCAGAGGCTCAGAGGCTCAGGGGCTTCGGCGTTGATCCGGGTGAGTCGTGATCCGTGGGTGATCGGCGGGTGCCCGGGGCGGGATGACGTCGTGGGCGGGCGCGGGGGTGCAGACGGCGGCCGGCGATGGGGTCACTCGTGCGGATGGCGGGGTTTTCCACAGGTGGGGTGGTCGTCCACAGCTCTCAGCGGGCTCGGTCCGGCGGAGGCACTCTGGGGTCGCGGCGATCGCACGGCGGTTCCGGCCGGAGGGACGGTGGCGGACGGTGCGCGCGATCGGCGGGACGTGCGGGCACGTACGGCGGTCGTACGCGCCCGCACGGCAGACACGCATGAAAGACCAACGCGACAGACCAACGCGACAGACACACACGACAGACACACACGACAGACACGGCGCCGTACGGGACGGCCCCGTGCGCGTGCCCGCCCGGTCGGAAGGGCCGGGCGGGGGAGGGGAGTGAGGACATGAACGAGACCACCGTGTGCGTGGTGGGCAACGTGGCGACCCGGCCGGTGTACCGGGAGTCGGCCGCGGGGCCGTCGGCCCGGTTCCGGTTGGCGGTGACCGCGCGCTACTGGGACCGGGAGAGGAACGCTTGGACGGACGGGCACACCAACTTCTTCACGGTGTGGGCCAACCGGCAGCTCGGAATGAACGTGGCCGCGTGCGTGGAGGTGGGCCAACCGGTCGTCGTTCAGGGCCGGCTGAGGGTGCGCACCGAGGTGCGCGACGGGCAGCAGCAATGGGCCTCCGCGGACATCGACGCCGTGGCGATCGGCCACGACCTGTCACGCGGTACGGCCGCCTTCCAGCGCTCGGCCAAACCGGAGGCACCTGTGACGGCGACCCGGCCGGAGCCGAACTGGGAGACACTGCATCCCGCCGGTGCCGGCGTCGTGGACGAGGGAGACGCTGTGCCCCAACAGGCGGCCGAGCCAGCGGCGGTGACGTGACATCAGCCCGGCTTCGGCAGAGCGGAGGCGGACCGGGGGCCCGGTTGCCCCACGCCCCGTACGAACCGGTTGATTTGTCGATATGCCCAGCTCATGGACGGTCCCGGCGATAACGATTACGGATCGGATCGCCCATCAGATCATCCGACCGGCAGGAGAGGCGCCGGCTGATTCATAGGATGCCGGGCGTGCCCCTAGGGGCTGCCGATTCTGCTGGTGGGACCGTCCCCACGTCCAACGGGTCCTGCTCGAAGGGGAATTCTGTGCTTGCTGCGTTCTGTGGGTTCAGCCGTTCCGCCGGAGCGGCCCGCCTGGCCGCCACCACGACGGTGACCGGCCTCGTGGCAGCCGGTGTGCTGTCCGGCGCCGGTACGGCCGTGGCCGACGGGACCGACGGAACACCGCAGACCCAGGGCGGAGCGACGGCCACGATCAACGGCCTGAAGACCTACGGCGAGGCGGTGATCCACGAGGACGGCGGCGACCAGCACGTCGAGGCGGGCCTGTTCGAGATGTCCGTCGACGGCGGCGGCACCCTCCAGACGTACTGCGTCGACCTCAACAACCCCACCCAGCGTGACGCTCTCTACCAGGAGATGCCCTGGAGCGGCACCTCGCTGGGCGGCAACAAGGACGCCGACCGGATCCGCTGGATCCTGCAGAACTCCTATCCCCAGGTCAACGATCTCGCCGCGCTCGCCCGGCAGGCCGGCTCCGGCACCCTGACCGAGCAGGACGCGGCGGCCGGCACCCAGGTTGCCATCTGGCGTTACTCCGACCACGCGAAGGTCGACGCCGTCGACCCGCAGGCCGAGAAGCTCGCCGCCTATCTGCAGAAGAGCGCCCGCGACCTCGGCGAACCGCAGGCCTCGCTGACCCTGGACCCGCCGGCGGTCTCCGGGCGGCCGGGGGATGTGCTGGGACCGGTGACCGTGCACACCAACGCGGGCACCGTCACGGTGAGTCCGCCGCCCGACGCGGCAACCAGCGGGGTGCGGATCATCGACAAGACCGGCAAGGTGATGACGTCCGCGCAGGACGGCACCCAGCTGTACTTCGACATTCCCGAGGACGCCACGAACGGCTCGGCGCAGCTGACCGTGCAGGCGTCGACCACGGTGCCGGTGGGCCGTGCCTTCGCCTCCGACAGCCGCAGCCAGACCCAGATCCTGGCCGGCTCCAGCGAGTCCACGGTCTCCGCGACCGCGACCGCCACCTGGGCGGACGAGGGCGCCATACCGGCGGTGTCGGCCCGGAAGAACTGTGCCAAGGGCGGCCTGGACATCTTCGCGGCCAACAAGGGCGACAAGCCCTTCACCTTCGAGCTGATGGGCGCCGAACACACCATCCCCCCGGGCGCCTCCCGCACGGTGACCGTCCCGCTCCAGGAAGACCAGGCCTACGACTTCACGATCAGCGGACCCGATGGCTTCAGCCACCGCTTCACCGGGGTCCTCGACTGCAAGACGCAGGGCGCGATCACCACACAGACGACCCAGGTCCACAACGAACCCAGCCCCGCCTCGGTCGGCGGCACCACGGCCCCCGACACCAACCTCGCCGCGACGGGCGGCTCCGCGATCACCCCGCTGATCGCGGGCGTGGCCATCGGCTTCGTGGTGATAGGCGGCGCGGTGCTGGTGGTACTGCGCAAGCGGGAGCAGCCCGGCGACTGACCCAGGGTCCGCTGTCACGCCTCGTCGTTCTGGGCGCCGGGCCCGTCCTGAGGGGTGCTGGGGCCGTCCTGGGGAGTGTCGG
Source organism: Streptomyces sp. NPDC002076 (assembly GCF_053593835.1). Lineage (NCBI taxonomy): Bacteria > Bacillati > Actinomycetota > Actinomycetes > Kitasatosporales > Streptomycetaceae > Streptomyces > Streptomyces sp. NPDC002076. Next base: position 372,311 of record NZ_JBSFDI010000003.1, read on the forward strand.
GAAAGATCAGCCCTGCCGAACCCCCGACCATTCCGACAACCCCCAGGCCGCCGAGCGCCAGCCGCCCGAGGACCTTGGCACCATGTTTTGCGATACCGGACGCGGGGCGGGCCGCGAAGCCCGTGGGACGCCGACCGGGGCTGTCGCGCCGCGGTTCCCTCGGAGCAGGGCGGATCAGTCGTCAGGCATCGCGCCAGGGGACGCGGGCTGCGAGTTCAGCGGCGAACTGGTGGGCCTGGGCGCCCCAGTCGTGGTCCACCGTGCCGAAGCGCTGCTGCACGTCCAGCAGCTGGAGCGCCTCCGTGAGCGTGAACAGCGGCAGGCGCGACTCGTACAGCTCCGGCATACCGAATGTGGGATCGAGAAGCTCGTCCATGCAGGGCGCAACGCACATCAGCCGCGCCGGTTACGACTCGCCAGTCGGCACACCCAACTGACCCCGCCCTCCATCGACAGCCTGATGAAACGAGGCCTCTGCGGAGTGGGCGATGCCGCGAAGGAGTGTGGCCTTGCCTGGTGAGCTGCCGCTGCCCTCCTGGGCGGGACGGTCACCTGATCGGCTCCACCAGGTGCCCCAGAGGGAGACAGGCGCCTGGCGCGGCCACTGCGATGCGGAAGCCATGGACACGCCGAAACGGTGCCCGACGGCCACGGGACATCGTGCTCGGCCGCCCCGCTTCAACGGCTTCCTGTGGCGGTCGGGGCGCGGCTTCTGCGGGCTGGCCCCGAGCCGCCCCTTCAGCACAGGGCAGGCCAACTGACGGAATTCGCCGGCCTGCTGAAACGCAGCTCCCGGGGGCGTGGGTGCCTGTAGGTGTGACCTGAAGGATGAAGAGAGTAGGCGCTCGGCTGGGGGCCCAGCCGAGCGCCTGTAGGTCCTGCCGTTATTGATCAGTCGAGTTGGCTGACTGCAGGGTTGTCGCCGGTTGCGGCGGCGTCGGCGGGCGGCAGGGCGGTGTTGTAGGTGTGGATGTCGCTGATCTTGCCGTTGGCGTATTCGCCGTAGGTGCCTTCGTAGAGGCGGCGGCCGATTTGGAGGGGGCCAGTGGCGGACCAGGAGGTAGCGCCGAAGGCCTTGCTGCCGGCCTGGCGGCCGTTGACGTAGAGAGTGAGCTGGTTGGTGGTGGAGTCGTAGACGCCGACCAGGTGTGTCCATGTACCGACCGTCGGCGTGCCGCCGTATGTCGCGGTGAAGGAGGGGCTGGTGGTGTCGTCGTCGTGGCGGCCGAAGGCCCAGGCGTGTTTGCCGGAGGAGTAGTAGAGCTGGAAGCCGTTGGCGTTGCCCGCGCTGTCGGACTGGGAGACGAAGGTGGAGTTGCTGGTCAGGGAGGTGAGGTTGACCCAGGCGGAAACCGTGAAGCTGGCTGAGGTGTCGACGGCCGGACCGGTGGTGGCGGCGTAGCCGGTGGTGCCGGTGAGGTTGAGGACGGTGCCTCGCTTTGTGTCGTTGGTCCAGCTGTAGGCGCCGGTCAGTGAGGCGGTGAGTCCGGCGCTGCAGTCGGGACTCGTGGCGTTGGCGCAGTCGGCCGCTGTTGTGCCGGTGCCTTCGCCGAGGGCCCACGAGTGGGTGGCGGTGTTGGTGGTGGTGCCGAGCGAGACGGGGGTGCCGAAGGTGGCGGTGGTGCCTGTGGGGGTGCTGCCCGGGTATTCGGTCAGCTCTCCGTTGGTGTCGACGGCGTAGAGGTCGGGGTTGCCGTCGGAACCGCCGCTGCTTGCGTTGACGTCGCCTGGAGAGGCCACCGTCGGATACCCCTTTGCCGCGAGGACGGCGGAGAGGGCGGTGCCGGGGTTGGTGCTCCAGTTTGCCGGCGTGCTGCTGGTCCAGTTCTGGGCGCTGGTGCCGTTGCAGGTGTAGATCTGCACCTGAGTGCCGTTGGTGGTGCTGCTGTGGGGGTCGTCCAGGCATTTGCCGGACTGAGGGTTCTTCAGACTGCCGTTCGGGCCGGGGCTCCACTTCTGGGAGCCGGTGCCGTTGCAGGTGTACAGCTGCAGGAGCGTGCCGTCGGTCGTGGCGCCTCCGGGAACGTCGAGGCACTTGCCGAGCACGCGCAGGGAGCCGTCGCTGAGCAGCGCCCACTTTTGCGCGGTGGTGCCGTTGCAGCCGTAGATCTGGATCTTGTTGTGGTTGTCGGTGCCCGCACCGGCGTCGTCAAGGCACAGGGCGCCGCCGGTGGACGTGGTGAGCGTGGAGGTGAGGGCGGCGCGGACAGGGGCGTGCAGAAGCGGGGGCAGGCCGCTGGTCTGGTCGACGTTGAGGGGGAAGGTGTAGATGGTGCCGGAGGCGTCGTCGCGGGCCCACAGGGTGTATGTGCCGCCTGAGACGGTGCTGTTGCCGTTCGAGTCCTTGGTGATTGTGGCACCCACTGTGCCGGGGGCGATCAGGGTGAGGCCGGACCAGTCGCCGTCGCCGAGCAGCACCGGGTCGGTGAGGTGTTTGCCGTTGTTTGACTGGTAGATCCAGAGCTTGCCGTTCTCCATGGTGATGACGGCGGGGTGGCCCTGCTCGTTGCCGTAGACGTTGCCGGGCGCGATGAGCTGGCTGATGTTCCAGGGCGTTGCCGGGTCATACCCTGCGCCGGCGCAGCGGCTGTCGGGAACGGTCGGCTGACAAGGGTCCTTGGTCACGGGATCACTGGAACGTTTTCCGATGTAGCCGGGGAAATTGGACCAGGGAACGAGGGGAAAGGCGCTGTCGTCCTTGGGATCGAGGTCGTTCGGGACGACGTACAACTGGGCGGTCTTTTGGTTGTATGCGAACAGGTCGTCCGCATCGGTTCCGTGCAGATTGCCGCGGTGGGCGATCAGATAGTTGCTCCAGCTCGTGCCGTCGGGGGAGTCGGCCGGGGTGGAGACGATCACGGGCCCGTTGATCGTAGGTGCTGTGCCTGTGACCTGGCCGGTCTGTGCCGGGGCTGCGCTCTGGGCGGCGTCGGTGTTGCCGGGGACCAGTTCGAGGTCGCCGGTCTTGGTAGTGGCGAGAAGGTCGGGGATGCCGTCGGCGCTGATGTCGCCTGGTGTGATCTTGGTGTCGGGGTTCCAGGGGACAGTGAAGGTGTAACTGGCAGGGGCCTGGGAGATGTTGCCGGCCGCGTCGACTGCGGCGACGTAGAGGGTGTGCACTCCCCAGTCGGTGACCGGGACGGTCACCGTACCGGTGGCGGTGCCGGCGCTGTCGGTGCTGGTGACGGACGCCTTGGTGCCGGTGGTGGCGGTGGGCTGGCTGTCCAGCTGCCACAGGAAGTGGTCGACGCCGCTGGACAGGCAGGGGTTCGGGGTGCAGCTGGTGTCGGAGGAGGCGCTGTCGGCTGCGGTCACGGTGAAGCTGGTGGTCTTGCCGGCTCCGGCGTAGACCACCGGACTGGCAGGGCCGGTGCCGACGGGCGGGAAGGAGGGGTTCGTGGCGACATCGGGAGTGTTCGGCGGGGTGAAGTCGGTCTTGAACCAGCAGTGGCCGCTGGTGTCGGAGGCCAGGTACAGCGGTGAGCTGTTGTCCTGGGCGTAGGCGTCCCAGCCGTATTCGTGGCCGTCTTTGAGGGTGAAGCCGATCGGCATGTCGGCGTCGGTGCCGGAGGCGAGGTAGCTGCTGGTGGGTGTGGAGTCGGTGTAGGCGTTGCCACTGGAGTCGAGGACGGTGCGGTCCCAGACGTTGTAGTGGGCTTTGACGAGTTCGCCGGAGACGTTCGCTGTGACGGTGGAGTGGAGATGGATGTTGCTGCCGGCGTCGGAGTAGGTGGTGGCGCCGATCCATCCGTCGCCGCTCGTGACGCAGTCGCCGCCGGCTCCCGTCGCGGGCGGAGTGGTGTGGAGGTTGGTCGGGGTGGCCGGGGGGATGTCGAACTTGACTGTGAGGGTGAGAACGCTGGACATCCGCAGGTAGTCGTCGTTGCTGGAGGAAATGCTCTCGTCACCGTAGAGGGCGACAGTCCAGTAGTCGCCGCTGGAACTGTGGTACTGCGCCATCCGCTGGGCCGCTTCGGTGACCGGGAAGGTCGCGGTGTGATTGCTGCAACTGCTGTTGGGGTTGGCCGCGCTGGGGATCGTGACCGTGACGGGCTTGTAGGCGCCGTTGTCGTCCCAGACGCCGGGTTTGTTGTTCCAGTCGGTGGTCGAGTCGATCGACCCGGTGGTGTGCAGGGTGATCGGCTGGTTGGCGGAACAGTCCCAGCTGGCCGCGTACGTGGAGCCCACCGTGATCTTGGCGTCGTAGACCTGCATGGAGGGATCGAGGCTGCTGGTGGGGATGGCGTAGTAGGAGCGCTCCAGGCCGGTGTCGCAGGCACCGCCCCAGCGCTGATAGCCGACACCTTGGCCGTTGGTCTGCGGTTTGTCGTATTGCGGGCTGTCGGAGCAGGTGGAACTGGAGTAGACCTCGTCGTAGTGGCCGGAGGTCTTGGTGACCGGGTTGCTGAACGGGTCGATGTACACCGGGTAGGTGGTGCCCGGGTCGTTGAGCACGGACGTGTCCGGCGTCAGCGTGAGGCCGCTGGAGGTGGTGCTCATCGGCACCGTGTCCACTTTGGCTCCCTGGCCGGGTCCGTCGGCGGAGGACGTTGCGGGGGCGTCACCGGCCGTGGTGGTGTCTGCCGTGGGCGCGATCTCCGTCAGTGCGTCCGGGACAGTGGTGGAGTCCCACATCAGCGGTCGGGGGCTGGTGTAGGCGACCGTGCCGTCGGAGGCGGTGGCGTCCATGCCGCCCGAATCGGTGGCGGAGAGGGTAAGGCCGTGGGTGGAGGCAGCCTCTGTCAGTTTCTTGATGTCCGGGTCGGCGGCGGCGGTGGCGTCGTGGACGATCAATACGTCGCTGAAGCCGCCCTGGTCGGTGACGGACACGGACAGGTCCACGCCGGGGAGCACCGACTTGTACAGCGCGGTGTCGTCGCTCACGGTGGGTGCGGGGAGGGTGAAGGGCATGGTCAGGGCCATGCTGTGGCCGTCCTCGCTGGTCAGGGTGACCAGGGGACCGCTGCCTCCCCCGGACAGGGTGACCGCGTTGGGAGTGGCTTTGGGCGAGAGGGTGCCGTCCGAGTTGGTGGCGAGCGTGGCGTCCACGGGCGTCCACACGCCGTCCTTGAGCACCCGCACCGGCATGACGTCGATGGTGGAGGAGAACGTGCCGTCGGGATTCGCGGTCACGGTGGAGGTCTGTGTCGTCAAGGCATCGACGGGGACGTCCTTGCCGCTTGCCACCGCTTGCGCCTGAGCAGCCAGCATCGGATCGCTCGGCGTCGATGTATCGGCGCTGGCGGGAAGGGTGGGTATTCCGATCAGGAAGGCTGCGACAGCCGGGACCATCGTCAGACGGCGCGTCAACTTCCGCCTTCGGCGGCGCTTTCGGGTGTATCTGGACAGCACGGAACAGTTCCCCTCCGGGTGTTGAACGCTTCGCGCTCGTGATCTGCGCCACATCTACGGGTGTCATGGGTGTGGCGTGTGGTGCCTGCGGTGTCCTGTTTGCCTCACGGTGGTGATGTTCGCCCATTCACGGAACGGACACATCAGACACACCGATGGCATACGCCCTGGCCACAGCGTCGGCACAGGCTATTGAGTTGTGAACCAGCCATCAATAGCCTCCCGGCGATCACGCAGCTCGTGTGATCGGAGACGCGACGGTCCGTCACGGGCCGCCGGGCGTGGGGGGTTTCACGGGTGAGCGGCAAGCGGCGTTGGTTCGCGAGCGTCGAGTACCGGATCTGGGGTCGGGCGCTGACCCTTGCCACAGCGGCGGTCGCCTTGCTGGCACTTCTGGTGCCGGCAGCGGTTGCCCAGGGGCTGGTCGTCGGGCCGTATCGCTTCAAGGGCACCGTGTGGAGGCCGAAGGACCTGCCGAAAACACCGGCGGTCGGCAGTCACGCCCTTCACCGCCCGACCGCCGTCCACCCCAAGGGCTACAAGGCCCTGACCCGGTACCGCGTCGCCAGGCCGACGTGGCCGCAAGCAGGCACCAAGACGGTCGGCCTGGCCCGTGCCGTAACTGCATCAGCGGCCAAGGCGGCTGGGACACGCAGCGCCGCCGCCAGCACGCCGCCTGCCGCGCCGGCAAAGACGGCGCCCGTCACCAAGCCCGTGAAGGCCGGCAGCCTGCCGGTATGGATTGCCCCGGCGCCCCCCTCAGGACGCAAGGCGAAGACGGCCGCCGTGGCCGCGCCACAATCGGTCCAGGTCAAAGTCGCCTCCCACACGCAGGCCCTGCGCGCCGGTGCGGACGGAATGCTGCTCGGCTTCACCCGCGCCGACGGGAAGGCCGGCAAGGGCCGGGTGCGCGTGGTCATCGACTACTCGTCGCTGGCGAAGGCGTACGGCGGCGGCTTCGGCTCCCGCCTTCGGCTGTATCAGGTCCCCGCCTGCTCCTTGACTAGCCCTCAGCAGTCGCGCTGCCGGACACGTACGCCGATCGCCTTCACCAACCGGGCCGCCGCGGACCAGCTGATCACCACCCTCACCGTCGGCTCCTCTGCCGGTAGCGCACCGCTCGCCTCCCGCGGCTCGGCCGCGCCGATGACGATGTCTGCCGACACCACCACGGTCGAGGTCACCTCGGGCAGCTCCGGCTCGCAGGGCAACTACGCGGCGACGTCCCTGAACCCGTCCGGGAGTTGGCAGGCCTCTGGCACCGGCGCCTTCACGTACTCCTACCCGATCGACGTGCCTTCCGCGGTGGGCGGCAACGCCCCGCAGGTGGGGCTGTCCTACAACTCGCAGTCCGAGGACGGCGAGACCTCGGCCCGTAACTCTCAGGCATCCTGGGTCGGCGACGGCTGGGACTACCAGCCGGGCTTCGTGGAGCGGACGTACCGCTCCTGCGGGACCCTGCTGGACAGCAGCGACAACAGGATCCTCAAGGGGTCGGGTGACGAGTGCTGGGGCGGGGACAACGCCACCATCTCCTTCGGTTCGCACTCCGGGCAGCTGGTGCCGGACGGTGTCGACTCCTCCGTTGCCGGTGAGATCAAGCAGTGGCGGCTGCAGGGCGACGACGGCACCCTGGTCCAGGAGCTGTCCGGGGCCCCCAACGGCCTGCATGACGGCGTGTACTTCCGTGTCCTGACCACCGACGGCACGGCCGCCTACTTCGGCGCGGACCACTCGCCGACCGGCCCCGGAACCTCAGCCGGGATGCAGTCCGGTACGCCTTCCGACTCCTCGACCGACGCCGCCTGGGGTGTGCCCGTGCTGCACCCGGAGTCGGGCGACCCGTGCTACGACTCGGCGAAGGGCAAGGCGTCCCAGTGTGACAAGCACGAGGGCTGGCGCTGGAACCTGGACTTCGTCGTCTCACCGAACGGGTTCGTGCAGCGCTACAACTACACGACCGAAACCAACTACTACGACCTCGGCGGCGGCCAGGCGGCTTCCGGTGACTCCGGCACCCTGACGTCCTACATCCGCGGCGGCAAGCTCGACTCCATCTCCTACGGCTACACCCTCGACGACGAGCAGGCCGGACACACCCCCGCCGCCCAGGTCACCTTCACCTCCAAGCAGCGCTGCCAGACGACCGACACCTTCACCGACTGCTCCGCCGGCAACCTCAACGACAACACCGCCCCGCACTGGCCCGACGTCCCCTGGGACCTGCACTGCGACTCGACCGACAGCACCACGCTGCCGCCCGGGTCGACCACGGTGCCCACGAACGTCTGCGTCACCGCGGCGCCGACGTTCTGGACCACCACCCGCCTGGACAGCATCACCACCAAGGTCCACGTCAAGGACTCCTCCACCGATGCCCTGACGGCTGTCGACAGCTATCAGCTCGGGCAGGTGTACTCCGACGCCGGCGGTACGGTGGACCCGGTCACCGGCACAACCGTCGACCCCAAGGACGCCGGTTCGCTGCAGGCCGTGATGTGGCTGCAGTCGATCCAGCACACCGGCAAGGACACGTACGGCAACGGCAACAGCGACATCAAACTGAATGAAGTTGCCTTCACCGGCACGGAGATCGACAACCGGGTCAACGACGCCTCCCCGTCGGCGCCGCCGCTGTACCGGCCGAGGATCTCCTCGATCCAGACCGAGACCGGCGAGTCCATCGCGGTCGACTACAACCTCAACCCGTGCGCGGGCAAGACGCTGGACATCTCGTCCGCGGACTCCAACACCAACTCCTGCTACCCGGTGTACTGGACCGTGCCAGGAGCCTCGAAGCCCATCGCGGACTGGTTCAACAAGACCACGGTGCACACGGTCACGGCCTCCGACCTGACGATCGCCTCCCAGTACAAACCGGACTCCCAGAACATCCCGGCAGGCTCCGAGGCGCAGGTCTCCACCTACAGCTACTCCGGAGCCGCCTGGCACCGCGACGACTCGGCGCAGACCGACGACCAGTACCGCACCTGGGACCAGTTCCGCGGCTTCCGCACCGTCACAGTGCAGACCGGTCAGGCCCCCGAGCCAGTGACCCAGAAGACCACCACATATCTGCAGGGCATGGACGGCGACTACATGGCCGACGGCACCCGCCGCTCGGTCAGCGTGGACGCCAAGGTCGGCGGCAGCACCGTGCAGAGCGTCACTGACGCCAGCCAGCTCGCCGGCACCGCACTGGAGAGTGACACCTACACCGCCGCCGGCGGCACCATTAACGCCGAGACCGTTAACGGCCCGTTCACCTTCACCACCACCGCACATACGACCCAGACACCCTGGACGGACTGGACTCAAACCGACAACCCCGGCCAGACCAAGCCCGCGCTGTCCACCCTGCCGGACCTGTCCGCCTACCGCGTCAAAACCACCCAGTCGCACGGCTACCACCTGCTCGCCAACGGGACATGGCGGCATACCCAGACCGACACCACCTACGACAGCCAGGGCCGGGTCTCCACCGTCGACGCGCACGGTGACGCCAGCGTGGCCGCACAAGAGAAGTGCGCCACCACGACCTATGCGACGCCGCCGGCCGCAAACCCGATGGCGCTCAGCTACCCGGACCAGGTCACTGCCGTCAGCGGGCCGTGCGGCACCGCGCCCAGCGCCACCACGCTGCTCGCGGACAAGAAGCTCTACTACGACTACGACGGCAACGGCAGCCTCACCGACCTGGGAACCTTCGGGCAGCTCGACCAGAGCGGCAGCACGGCGATCGGCCAGGTCACCGCCGTCCGCACCGCCACCGGCTACAGCGGTACCACCGAGAACTGGCAGACCAACTCGGTGATGAAGTACGACGGCGCCGGCCGGGTCACCGACACGTGGGATGCCACCGGGCAGAACACCCACACCGCCTTCACCCCCTCCTGGACCTCGGCAGGCGGCAACACCAACCCGACCAGCATCACCACCACCAACTCCCAGAACTGGAAGGTCACCTCCACGCTCGACGCCCTGCGCGGACTGCCCACCGAGAACATCGACGCCAACAACCGCAAGACCGACATCACTTACGACGCCCTCGGCCGCCGCACCGCCGTCTGGCTGCCCGGACGGGACAAGGCTGCCGGCCAGAGCGCGGACAAGGCGTTCGACTACTCGATCAACCCCGGCGCGGTCGCCGCGCCCGGCGGCACCATCACCGCTCCCGGTGACCCGTCATCCGTCACCACCAAGACGCTGCGCGAGGACGGCACCTACAGCTCCTCGATCACCATCTACGACGGGATGCTGCAGCCGCGGCAGACGCAGGCCACGGCGGACGGCGACACCAACTCCGGTCGGATCATCGCCGACACCTTCTACGACTCGCACGGCTGGCAGAGCGTCTCGTTCGCCCCGTACTCCGAGCCCAACAACTTGCCCTCCACCACCCTGTATGCGGCGAACGAGAACCAGATCCCGTCGGAGACCACGACCGCATACGACGGCCAGGGCCGACCGATCACCAGCACGCTGTGGCACCAGGCGGTCCAGCAGTGGCACACCACCACCAGCTACCCCGGCGCTGACGAGACCGACACCACCGCCCCCGCCGGCGGCCGCTCCACCGTCACCTACGCCAATGCCCTCGGGCAGGCCACCAGCACCGTGGTCAAGAACACGGGTAGCTCGGTCATCCTCCACGGCGGTGACGTCATCCCGTCCGGTACGTCGCTCACCTCCGACAGCGTCCGCCTGACCATGCAGGCCGACGGCAACCTGGTGCTGAGCGCACTGGCCACTGGCAAGACGATCTGGTCCAGCGGCACCAGCGGAAACCCCGGGGCTTACGCCAAGTTCGGCACCGACGGAAACCTGGTCATCTACACGACCTCCGGTACGTCGAAATGGACCACCGGCCTGACCGCCACCACCAGCTCCACCTTCCAGGTCCGCAACGACTCCACCGTCGCCGTCGTCGCCAGCGACAACAGCACCGTGCTGTGGAAGCAGGGCACGGTCAACGCCATCGCCGCGGCCAACTCCACGACCAGTTACACCTACTACCCGTCCGGTCAGATCCACACCATCGCGGACACCGCCGGCAACACCTGGTCCTACAGCTACAACCTGCTGGGGCAGAAGACGTCCCAGACGGACCCGAACACCGGCACCACCACGTTCGACAAGTACGACGTGGTCGGCAATCTCCTGCAGACGACGGACCCGCGCGGCCAGGTAATGTCGTACAGCTACGACTGGGACAACCGCCGCACCGCCGAGTACAACGGTCCATGGTCCGCGACTCCCGACCCCGCCAAGGAACTCGCCTCCTGGCAGTACGACACCCTGGCAAAGGGCTACCCGACCTCGTCCACCCGCTACGTCGGCGGCACCTCCGGATCGGCGTACACCCAGGCGGTCACCGGCTACAACACCGCCTACCAGCCGACCGGCAGCACCCTGACCATCCCGGCCGGCGACGGATTCGCCGCCGCCGGCCAGTCCGCAGCCCCCACCAGCGGTACCGTCACCTACACCGAGTCCTCCTTCTACACCCCGAACGTCGGCCTGCTGTCCACACTCCGCTACCAGGCCGACGGGAACCTGCCGGCCGAGGACGTCGACTACGGCTACACCCAACAGGGCAACCTGGACGGCATCGGCGGCTTCATCACCACGGCGAACACACCCGACTACCTCGACACCGCCGTCCACGACCCCTTCGGCCGCGTCCTGCAGGCCAACTACGGCCCGACCGGCAAGGAACTGGCGACCTTCGCCCAGTACGACGCGACCACGGGCCGCATCACCCAGACGTCGAGCATGGTGCAGACGTCCGCAACCGCCCTGGACGTAGCCAACTACCGCTACAACCAGGCCGGCGAGATCACCGCGATCGACGACCTGCAGGACAACACCACCCACGACACCCAGTGCTTCGCCTACGACTCCTTCCAGCGGCTGACCGCCGCCTGGACGGACACCGCGGGCATCACCAGCTCCTCCAGCGCACCCGTGGGAGCCGTCGGCGGCTGCAACACCACCTCCGTACAGACCACGACCACCGCACCGATCACGACCACGACGGTCGGCGGCCCGGCCCCGTACTGGCAGACCTACAGCTACGACCTGCTCGGCGACCGCACCAGCATGGTCGACCACGACGCCACCGGCAACGCCCTCAACGACACCACGCAGAGCACCACATACTCCGGGGCCGACGGCACCGCCACGGCCACCCTGCCCAACCAAGCAGGCACCACCACCAGCAGCAACCCGACCACGGGCACGGCGACCTGGACGCCCAACTACACGGACACCGGCTACACCCCGAACAAGAACGCCGGCAACACGATGAGCCGGAAGGTCAGCACCACCGGCCCCATCGCCTCGACATTCACCCTCACCGGCGGCGGAAAACTCTGCGTCGACGACGCCTCGTCCTCCACCACCCCCGGCAACAAGGTCCAGGTCTACACCTGCAACGGATCCAACGCCCAGAAGTGGACCATCGGCACCGACGGCACCGTCAAGGTCCTCGGCATGTGCCTGGACACCACAGGCAACGCCACGACATCCGGCACCACCGTCGTGATCGACACCTGCAGCAGCGACGCCACCCAGAAGTGGGTGACCACGACCGCAGGCAAGCTGGCCAACAAGGCCAACAGCTCCATGTGCCTGACCGACCCCGGCGCCAGCGCCACCAAGGGCACCCAGCTCACCATCGCCACCTGCCCGAGCTCAGGCCAGACCTGGAGCACCATCACCACCGGTGCGCTGCCCCCCGGCCAGACCCAGACGCTCACCTACGACCCCGAAGGCCGCACCGCGACCGTCACCAACCCCTCGGGCACGCACAACTACACCAGCAAGTACCTCTACGACGCCGACGGCAACCTGCTGGAGCAGACCAGCGCCACGGATGGCACCGACAAGACCCGCATCCTGTATCTGTTCGGCGGCACCGAACAGATCACGCTGAACGTCTCCGCCAAGACCTGGACCGGCCTGCGCTACTACGCAGGCCCCGACGGCACGACCGTCACGCGCTCCAGTACCGGAACGGTCAGCTACCAGATCGCCAACGGCCAGGGCACGGCGGAGACGGCAATCGACGCCGGCAGCCTCGCAGTCACCCGCCGCTACTACGACCCCTACGGCAACCCTCGCGGCACCAAGCCCGCCACCTGGGTCTCCGCCGACGAGAACCACGGCTACCTCGGCCAACCCACGGACGCCACCACCGGCCTCGACCTCTTGGGCGCCCGTAACTACGACCCCGCCCTCGGCCGCTTCCTCACCCCCGACCCGATCTTCGAAGCGGGCGACCCCAACCAGATGGGGGGGTACACCTACGCCGGTGACAATCCGGCGACCGGCAGCGATCCGAGCGGTCTGGAGAGCTGTTATCCGGTGTACTGCGCCGGGGATCACGGCACCTACGGCAGCAAGCCGCCGATCCCGCCGTCCAGCGGTGACACCGACACCTCCAGCGGCGGCGGTGGAGGCGGCAGTGACACCCCTCCCGGCAATCCCTACGCCTGCGGTCGATTCGGACAGTGCGGACCGACGGTCAACTACAAGCACGACCCCGCGAAGATCTTCGTCAAGATCGTCATCGAACCTTTGTGGGATTTCGCCCTCTGCGAAGCCGGCACTGTGGAGTTTTTTGCGAATGGTTTGAAGGGAGGAAATTACCATCAGGACGCATGCGACGTCGCCGGCGGAGTGTACTCGGGCGGCCTCGACAGCGGTGCCAGTGCCGTCGAGGGAGGTGCGTCGACCGACGTCGAAGGGGCGGTCCAGGGGGCAACCGATTCAGCCGATGGCGACGCGGCCGCTGCGGCCACCAAGGCTGGCGCGAATGCCAAGGCAGTGGACAATTCGGCCTCCGATGAGGCTGACATCGTCGCGGCGAAGAAAGCCAACGCGCAAGCACAAGCCGAGGAAGCGGACGCCTCAGCGACCAAGCCCAGCGATCCAGAAGCGGGCAATGCGGGCAGTAAGCCCGCATCCGCAGCAAGACCAAGCCGCTGCAGCTTCTCCCCGGACACCCCCGTCCTGATGGCGGACGGCAAGGCCAAGCCGATCGGCAAGATCAAGACCGGCGACAAGGTCGACGCCGCCAACCCCAAGACGGGCAAGCGCCAAGGCAACCGCACCGTCGAGCACGTGTGGATCAACCACGACCACGACCTGCTCGACCTCACCATCCGCACCAAGGACGGCCACACCGCCACCCTTCACACCACCGCCAATCACCCCTTCTGGGACGACACCGCATACGCCTGGATCCCCGCAGGGAAACTCCACCATGGCGACGCCCTCAACACCGCCACCAACGGCCACGTATACGTCGTCACCACCCACATCACCCCCGGTGCCGCCAACCGCTGGAACCTCACCGTTCACCAACTCCACACGTACTATGTTGTGGCGGGCGGCGTCCCGATCTTGGTCCACAACACCAATGCGGCCTGCGAGATACCCCCTGGGCGCCAAGTTGCGTATGGCAGCACGGACCTTAGTCAAGAGGCTTTGGTGGCTCGTGCATTGGATGGAAACCGCTCAAACCTTTATGCCGTAGCTCGTTGGAAAGACAGTCAGGGAGGCATTCAAACCCTTGCCGTTCACGCTTCCAGTGAGGGGCACGCTGAACAGCTCATGGTCCCGCGCCTTGCCGAACGTGGTGCGGCTCCATCGGACGTGACGGATTTGTACGTGGAGTATCAACCCTGCAGCGGTACTGTTAATTGCGAAGGGAAGATCCTCCCACAGTTCACGAATCCAGAATTTGAATTGACTTATAGCTTCCCGTGGAACTCTGACCCTGCGGTTCAGAATTCTGCGCGCCGCGGTCTCGCGGCTGCCGTTAGAGACCTGTGGCCTCCTCGAACATAAGGAAACGACCGGTGCACATCGAACATCAGTGGATCAACGGATCCTGCACATACTCGGAGGAGTCCCTGGTCGGACTCCCCGAGGAGTTGGCTGAAGCCTGCCGGGGCGGACTGATTCCGACTAGGTTCTTCTATTACTTCAGGGCGGATCCTGCGATTGAAAGGGTGCCGGATTCTGAGGGACGTGGGCTCGTGAGGATCGGGTTCAGTCTCTCCGGTGACTACATTGTGGTCGGATCGAAAGACGGCAAGGTACTTCAGGTCGATTCTGTCGACTTGCACACCGTTTCTGTTGTCAACTCTAGCCTGAACGCCTTCGTTGCTTTCATGTCCCTCTGCGAGGAGCGGTATCCGTACTACTCAGATGCCGGCGAAGGTGACTTTGAGGTCTCCATTGCCGCATCGGAGCAACTGGGAGAGGAATTGACCCCACTCGATCCTGGGGCGCTCGTTCCGGGGACCTATTGGTCCGACTTCCTTAGCGACGTGGCAAATGGAGACTATGCCGAAGTGGTCGACGAAGATTAGTACTGACGGCTGAAAAGTCCCTGCTCAAGGCAGAAGGCAAGAGTCCCGCCGGAGGCGCTCCGACGGGACTCTCTTGCTCTTGACGGCAGTAGTTGACGGCAACGTCAGCGGACGGGTGCTGCACGAAGCGGTCGATCGCCACCGTCGTCGGGTTCGGCGCTGGACGCGGGGAGGTTGCCGAGGGCGTGTCCGAGGAGGTCGATGGCCTGGCGCTGGAGGCGGAGTCGGACGTGTGCGTAGACCGTCGCGGTCACTCCGATGTGGTCGTGGCCCCGGAGTTCCTTGATGACGACGAGTTCGACGCCCTGTTCAAGGAGGAGCGTCGCGGTCGGTGCCTCAGGTCGTGGAACCGGATCGGCCGCAGGTGCGCCTCGCGCAACAGGCTGTTGAAGTGCCGAGTGAGAGTGGCGGGCTCGATCGGGTGCCCGTCCGGCCGTGTGAAGACGTACCCGCTGGCCTGCCAGGCTGAGTCCGCTTGCTCAGTCTCCCGCGCCTGCCGCTCGCGGTGCCTGCGGAGCGAGGCGACGCAGGTGGCCGACAGGGCGATGCGCCGCTCGGAGCTGATGGTCTTGGTGGGTAGACCTGGCGGTCACGCTCCGCGTGCCGACCACGCGCCTGATCGTCGACGCCCACGAGGAAGCAGCCAGCACCGCCACCGTCGACAAATGGGCACCCGTCCGGCATGCCCTGCTCGGCCCGCCGCAGCGACACGGCGGCGTGGACGAGGCACCGACGATCTCCGGGGTGTGGGCAACGCTCGACGCGGCGCTGCCTCTGTTCTCCGGGGACCGACTCTCCGAGGTGGGGACACCGCTGCCCTCCCTGCTCCGTGACGCCGACGACGTCGCCCACCTGGGCCCCGAGGGTCGGGCCGTTCGAGCGCGGCTGTTGCACCTCACGGGCTGGCTGCTCACCCAGACACGACAGCTCGACGCTGCTGAAGAGGCCCTGGAACGGGCACTGGACCACGCGCCGGACCGCGTGCAGGCGGCTACGACGGTCAGCACCATGTGCTGGCTGCTGCTGCGCAGGGGACGACTGGCCCTGGCCCGCGAACTCGCAACGCACTGGGCGGATGTGACCGAACCGCGGATGTCGAAGGCCACGCCTGCCGAGCTGAGCGCCTGTGTCTGGCTGCTGCTGCGCGCCTCGGCGGCGGCGATCCGCGACGCCCGTGAGGGCGAGGCGGACGACACCCTCAGGTACGCCAGAACCGCAGCCGTCGCCATGGGGCGCGAGTACGCGCCCAAGCACGAGGCAGCCGCACCACCAGCAGGCAGTGGAAACCGCGGCAGGACAGGGGCTGGCGGAACTGGCCGATCGGGAGACACGCGCGGAGTTGTCCGAGGTGCTGAGGATACCGGTGCAGTCATTGCCTACTACTGGGAATCTGAACCAGGCGTTGTTGAAGGATGGTGGCGGACGGACCTTCCGCTGGCCTGGCGCAAATAAACTTTCGAAGTGAGGGCAACTGTGGCAGCTGATGCAGAGCGTCCGGATCCTGTTGAGATTCTGGCGCGAGTCGGAGACGTGAGGCCTGGTTCACCTCGTCGAGCGTTCGAAGTGTGGGTTCACCTTGCTCGTAAGGCTGGATGGGATGTGATTGAAGATCCCGATTCAGTCCTGGGTGACGATGACACCGCTTGCGGAGAAGTGCAGATTGAAGGAATTGCATACATTATTCGTTATGGGCTCCGGGTTCGGGGGCGGGGATTCGATGACAGAACCGTCCCGCCGTCCTGGCGTCCAGTCCTGAATTATGCGGCATGGGCTGAGCCGCAGCTTGATAAATATCGGCTTGAGTGATGCTTATCAGGTATGCAATCAGCATGCGGCTTGGCGATCAACCAGCGACTGGACACGATCGAAAACGTCTGTTTGCTCTCGCGGGTAATACGCAGGGCGTCGCTTCGGACGCCCTGCGCGGTTGCCCCCTCATGCCTCTCAAACGGCTGCGGCCCGCGAACACAATCGGGTGTTCGCGGGCCGCAGCCGTCATCCCGACGACCGCGCGCGTCCGGGCTGGACGAACTGGGCGCGGGAGCTGGGTGCGGCATCGGTTCTCGTCCGGTCGAGGCATGCCGCCGCCCGACCGGTGTTCCGTTCGGGAGGTGTCTCCCGCAGGCCCCTCAGAGGGGCGCCATGATGCCGGGCATGAGAGACGACACCGTGCGCCATCAGATCCGGTACCTGCGCGAGTGCATCGAGGGCGACGAGGCGCTCGCTCTCGTCGCTGGAGACGATTGGCCTGGGCCGACAGACAAGGTGGTCAGTGCGCTGAGAGGTCGTTTTCACCCGATGTTTCATCCCGGAATGAGTGTTTGATCGTTAGGTGTCGGGTTGCGCCCCGAGATGGTGGCCTCGCCCGTGAGGCGGCGAGCCATCAGATCGGTCATGGCGAGGTGGATCATGGCTTCGGAGTGGGCGGCAGGGTCTCGTAGTCGCGGGCCAGACGGCGGTGGAACATCAGCCAGCCGTACGTGCGCTCCACGGTCCAGCGCTTGGGCAGTGGGGTGAATCCCCTGATCCCGGGGGTGCGTTGGACGATTTCCATGTCGATGCCGAGGGTGGCTGCGTGCTCGACGAGGTGCTGGCGGTAGCCGCCGTCGACCCGGACCTTTCGGATGGTGGGATGGGCCGCGGCGACCTGGTCGACGAGGTGGGTTCCGGCGGTGGAGTCCTGCACGCTCGCGGCCGTGACCAGCACCGCGAGGAGCAGTCCGAGGGTGTCGGTGACGATGCTCCGCTTGCGGCCCGCGATCTTTTTCGCAGCGTCGGTGCCGTGTCCGGCGGCCGGGACGCTGGTGGAGGTCTTCACGCTCTGGGCGTCGATGACGCACGCGGACGGCTCCGCATCCTTGCCCTCCTGTTGCCGTAACAGCCTGCGCAGTACGCCGGTGAGCTGGGCGAACACACCATCCTTCTGCCACTTGGCGAAGTAGCCGTAGCAGGTCTCCCAGGGCGGGAAGTCGTGCGGCAGGAAGCGCCACTGCACCCCGGTGCGGTCCACGTACAGGATCGCGTTCATGATCTCGCGCAGATCGTGCTCGGGCGGGCGGCCGATGTTCAGCGCATGCCGGCGCCGCTCGGCCCGCCAGGCGCTGAGCACCGGCTCGATCAACTCCCACCGGGCATCGGACAGGTCGCTGGGATACGCACGACGTTCGGCCATGACCTGGACATACCGCCAGGAGTGAGCGTGCGCCCAGGCGTGCACCACAGGTGACGGGAGCACGGGCTACGCGACCGGCATCTTGGGATGAGACAGGCGCAAGCCATACTCCGTCCCAGCCGTCACCTCATGCGACGCATCCACCACTTCAACTTCACCAGGCTCGCCGAGACGACGACTTCTCGCCGAAAGCCCTGGACAGAAGGCATATCACAGGTGTAAACGACCTCTGAGAGCCGGCGGATTCACGGGTGAGCAGATCCGCCTGATTTTCCATTCCCCGATTTCGTTGGGATCAGGAAGGCGGCGGGTATCGGATGAGCGTACTTTTCGAGTCTGGTAGAAAATTTGAGATATGGAGCTTTAGTGCGTCACATCGGCAATTGATCCTGCGTAGCAATCCTGATCGAATCGCTCGTACGTTGACGCGAATTGAGATCTATTTCGGACATGTGGAATTCATGTCCATTAGATCTGCATATCATGGTATCCTGATCCGGGAACCTGGGTCTCGCGACGCCGAGTATATCGCTGGCCGTGTTCCAGCTGGACTCCGGCCCGGAAGTGCGTATCTGATTGAAGAGGGCGCTCAGAGCTTCGTTATATCTGCCAGGCCTGCGTGGCGTGAAGCCGAGTGTGATTTCGATGATCCGTCACTCTTCGAGCTGCGTGAATAATCTGATTGAGATTCTGCTGCAGCTCAGACATGCGTCCGATGGACGTGGTTGATCAGCGGGAACAGGCCATTGATGTGCCTGTGGAGCGGCCGCGTCGGCGGCGCAGTGCTTCGCGGACGGCGACGACCCGTTCGTCGGCCCGCCCGGTTGGATTGAGGTGCGGGTGGTGCGGTGGTCCACCAGTCCTTACATGCCTTGTTTGCGGTAGGCGAGCCGCATGCGCTGCACCGTGGTGCGCGACACCCGTCCGAAGCCCAGCGCGGCCAACTCCTTGACCTTGGCCTGCTCCCGCTCGGCCAGCGCCAGGGCCTCTTGCCGTTCGTCAACGCTTCCCATGCCGTCTACCGTGCCCAGGCAGCCGAAGGCCCCAACTCTGGGGCGCCAACTGGGAGTCCGGGCGCGCTGTCCGGCCGGGTGCCGCCATGGAGCCCTTGACGCGCCTGGACCGGCGGACGGCGCGGCAGGGGCGCAGCACCTGCCTTTCCTTTTCGCGGGTGGGGGCGGCCCCGCCCGGACGCGTGCCGGTCGGTGGTACGGCACGCTCCGCGCGCCGTACCACCTCGCCGCGTGCCGGGCAGCCGCTCCGCGTCCGCCCGGACCGAGCGCTGCGCGCTCTCACGCACGGCGGGAGGCGGCAGCCGGTCTCAGTGCGGTGCTCCTGGGGCCCGCGGTCTGGAGAGCTGTTATCCGGTGTGACTGCCGCCGACCGCCGACTGTCGCTGCCGACTGGATGGCGGACAAGACCCGTTGGGGTTTGAGCGTCGATGCCGGCGAACAGGCGGCGCTCGCGGAAGTCCTGAGCAGCTGCCCGGACGTTACCGTCACCGTGACTCGGGCCCGCTGACCTTAGAGATCGTCTCAACTGGCACCATAACTATGACACCGCTGCGGAAGGCCGTGCGGTGCCCCGCGAAACCAGCACGGACATCCACGGTCACTCGGGCGGAAATCTCACGGATACCAACTTCACGTTGTGGTCGGACGACCCAGAAGTTGCCGAGTTCGGTGCCCAGAATCTGGGAGACAACTGGGTTGGGGAAGGTGTGATGCTGCGCATCAGGGTGGCAAACATCGATCCCGCCATAGGGCCGTCGAGAAACATTCAGGTCCACGGCACTGAGTATGAAAGCTTCTTCGAAGACGAGCATCTCATCGTTAGTGAAGTCCTAGCCGACGATATTAGCTTCGACTTCGGGCAAACCTGGTCACCCGTCAGGAGGCGATGAGGTGAACGAAGTATCCGCGATTGAACTGCTCGCCGCATTCGAGTCCGACTCTGAGGTCAGCGTTCAGGCCAAGAATGCATTGCTTTCTGGAGCTCCTTTCGAGATCTGGCTCGAGCCCCTTCCGGCGTCGAGGCTTCGAGGCATCCTTCGCGGGCGGGTGAGAAGCCTGCAGCGGCGCGGCAAGCTGCTTGTCGGGGTTACGGAATGCCTTGCGAGTCTTGCCGAAAAGGGCGAGCAGGGCCTTCTTGTGGCCTATGTGGACGATCGCGAACGAGCCGGATATCTTTTTCCCCTCTACCTCGATCCACAACCGCTCAAAGTAGTCGGATGCATAGGGTTTGGCTCCTCCACCGAAGGTGACCCCATCACCGGTCCCGAGTAACACCATGGGCAGGCGGAATCCTCATAGTGTGGGGCCGCGGGGTTTTTGAGGCATGCCCGCACTTCACGGACCCCGTGCCTCCAGTCGCAGCCGTTGCCGGGGCCGCGAAAGAGAAGACCGGTAACACAGTTCTAAAGAAGGCGCAGGTCAAGGCCGCTCTGAAGGTATCCTCGGCGTGCGATGATATCCAATGGAGTCTAAATCTCTAAATCCGGATGGCCCTGGTTATAGTGGATATAACAAGGCGCGCATTCGCGAGGTGATGGACGGCTATTCGCCCGATCCGGGCGTACCACGCTATGAATGGGTTACCAAGTAAGTGGCCCATTGGGGGTGGCGCCGCGAATCGTGGCGCCACCCAGCGCTAGACTGGCTTGAAACTTTGTGGGGCCTTCGGGAGGCGTCGTGGAGTATCAAGAGGCAAGCTCCGAGGTGCAGCGCATCTTGAGTGCTGATCTGGGGTCCCTGACGCATAGGAAAGGTGTCTCGGTGGACCCACCTGCTGCTATGGCTGAATGGAGGATCTCGGCGCGCGATAAGGAGGTCCTATCTGTCCATGGGTTGCCTTCGGTTCCTCCGGACGACATACTCATGCGCATTGGCGCGTCCTTTCAGTCCTCGAGTGAGACAGAGTATACGAGTCATGACTGGAGTGGCTATGTGATTGGTCAGTGCGGAGATGCGAGAATCGTAGTCAATGAGGCCTCCGGCTTTGTAATCGCAGTGCCGGAAGTGCGCAATTTGATTCCCGCTCTCGCGCATTTGCACCCGGATGGCATCCAGGACGAGTCGATCAATTCAGGGGTTGTCGCCTTCGTTGATTTCTGCTGGCGCTGGTATTGGCTTGCCCCTATTTTGGTCGATCAGCGGGATCGGGCCGACCGGGCGGAATTTGCTGCTTGGGAAGCTGCGAGGAAGTCGGGCAATAAGGCTGGGTACGTTGATTTCCATGCGCAATATCGGGAGCTATGTTCCGAGGCTCGTGACAACTTCTATGGCAAGGATCAACTGTCGTTCAGCGAACCGGAATCAATGTGGTCAATGATGATTGGTGGCCTTGAGTAAAGGGTGTTGCACAAGGATCTGAGCTGGGTATCTCCCTTGTATGGCTGGGGTGTTAAGGGCTGACCGGGTGTGGGTGGAGACGTTCACGGGGCTGCGGGTGACGCAGTTCGCGCGTTTGCTGAAGGTGGTGCGGGAGCGGGGCGGCAACGGCACCTTGCGAGGCCGGCCATGGGTCGTTGCCGTTGGCCGAGCGGGTGCTGATGGTCGCGGTTTACTACCGCACGAACCTGACCATGCGGCAGCTGGGCCCGCTGTTCGGTGTCTCGTCCTGCACGGTGTGCCGTGTCATCCAGCGGCTGGGACCGCTGCTCGCCCTCGAGCCGGTCTCTCGGCCGGCCGATGCCCCGGAATGGATGTGGATCGTGGACGGCACCCTCATCCCGGTCCGCGACCGGGGAGTGGCCGCCTCTTCCCGCAACTGTCGGTTCTCCGCGAACGTGCAGGTCATCGTGGACGCGGACACCCGGCTGGTGATCGCGGCCGCGCGTCCGGTGCCCGGGACCACGGCGGATGCGCATGCCTGGCGTGCATCCGGGCTCAGCGAGCTCTGTCAGGGCGTGACCGTGCTCGGTGACGGCGCCTATCTCAACTGCGGTATGGCCGTGCCGCACCGCAAACGCCCCGGGCGACCTCTGCTGAAGGGCGAGGAGGACGACGACGCCGAGCACCGCAGGGTCTGTGCCCGCGTGGTCCCGATCAACCGCTCGCCGACAGTCGACGGCGAGCCTGCCGCCCGGTGTCCATGAGTCCGGTCCCGGGCCGCCCCTCCATACTTGATCCGTGCCCCACGCCGGGCCGTCTCTGGGCCGTGCGAGGGTGCCCGAGGCCGATCGTTGACGACCGACGGCGACAGGTGAGGCAGAGATGCCGACCAAGAAACCCCAGGTCACAGCCCCCGCACCAAACGGGTTAACACCCAAGCCTGGCGTTCAGGCAAGATGGGGTGTATCTGCCCACTGCCAGATTTCAAGCTGCCGGACGGTTTCTCTTGGCTGAGTTCATTTACACCATGCGCAAGGCGCGCAAAGCGCACGGCGACAAGGTGATCCTCGACGACGTCACCCTGAACTTCCTGCCGGGTGCCAAGATCGGCGTCGTCGGCCCGAACGGTGCCGGTAAGTCGACCGTGCTGAAGATCATGGCGGGACTGGAGCAGCCGTCCAACGGCGATGCCTTCCTGTCGCCCGGCTACAGCGTCGGCATCCTGCTCCAGGAGCCCCCGCTGAACGAGGAGAAGACCGTCCTGGAGAACGTCCAGGAGGGTGTCGCCGAGATCAAGGGCAAGCTCGACCGGTTCAACGAGATCGCCGAGCTGATGGCGACCGACTACTCGGACGCGCTGCTCGACGAGATGGGCAAGCTGCAGGAGGAGCTGGACCACGCCAACGCGTGGGACCTGGACGCGCAGCTCGAGCAGGCCATGGACGCCCTCGGGTGCCCCCCGGGCGACTGGCCCGTCACCAACCTCTCCGGTGGTGAGAAGCGCCGCGTCGCGCTGTGCAAGCTGCTCCTCGAGGCGCCCGACCTGCTGCTCCTCGACGAGCCCACCAACCACCTCGACGCCGAGTCCGTGAACTGGCTGGAGCAGCACCTCGCCAAGTACGCGGGCACCGTCGTGGCCATCACCCACGACCGGTACTTCCTCGACAATGTCGCCCAGTGGATCCTCGAGCTCGACCGCGGGCGCGCCTACCCGTACGAGGGCAACTACTCCACGTACCTGGAGACCAAGGCGACCCGCCTCAAGGTCGAGGGCCAGAAGGACGCCAAGCGGCAGAAGCGGCTCAAGGAAGAGCTGGAGTGGGTGCGGTCGAACGCCAAGGGGCGGCAGGCCAAGTCCAAGGCACGTCTCGCCCGGTACGAGGAGATGGCCGCCGAGGCCGAGAAGATGCGGAAGCTGGACTTCGAGGAGATCCAGATCCCGCCGGGCCCGCGCCTGGGCAACGTCGTCGTCGAGGTCGACAAGCTCAACAAGGCCTTCGGCGAGAAGGTCCTCGTCGACAACCTCAGCTTCACGCTGCCGCGGAACGGGATCGTCGGCGTCATCGGTCCGAACGGCGCCGGCAAGACCACCCTGTTCAAGATGATCCAGGGCTTCGAGACGCCGGACTCCGGTGACATCAAGGTCGGCGAGACCGTCAAGATCTCGTACGTCGACCAGGGGCGCGCCAACATCGACCCGAAGAAGACGCTGTGGGAGGTCGTGTCCGACGGGCTCGACTACATCAACGTCGGTCAGGTCGAGATGCCGAGCCGCGCGTATGTGTCGGCCTTCGGCTTCAAGGGCCCGGACCAGCAGAAGCCGGCGGGCGTCCTGTCCGGTGGTGAGCGCAACCGGCTCAACCTGGCGCTGACCCTCAAGCAGGGCGGCAACCTGCTGCTCCTCGACGAGCCCACCAACGACCTGGACGTGGAGACCCTCAGCAGCCTGGAGAACGCCCTGCTGGAGTTCCCCGGGTGCGCCGTGGTCGTCTCCCACGACCGCTGGTTCCTCGACCGCGTCGCCACCCACATCCTCGCCTACGAGGGCGACTCCAAGTGGTTCTGGTTCGAGGGCAACTTCGAGTCGTACGAGAAGAACAAGATCGAGCGGCTCGGCCCGGACGCCGCGCGTCCGCACCGTGCCACCTACAAGAAGCTGACCCGGGGCTGATCGGTCTTGCGCCACATCTACCGCTGCCCGCTGCGCTGGGCGGACATGGACGCGTACGGACATGTCAACAACGCGATCTTCCTCCGCTATCTGGAGGAGGCTCGCATCGACTTCCTGTCCCTGCGCGGCAAGGAGTCCAAGCAAGGGTCCGTGGTGGCGCGCCATGAGATCGACTACAAGCGCCAGCTCGTCCACCGGCCCACGCCCGTGGACATCGAGCTGTGGGTCACCCAGGTCAGGGCCGCGTCCTTCACCGTCACCTACGAGGTGAAGGACGCGGACGTGATCTACGTCCGGGCCTCGACCACGGTCGTCCCGTTCGACTTCGAGGCCCAGCGGCCGCGCCGGATCACCGCGGAGGAGCGCGAGTTCCTCCAGCAGTACATGGACGGCGCCGACGACGCCGACGAGGAGGCCGTCGCCGCATGACGGTGCTGCACCTGGCCGACGAGACGGAGGCGGCCGATCTCGCCGCCTTCCTCTCCCGGCTGCTCCGCTACGACCGTGGAGCCGCGGTGCGTCTGCAGGCGGCCGGCACGGCGCTCGCCGTCTTCGGCCGGCCGCCGTCCTTCGAGGTGCTGGCCGTCCGTGCGGTACGGCTGGCGAAGCCCTACGAGAAGGGCCTCGACGTCACCCTCGACGTGACCGTCTCCGCCGGTGAGCTCCTGGAGTCCGTGGACGAGCGCGGGGCCACCGCCGCCGTGCCGGCCGCCGTCACCGGTCCACCGTGGGCCGGTGTGCTCCCGCCGCGCGGCGGCTGGCAGCCCGAGCCGGGGCTGCCCGCACCGGACGCGCTGCGGGCGACCGTCGCCGCGGCGGTCACCGAGTTCCGGTCCCGTACGGAGGAGCTGGCGCCGGAGGGCCGTACCCGGGCGGAGCTGGACCGGATCGGGCGGGACATCTGGTCCCGGGAGATCGGGCGGACCGGGCTCCCGGTGCGGGCCGTGCACGCCGCCCAGTCCCTGGGCTTCCTGCGACCGGGCGCCGATCCGGCCGACACCGGGCTGTTCTCCTCGGGGGCGTGGCTCAGGCTGCGCACTCCGTACGGGTCCGTCGCCGTACGGCGGACGGGGCTCGGGTCTCTGGGCGTCAGCGTCCGCTGAGCCTTCGTAGCGGCGCGCCGCTCACTCCGTGTCGTCCGGCCACACCCCGATGTGGTCGGCCTCCAGTTCCAGGGCCACGCGGTCGCGCATGTCCAGGGCGCGGAGGTAGTCGGCGGGGAGCTGGAGGCGGCCGGCGCGGTCGAGCATGGCGTACTCGCGGGCCACGACCGTCTCGTGGCCGGTCGTGGCGTCGATCTCGCTGCGCCGCAGCACCTCCGTGGAGGTACGGCCGTCGCGGATGGCCACCGTGCGACGGACCTCGCCCGCCACGGCCTGGTCGTGGGTCACGATGACGATCGTGGTGCCGAGGGTCTCGTTGGCCGTGCGGAACGCGTCGAAGATCTGTGCGGCGGTCCGGGAGTCGAGTTCGCCGGTGGGTTCGTCGGCGAGCAGCACCGCCGGGTCGTTCGCCAGGGCCACGGCGATCGCGACGCGCTGCTGCTGGCCGCCGGACAGCTCGTACGGGCGCCGGTCACGGCAGTCGGCCACCTGCAGCAACTCCAGGAGTTCCAGGGCGCGTTCGGCGCGGGCTCGGCGGGCGCGGCGGGTGTGGGGGCGGGGGCCGGAGAGCTGGAGGGGCAGGGCGACGTTCTGGGCGGCGGTGAGGTAGGGCAGGAGGTTGCGGGAGGTCTGCTGCCAGACGAAGCCGACGGTTTCGCGGCGGTAGGCCAGGCGGTCCCGGGCGGTCATGGTGAGCAGGTCGTGGCCGGCGACGCGGGCGGCGCCGGCGGTGGGGGTGTCCAGGCCGGCGAGGATGTTCATGAGCGTGGACTTGCCGCTGCCCGAGGCGCCGACGAGGGCCATCAGCTCGCCTTCGCGGACGAGGAGGTCCAGGCCCTGGAGGGCTTGGACCTCGATGCCGTCCGTGGAGAAGATGCGGACCAGGCGGTCGCAGGTGATCAGGGCGTCATGGCCGTAGGCGGGTTGGTTCCGGGTTTCCGCGACACGGTCCGCCAGGTCGGTGAGGCTGGGGTTGGTGGTCATGGGGTCTCCTGCGGGACGGTGCCCTGGGCTGCGCGTGCGGCGGTGTGGGGGCCGGTGCTGTTCGGGTGCCCGGTGCTGTCGGTACGGCTGTGCTGGTTGCCGGTGCTGTTCTGCCCGCAGGCTGCGGTGGGACGGCGCCCCGAAGGGGCGCGGGGAACTGCGCGACCAGCCACGACGGGCCCGCGGATGAGCACGCTCACCGGCCATCCCCCGCCCTGAGCTCCGTGACAGACCCCTTCCGTCCCGTCCACCACGCCTGTGCCGTCGCGATCCCCACCGTCACCACCACGACCATGACCGCCGGCACCGTCAGGGACCAGGCGTCCGGGCTCAACTCGGCTTCGGACAGCGGGGATTGGGTCGAGGACAGGGCGATGGTCATCAGGTCGACGCCGGGGGAGAGGAGACGGATGGTGGACCAGCCGGTCAGGGCGGAGCCGAGGGCGGCCAGGAGGGCCTGCGGGAGGGACTCCAGGATCAGCAGGCGGCGGCCCTCCGCGCGGGTGAGCCCCATCGTGCGCAGGCGGGCCAGCAGGGCGGCGCGTTCCGGGGCCGCGCGGAGGAGGGCCAGGAGGAGGGCCAGTACCGCGAAGCCGGCGCCCGCGGCCACCGCCGCCGCGTAGACGTGCTCGGCCCCGGACTGGAGGGGGGAGTCGGCGTACCGGGCGCGCTCGGCGGCCAGGAGCTGGACGCCGACGGAGCCGCCGGCCGCGTGCCGCAGCGCACCGGCGTCCAGGCGGTCGCCGGTCAGCAGCAGCGCCGTCGGGCGGTCGGCGGGGGAGGGCAGGCCGGCCCGGTTCACGACGAGGAAGCTGTCGCCGGACACCGCCGCAGTGGTGTCGCGGACCAGTGCGATGCGCACGGTGACCGTGCTGCCGTCCGACAGCAGGACCGGGAAGGGGCGCCGGGTGCCGTACTCGGCGGCGACGGACGGGGAGGCCACGGCCGGCAGGGGGCCATGGCGCGATGCCAACTCGGCGGGGCGGAAGGCGCCCAGGCCGGTACGGGCCGTCAACGCGCCGTACGACGACGGGTCCGCGCCCACCAGCACTGTCGAGCCCTGGCCGGCCGCCGGCTTGGCGTGGTAGTCGATGCTCACCGGCGCCACCTCCCGCACCCCGTCCACGGCGCGCACCCGGGCCGGGACGGCGGCCGGGAGCGGGGCATCGGAGTCGAGCCGGGCGTCGGCGCCGACGGTCAGCAGTGCCGCCCGGTTCCGGGCGTCGGCCACGCCCGCCAGCACCGAGCCGCCGAACGCCGCCGTGGTCAGCGCGGTCAGCAGGGCCACCAGCGGCAGCACCGCGGAGGTCTGGGCGCGGCCCGCGCGGGCCAGCGAGAGATGGCCGGTCGCCCCGCGCAGGCGGGCCGCCGGTCCGGTGAGGCGGCGCAGCAGCGGCGGGTAGAGGCGGAGCAGCAGCAGCGCGGCGATGACGCCGACCAGCACCGGCGCCAGTGCGACCAGTTGGCCGCCGGCCGTGCCGCTCCGCCGCAGCGCCTCGACCGCAGCGGCCGCCAGCACCAGCAGGGTCAGCTCGGCGACCGTACGGCGCCCGGAGGGCCGTACGGTCGCCATGTCCGCGCGGTCGGCCGTCGTCCGCACCGCGCGGTGCGCCAGGGCGGCGCGCAGCGGCAGGGCGGCGCAGGCGGTGACGGTAAGGGCGGCCGAGGCGGCCACGGCGTACGCGGCGCGGCCGACCGGGACCGTGAGCAGGGCCGTGGCCAGGCCGAGCGCGCCGGCCGGCACGGCGACCACGGCGGTCTCGGCCAGCAGCCGGCCGGCGAGCCCGGCCAGGGAGGCGCCGCGGGCGCGCAGCAGGGCGAGTTCGGCGCAGCGTCGGTCGGCGGCCAGGCCGCCCGTCATGAGCAGGACGACCGCGACGACCGTGCCGGTGCCCGCGGCGGCGACGGACACCAGCGGGGCGATGCCGGAGCGCAGCTTGGCGAAGGAGCCGAGGGCGTCGTCCAGGTCGGTGCCGATGCCGGTGTTGTCGTCGGTGACGGCGCGGGCGCGCTGCAGCGCCGGGCCGGACTCCAGGGCGGCCACGGACGACTTCAACCGGTCCAGGTCGCGGGCGTGCAGGGCGTGCGGGTCGGGGGCGAGGAACCAGTAGCGGTACGGGTTCACGGTCGTGCCCAGCAGTGCGGGCGCCGCCTCCTGGGGGAGCAGCAGCGAGCCGAGCCAGTACTTCGGCGGGTCCCCGCTGGAGCTGGGAATCGCCACCAGGAACGGAGTGCGCATGCGCGGCACCGCCGACCAGTAGGCGCCGTCCGAGTCGCGCGGGGCGAGGAGACCGGTGACCCGGACCGCGAGCGGGGGGCGGCCGGCCCCGGGGACATGGATGACCGAACCGACCTTGATGCACAGTGACCGGGCGGTGGCGACGGTCACGGCGGCCTCCACCTCGGGCGTGCTCGCGTCCACCGGGCGGTCGGCGCGCGGCATCCGCCCGGCGCGCAGGCGCGCGTGCCCGGCGAGGCCGCTCGGCGCGAACAGCGCGACACGGGCGGGCAGTCCGCTGGGGCGGGGCAGGAACGCGTCCGCCACCTCCGGGCTCACGGTGCCGGCGACGCCGTACTCCGACTGGGCGCGGTCGACGGTCAGCGGGCCGCGGACCGTGGGGAGGATCTGCCGGTACTGAACTTCCAGTGCGGCGGGGCGTACGGCCGTGGCCCGCTGTCCGGCCGACAGTCCGGGGTCGGGCGCGGGCGCCTGCACGAACACGGTGGTGTGGTCGGGACCAGCCTGTGCGAACGCGTGCCGCAGGCCGGCGTCCTCGTACCGGTCGACCGCGCGCGGGAAGGCGCCCGCCAGGCACGCGGCCAGCGCGACCAGCAGCGCGAGCGCGCCGGCGGCACCGGGCGCGACCCGCAGCCGGGTCCGCACCCAGGGCGCGACGACATGCGACGCCGGACGACTCTCCTCACCCACCTCACTCACCCCCCTGCTCACGCAGCGCCCGAGCCGGGTCCGTGCGGTGCAGGGTCGGCAGGGCCGCCACCGTGAGGGGGACCACCGCGACCGCGCAGAGCAGCAACGCCACTCGCCCGGGCGGGAGTTGGACCAGGAGGCCCGGTACCGGGCGGGCGGCCTCGCCGGTCAGGACGATCAGCGGCAGGACCGCGCGGGCCAGTACGGTGCCGAGGCCCAGGCCCACCGCGAGCGCCAGGCCCACCAGCACGGCCTGCTCGGCGGCGACCGTGCGGGCCAGCCGGCGGCGCGGTACACCGAGCGCGCGCAGCACGGCGAACTCCCTGCCCCGGGCCCGCTGCGCGGCCACCGCGCCGACCGCGAACCCGACCGCGGCGAGCGCCGCCGCCACCACGGCCGCCGCCGCGAACGCGGCCGCCGGGCCCGCCCCGAACGGGTCGTCGCGCAGCTCGGCGGCGATCTCGTCGCGCACCACGACCTGCCCCGGGTCCACGTCCGGCAGGGCCCGTACGGCGGCGGCCACCCCGGCCGCGTCGCCCGGCCGCCCGGTGGCCAGCCACCACTCGGCGGGCGTGACGCCGGCGCCGTACCGGGCCTGCAGCACCTGGTTCACGGCGCGCAGGTCGACCAGGACGGCGCCGCCGTCGCGGGCGCCGGTGGCCGTCGGGTCGGCGGTGGCGGGCAGCCCGCGCACCGAACGGACGATCCGCACCGGCAGCGTGTGGTCGCCGATCGTCAGGCCGACGCGCTGCCCCACCCGGGCGCCGGCCGACGCCAGATAGCGGTCGCCGGCCACGGCCGGCACCGTGGCCGGCGCGCGCTGCGGCACGTCGAGCCGGATCGTGACGAAGGCGACCCGCCATGCGTCGGCGTCCGGGAGGTAGCCGGTGCTGTAGGTGAAGGTGCGGGTACCGGTGACCCTGGGGCGGGTGGGGCTGGTGGCCGGGCCCGCCACGGCGTCTCCCGTGGCCTCCGCTGCGGTCTTCCAACGGGCGGGCAGCGCGAGCCGGTGCGCCCGGCCGTCGGCGTCGGTCGCCGTCAACTCACCCAGTACGAGCTGATGTTCGGCCTTCCTGCCGGGCTGGGGCAGGTCCAGGTGCAGCCCGGTGAGGGTCAGCGGTCCGGGCGCGGTGCTCACGTCGAGGCTCAGCGGGTGCGGGTGTCCGTCGGCGGGGAGCTGTCCGAACGGCAGCTGGTACGGCACCCCGTACCGGTCCGCCAGCGTCACCGTCACATCGGTGACCAGCCCCGGCCCGGCCGAGCTGCGCAGGCTCGCCGTCAGCCCGAGCCGGGCGGTGCCCGCGGGCACCCGGGTCCCGGCCAGGGAGCCGCGCGGCGCCAGCCCGGCGAGCAGCGGCCGTACCGGCACGTCGGCCAGGTCCGGGCGCATCAGTACCGCGTCCGCCGCGTGCCCGGTGTCCAGTGCCAGCACGGTCGCCGTACGGTCGCCGGACAGCGCCTGGGAGAAACGGACGGCCGGCGCCGCCTCGCGCACGTGCGGCAGCCGGGCGTACAGGTCGGTACGGCCGAGCCCGCCCTCCCCGGCGGACACCACCCGCACCGGCACCCCGGCGCGGAAGTCGGCCTGGTCGTCCTGCGAGCGGCCCCAGGACGCGGCCTGCCCGATCGCGAGCATGCCGAGCGCGACGGCGAGGACCAGCAGCAGCACCGGGCCCGCGGCGCGCGCGCTGCGCCGGCTGAACTGCCAGCCGGCCAGCGCCACCGGCAGCCCGCGGCCGCCCGCCGCCCACCGCTCGGCGAACCGTGCCACGGGCGGCAGCAGCCGCAGCGTGAGCACGGTCCCGGCGAGCAGCGCCAGCGCGGGCGCGGCCACCAGCAGCGGATCGACACCGAGCGTCCCGGACCGGTCGGCGGCCACCCCGCCCGACCCCTGCCGCCCCAACTGCCAGTAGGCCACCCCGGCGACCGCGAGCAGCCCGAGATCGGCACCGGCGCGGAGGGTTCCGGCGGAGGCGGGACGGGCGGCGGGGCGCGGGACACCGGGGCGGCGGCGCGACAGCGGGAGGGGCCGGGCCGGATGCTGCCGCGCACCCGAGCCGGGCGACGTCGTGTGCCGGGCGCCCCAGCGGGACTGCGCCGAGTGCCGCGTGCTGGAGTCGGGCGGTGTCGTGCGTCGGGTGTCCGCGTCGGATGGTGTCGAGTGCCGTCCGTCCTGGTCGGTTGGTGTCGGGCCGGGTTGTGTTGGGTGTCGGGCGTCCTGGTCGGTTGGTGTCGGGCCGGGTTGTGTTGGGTGTCGGGCGTG
>NZ_JBSFDI010000003.1:403597-546656 GCF_053593835.1 Streptomyces sp. NPDC002076
CCCTGGGCGGTTGGTGTCGGGCCGGGTTGTGTTGGGTGTCGGGCGTCCTGGGCGGTTGGTGTCGGGCCGGGTTGTGTTGGGTGTCGGGCGTCCTGGGCGGTTGGTGTCGGGCCGGGTTGTGTTGGGTGTCGGGCGTCCTGGTCGGCTGGTGTCGGGCCGGGCCGCCCCGACCGCCGCCCGCCCCAGCCGACCGGTGTCGAGCCGGACGACGCCGACCGCCGCCCGCCCCTCCGGACCGGTACCGACCGCGACCGTCCCCCTCGGTCCCACGCCCCCGCCCATACCGCCGTCCCCGCTCCCGCCATCGCCGGTACCGTCACCGCCAGGGCGCAGCCCAGTGCCGCCGTGGCCGCGACCAGCCAGACGAGCGGGCGGCCGGCCGGGGGCAGGTCCAGGTGCAGACCGAGGCGGGCCAGCGGGCCGTGCCCGGCGAGCAGGGCGGTGAGCGGTCCGGCGAGCAGCGGCGCGCAGCCGGCCGCGGGCAGTGCGAGCAGCAGCGCCTCGGCGGCGGCGAGGGCGGCGAGCCGGGCACGGGAGGCGCCGCGCGCCCGCAACAGCCGGGTCTCCTCGGTCCGTTCGGTGCTGAGCAGCCGGGCCACCAGCAGCAGTGCGTAGCCGGCCAGCAGGACCAGCTGGAGGGTGACGATCAGCAGCGTGGAGCGGGCGACCAGCAGCGAGCGGTCGATCCGGTCCAGGACGTCCGGCAGCGAGGTCTGCGCCACCGTCGTACCGTGCAGCGCCGCGCGGTCGCGCAGGCCCGCGCCGCCCGCCCGGGCCGCCGTACGCAGTCGGCCGATCCGGGCGGTCGTCATCCGGCCGAAGTCCGCCGACGCGAGCCACGCCGTGGACCCGGCGCTGACCCGGCCGCCAGCGAGGACGGAGGAGTCGGCGAGCAGCGGGCCGTACGTCGTGAAGCCGGCCTTCTTCACGCCACGGCCGAGCAGGTCGTCCAGTTGCCAGTACGGCGCCGTCACCGAGACGGGGCGGTACAGCCCGGTGATCCGCACCCGTACCGCCGGGCCGCCCAGCCGGTCGGTCAGGGTGAGCCGGTCGCCGGGTGCCAGCCGCAGCGCCCGGGCGGCGTTCTGCGGCAGCGCCACCTCGACCGTGCCGCCGGCGCCCTCGGCACGGTGCGGGCGGCGGCCGGCGGTCAGCCGCAGCTGGGTGCCGTCCAGTGCCGCGAGGTAGGTCAGGTCCGGGTCGCCGGACCGGGCCGCGGGCGGCTGCAGCGAGCGGGGCAGCGCGTACGGGCCCGAGCGGCGCAGAGTCCGGAACGTCACCGGCAGGCCGTCGAAGGTCCGCCGGGCGCCCGCGTGTACGGCGGCGTCGGCGGCGGCCCGCCCGTCCGGCGGCACGTCCGCCTTGACGATCAGCGCGGTGTCGGCGGCGTTGCGGGGATCGGTCAGCACATGGCGCAGCGCGGCGTCGCCGATCGCCGCCGAGTACGCGGTGAGAGTCGCCAGTACCGCGGTGGTCAGCACCACGGTGAGCAACGCGGCACCGAGCAGCAGCCGGTGCGCACGCGCGCGTGCGAAGACGAACCGCGTCACCAGGCCCCCGTGTGTCCGTCAGCTCCAGACCTCCCGGCGATGCTGACAGAGCCGACCGGTACCGGGTAAGCGGTTGTCGACCGGTCTATACCAGATCGTGACCGGAATCCGGCCGTGCGCGACCGGAATCCGGCGTTCAGCGGCGGCTGTTCGTCACTCCGGGGTGTTGATCATCGACGCGGCGGCGTACGTCAGGTAGTTCCACAGCGTCGTCTCGTGCTCCTCGGACAGGCCGAGTTCGTCGACGGCCACCCGCATGTGCCGCAGCCAGGCGTCGTGCGCCGCCCGGTCCACCGTGAACGGGGCGTGCCGCATGCGCAGCCGGGGGTGGCCGCGGTTCTCGCTGTAGGTGCTGGGGCCGCCCCAGTACTGCATCAGGAACAGGGTCAGCCGCTCCTCGGCCGGTCCCAGGTCCTCCTCCGGGTACATCGCCCGCAGGAACGGGTCCTCGGCGACTCCCTGGTAGAAACGGTGGACCAGCCGGCGGAAGGTCTCCTCCCCGCCGACCTGCTCGTAGAAGGTCTGCTCCTGAAGCGTGCCGCGCCGAATCTCATTCACGTCCCCTATGGTCTCAGACCGGGTGACCGAGGTGTCGGGCCTCGCACCGTCATGGTCGGCCGGGAGGTGTGTGCGGCGGCAGAGGGCAGCGGCGAGGCCGAGGAACGCCAGGTGGTCGTGGGGATGCCGCTTGTAGCGGGGTGACGGGCGGCGGTGGCCGGTGGCCAGGACCTGGTGCGCTCGACGACCCGGCGACGCCGGCCGGTCCTCGTCCTGAGCCGATTCCCTTCCCTTGCGGGCGATGCGGTACGGCGATGTGCGGGGCACCGAGTGGCTTCTGCCCCGGCTCCTTGCCGCGCTCGAGCGGACCGGCGCGTTTCGGCGTCGCCGAGGCCTCCAGCGCCGGATCACCGGCGGTCGAAAACACCCATGGGGCCTGGGAGCGGTGTCGGCGCGGAGGTCGGTGAGCGGGCCCGGGAGCTCCCGGCCGCCGGCGCCACCCTGCGGGAGCGGTGGACGGCCGTCGCACCGCGTTGGTGCAGATACCGGGCACCTTGTGATCACAGGGAGTCAGAGCCTCACCCCGTCGCCGTCCAGCAGCCCGGCGAGCCTGCTCACCAGCCTGTCGATCTCGCGGGCGCACCCGTACAGCACCTCCCGGGGTCTTCCCTCAGGGTCCGCGATGTCGTCCTCGGCCGGCGGGACGGGGAGGACGGCACCTCTGCGGGCCGCCGCGTCCGCCACCACGGCACGGAAACCCGCATCCACCCGCTCCTCCGTCTCGCCGCCGGAGGACCCGGCGGCGAGACGCACGAACTCCTTCAGGGTGAAGCAGCGCCGCATCGCAGACGGCGCGAGGCGCACGGCCGCTTCCCGGTGCTCGCACGCCAGCCCGAGGACCAGCGCGGCGCCGGCGACGAGCCGCGCGGTGAGCGGGCGCGACACGAAGCCGGAGCCGTCGGCGCCCAACTCCTCCAGCACCTCCCTGGTGGAGCCGTCCATGCCGGAGCCGTGCCACGCCTCTGTTCCGGCGCTCTCCGACCGCACGGGCGAGCCGGGCGGAAGCCTGGCGGCCAGCAGCCGTTCGGCGAAGACGGAGCGGTGCACGTTGCCCGTGCAGACGAACAGGACGCGGGTCATTTCTCGCCCGCTGGTCGCGTCGCCGCGGGCGCGACCGCCTCCTCCGGCCGGCCCGCCGTACGAGGAGCGGGCAGTTCGCCGTACTGCCCGTAGGCGCCGTAACGGCCGTAACGGCCGTAACGGCCGTAACGGCCACCCGTGGAGACCGGAGCCATGCTGAAGACCGTGCCGAGGATGCGGACGCCCACGCGCTCCAGTGATTCACTGGCGGTGCGTACCTGGTCCCGGGTGGTCTTCGCGGCGCGTACGACGAGCAACGTGCCCTGAGCGAGCGACGCCAGTCCGAGAGTGTCGGCGACCGGCAGCAGCGGCGCGGTGTCGACGATCACGACCTCGTAGGTGTCCGCCAGCTCGCGCAGTACCTCTTCCATGCGCGCCGAGGCGAGCAGCTCCGTGGGGTTCGGCGGTACGGCACCGCCGGCGAGCACCGAGAGCCCGCCGGCGACCTGCTGCATCACGTCCTCGATGCGGGCGTGCCCGATGAGCACCGTGGTCAGACCGGCGTCCTGGACCAGGCCGAACGTCGGGGCCACACACGGACGGCGCAGGTCGGCGTCCACCAGGCAGGTGGAGACGCCCGCCTCGGCGAGCGAGAGCGCGAGGTTCACCGCGGTGTTGGTCTTGCCCTCACCGGGCAGCGAGCTCGTCACCACGATGATCCGGGGCGGGTCGTCGACCTGGGAGAACTGGAGGTTGGTCCGCAGCTTGCGGAACGCCTCGGCACGCCTGGAGTGGCCGTCGGCGCTGACGAGCGGCTGCTTGGGGGCGTTCCTGTCGTAGGGGATGGTGCCGAGGCCCGGCAGCGCGGTGAACTCGCCCAGTGCGTCGCTGGCCTTGAACGTGGTGTCGAGGGTCTCGCGAAGGGCGACGAGCCCGGCACCGAGGAACAGACCGCCGAGAACTCCCGCGGCCAGGTTGAGCATCGGGCGCGGCGAGACCGGAACGGTGGGGACGACGGCCTCCTGCGTGATCCCCAGGGAGACGGGGGAAATCGTCGCGCCGTCGTCGCCCGTGCGCTTCCCCTTGGACGGCTTCGAGGGAGCCTGCTTGGGCGTCTCCAGTCGCTCGACGACCGAACTGAACCGTTCCGCGACGGCGTTGGCGATGCGCGCCGCACGCTGGGGCACGGTGTCCTTGACCGTGATGTTGATGAGCACGGTGTTGAGCGGGGCAACGGCCTTGATCTGGGAGGCCAGTTTCTCCGGTGTGGTGTGCAGCCCCAGCTCCTTCACCACGGGAGCGGTGACCTGATGGGTCGTCACGATCTCGGCGTACGACTGCACGCGGGCCTGCGAGAAGCTCTGCCCCTGGTTCATCTGGGCGGTGTCCTCGGCGGTGCGGGTGGCGACGAAGAGCTGCGCCCTGGCCTGGTAGACGGGAGTGCTCAAACTCGTCATGGCGACCGCCGCACCGACAGCGAGAACCAGACAGGCCACGACAGTCGGCCATCGTCTGGCAAGAGCCTTCAGGAATCCGTGGAGATCCAAGCTGCACCCCTCATAGGACTGAGGGAACGGCCCGAAATGGGATGTTCCGTTCCCTATGCGTGCAGCTGAAGATAGGGACTCGCACGCCTGAACCGGGGGAGCCACCCTCATGTCGGCCTGCCGAACGACCCTTGCGTCGTACACCACCCGGCCGCTTCGCCGGGGTGACGCCGCGCTCCATCGAGGGCGACCACTACACCATCCGATGGCTTCTGGGTAACTTCAGGCGATTTGGTGTCGGTATTCCCCATATATTCGATGTATTCCTGATCTTGATTACGGCTGACGCTGCAGCCCGGCCCGCACCGAAGTCGAGGAGAGTGAAGAAGATGACAGCATCGCCCAGGTGGCGAACTGCTATGGCAGCGGCAGGATCAGCTGCCGTACTTGTCGCCGCACCACTGGTGGGGATGTCGACCGCCCACGCGGATCCCTACCCGCCGACGCCATGCCCGGCGTACCCGCCGCAGCCCCCGCATGTCAAGGTCTACCCCAAGAAGGTGCGCGCCGGAGGCACCCTGAAATTCGTGGGCACTTGCTTCTCCCCCGACCAGTGGGTCATCGCGGAGCTGCACCCGCGTGAGGTCGTCCTGGGCAAGTTCAGGGCGGACGACGACGGAACCGTCAGGGGCAGAGTGGAGATCCCCAAGCGCACCAAGCCCGGGAAGCACGTCTTCGAGCTGGAAGGCAAGGACCCCAGGCTGGAGGCATTCACCGAAATCACGGTGACGCGCAGGGAGGGCCACCACGACGGCGACGACGACGGCGACCACAAGGGCGACCACGACAACGACCACAAGGGCGACCACAGGGGAGACCACGACAACGACCACAGGGGAGACCACGACAACGACCACAGGGGAGACCACAAGGAACACGGCGAACACGACCAGCACCGTACGAGCCTCGCCAAGACCGGCAACGAGAAGGCCCTGGCGCTGGGCGGCACCGCAGCGGGGCTGCTCGCGGCGGGCACCGGCGCGATGATGGCCGTGCGCCGTCGCCGCAATTCATGACGGAGCGGGACCTGACTACGGCGGTATCACGGCGTCCCGGTCCTGACCGGGACGCCGTCCCCGTGCCCGGCCGCCCCCGCCGCTCCGGTGACCGGGCGCCGGGCCGCCGTCGCGTGCTCAGGTACGCCCTGCTGGCCGCCGCGGCGCTCCCGCTGGCCGGCGCCGTCTGGATCGGTGTCACCGGACTGCTCGCCCGTTCAGAGCTGATGGCGGCCCAGCGGGACCTCGACGCGCTACGGCAGTCGACGGCACCCGCGTCGACACCCGGCTCCGCCGCCGGGGCGCCGCCCTCGGCCACCAGATCCTGGGAGCAGGCGGTGCGTTCCGCCGCCGCCCACTCCGCACGGGCGCACCGCCTCACCACCGGCCCGGCCTGGTACCCCGCCGCCGCCCTGCCCTTCCTCGGGGAGCCGGTCAGGACCGTACGCGGCGCCGCCTACGCGGCGGACCGCCTGGCCGGCGAGGTGTTGGCCCCGCTGGCGCGCGCGTTGCCCCAGCCCACGCCGGACGGTCATGGCGGGGGGATGTCCGAGGCCCTCACGGCGTTGCGGCAGCACGCGCCGGACGTCGCCCGGGCCGCGCGCGTAGCAGCCGAGGTGCGGGCCGACGTGCACGGGCTGCCCCGGTCCACCTGGCTGCCGTCGGCCGACCGGGCCCGTGCCGGGCTCGCGGAGCAGCTCGACCGCCTCGCCCCGGTGATGACCGACGCGTCCGTGGCGGCTCGTGTCCTGCCGCCGATGCTCGGCGCAGAGGGGGAACGGCGTTACTTCCTCGCCTTCCAGAACCTCGCCGAGGCACGCGGCACCGGGGGCCTGCCGGGGGCCTTTGCCGTGCTGCGGGCCCGGCGCGGCCATCTGTCCTTCGAGCGGTTCGGCAACAACACCGAGATGGCCACGGCGAAGGCGCACATCGACCTGGGAGCCGACTTCGACGCCCGCTACCAGCGCAGCGATCCGACCGGTACGTGGCCCAACTCCAACATGAGCCCGCACTTCCCCTACGCGGCCCGCATCTGGGCCGCCGCCTGGCGCGAGCACACCGGCGAGCGCGTGGACGGCGCGATCGCCATCGACCCCGTGACGCTGAGCCGCTTCCTGCGGGTCACCGGCCCGGCCCGGATGGCCGACGGCACCCAGCTCACCGCCGACAACGTCGTGGACCTCACCGAACGGGCCAGCTACGCGATCTACGACGACGTCGCCCGGCGCAAGGCGTTCTTCGTCGACGCGGCCCGCGCCGCCGCCGGGCCCCTGCTCGCGGCTGCCGACGACACACGCCGCCTGCCCGCGCTGCTCGTCGCTGTGAACGACGCCCAGCGGGAGGGACGGCTGAAGGTGTGGAGCGCCCACGCGCAAGAGCAGCGTCTCCTGGAGTCGCGCCCCTACTCGGGCACGCTCCCGGACTCCCCCGGCCCCTTCGCGGGGCTCGTGGTGAACAACGCGGCGGGCTCCAAGCTGGACTACTACCTCGACCGGCGCCTGGTCTGGGAAGCGGGCGGCTGCACCGGCGGCGACCGCCCCGTCACCGTGACCGTGACCCTGACCAACCGGGCCCCGGCCTCCGGCCTGCCCGGTTACGTCACGCTGCGGGAGGACCACCCGCCCTACCCCACCAGGCCGGGTGACAACCGGCTGCTGGTGTCGTACTACGCCGGGGCCGGGGCCACCCTCACCGGCGCCACTCTGGACGGCCGTACGGCGCTGCCCACATCCGACGAGGAACGCGGCCACCCCGTGTACACGCTGGACCTGGAGCTGCCCGCGGGCTCCAGCCGCACGCTGGTGCTGCATCTTCTGGAACCGCACGCGAACGGCACCCCCACCCTGCTGCAGCAGCCGCTGGTGACACCGTTGCGGACCACGCTGAGGGCGAAGGGGACGTGCGGTGCGTGAGCGTCTGCGGCGGACGGGGGCGCTGGTGATCTCGGGTGCGCTTGCCTTCGGATGGTGTGCGGCCGCACGTGGGGCCGCCGACGAACGGCCGCTCGCCGGGTCGAGCGTCTGCGGGTCAAGGTCCTCCAGGTCCTGCCGCACGACCCGAAGGCGTTCACCGAGGGCCTGGAGATGGCCGGCGGCACGCTCTACGAGAGCACAGGGCTGTCCGGCGTGTCCTCCGTACGGGCCGGGCCCCCGGGCAAACCGCCCACGGTCCGCGCCGCGCTGCCCGCACCCGTCTTCGGCGAGGGGATCGCCCTGCTCGGCCGATCCCTGTGGCAGCTCAGCTGGCGGTACCGGATTGCCATCGAGCGCGACGCCAGGATGCTCGCGGAACTGCGCCGTGTCCCGTACCCCGACGACGGCTGGGGCGCCTGCCTCCAGCGGGCATCCCACCGGCTGGTGACGAGCGACGGCTCGGCGCGCCTGACGTTCCGTGACCCACGGATGCTCGCGACGACGGGCGGGGTCGCCGTCACCGACGCAGGCCGCCCGGTCAATGACCTCAACGCATCAGTTCCTGATCACCGGGAAGTTCTGGCCCAAAATGTTCCATGTGGTGTTCGTGCCGGCCTGACGGACGGGCTGCCGCAGCAGCACAGCGACGCAGGTCACCGCTTGGGCCACCACGGTGCGGCGGCGTGGGTGGGTGATCTCAGATGGGCCAGTACATCGAAGGAACCGAACCGCATCGCACGCCCGAGGTGCAGCGGTGACTGCCGATTTCGGTTCCGCCGCGGGCGGCAAGTCCACCGAGCCAACGAGGGCGTCGACGTCGCCCAGGTGCTCCTCGACTCCGTCAAGATCCCGGTCGAACCGTTGGAGACGGAGAGCGAACCCGAGCGGGAGTCCATGCGGTAGCCGGCGTTCGCGCGCCGCCGAGGGGTCGCATCACGGGACGCGACCTCGGCTCCTGGTCCGTTTGTATCGGTCGCCCGCAGACGGAAGCGGACGGCATGGGCAGGAGGCATGAAGCTCTGCCCATCGGGTGAGATTCTCGCCCGCCTCAACGTCCTGCCCCATTTCACCACAGATGGTCATACACACTCGATTAGTCCTGGTTTGATACCCTTTGGAGGGCGAATGTGGCTGTTCGGGGAGACAATGCCCCAGGCACCCCTGATCGAGTCTGCGCCGACACAGGTCATCCGCAAGCAGCCATCGGCCGGTCGCCGCACCGGCAAACCCGTCTGGTACCCGGCCGCCGCCGTCCTCGGCGACGCGGCGGCGGCCGCGGTGCCGGTGTACCTGGCCTTCGCACTGATCGAGGGCGCGAACGCCATGGCGTACGCGACGGTGGCGGCCACGGCCTGGCTGCTCGTGCGCGGTTCGCGCAACCGCTACGCCGAACGCCATCTCGGTGAGGGCGACGACATCGGCTCCGCGCTGAAGGACTGGCGGATCATGATCGGACTGCTCGCGGTGGGGTGGGCGGCGACCGCCGAAAAGTCCCCCTTCCTTCTCACACTGGCCGCGCTGCTGCCCTGCGCCCCGACGAGCACCATCGGGCACGTACTGATCCGCCGTCATTTGATCGGCCGACGTCGCGACGGACGGACCGTCCGCCGGAGTCTGGTGATCGGGGAGGCCGAAGCCGTGGACGGCCTGGTGGGCCATCTCGCGCAGCGGACCGACCACGAGTTCGTCGTTGTCGGCGTGTGCCCGATCGGCGACGAGGATCCACAGGCACTGGCCCCCGTCGCCGCCCGCCTCGCACGACACGAGCCACCGAGCATGTCGGCCGACTCCACTGCGGTGCTCGATGCGGTCCGCCGACTCGACGTCGAGACGGTACTCGTCGCACCAGGACCGCTCATGACGGGAACGCGCCTGCGACGGCTGTCGTGGGCGCTGCACGCCGACGAATGCCCGCTCGTGGTCGTGCCGGGACTGACCGAAGTGGCCAAGCGCCGGGTCGGAGTCTCCTCCGTGGCCGGGCTCACCATGCTGAACGTGGCCCCG
Organism: Streptomyces sp. NPDC002076; assembly: GCF_053593835.1. Lineage (NCBI taxonomy): Bacteria > Bacillati > Actinomycetota > Actinomycetes > Kitasatosporales > Streptomycetaceae > Streptomyces > Streptomyces sp. NPDC002076. The sequence goes on from NZ_JBSFDI010000003.1 coordinate 413,185, forward strand.
CCCTTGCGTCGTGGGCTTGCGCCGCTGCTCAAGTCGGTGACGGACCGGTTGGGCGCGGCACTGCTGATCCTGCTGCTCGCCCCCGTCCTCGCGGCGGTGGCCCTCGCCGTGCGGCTGGACTCCCCGGGCCCCGTCGTGCATCGGCAGACCCGCATCGGCCGCGGCGGAGTGCCGTTCACCATGGCGAAGTTCCGCACCATGGTCGCCAACGCGGAGCGGCTGAGGCAACAGCTGGCCGGGAGCAACGAGCAGGACGGCCGTATGTTCAAGATCCGCCGCGATCCGCGGATCACCCGCGTCGGCCGGGTGCTGCGTCGCTACTCCCTGGACGAACTGCCCCAGCTCTTCAACGTGGTGCGGGGACACATGTCCCTGGTCGGTCCGCGGCCGCCGCTGCCCGACGAGGTCTCCGGTTACGACGAAGTGGGACTGCGCAGGCTGACCGTCAAACCGGGGCTCACGGGGCTGTGGCAGGTCAGCGGCCGCTCCGACCTGTCCTGGGACGAGACGATCGCCCTGGACCTCAGGTATGTCGACAACTGGTCCCCGTCCGTCGACCTCGGCATCCTCGTCCGCACGGTGCGCGCCGTCGTCGCGGGTACCGGGGCCTACTGAGCAGTTGCCGACCTCGTTGCGGGCCAGTCCGACGCCGATGTGGACCGGTCCTGGGCCGTGCCGAGCCATTCCCCTGCCGGCCACCACCGGCGACACCCACCAGCACCGGCGATCCTCCCGGGAGGGCCCATGCCGTCGAGAATCCCTACCGACCATTCGTCCTGGGAAGGCTCCGGAGCGAACCACCGCACTGCGGGGGATGGCCTTCGCCAACCATGCGCCGGAGCCACAGACGTGCTCGCCCTGGCGGACAGGCTCTTCCGGTGGGCCGACGCCCGTGGCTGGGCGGGGCCCGACCCGTACGACGGGCTGACCGGCCCGCTGGGACGGCTGGCCGCGCACCGCGTGCTGCGGCAGGCGCTCCTGCAGACCGTCAAACGCAGCGGGATCGACCTGCGACCGGTCCTGGGCATTCGCCCCCTGCGCACCGCCACGGCTGCCGGAACCGCGGCCGGCGCCTGCGCACGGCTCTCCGCGTCCCCCGTGTGGCGGGAGCGCGCCCTCCGTCTGGGCCGATGGACGGCCACCGAGCAGATGTCCGGGCGCTACGCCGGGCTGTGGCGCTACGAGTTCGACGTGCAGACCCGTTGGGCGTACTACCCCGCCTCCGTCCCGAACCTGGTGGCCACGACCTTCTGCGCGGACGGCTGTCTCGACACCGGAACGCTGGGCGACGAGGCCGTGCGGTCGCTCGCCCGCGGACTGCTGACGCACCTGCACAACGGCGAGTTCTTCACCTACACACCGACCAGCGGCGCCCTCGTCCACAACGCCAACCTCATGGGTGCCGCACTCGCCGCCCGCCTGGCCCTCACCGGTGTCCTGCCCGGGGAACTTGCGGACCGGCTGGCCGATGGGGCCCGCGGAGCCGTCGAGGTGAGTCTGGACGGTCAGCGCCCCGACGGCTCGTGGCCGTACGGACGGGGTCCGCGACTGGACTGGGTGGACGGCTTCCACACCGGATACGTACTGCTTCGCCTCGAACGGACCGCTACGCTGCTCGGCCTGGATGTGCGGGCCCCTCTCGAACGGGGGGTGGACCACTACCTACGGAACCTGTTCGACGGCCCTCTTCCCCGCTACTTCGCGGGCAGTCGGACCAGACGGGACCCGAACAACGACGCCACGGCGGTGCGGATGGCGGCCTGGGCGGCCGAGCGCGGCTTCGTCCGGCCCGACTTCGCCCGCGCCGTGCTGACGGCCGTCGTGGGCCGCTACCCCGGCCTGGGCACCGACCCGTGGGCCAAAGGCTCCCAAAGGAACAGGGCTCTGTGGGAGTCGCCCCGGTGGAGCGCCGCTCCCCTTCTGGACGCGCTGACCGCCCTGCACGCCGTGCTGCCGGGCGGTCAGGAAGAAGTGCCAGGACCACCACACTCCGACCCGAGCAGTCAGCGGACAGGAGCCGCCTCGTAGCCCGAGAGGACGTCTGCGGTCCGCCCCGGCCCTCCCACCGCGTTCCGCTCCCACCACACGGCCGCGCAGAACAGCCCGAACACCGCAAGCCCCCGGTCACGCCTGCCCTGCACGTGTTCGGCGACGAGGCGGTCGGCGGTCCGCCGGTCGAAGAGGTCGTCGAACAGCGGGGAGCGCCGGACCTCGGTCCACAGACGGCCACCGTGCTCGCGCAGCAGCGACCGTACCGGCGCCCCGAACCCCGTCTTGGGGCGCCGGACGACGAACTCCGGTACACCCGCCGCCACCGCGGCGGCGCGGAAGAGCGCCTTGCCGTCGCCCAGCCGCAGTTGTTCCTCTGCGACGGTGCCGAGGGCGGAAGCAACCACCGGTTCCCCCAGGAACGGCACCCTCAGTTCCACGCTCGCACGCATCGACGCACGGTCGCCGTACAGCAGGTTCAGCCCCGGCAGGAACAGCCGCCTGTCGCACTCCGCCAGCGCCGCGAGGGCGGTCCCGCCCGCGTCGAGCACGGCGCCCGCCACGGCGCGATGCCGCCCGGTGACCGCGTCCAGACCGACGAGCGGCGACAGCGCTGCCCACTGCCGCCCGGAGTAGTACGCCTGCGTCGCCCACGACCAGTCGCGGGGGCCGAGTTGGAGCAGTCGCCCGAACTTGTCCGCGCGGCCCCGGTAGCGCCGGGGGCCGGGGATGACGGTGGTGGCGCCGAGGGCGGGCCGCGCCCACGCGGGGAGCCGTTGCAGCAGCAGCACGGCCTGGTACCGCTCGTACCCGAGGAACAACTCCTCGACCCCGAGCCCCGACAGCAGCACGGTGGCCGCACCGCTTGCGGCGCGAGAGAGTTGCATGAGGGTGACGGCGGCCGGGTCGCCGAAGGGGACCTCCATGGTGGTGACCAGCTCCGGGATCCGGCGCAGTACGTCGACGTCCAGGTCGACCCACGTCAGCGGCAGTCCCAGGCGCCGGGCCACCCGTGCGGCGTAGGGGGCGTCGTCCTCGAACGGCTCCGTGGTGGCCGCCGCGTTCCGCGGCCGGGCGGCGAGCGCGGGTCCGGCGAAGCCGCCCCTGATCATCTCCACGCCCAGCCAGCTGCTGTCCAGCCCTCCGCTCAGCAACAGTCCCACCGTCACGTCCGCACGCACCTGCCGGGTGACCGACTCGCGGACGGCGGTACCGATGTCCTCTGGGGGCGAAGCGGCACCAGCTCGCCACCACGGTGACGCCGGGTCACATCCCGTAGCCCGCCGCGACAGCACCGTCCCGATCGGCACGGCCCGCACTCGCTGCCAGCCGGTCCGCGGCGGCGGCGTCCACAGGAACATGGCTCCCTGCGCCACCGCGACCGGGTCGGCGTCGCCGGCCAGTCCGGCGGCCCGCAGTGGTTCGATCTCACTGGCGAGCGCGACTGTTCGGCCCGTTGTGTCCACCGCCTCGTACAGCGGTTTGATGCCCAGTCGGTCACGCCCGTAGCGCAGTTCGCCGTCGGGCAGGAGGAGGGCGAAGGCGAACATGCCGTCCATCTGGTCGAGCAGCCGCGGTGCGTCCGGCTGCAGCAGCAGTTCGTAGAGGACTTCGGTGTCGCCCGCGGTCGTGAACCTCACCTGCCGCTTCCGCAGCACCTCGCGCAGGTGCGGAGCGTTGTAGATCTCGCCGTTGTAGACCAGCACGCCCCGCTCCGGGGAACCGAAGGGCTGATCGCTCCTGGGGTCCAGGTCCACGATGGCCAGGCGGCGGAAGTGCAACTCCGCATGCCAGTTCCCCCCGTCGAGATCCAGGTGCCCGCTCGCGTCGGGGCCGCGGTGCGCGAGTGCCGCGCACAGGTCCGGGTGGGACGACCGCCGGTGCGGGGCGCTCCTGTTCAACAGGACGACGAAGCCACACATCAGATCGCCGCCGTGGCCGCAGGGGAACCACCATCCGCCTGCCCGCCTGGTTTCGGTACCGCGGCTGCTGGGGCGGAAGGGGGTGTCGGCCACTCCAGTGCCCTGGCCAGGGCCGGTGTGGCGGGAGCGACCTCCATGACGCGGTCCTCCGTGAGCGAGCGGGCCGCACGGGACGCGACCAGGGAACTCCGCAGCGCCGATGCGAAGTCGGCGGTGGCAGTGGTCTCCTTGTCCAGGGGATCGTTGCGGACCAGGCGCACGAGGGTTCGCATCTCGGCCGCGTGCCCCTTCGGCGCGCCACGGTACTTCGTCGTGGCCGCCCTGCCACCTTTCCACACGGCAAGCGAGCCGAAGTCTTCGATCCTGGCCGCCATGCCGTCGGTGGCCACTTCCAGGAGTTCCTTGGGGGCACCGGGCGGTGTCAGACCCCCGTACACGATGGACGCGGCTGAGCCGTCGTCGTACGCGAGCTGGAGGGTGACGCTCTGCGCAACGGCCGGGTCCGTCGCGTCCACGCCGACGGCCTGCACCGCGACCGGCCTCCCGGAGACCAGGAAGCCTGCGGCATCGATGAAATGACACATTTCGCCGAGCAGCCGACCGCCCTGCCGAGGGTCGAAGTACCAGTGCTCGGCCGGAAGCCGGCCCGCGAACACCCGGTAGACAATCTGGAGAGGTGCCCCCGCCGGAAGCGCGGCGCGCAGATCCCGCATTGCTGGGGCGAACCGCCGGTTGAACCCGGCCATCGCCGGGGCGCCGGAGGTCAGCCACGCGTCGGCCACGTCCTCCAGTTCGGCCTCCGTGAGGCCCAGGGGCTTCTCGCAGTACAGGGCGGCGCCGCCGCGCAGCACCTGCGCCGCGTACCGGCCGTGGCTGTCGTGGCGGCTGAGGACCATCACGCAGTCCGCGTCGCCCGAGGCGAGGCCTGCCTCGGCGCTCTCCGCGACGGTACGGAAACCCCACCGCCGGCCCTGGTGCGCGGCGGACAGCCCCCGTCCGCTGGCGACCCATGAGAACGCGACGCAGGGCTCCCGTTTCAGCTCGGGGAAGAGCGTTCTCGTCGCGAAGTTGCCCGCGCCGATCGCCGCGACCCGCAGCGTGCCCCGGGGCGCGGTCCACGTGCGGGAGCCTGCCGGCGAGGCCGGCTGGGGCGGGAGCTGCGCGGACCCGGGGTAGCGCAGGAGCAGGGCGACGCTGCGTCCGCCGGACGACGGCTTCAGCGCCTCGTAGGCCTCGGCCGCCTCCCCTACGGGGAAGACCCGCGGCTTGAGCTGGGCGAGGTCCAGCGCCCCCGTCGCCAGGAGCCGGAGCACCTCGGCGAGGTTACGCCGTTCCGTCCACGGGACGTAGCCCTCCGGGTATGGGTGGCCGCGCTCTTCGAAGCGGTGGTCGTACCGCCCCGGGCCGTAGGACCGCGCATAACGGATCGACAGTTCCTTGTGGTAGTACGACGAACGTGGCGGTACGACGCCCACGTCGCCGACGACCACCACGGTGGCGCGGTCACGGGCAAGGTGCCCTGCGACCTCGACGGGGTCGGAGCTGGCGGTGGCGGCGGTGATGAGCACCGCGTCCGCGCCGGCTCCCGCCCAGCGCCGGGATACGACGTCGGGCAGACAGTCCGTCTCCCGCGCGAAGGCCGCGAGCCCCGCCGACTCGGCGAGTGCCACCATGGCCGGGTCGGGATCGATGCCCACCCCGTCGTACCCATAGGCGCGCAGCAGTTGGAGCGTGATCTGGCCGAGCAGGCCGAGGCCGATGACGGCGATCCGTGAGCCCGGGACCGCCTCGGCCTGATGGATGCCCTGCAGCGCAATGGCGCCGACCGTGGCGAAGGCCGCCCACTGGGTGTCCACGTCCTCCGGCACGGGAACCACCAGGTTGCGGGGCACGGCGACGATCTCCGCGTGTGAGGCGTAGCGGGCCCCGGCGGCAGCGACCCGCATGCCCGGGCGGATGTCGTCGACGCCCTCACCGGTCCGCAGGACCGTGCCCGCGCAGGAGTATCCGAGCTGCACTGGGCGGTCCAGCCGGTCCTGGACCGTCCGGTAGGTGTCAGCGAATCCCGACCGCTTCACGCTGTCGATCACCTGCGCCACCTGCTCGGGCCGCTGCCGCGCCTTGCCGATCAGGCTCTGCGCGCCGGTCGAGACAGTGGCCCGTTCCGTGCCCGCGCTGATGAGCGACCATTCGTTGCGGATCAACACTGTCCCGGCGGCTGCTTCGGGGGCGGGAATTTCTCCCAGCGTGACGGCACCGGTACGCGGGGACAGAAGGACTGTTTTCATTTCCTGCCTTCACTGAAGGGAAGCGCGGATCACGGCGCACTGTAGGGAGGGCGGTGCACCGGGGCGTGCGCCTCTCCTGCGGAGCGGACCAGATGGACGAACATCTCCATGCATATGGATGAACACGCGTCCGGTATCACAGTAAATGTACCGAAATGCCTGTTCGCTGGTGGCCGGAGAGCGCATATTCCGCTCCGGGAACTCGGCCACCGGTGCGGCCCGCCCCGGGTGCGGTCCGGCGCCGCTCAGAAGGAGACTTCGAGTGAATCGACTGATGGTCGTCTACGGAACAAGACCGGAGGCCATCAAAATGGCCCCCGTCATCGAGGCACTCAACCGGTCCCGGATGTTCCGGTCGACGGTGACGGTGACCGCCCAGCACCGCGGCCTGCTCGACCAGGTGCACGCGTTGTTCGGCATCCACGCCGACCACGACCTGGACATCCTCAGCGAGCGTCAGTCCCTCACCGACATCACCATGCGCGTCCTCGACGGGGTGTGCCCCCTGCTGCGGCGCGAGCGCCCGGACGCGGTGCTGGTCCAGGGGGACACGACGACCGCGTTCGCCGGCGCTCTCGCCGCCTTCTACAACCAGGTCCCGGTGGTCCACCTGGAGGCGGGACTGCGCACCGACGACCGATACTCCCCCTTCCCCGAGGAGATCAACCGCCGGCTGGCAACCCAGTTGGCGTCTCTCCATCTGGCACCCACCTGGCACGCCCGGGACAACCTGCTCCGGGACGGCGTCGCCCCGTCGTCCGTCGTGGTCACCGGGAACACGGTCGTCGACGCCCTGCACTGGGCGGTCGGGCAGAAGGCGCACTACGGGGCCCCGGCACTGGCCGACCTCGACGACACCACCCGCCGGGTCCTGCTGGTGACGGCCCATCGCCGTGAGTCGTGGGGGAGCGGAATGGAGTCCATCGGCGGTGCACTCGCCGATCTGGCCCGTACCGAGCCCGACTTGCTCATCGTTTTCCCGCTGCACCCGAATCCGGTGGTGCGGGCGGCGATCCTGCCCCATGTGGAGGGCATCGGAAATGTACGACTGACGGAACCGCTCGCGTACGGCGCCTTCGCCCGGCTGATGGACCGGTCCCACCTGATCCTGACCGACAGCGGCGGCATCCAGGAGGAGGGACCGGGCCTGGGCAAGCCGGTGCTGGTCATGCGGGACACCACGGAGCGCCCGGAGGCCGTCAGGGCCGGCACGAGCCGCCTGGTGGGGACCGACCGCGAACACATCGTGAAGCAGGTGCGCGGGCTGCTGCACGACCGGGAGGCCTACGCCTCGATGGCGCGGGCCGTCAACCCGTACGGCGACGGGCGGGCCGCGGACCGTACCGTACGGGCGATCGGGCACTGGATGGGACTGTGCGAGCGCCCCGCGGAGTTCGGCCGCGTGCCGGACTCCGCGGGCGGCTCCGCGTCAGCGCCAGAGGCCGCGGGTGTCGAACACGGCCTTGCCACGCAGCGCGGTCCGCTTGACTACGCGGAAGGCGTCGTGGTCCACGAGCAGCACGACGACGTCCGCGTCCCGCACGGCGGTGGTGATGTCGACGAGTTCGGCCCCGCCCCTGCGTGCCAGTGACGGCGGCAGTTCCCTGATGTGGGGCTCCGCGATCAACAGCCGGCCGACCTGTCGCTCCGCCAGTTGCGTGACGATATGCAGGGCGGGACTCTCCCTCAGGTCGTCGATGTTCGCCTTGAAAGCCAGTCCGAGACACGCGATCACGGGGTCCTTGAACCTCTCTGCTGTCCGGACCACCTCGCCGAGCACGTAGTCGGGCCGGTTGTCGTTGACCTCGCGGGCGAGCCGGATGAGCCTCGACTGCCGGGGCGCGGAGCCGACGATGAACCAGGGGTCCACGGCGATGCAGTGGCCACCGACGCCCGGCCCCGGCCTCAGGATGTCGACCCGGGGGTGGCGGTTGGCCAGGGCGATGACGTCGCCGGCGTCGATGCCGAGGTGGTCACAGACCATGGACAGCTCATTGGCGAAGGCGATGTTGACATCACGGAAGGCGTTCTCGCTGAGCTTGGCCATCTCCGCCGTCGTCGCGTCGGTGAGCAGGCACTCCCCCTTGGCGAACACCTCGTAGAGAGTCCGTGCCCGGTCGGCGCAGCCTTCTCCCACGCCCCCGATCACCCGGTCGTTCGTCACGATCTCGATCATGGTCCGCCCCGGCAGGACGCGTTCGGGGCAGTGCGCGACCCGCACGTCGGGCGCGTCGCCGCCCTCGTGGGGGAACGTCAGGTCGGGGCGGTGCTTGCCCAGCAACCGGGACAGCTCCACGGTGGTGCCGGGGGGCGAGGTGGACTCGAGGATGACGAGGTCACCCGCTTTGAGGACCGCCGCCACCGACGCCGCGGCGCTGCGCACGTACGACAGGTCTGCCGTGCGGTCCTCCTCCAGCGGGGTGGGTACGGCGATGACGAAGGCGTCCGCGGGCTCGGGTGCGGCCGCGGCGCGCAGCCGTCCCATGGCTACGGCGCCGCTGACGGCCACCGCCAGATCCGGTTCGACGAAGGGGGCGCGACCACTGTTGATGAGTTCGACGGTGGCCGGGTTGACGTCGACACCGACGACGTCGATCCCGTTCGTGGCGAGCGCGGCGGCGGTGGGCAGGCCGATGTAGCCGAGGCCGACGACGCAGACACTGGAGAACACCAGGAGAATTCCTTTCCGGAGGTGCGTACCCCTCAGGCCCCTTCGGGGATGGACTGGCAGACCAGAACCTGCCCCTCGGAAAAGGCCGGCCGCAGGTGGGCCGCGATGCGGGAAACAGCGTCGTAGGAGCGAGCCCTGAGGCTATTGCCGGAGTCGACGTGATAGAAGAACCACTGTTTCGGGCGCAGCCCGCAGTCAGAGACGAGACGCGCCAGCGACGCAGGCGTGAAGACATAGACATGGTCCGGATGGATGATCTCCAGGCCCGCCAGCGTGTTGATCATATTCTTGGCGGCCAAGCCGTTGGGAGTCGACAGGATCAGCTCGACACCGTCGCCCGCTTCCCGCATCAGGGCCGCAATGCCGCGCAGGAACGAGGCGGCGTCCCGCACGTGTTCGATGACATCACCGGCCAGTACGATTTCAGGCCTGAATTTCACCAGGTCGCCTCTGTCCTTCGGATCTGCGACATCGGCCACCGAGTATTCACCCCCCAGGTGGTCGCGCAGGAGCTCTACGCCGGCAAGGTCGACGTCCACACCATGCACTTCAGATGCCGCCCGCAAGAGCTTGGCGTGCAGAAGTGATCCTTTCTCCAGCCTCTCGGCGGTCAAAGGGGAATCCGCGCAGCCGACGTGGAGGACGCGACGTCCAGCACAGAGGTTCAGCAGCAGAGCATCCCGATCCCCCCACACCGGCGCACTGACAAGCTGCTGGGAAAAGAACCCAGACTTCGACATGACACCTCTCCTCTTAACCCACCCACTCTTTTTCAGGAGAGTATCCTTGATTCCTCGGAACGTTGAGGAATGACACACCACGGGACCGCGGCACCGATGATACAGAAATCACAAATAATGATCGGGCCGGTGGTGCCTGGCCTTACCTGGAGAGAGAAATGCCTCGTCGCCGAATCGCCATTGTGCAGCCGTACATTTCACAATACCGCACCGCATTCTTTCAGCGCCTTGCCATGGATCTCTCAGATCGCGGAGTAGAACTCGTGGTGGCCCATGGGGATGCCCACGGCGATCAAGCAGTACGCGCCGACACCGCATCCCTGGAAACCGCCGTTCACTTGCGACAGCGGACATTCCGAATCGGCTCCCGAACTCTGGTCCACCGCGATCTCGGTGAGCTGGCGAGGAATTGTGATGCATTGGTACTGGAACAGGCGCTCCACAATGTGGAGCTCTATACGACGCTACTTAATCCCCGACGCACGCCGGCCATTGCTCTATGGGGGCACACGTACACACACCTGAGAACCGCAGGCTGGGCCCGGAAGGTCGCGACGGGCGCACTCACCCGTCGTGCCCACTGGTTTTTTGCATTCACCCAGGCAGGAGCGGATCACGAAGTATCCCAGGGGTTCCCGGCCGAGCGCATCACGATGGTGTATCACTCCATCGACACCTCGGCGCTGAGGGAAGCACGGACAAGGGTCGCGGAAGATCGCCTGCAAGCGTTCCGGGAACGCCATCGCCTCGTCCCCGGCCGTACTGCTGTTTACCTCGGTGGGCTCGACACGATCAAACGCACTGGTTTTCTTCTCGCGGCTGCGGCTTCGGTCGCCCGGCGACTGCCGGGATTTCGACTGTTGGTGGCGGGCGACGGCACAGAGCGACACCTGGTTGAGCAGGCGGCTGCTCGGGGGGCGGAAACAGTGTACCTGGGCAACGTGTTCGATGACGAGAAACGGGCGCTGCTCGGGCAGGCAGCTGATCTGATGCTGGCGCCGGGAGCCGTAGGACTGTGCGCGGTCGTCTCATTCGCTTTGCAGACTCCCGTAGTGACCGTTCCTCGGCCCGACCACGGTCCGGAGTTCGAGTATCTGGAAAACGGGCGAAACTGTCTGATCGCACCGGACGACGTGGAATCCTTCGCCCAGACTGTGGCGGATGCACTCTGCGATCCCACCCTGTTGGCACGTCTGAAGAAGGGATGCGAGGCCGACGCCGGCTTTTACACCTTGGAGCGGTTCAGCAGCAGTTTCGCGGACGGTGTCGTGCGCATGCTCGAGACGGATGGACGCTGCCCCTGAACGGCGTCACCGGGCTCACCGACCCGCGACCTTCGCCGCCGCTCGGTGGAGAACGTCGGTTGCCGGCCGCCAGACCGGTCTCGTCCGGCGTAGCCAGTCCGGCATCTGCCGACTGAGCGCGAGTTCGGCTTCCCGCTGTGACTCGGAGTGCCTACGGACCGTCAATGAGTCGGGGTGATAGCGGATTTCACCGAGGACCGAGGCGACATAGCGCAGCCCTCCGAAGGCCGCGAGCCTCCGATGGAAATCGACATCGAAGGCAAGACGAAAGTTGTTGTCAAGTCCTCCGATTGCCTCCACCGCGGTACGTCGGTAAAGGCAACCGGGCTGATACACCATGTTGTACCCCAAGCGCAACATCAGTGGACCCACCCGTCCAGGGCGCATGATTTTGAAGGCTTTTCCATCGCCATCGATGTAGCGCACCTGACCGTATGACATCGCGGCGTCGGGCCGGCGCTCAAGGGCACGTAGCGCCTGGGTGATCGACCCCGGGGTCAGCCGATCGTCGTCGCCCAGCCAACCCATGACGTCCACGCCGTCACCGAAGTATTTCCAGCCCGTCATGACTGCATCCACAATGCCGGAGCCGCTCTGCGGGAGCACAGTGGTGCGGGGAGAAGTGGTTTGCCCCACCGCAGTCAGCGCAGCGGGTGACGACACGACAACCAGGCGAAGCCTGCTATATGCCTGCTCGGTCAGCGAATTCAGACACTCCATCAGCAGTTCGGGACGATCGCCGAGCGTGGGTACCACCATTCCGACGCGCATCATCTTGGCCTCCTGGCTTGTCACGGCATACGGGATTCGCGGGCCCGACCAGAAGTCCCACGAAAAATCAGGGCGGCCGCCGCAGCGGTGCCGAGATAGAGACCCTCGAGCCTCATCCATGGAGAGAAAACGAGGTCCCAGCCCAGTTGCGCAAAAAGGAATGCGAAGAGCAGAGCATACGGCCCGGATCCATTTTTGATCGCAATGACGAGGGACAGCAGAACAAGCAGCACGGGAAGCAGAACTCCAGGAAGCACCGCGATGCCGTTCTCCGCCCAGAGTTGAAACAGAATCGAGTGGAGGAAAAGCCCTTTGCCGAAATAGTAGTTCTCTCGACGCTCGTTGAAATCGACATCGCCGGCCCGCAGTTTCCCCAGAAAATCACTCCGGGTCTCGCGGCTCACCTGAGGTGTCAGTCCCCTGCCGATGAACGGGGACTCCTTGATGATTACATAGGACGCCAGGATTTCCGGACGGGCCCCCACCAGTACCCCGCCCTCCACCTCGCTCTGGCCCTCCCATCTGTACTGCTGCTCCGCCCCTAGAGCTCCCTCGGAGGCCAGGTAGCCATAAAGGGTCGGGACGGAGCTGGCAAACAGGATCAAGCCGACCGGGATGAAGAAGGCTCTTTTCCAACTGAGCCTTGCTTCACGACGCCCGGCGAGCACTGCCACGGCACCCGCCGAGCAAACGATCATAAACTCGGAGCGGAACCCCAAAAAGAGGCTGACAAGGGCCACCACGATCACCACGGCGGCTGCACTGACACGCATCCGCCGGGAAAGTAGCGCGAATGCGATAAGGATAGCCGCCAGGCTGACAACCGGCCCGTATCCGTACTTCCATGGGTCGATACTCGGATTACTCCGGAAGAAAATCGCGATATTGCATGTCAGTCCCGCAACGAATGACACGACGTACACGCGAACAACAGCCGGCCGACCCTGGAGGGCCCACATCCCACCGCAGAAACTCACAAGAACGGCAAGCGGACGGGACAGGACCAGGGCCGTGTCATGAATCGAGTCGTCCGCCACAACTTCGGTCAGGGCGGCCCCGAGCAGCCACACAAGCAAGAGGAGAAGGTTCCAACGCGCCATCTTCCAACGCCATGCAGTGGCGAGGACCACAGGCGTGATCATCAGTACGACAACGTGTCCGATGGTGAGACCCGACTGCGTGTAAGGTCCCCATGCATTGCCCAGGCCGACAGCCGCAGTCACAACCAGACGGCCGCCCTGTCCCCGCGACGAGCGCGCTGGCTGCGGCTGCCTGACGGGCACCCTTTGCACAATGATGCGGCTTTTCTCCGTGCTTGTCCGGGAGGACATCTTCGTGTCAAGCATGGGACATGGACCTCCGGAGGTTGGGGAGGAAGAGACAGGTCATGACGGCGACGACCGATCCGATGACGGGTCCGCTCGCACCGAGATGACGCGCCAGGACGATCGAGAGGGCCAGATTCACCAACGCCATCACTCCGGCTCTCTGCGCTTGGAACTTCAGACCGGCGGCGTCGGTCAGCCACATGCTGGCCGGATAGGAAGCGGACTGGACCAGCAGCAGGGCCGCGAAGGCAGCCATGAGTCCCGTCCCGACTTCAACCTTTCCGTGCAACATCCAGGAAGCGACCGCCGGACCGAAGAAGATCAGCCCCGCGCCGAGGATCGCGCCTCCGACCCCGAAGTACAGGGTCAGGCGTGAAACATGACGTGCGTGCGGCCGACCCGAGGTGCCGCGTTGCCGGGCGAAGATGGTCCACAGGGGCAGACCGGTGGCGCTGGCCAGAGCTACAGCAGGTGCGAACAGACGCGCACCGGCCGAGTACGCGGCAACGGCATCGGAATCGGCGGTATGGGCGAGGACCAGCCGATCGGTCGAATAGGCCACGGCCAAAGCAGCGTTGATGACGGCCATGGGCCCGGCGAGGTGCCAGATGCGTGTGGGAGTGTGCCGGGTGTCGAGGCTTCCCAGGACCATCCCGAGCAGCGGCAGACCGAGAATTCGCCCGGCCCGCAGCAGACATGCTGCACCCATCAGACACTGCGCGGCGAAGCCCGACACGATGAAGGCCGGGGACGGCGCATGTACGGCCCCCGACAGCGTGATGAACCCCAAGGTGAGGACACTGCCCAGCATTTGGAACAGCAGGGCGGTGTGGGTTCGGTTCAACGCGATCAACACGGAATTTCCCAGGTTCAGCGGCAGGCTGCACCCGAAGAGCGTGAAGGCGACGGCGACCGAAACCTCACCAGATCGCTGTGCCCCAGAATTGAGCACGGTGCTCCACACGCCAAAACACGCAGGAACGATACCGACAAGGGCACTCAGGATGCCCGCGCAACTGAGCAGGCGCGCACTTGTGATAATCGTTCCGTGCAGGTCCCGATGGTCGTCGGCACTCCTCTTTCCCACCGCTTCCACGATGGCCGCACCGGTACCGAGATCATTGAGCGGCAACAGCAGCGGAAGCGTTGTGACGAGCGCGAAGAAGGCGAAGCCGGTCGGACCCAGGGCATCAACCACGATCCGTGTCGCAACAAGGGTGGAAACCGCGGTAACCGGAAGACTCACGGCTTTGACCCCGAGTGAACGTCCGGCGGCCCGCAGATGGGGGGCGAGGACGCTTTGCTGAGGTTCGATCCGCTCCTGTGCCGACTGTGCTCGCTGCGGTGGAGGTCCTGTCCGAAAAGGCGACCGGACCGATACTTCTTCCCGGGCTTCGCCGGGCGACTTCCCTTCGTTCACGACGCGGCCGGCCCTACTGAAATCTGAGCGTGGAGAACCACGTGCGGACGTCCCTTCCTGGCGAAGTGTGTCAGCATGCTACGGCAGAATCACCAGAAATCGGTGTATATTCGTCGCCTGCCGGAAAAACAAAAGGAATTCGGACACGTGATCGTTTCGCTGCGAGGAGTCCGCGGAGGGGCAACGACTGCCGTTGGATCCCGTGATCGCCCCACCACTGAACTGCGCGTGGCGGTCCCGCTGCATGAGGAGCATCCCTCGCACTATGCGGTGAGGGATCTGGTCGCCGAATTCATCGGACAGGGCGCCCACGGCGTGGAGGTCAGGACCCCGCCTTTGATCGGTCGGGCTCTCGCCAGATCACACTTCTGCCTCCCCCGTCGGTGGCGCCGCCGTAAAGGACCGGTCATCGTCCCCATGATGGGAGCACGGTTCGGCCAGCTCTACGCGGCCGGCCTCGCGGGAGATGTCGTCCCGTACTGCTGGGACGTGTGGGAGCCGACCTGGGAGTTGTGGGCCCGTCGGCTGCGGCCCCTACGGCCCCCGGCCGTTTTCGTCACGGCCCTCCAGTCGGCACGATTCCTCGCTGAGGCGTTGCCTCAGTCCCAGGTCATCCATCTCCCCGAGGCGACACGGGTCGCTCGGCACGATTCCGGCACCTGTCTGGATGCGAGGAGGGTCGGCATCCTGGAGCTCGGACGTCGGCACGCGGATTGGCACGAGGCAATCACTGAGGCCGTGCGGCTGCATTCTCCCCTTCCCCACCTGTACGAGAACGAGCCGGGCCGACTCGTGTATCCGGATGAACACGCTCTGCGGCGCGGCCTGTCGGATGCGGTGATCTCGGTCTGCTTCCCGTCCTCGCTCACGCATCCACAGCGCTCCGGCAACGTGGAGACGATGACTCAGCGATATCTCGAAAGCATGGCGTCAGGGTGTCTTGTGCTCGGGCACGCACCTTCGGAATTGGTGGCCCTCATGGGTTTCAATCCTGTCGTCGAGGTCGATTGGAACAACCCGGCTCAACAGGTGCTGGACATCCTGGCCTCACCCGGCAGCTGGCAGCCGGTCGTCGACCGGGCGCTGAAGCGACTGCGTGAGGTGGGTGATTGGAGCGCACGAATTCGTACCGCCCGGGAGAGACTGCTGGCAATCGGACTCTTGTGATGCATCGGCTGGCGTGCCCCGGACGAGTGAGATTCCTGCGGCCGTGAAAGGTCCGCGCGCCACGTCCGGAGTTGTCACAGCTAGGCTCTCCGTCCGACCGCGGGAATAATTCCGCTACTCCGACCGGATGTGAGCGCGACCACTACTCCGCTCCTCCGGAACACAGACAGGCAATCGCCTCCTATGCCCAGCATGCTGAAGACCATTCTCATCGCGGTGCCGACCACAGGTGCGCGCCCGCTGCGTCCTTTGCTCGACGACCTCGTTCAGCAGGCTCGAGTCACCGAGAGCAGTGGTCTGCGCGCGGTGTCGATCCTGATCCTGGACAACTCGGCGGCCGGGTCGAAGTCGGTCCGTGAGGCCGCGGCCGCCTGCGGCGTCGCGTACCGGCGCGTCGAGAAGCGTGGTTACTCCCAGGTCCGCAACGCGGCAATCGACGCCGCCTGGCAGTACGATGCGCTGGTTTTCATCGACGACGACGAGCGGCCGGTTCCGGAATGGCTCGGCGCCCTGGTCGCCAGTGCCGAGAACAACGACGCCGACGTCGTCGTGGGTCCTGTCGTGATCCGTCTGCCTCAGGGGGCACCCCGATGGCTCGACGAGGGGCGGCTGATTCGCCAGGTGAGGACCCAGGATGACGGGCCGCTGGAAGGGCCCGCCCAATCCGGAAACACACTCGTCCGAATGTCCACGGTCTGTCGCACGGGTCTGCGTTTCAACTCCGCGTTCGACAGGACGGGCGGCGAGGACTCCGTCTTCTTCCATGAAATGACCCAGCGCGGAGCACGGATGTTCTTCACCCGCACCGCACTTGTCTTCGAAACCCCCGACCAGGACAGGATGACGTTGTCGGGGGTTGTACGCCGTGCCTTCCACGGGGGCCGGACCTCGGCCGTGGTGGAGGCCGAGATCAGTGGTATGCCGATGTCCCGTCGACTGATTCGGAGAGCGGGCAAACTCAGTCTTGCGCTTTGCCGGGTCCTTTTCGGTACGGTGTGCGGCCGGTCTGTGGACTGTGTGCTGGGCATGCAGGAAATTTCCTTCGTGTGTGGCTGGGGTATGGCGCTCATCACGGGACGTTCGGGAAGCGCGGTCAGCCTGAGTGAGTGAACGCTTCTCATCCCGCGGTTCGCGGGTGCCGGCGGCTGGTGGTCCGGGTTCGTCACGTGGCAGGGCTCCTGGCCGTTTCGCTGGTGATCTCACTCACCGGCGTCTCGGCACAGGAGCCCTATTGGCCCCGTATCGAGCCATGCTCGATACGGGTGCGGTCGTCCCCGATCTCAGCCAGGACAAGAGCGAGCATCTGCTTGCCGAGTGCGTCCTCGACGAGCAGTGGCTGGTGAGCCCGGTCGGCGCGTTTGGGTGCGGGCCGGAGCTGGGCGCGGGTCAGTTGCGCGGCCTTGGTGGGGCCGAAAGCCCGCCGCAGCACCAACCGAATCGGTCGTGCAGCCGCCGCCGTTCACGCCGTCGAGATCGCCTGACGCTCAGGATGAAAGGGGTTCAGCGGCATCCGTCATGAAGAGGGGACCAGATGGGTCAGGTACCAGTCGTACGTCCGCCTGAGTCCTTCGTCGAGCCCGATGCGGTGGCTCCAGCCGAGCTCGTGCAACCTGGTGACATCCAGTAGCTTTCTCGGCATCCCGTCCGGCTTTGTGTGGTCGAACACGAATTGTCCTTCGTAGCCGACCACTTTGCCGATGTGCTCGGCCAACTCCAGGATCGAGACGTCCTCACCCGTTCCGACGTTCAGGAACTGCTTCTTCGTGTAGTTGAACAGCAGCCACACCACGGCATCGGCCAAGTCGTCCACATACAGGAACTCACGCCGGCTCGATCCGGTACCCCAGATCGTCACCTCGGAACAGCCCGTCGCCTTTGCCTGATGGATCCTGCTGAGAAGAGACGGGATCACATGAGAGGTCTCGGGATCGAAGTTGTCGTTCTCACCGTAGATGTTTGTCGGCATACAGGAGACGAAGTTCATCCCGAACTCGGCGTGGATGTACTCGCACAGCTTCATCCCTGCGATCTTCGCGTAGGCGTAGGCCTCGTTGGTGGGTTCCGGCCTGCCCGTCATGAGGTACTCCTCCCTCATGGGCTGCGGACAGGCACGGGGGTAGATACAGGAGCTGCCGAGGAACAGAAACGTCTCGACCCCCGCGTCCTTGGCCGACCAGATCAGGTTGTTCTGGATCTGGAGGTTCTCGTACAGGAAGTCCGCGGGATGGCTCATGTTCGCCTTGATGCCGCCCACCCGCGCGGCACTGTCGACGACGTACCGGGGCCGCTCGGTCATGACAAAGTCCCGCACGGAACGTTGGTCGGTGAGGTCGAGCTCGGCCCGCGTGGCCAGAACCAGGTTCTCGTACCCTTCGGAGCGCAGTCGCCGCACGATCGCCTGGCCCACCATCCCGGTGTGCCCGGCGACATAGATCTTCGCTTGCCGGTTCATCCCGCCTGCCCCTTACTCCGTACTTTTCTCTCTCGTCAGCCGGCGAGCAAGCCACACAGGGTTGTCAGCTCTTCCTCGTTCATCTCGGGGTTGTTGCCGAAGTAGAAGCCGTTGGTGTGGACGAGCCGCGCGTTCGGCCGTTCGGTCGTGTCCTGGACGTACTTGCGATAGAAGGGCTGCTGCGTGATGTCACCGGCGATGACTGGACGGATCTCCACCCCGGCCGCCTCGAACTCGGAGCGGTACTTCTGGGCCAGCTCGGGGGTCCTGCAGACGACCGGCATGGCGAAGTTCGACACGGTGTCCATATGGCTCAGGTCGTAGTGGAGTACATCCGCGTTGCCTGCCATGGCCCGCCGGAAGCGCTCGAAGTTGGCCACCCGCGCCCCGACGATCTCGTCCCAGTACCGGATCTGCTGGTTCCCGATGAAGCCGTTGATCTCTGTGGGCCGGAAGTTCGACGCCAGGTCGTAGAAGGTGTACTTGGCCTGGAAGTCGTCCACGCCGGCCTCGGCACGCAGCCTCTCCCGCGTGCCCGGGGGCAGGTTGCGGTCCCAGCCGTGGGCACGGGAGATGACCAGCTGTTCGTACAGCTCCTCGTCGTCGGTGCACACCATGCCGCCCTCGATGGTCGACAGGTGGTGACCGACGAAGAACGAGAACGTCGAGGCGACACCGAAGTTGCCGAGCAGGGTGTGGTTCGTTCTCGACCCCAGGGCCTCGCAGTTGTCCTCGATCAGGAGGACACCGCGGTCGTCACACATGCGCCGCAGCGCCGGAAGATCGTCGCAGAACCCCAGGACGTTGGTCAGGAACAGCGCCTGGCAGCCGGCGAT
The DNA here is from genome assembly GCF_053593835.1 of Streptomyces sp. NPDC002076. Classification (NCBI taxonomy): domain Bacteria; kingdom Bacillati; phylum Actinomycetota; class Actinomycetes; order Kitasatosporales; family Streptomycetaceae; genus Streptomyces; species Streptomyces sp. NPDC002076. The sequence continues at coordinate 432,073 of NZ_JBSFDI010000003.1, forward strand.
GTGTGCGTCAAAGGCCTCGGGCGAGACGTTCAGCGTGTCCAGCTCGCAGTCGATCGCGACCGGCTCCAGACCCAGCTGGATCAGGGGCATGACGTTGGTCGGCCAGGTCAGTGCGCAGAAGCCGACACGCGCTCCACGCTGAAGGCGGCCCTGGTTCAGCAGGGCCTGGATCAGGAGCAGATTGGCCACGCTTCCGTTGGCCACGAAGACCGCATACGTCCGCTCCTGCTTCTCGGCGAAAGCCGTCTCGAACGCCCGGCACTGCTCGCTCATGCTGAGGACGTCCTGGCTCAGGACGAACTCGGCCAGGGCACGCTTGGTCTCGGCTTCACGATGGAAGCTGGACTTGATCAGTTTGATCACGTGGACAACCTCTGTGGGACGGGTGGCATGTCCAGCCACCGGAACGGGTCAGAGCCGGGCGAGCGGGTGAGCGGGCAGAGGTACGGCCGGCACCGGGCCTTCTCCCTTCCCAGGGAGTGCCTCGAGTTCCGCATCGACCATCAGGCCCGCCAGTTCGGGCGTGCGCACAGCCGGCCGCCAGCCGAGGATCCGTGCCGCCTTCGACGCGTCACCGACCAGGTCGTCGACCTCGGCGGGGCGCAGGTATCTCTCGTCGAAGCGCACGTGGTCGCGCCAGTCGAGGCCCACATGGGCGAAGCAGTGCTCGACGAAATCCTGAACGCTGTAGCTGGTGCCCGTGGCGACGACGTAGTCGTCCGGGGCGTCCTGCTGCAGCATCAGCCACATGGCCTCGACGTACTCCGCTGCGTAGCCCCAGTCGCGGCGCGCTTCGAGGTTGCCGAGGTACAGCGCGTCCTGGAGGCCCGCCTTGATCCGAGCCGCCGCCATGGCCACCTTGCGAGTGACGAACGTGGGCCCCCGGCGCGGTGACTCGTGGTTGAAAAGGATGCCGTTGGCCGCGTAGAGCCCGTACGCCTCACGGTAGTTGCGGGTGATCCAGTACGCGTAGACCTTGGCCACTCCGTACGGGGAGCGAGGGTGGAAAGGAGTCGTCTCGTGCTGCGGCGGGGGCGACGCACCGAACATCTCAGAGCTCGACGCCTGGTAGAAGCGGCAGGGCAGGCCGGTGGTCCGGATGGCCTCGAGCAGCCGCGTGGTGCCCAGTGCCGTCGTGTCCCCGGTGAACAAGGGCTCGTCGAAGGAAACGCGCACATGCGACTGGGCGGCGAGGTTGTACACCTCGTCCGGCCGTACGCGTTCGAGGAGACCGGCGACCCTGCTGGCATCCGTCAGATCGCCGTAGTGCAGGAACAGCCGGGTTTCGGGAGCGTGCGGGTCCTGGTAGAGGTGATCGATACGGCTGGTGGTGAACGTGGAAGCACGCCGGATGATTCCGTGGACGGTGTAGCCCTTGTCCAGGAGCAACTCGGCGAGATAGGAGCCGTCCTGGCCGGTGATTCCGGTGATGAGCGCCGTTCTGGCTGTCACACGCACTCCTTGTGCTGAAGCTGACGAATGGACGACCGGCCGCTTTTTCTGTTGCTGTGCGGCCGGTTCCTTCCTCCCCGGCAACAGCGTAGGAAATAGCCCCTGAACCACCCAGGGTCACGGCCGAGTGTTCCCCCCATGCGGCGCATTCGTAAACGGTTTCCCGTTCAACGGGCGCGCGGCGTCATACGCACCCACAGATGCCAGCCCAGTACTTTCCCGCTGCCGCGTCCGTGAACAGGCAGCGGCGGGGCGTGCAGGAAATGCTTCTCGGTGTGGCGGACGTCGAAGTCGGGGAAGTCCCGTCGCACGCGCCCGACGTCGTAGACCCGTGAAAACGGGTTGTGGGGGCCATCGGTGTTGCGGTGGATGAATTCCGGCATCCGCAGATATCGTGCGAGCCCGATCCTGCGGGCGTTGTCCAGGTGGGCGCCGAGGAGCCCTTGGGGCTTGGGAAGCGCGCCCAGCCGCACCAGCGGATGGGTCGCCAGGAGCGCGGCTCGGCGCAGCAGCCCGATCGACACGAGGTAGTTGAGCGACCAGCGGGCGTACAGCATGACCACCAGCTCTCCGCCGGGCTTCAGTACCCGACGGATCTCCCGCTGGGCCCGGTGGACGTCCGGGACGTGGTGAAGCACCCCGTGGCTGAAGACGACGTCGAAGGATCCGTCCGGGAACGGCAGGTCCAGAACGCTGGCCTGGTGCAGCCCGTCGTACGGCAGTTCACGCAGGGCGAGCCGCGTTCCCGTCCTCCTGACCGCCGTCTCGGTCAGGTCGACCCCCGTCCACCGGGCACCTCGCCTGATCAACTGCTCGGCCTCCGAGCCCTGTCCGAGTCCGATCTCGAGAAGGCGACGCCCGGCGCAGTCCAGTCTCTCCAGGCACGCCGGAATGTGGTGTTCGAGCCGGTACTTCGCGGCGTCGTACCGCGAGAAGAACTCCTCGTAGTCCTGTCGCTCGTCTCCGTCCGGCGCCCCGAAGACGTTGTCACCGCACGGGTGGGCGGACCAGAAATCCTTGATATCCGGTTCAAGCACGAGAATCTCCTGCCGTTTCCACACATGATCCTTGGGCGCAGAAGCTCTTCTATCACGGCGGATGCGAAGCACCGAGTTACCGTCCCGTGAGTCCCCTACTTTTCTGCATCGACATATCCTATGAATAAAAAGAAGCCAACGTGTCGCACTGGCCTCTGCGACCCCGGGCATGATGCCGTGAAACCTCGGATAAGATCTCGATAAATTGTTTGGAGGGAGACGTCATGTTCCCGTTCCACCCGAGGGATACGCAGCTCTTGGTGCCGACCGTCCTCGCGCTGAGGCACAGTGCGGGCCTCGGAGGCATGGGCAGGGCCGCCGAATTCTTCACCCCGGTGCTGCGGCGCCTGTGTGATGTCGTGGGGGTCGTCTCCCTTTCCGCGGAACGCAGGTCCGACCGCTTCGAGCCGCCGTGGCTCGCCAAGGTCGGCGCAACGGGCTTGGCCATGCGGCGTTTCGCCCGGATGCTGGTCGCAAAACGTCCGGACGCCGTCTACCTGCCGATCTCCCAGTGGGGTCTTCCCCTGCTGCGGGACGCCCTCATCGTCGCCCTCGCCAAGGCATGCCGGTCCACGCCGGTGCTGCACCTCCACGGCGCCCAGTTGCCGGCCCGGCTCTCCGCGGCCCCGCTTCTGCGGAAGGCACTGGGTGGAGCCCACTGGATCGTCCTGAGCGAGGACGTGGCCGCGGAACTGCGTGCCAGTGGCTGCGGTACGAGGTCGGTGACGGTGATCCGGAACCCGGCACCGGAGACGCACCGCCAAGCCGGTGCGTCTCCCACGCGGAACCGCACGCAGTCGGCGGACCCCGGTGCCGTGCGGCCTTTGCGCGTCGCCTGGCTCGGCACGATGTGCCGGGCCAAGGGCTTCGACGTGTTGTGCGATGCGGTGGACCGGATGAAACGGTCGGGCACCGCCGTGGATTTCTCCGTCGCCGGGATGCGCCGGGACGTGCCGGAATCCCGGATGGGTTGTGTGGACCGGGACCTCGGTGTGCTCCAGCCGGCGGACGTCCCCGGGTTCTGGTCCGCTGCCGACGTGTTCGTCCTCCCGGCCCGCTGGGCCGAAGGACTCCCCTTCGTACTGCTCGAGGCGTTGCAGGCGGGCTGCGCCGTCGCGGGGACCCCGTCCGCCGGCTGCGCCGAACTCTTCCGCCACGGATGCGTGGACGCCGTCGAACCCACGGTCACCTCGGTCACCGCCTTCCTCGAGGCCTGCCGGACCGACCTGGACGGTGTCCGGGACCGCCAGCAGGAGGCGTGGCATCGGCTGCGGCCGCTGTACGCGCGCGATCGTGTCGAGGAGTCGTTCGCGCGCTTCTGGGAGACATCGATTCTCGGACAAGGTTGAATGCGTTGGAGGCACAGGTGCACACACCGCCTACGCCGGGACTGCCCGACGAGACCACGGCAACCGGGAGGGCGGGCCCGGGTCGGCCCGTGACGGTGTGCGAACTGCCCGTCCACCCGCTCACCCTGGAGGAGTCGGTGACGGCCGCCGAGGCACTGATCGCGGACGGCGGCCCTCACCAGCACGTCGTGCTGAACGCCTCGAAGATCGTCCAGGCCCATGACGACCCGGCACTGGCGCGGATCATCCGCTCGTGCTCGCTCGTCAACGCCGACGGACAGTCGGTCGTATGGGCGGCCCGCCTCCTCGGCAGCCCGCTGCCCGAACGGGTCGCGGGCATCGACTTCATGCTGGCGCTGTGGCGTACGGCGGCACTCCGCGGGTACCGCGTCTACCTCCTGGGCGCCGAACCCAGGGTGGTCGAGGAGACCGCCCGCATCGCCGCCGCCCAGGGTGTCCAGGTCGTCGGGCACCGGGACGGCTACTGGGACGAGACCCAGGAGCCGCAGGTGGTGGCGGCCGTCCGTGAAGCCCGTCCGGACATCCTGTTCCTCGCCGTGCCGAGTCCGCGCAAGGAGTACTTTCTCGCGCGCCGGCAGCAGGAGTTGGGCTGCGCCCTGGTGGTCGGCGTCGGCGGATCCTTCGACGTGGTGGCGGGAGTGCGCAGCAGGGCACCGCGGTGGATGCAGCGGGCCGGCCTCGAATGGTTCCACCGCCTGGTCCAGGAGCCGCGCCGCATGTTCGTGCGGTACGCGGTGGGCAACACCCGGTTCGTCGCCCTCGTCGCCGCCTGCTGGGCACGTCGGCCGGCCGGCCGCGGGGGCGGAGCGTAAGGCGGGCGACCACGCCGCGTACCACCGCGGGCCCGGGCCATCCGGCTCGGGCCCGCGGTGGTACGCCTGGAACACGGTGACGTGCCAGGTGCGGGCGGTGGCTTCCACGTGGTTCGCCGTGCCGTACGCGGCGGCCGGTACGGCGTCGCTTCGAACGCGACCGCACGCCCCCGCAGGAACAGCAGGCGCCGCAGGGCCCCGCGAGCCGGAGCACTTCGAGTGACGCCCGCGCTTGCGTCCACCGTTCGCCACGCACCCGGCCCGGCCGGGGAACGCCCGCTTCCGGCGAGGAACTCACCCCGGCGCTCACCACCCAGGAGCCAGGGCACCACAGCCAACGCCGAAGGGCCGAGAAGACGATTGTCCTCAACGGCCCTCCGGCGACACCGATCTGCTCAGCCAAGTCCTACCAGTGGTGCCGGTGATGCCCCGGCTTCTCCTCGTGGTGCGGCTTGGGATGGGGCTTGGGATGGGGCTTGGGATGGGGCTTGGGCGGATCCGCAACCACGTGCACCGTGCCGACGTTCGCGTCACCGAGGCTGTTGTCTCCCCAGGCGGCGATGGCACCCGGATACGTGCCGAGCGTGTCCGCGGCGATGGAGATGTAGTCGCCCATGTAGTGCGGGGGCGGCACCTGATCCACCATGCTCGGGAAGAACCGGGAGCTCACGGGCGCCCTCTTCCAGCTGCTTCCCCCGTCGGAGGACTGGGCGACCACGGCTTGGATGTTGAAGTTCCTCGCGACGCCCCGGTAGATGCCCTGCCGGTCGTAGTAGAGACTATAGAGGTTGCCGTGTGAGTCCACGTCCAGAGCCGGCTGGTACCAGTCGACCTGTTCCCCGACGGGGCCGTCGTTCACCCGGGTCGGGGCACTCCATGTGGCACCGCCGTCCGTCGACCTGGAGAACAGCGCGCTGGAGAAGCAGTACTTCTTGACGTTCTCGCAGTTGCTGTTGGGGTCGGGCTGCTGCGCGTAACGGCCGTCGTGCCATGTCACGTACAAGGCCTTGTTCGACGGTGCGACCGCCAGGCCCTGCAGATCCACGAAGTTGCGGAACAAACCCTGCAGCAACGTACCGTCGCCGGTGGGCACCACCGGACTGATCAAGTGGTCCCCGCCGAAGCTGGCGCCGTCGTCCACCGACCGGCGGACATGGATGGACCGGTGCTGGAAATCGGGGTCGTAGCGCTCCCAGGCGACGTAGACGTTGCCGCCCTTGCCCGTTTTCACCAGAGACGAGAACACGGTGGCTGTAAGGCCGCAGTCCTGGTCGATCACCTGTGGTGCCGTCCAGGTCGCCCCGCCGTCGGTCGACTTGACGTACTCGATCGCCGTGCGGAAGGCGCCGCCACAGAAGGTTCCGGAGCCGTCGAAGTCGGTGTATGTCACGTGGATGATGTCGTCGGACGGGGAAGCGGTCGGCCCCGGCTCGACGGTGATCATCGGCTTGTCGAGGAAATGGGTGCCGAGGTCCCCGCTGGCCGCCAGGTCACCGTGGTGGAAGCTCTTGCCGCCGTCCGTGGAACGGGCCACCGAGATACCGCTCTTGATGGTGCCGTCGGTCAGGAACGACATGGACGTCGACCCGAAGTAGAAGTTGTTGCTGGTCGAGCAGCCCAGCGTCGGGTCACCGGTCAGGTCCCGTCGGGTCACGCCGGGCGGGGGCGGATCGGCGATCAGGGCGCCCATGTCGGTGTACGACGGCAGCTTCTGGTCCGGGTTGGTGGTGCGGGACCACCCAAGGAGGCTGAGGGCGCCGCTCGGCGGGGGGTTGACAAGCGTCGACACGAAGCTTCCGGTGTCGTTGTAGCCGATGACCGCCGTCTTGCCGCACCAGGCAGTGCTCGGCTCGCTCTGCGTGTTGCCGTCGAACCTGGAGATGAAGTTGTCCGGGGCGTTCGGGTCGTTGGCGTAGCCCTGAGGCGCCGGCCGTGGCGTCAGCGGCAGTTGCCTGGGCCGGGTCTTCAGCAACTTTTTGTTGTTCGCCAGATTGAGTAGAAACTGGCCTGATCCCGACAGGAGCCGCTGATGTTGGGCGGGGATGCTGTGCTTCAGCTTTTCTCCCGCCGCAGAGAGTTGGTTGAGGGGAGACGGAGGCTGCTGCTGGGCGATCGCCGGCGTTGCGGCCACACCGACCACGGTGACGAACGCGGCGAGCAGGCCCCGGGCTGCCACGCGACGTCTCCGTGGTCGCCTTTCGGGGTCCGAAAGGAAGTTCAACGCGGTCACTCCTTTGCTAGGACTGCGTCAGCACTGCTTTATCCCTTTCATATCTCGGCATCGTCGCTGCAGAGGCGAAAGGCATCTGTTCCCCAAGTGAATGGCACCCGTTCAGCTGATCAGGATTTGCCCCGGAGCCACTCCTGGCTCGACCTCGATCGTTCATGGGGGTCCGTCAGCTTGCGGACGGACCCCTTTGTGGCGGGTGTTGGTGGGATTCTCGAAGTGCGGGCAGGTGAGAGCCCGCCTGTCGCGCCGGGGTGTGCGCCGGATTCCACGGTTCCGGTGGACCGGTGCTGCTCGCAGGGACAGCGGGGTCGGAGGCCACCGGCCCGAACACGGCCGGCTCGGCCCGCAGCATGCCCACATCGGCCAGGCAGTCCCCGCCCAGCGCCACCGCGAGCGCGACATCCAGCAGGATCTTGCCCGGATCGTGTACTGCCCACGGCTTGTGCCACGGCACAAGCGCCGCTGATGTCGCCGCATCCAGGCCGGATTTGCGGACCGTCTCGACCGGCAGCACCGCATCAGCCTGCGACACGATCCCGCGGCCATCGCCGTCGACGCGACACGCGGATAGCACCCGATGCGCATCTTCACCTGGAAAGTGCCTCCGGCGGTGGCGGGAACAAGGACCTCAGCAACCCCCGTTCTCGCTGGTCAGAGGCACTTTCTGCGTTCTTGATCACGAGTCGGAACAGCCCGCCTCGTGAAAGCGCGAGGTTAGGTCGAAAGAGCGGAGCGCGTCACCCCGCTCGCGATCATAACCGTATGGAGTCGCACATATGCATAAAGTGATGCCCGCTGGGAGTCGAGCAGCGGCTCCCACTTGAGCAGGGGAGAAAGACATGCCATCCATTGCCCGGACTCTTGGGGCGGTCGGTGTCGGTGCCGTGCTTGCGCTCGGCATCACACAGTCCGCGTCCGCAGCGCAAGGACAGCTGATCATCGGCGGCACGACGTACAACAACCCCAGCGGCTGCTACATGGTGGGGAGTCTGCCGACTCAGGTGCAGAATCAGACCAATGGCATCGCGTACGTCTTCAGCGGCACCAATTGCTCGGGGTTCGTGATTCAGACTCTGACGCCCGGCTCGAGTGCCGTCGACAGCTACGGATACAGCGTGTACGTGGGGTAGGCCCCGCCTGCTCGCCGTGAACCGCCCGACTCTGGCCTCCACCAGCAGCACGGTCCCGGCCTGGGAGACCACCGAACAGCCGCCGCCCTCGATGCGGACACGCGGGTGGGACCCCATACGCTTCTCCATCTGGAAAGTGCTTCTTCCCGCGCAGCCGACAGGACCCTCAGCGAGTCCTGTCGTTGCAGGTCAGGAGCACTTTCCGGCATTGTGGGCCAGCCCTCGCCCGGCCACCTCACGAGGGCGCGTGCCAGGGCAGCGCCGCGGGAGATCCCAGCACGAGTGACGGCACGCCGATCTCGGGCTCCCCCGAGGCAGGCCAGGCGTGGATCACCCACGGCACGGCGCGCGGCCCCGGCTCAGCCACCGGCACGGTCCCGGATGCTCCGGGCGTATCCCCGGCAGCCTGGAGGCGAACGAAGGCGTCGCCCACGAGTTCGGCCTCGGCGACATCAACGGCGACGAGTACCCCGACCCGCGATGGGAACGCGCGCGGCAGCCGGCCGGGCGACTCGGGCATCTCCATGACGGGCACGCGGCACGAGTGGCAAGTCACCCTGGCACGAGAGTCCCCTGAGCTTCCGCGGATGCCCGCATGTCGCTCCCCTGGACGAGTCTTCCGATGTGATCAGTGGTCGTAGGCGACCAGGGATCGCATGACCAGCTGTCCGGTCTTGTGGTCGTGCCGGATCGCCGCGGTCGGTGCGAGGACGGGCTGAGCGACGCGGTCGGTCACGCCCTCGCAGGTCCGGCCGCAATGCTGTTCCAGGTCGAGCCGCCCCTGAGGGTGTCGTTCACCGACTCGATCAGCTGCCGCACCGACTTCAGCAGGGACTCGCCCCTGCGGCGTTTCTCCCACGACATTGCAGGCCAGAGCGGTCAGGACGTGCTGGACGTGGGTCTTGCGCAGGCCTCGGTAGCGGGCTCTGCGGAGGCCGCAGGTGCGGATGTTCTGGGAGAGGGTGGCCGGCGCCCCGAAGACGTTGTCACCAGACGGGTGGGCGGACCAGAAATCCTTGATATCCGGTTCAAGTACGAGAATCTCCTGCGGTTTCCCCACATGATTCTGGGGCGCAGAAGCTCTTCTATCACGGCGGATGCGAAGCACCGGGTTATCGTCCCGCGAGTCCCCTATTTTTCTGCATCGACATATCCTATGAAGAACAGGATGCCAACGTGTCACACTGGACTCCGCGGGTCACACATGATGCCGTGACGGCTCAGAATGTTTCCGCAATTGTCCGGTTTCCGGGACTCTTTCGCATTCCTCGTTCCGGTCCGTACGGAAGGACGGGGTGTGTTACCTATCTGCCGAAGGAATCCGCGGCACCGCTCGAAACCGACCGTCCTCGCGTTGAGGCACAGCGCGGGACTCGGCGGCATGGGCAGGGCCGGCGAGTTCTTCACCCCTGTTCTCAGGTGCCTCTGCCACGTCCCGGCCGTCGTCACCCTTTCCGCGGTTCGGACGTCCGACGGCTTCGAGGCGTCCTGGCCCGCGAAGATCCGTACCACGGTCTCGGTCCTGTGGCAGTGCACCCGGGTGCTGCTCAGGGATTCCCCCGACGCCGTCTATCTGCCGATCTCCCAGTGGGGTCTCCCGCTCCTGAGGGACGTCCTCGTAGTCGCGCTCGCCAGGGCCACCGGATCCGCTCCGGTACTGCACCTCCATGGCGCCCAGCTGCCGGCCAAGCTCTCCGGCGCCCCGCTCCTGCGGAAGGCACTGGGCGGAGCCCACTGGATCGTCCTGAGCGAGGACGTGGCCGCGGACCTGCGGGCCAGTGGCTGCCGTACGCGATCCGTGACGGTGATCCGGAACCCGGCGCCGGGGACTCACCCCGAAGCTCGCGCCCGTCCTCCGCGCACCGGCACGCCGTCATGGGCGCCGAGTGCCGCGCGCCCCCTTCGCGTCGGTTGGCTCGGTACGATGTGCACGGCCAAGGGCTTCGACATCCTGTGCGATGCGGTGGACCGGGTGAAGCGTTCGGGTGCCGCCATTGAGTTCTCCACCGCCGGGATGCGTAGGGACGTGCCGCCCTCCCGGATGCACTGCGTGGACCGCGACCTCGGTGTGCTCCAGCCGGCGGACGTCCCCGCCTTCTGGTCCGCCGTCGACGTGTTCGTCCTTCCGGCCCGCTGGGCGGAAGGACTCCCCTTCGTGTTTCTCGAGGCCCTGCAGGCGGGCTGCGCCGTGGCGGGGACCCGTTCCCCCGGCTGTGCCGAACTCTTCCGCCACGGGTGTGTGGACGACGTCGAACCCACGGTCGGCTCGGTCACCGGTTTCCTCGAAGCCTGCCGGACCGACCTCGACGGCGTCCGGCAGCGCCAGCAGAAGGCATGGCACCAACTGCGAGCACTCTACGCACAGGACGGCGTCGAGAAGTCGTTCGCGCGGTTCTGGGAGACCGCGCCGTTCGGACAAGGTTGACGATCCGTTGGAGGCACAGGTGCACACACCGCATACGGCGGGGCAGCCCGACGAGGCCACGGCGACCGGAAAAGCGGGACCATGCCCGCACGTGACGGTCTGTGGACTGCCCGTCCACCCGCTCACCCTGGAGGAGTCGGTGGCGGCGGCCGAGGCACTGATCGCGGACGGCGGCCCCCACCAGCACGTCGTGCTGAACGCCGCCAAGATCGTCCAGGCGCACGACGACCCGGAACTGGCGCGGATCATCCGCTCGTGCTCGCTCGTCAACGCCGACGGGCAGTCGGTCGTGTGGGCGGGCCGTCTCCTCGGAAGTCCGCTGCCCGAACGGGTCGCGGGCATCGACTTCATGACGGCGCTGTGGCGCAGCGCCGCACGCAACGGATATCGCGTCTATCTGCTGGGCGCCGAACCCAGGGTGGTCGAGGAGACCGCCCGCATCGCCGCCGCCCAGGGTGTCCAGGTCGTCGGGCACCGGGACGGCTACTGGGACGAGACCCAGGAGCCGCAGGTGGTGGCGGCCGTCCGAGAAGCCCGTCCGGACATCCTGTTCCTCGCCGTGCCGAGTCCGCGCAAGGAGTACTTTCTCGCGCGCCGGCAGCAGGAGTTGGGCTGCGCCCTGGTGGTCGGCGTCGGCGGATCCTTCGACGTGGTGGCGGGAGTGCGCAGCAGGGCACCGCGGTGGATGCAGCGGGCCGGCCTCGAATGGTTCCACCGCCTGGTCCAGGAGCCCCGCCGCATGTTCGTGCGGTACGCGGTGGGCAACTGCCGGTTCCTCGCCCTCACCGCCGTCTACTGGATGCGGCGGTCGGCTCACCGCGAGGGCGGCGCGTAGGGCCGTCGGGCGAGCGCGGCACCGGCGCCGTATGCGTATGTGCTCTTTCCGGGCGGATTCGCCTTCCACGCCGGCGAACGTCCAGCGCGAGGTCTCCGCCGGGGTCCGCGCATCAGCGCCTTCGGCAGCCTGGGCGCTTTCGTTCCTGGGGCCGGTCGGACTGGCGTTGGCCGGGCCTGGACATGCTCGTCGAGAACGCGGCTGCTCATTCCCGAGTCGTGCCCATCGCGCAGACGGAGGAGGCTGATCTGGAGATGCCTCGTTGGTTCCCTGTCCTGCGCACTCGACCTGCCGCACGCCTTGGCCGAGTGGGTCACCATGCTCATCGTCACCCGCGAGGGTGACCGCCGCTGCGAGCTCGCCCCACCAGCGGCAACCGCTCGGTGTCAGGACGCGCCGACCGGCCCCTACTGTGGACCCATGGGTGCCTACGACGCCGAGACCGGCCGGCTGGCCGCCGCCGCGCGGGACGCACTGGTGCGGGAGATCGACGCCGAGGGGGCCTGGGCCGGGGACCCGGTGTGGCGGGGGGCGTTCGCGGCGGTGCCCCGGCACCTGTTCGTGCCGTACTACTACGTCGCCGGGCCGCGCGGCTACGAGCGCCGCTGGGGCGAGAGCCCGGACCCTCAGGCGCGCGAGCGCTGGGTGCGCGGCGCCTACGAGGACGTTCCGCTGGCCACCCGGCTGCGCGACGGCGAGCTGGTCTCCTCCAGCAGCCAGCCCTCCCTGATGGCGCGGATGCTGGCCGCGCTGGAGGTCGAGGACGGCGACCGGGTCCTCGAGGTGGGCGCCGGCACCGGCTACAACGCGGCGCTGCTCGCCCACCGGCTCGGCGACGACGACCTCGTCACCACCGTCGATCTGGAACCGGAGATCACCGAGTCGGCCCGCCGGCACCTGGAGGCGGCCGGATTCCACCCGGCCGTCGTCACCGGCGACGGCGCGCGCGGCGTGCCCGAACGCGCCCCGTTCGACCGGATCATCGCCACCTGCGAGCTGTCCACGGTCCCACGCGCCTGGCTCGCCCAGTGCCGCCCCGGCGCCCGCATCCTCGCCCCGCTGGCCACCGGCCTGCTCGCGCTGACGGTGCGGGACGCGACCCACGGCGAGGGCTGTTTCCTGGCCACGCCCGCCTACTTCGTGCCGCTGCGCGGCGCGGGCCGAGGAGGGCCGGAGGGCGTGTCGCTCGCCGGGCTGCCGGGCCGGGCCCGCGAGCAGGAGACGTTCCGCTTCCTGCTCGCGCTGACCCGGGGCACCCTCGATCCGCAGGAGGCCTACGCGCTGTGGCAGCGCGAGGGCGAGCCGGAGCGCGAGCGGTACGGCGTCACGGTCAACGGCGGGCACACCTGGGCGTGGCTGGACGAGCCGGAGGGGCCGTACGCCTGGCCCCTCCCGTGACCGTCCCCGGCGCGCTCAGGCCCGGCGGATCGTGATCGTCGTCCAGGCGCCCACGTGCACCCGGTCGCCGTCCTGCAGCGGAACCGGCACGAACGGCTGGATCGGTTCCTCGGACATGTTGACCGTGGTGCCGTTGGTCGAGTTCTGGTCGACGACCGCCCAACTGCCGTCCGGCTGCTGCACCAGCACCGCGTGCTGGTGCGAGACGCCCGGATCCTCCGGCGGCACCGACAGGTCGATGTCGGGGGTGTCGCCGGTGGAGTGCCGGCGGCGGCCGATGGTGACCTGGTTGCCGCCGAGCGTGCGCTGCTGCTCGGGCGAGTACGCGGGCAGGTTCAGGCCCGCGGCCTCGGGGCCCGAGCGCTGCATCATCGCCATGAAGTAGTCGCGGTCCGGGCCGATGGTCGCCGTCCAGGTGGTCCGCTGCTGCGGGAAACCCGCGCCGGGCGGGGCCTGCGTGGCGCCGGGCTGCGGGTAGCCGTACCCGCCGCCCTGACCGCCACCGTGGCCGCCGGCCGGGCCGGAGGCCGACGGCGGAGATATCACCCAGTCGTCGTCCCCGCCGAAGGCGGGGCCGGGGGCCGCGGGACCGCCCGGCTGCCCACCGCCCGGACCTTGGGGCGGACCGCCGGCGCCGGGCCGGCCGGTCTCGCGCGGGAACGCGGGCGGAGCGGGCGGCCCGGACTGCTGGAACGCCTGTGGGGCACCGCCCGGACCGGCGGACGGGGTCGGACCGGGCGGTGGCGGCAGCGGACGCGAGGGGTCGCCGCCGAAGCCGGAGGGACCGGGCGCGCCGGGACCGCCCTGGGGCGGGCCGGGGGGAGTGGGGCCACCGGGGCCGGAGGGCTCACGGCCGAAGGGACCACCGGGACCGGACGGCTCGCGACCGAAGGGCGGCGGACCGGCCGGACCGCCGGGCGCACCGGGCCCCTGAGGCTGCCCCGGGCCGCCGCCGAAACCGGAGGGACCACCGGGCCCCTGCCCTTGACCGCCGCCGAAACCCGAAGGACCACCGGCACCCGGGGCGCCCTGCCCCGGGCCACCGAAACCGGCGGGGCCACCGGCACCCGGGCCGCCCTGCCCCGGGCCACCGAAGCCACCCGGACCGCCCGGCCCGGAGGGACCCGGTGAGGTCGGCGGGCCCGACGGGCCGCGCTCGGCGGCGAACGGCGTCGGGCCCGACGGCTCGCTGCCGAAGGACGGGATCGGCTCGGCGGGCCGGTTCATCTGCGAGGGGCGCGAGCCCTGGTACTCGTACCCGTCATTGCCGCCGTACGTCGCGCTCGGCGGCTGGAACCGCGGCTGCGGCGGGCGCGGCGCGGCCGGGGTGTACGAGGTGGCCGTGTTGGTCAGGAAGTTCCACCGGCACTCCTCGCAGAAGGGCGCGCCGCCCTCGCGGGGCGTACGGCACTGCGGGCACAGCTCCGGCTCCGGGGCCGAGGCGGCCGGCGGGCGTCCGCCGGCCTGGGTGCCCTGCGGCGGCGGGAAGCCGTAACCGCCCGCGGGCGGGGGCGGCGGGGGCGGAGGTACGGCACCGGCCATGCGGTGACCGCAGACCTCGCACCAGTCGTCGGAACCCGACTGGTGTCCGTTCGGGCAGGTCGGCATGTCGGTGCTTCCCCTTCTCCGGATGTCCTACTGGGTCACTTCTTTACACGAACAGTCTTTGTGGACCGGGTCTCCAGAGTCATCTCGTCCGCCTCTGCGACCTTCGTCTTCAACCGCACAGTACCTGTCGCGGCATCGACCACGTCCACCACCTTCGCAAGCAGTTTCGCAGTATCCGCGTTCCCGGAGGCATTGGCGAGCTGAACCGCACGCCCCAGTTTGGCCGTTGCACCATCGAAATCACCCGCCTTGCGAAGATCGAGCCCTTGCTTGATGGCTTGTGCCAGTTCGGCCTGCCCGGTGTAGTGGGCGACTTGGGGGTTGATCGAGGTGGAGGCCGCCATGTCGTCGGTCCACACGGCCCGTACGAGCCCCTGCGCGCCCAGGTTCTGTGCCGATCCTCCCCCACTCTCGGCTACGCTCGAGCGGGAGGTGCCCCCAGCCTGCGGCACGACCAGCGAGACCCGCGCGGCGAGCATCTCCTGGCCGAGGCCGGCCGCCGGGACCGATACGCACAGGTGGTAGTCGCGGGACTCGTCGCCCCAGGACCCGGTCGGGTAGTCCCCGGCGCGCGGCCCGGCCTCGGTGCGGCGGGCGGTCAAGTCCTCGACGGTGGGCGCGACTTGCTTGACGAACCGGATGGTCGTGCCGACCGGCGTCCACACTCTGAGCGAGACGTCGGCGACCTCCTTGCCCATCGCCGCCTCCATCATCCGCGTGAAGTCGGCGGCGAGACCGGCCGGGTCGGCGACGATGTCGGCGGAGCCGAGCAGCGCCGAGGCGATCCCTGTGACTTCTTTCACTTCCCAGTCGGTGCCCACGCCCCGCGCGTCACAGGTGAACCGTCCGGCGCAGGCCTGAAGTGAGGCCCTCAGGTCCTCGGGCGACTCGTGCTCGTTACGGCCGTCGGTGAGCAGGATGCCGTGCCGGATGGTGACGTCCGCCGAGTTCAGCAGCCGGTCGGCCAGCCGCAGCCAGGTGCCGATGGCCGTACCGCCGCCCGCGCTGAGCTTGCGCAGCGCCTGCTTGGCCTGCTCACGGGTGCCGGCGTCGGCGACGGCGAGCCGTCCGCCGCCCGGATAGACCTCCTTGGCCACATGTGTGCCGCCGATCACCGCGAAGTGCGTGCCGTCGCGCAAGGTGTCGATGGCGGCGGCCGTGGCGTCCCGGGCGTTGCGCATCTTGGTCGGCGGGTAGTCCATCGAACCGGAGCAGTCGACCATCAGCGCCACGGCGGCCGAGGGGCCCTGGCCCCGCGGGTACAGCGGTGCCGCGGCGCTGCCGACCGTGCCGCCACCGGTGGCCGTCACGGTGACGATGGCGTTGACCTCGCGCCCGCCCTCCGGCAGGTACTCGTTCTGATAGACGTCCATCGAGAACTGCGGCACATGCGACTTCGCGAAATTGGCCATGCGTACTCAAATCCCCCTTGACCGCCCTGCCGATGCAGGGCGATGGCTGTGAACGGGCCGGTCCCCTCCGGCTCGCGGCTCCAGACCTCGGGCCCTCAGGCCGATCCTGCCCCCTGCGGCGGCGCCGGGAACGGCACGACGGCCACTGTTACGTTGTCGTGGCCCCCGCCGTCCAGGGCGTGGCCGACCAGGACCCGGGCGCTGTGCAGCGGACGCTCGGCCGCGTCCGGCGGTACGACCTCGGACATCTCCTCGGCCGTCTCGGCGTAGTTCCACAGGCCGTCGGTGCACACCACCACGACTCCGGGCCGGTCCGGCTTGAAGGACGCGGTGTGCGGCTCCAGTTCATAGGCGTCCGCGCCGAGCCAGCCGGTGATCGCGTGGGCGCGCTCGTCGGCGTACGCCTCGGCCTCGCTCATCAGGCCGGCGGCGACCATCTGCGCGGCCCAGGAGTCGTCCTCGGTGAGCCGGGCCGCCGGCGCGCTGCGGTCGTCCGGCACCCAGTAGACGCGGCTGTCGCCGACCCAGCCGACGACCAGCAGTCCGGAGGCGACCACCGCGCCGACGATCGTGCAGGCCGGGGAGTTCTGGTGCGGGGCGTGCTCGCGGGCCGTGGCGGGTTCCTCGGCGAGCGCGTTCACGGCCTGTGCGGCGGCGACGATCGCCTCGTGCATGGCGGTCTGCGGGTGCGTGCCGCGCGGCAGGGCGGCCAGCAGCGTGTCGCCGGCGGCCTGGGACGCGGCGGACGACGCGTCGTCCGGGCGGGTCGCGGAGGACACGCCGTCGCAGACGATCGCGAGGGCGGCGGGGGTGCCGTCGGGCAGCGCGGTGTGGCCGACGGCGAAGGCGTCCTCATTGCGGTGGTGGCGCAGACCCCGGTCGCTGACGGCGGCCACCGGGCCGGACTCCCGCTCCACGTGGTCGCGTTCGCGGGGCTGGGCGTGCCCGCAGTTCTCGCAGTAGCCGTCGCTGTCCACCCGGCCGGCCCTACAGGCCACGCACAGCTGCGCGGGCTCCTCCGGCACGGCTGTGGTCCCGGGGTTCTCGGCCACCCGCGGGTCGGGTGCCTGCAGCGGGTACTCCTCGGGCTCCGCGGGCCGGTCGAAGCGCACCCCGGAACCGGCCGGCTGCGGTGCGTCCGGTGCGCTGGTCCGGTGGCCGTGCGGGTCCGTGCCGGACTCGTGCTCGGGCAGGGGTGCGCCGCCGGAGTCGGTGCCGGGCAGGTCGGCCGGCAGGTGCGGCGCCTGCGGGGCGCCGGAGGCGTCCGGCTCGGGGGCGGGCCAGTCCACGCCGTCCCCCGGGGTGCCGGTCATGGTGAGCGTCGGATGGTCCTGCAAAGGCGCGGGTACGACGGAGAGGTCGTACCCGCACGCTCCGCAGAAGAGGTCACCCGGCTCGACGGGCTCCGCGCAGCTCGGGCACTTCGACAGTGCGGCCTGCTGGGGCATCTGCGACATCAACTACACCCACGTCCGAGGGCGGTAACGGTTGGCCCGTTCCACCAGTTCGATCCTCTCCTCGCCGCCGGTCGCCAGCCGGGCCAGCGTGCGGTAGGCGCGCTCCAGGCCGAAGCGGAGGCCCCGCTCGTCCAGACCGCTGCCCAGCAGCACCCGTCCGCCGGTGGCGGGCGGGGAGCCCTGGCCACCGGAGAGTATCCAGTCCAGCGCCGAGCCGAGGACTTCCGCCGACAACTGCTCGCGCCGCGCCGGGTCCAGACCGTACGCGTCCAGCGCCTCGACCTGCCCGGCGGCGGCCGTCAGGTCGTCCAGGAACGGTACGTCACCGGCGGTCGCGGTGCGCTGTCTGAGCCGCGCCCGGACGGCGGCGACCCGGGCGGCCGTGTAGTGGATGGAGGACTCCGGCACCGACTCCAGGGTGCGCACGGCACCGTGCCGGTTCCCGGCCGCGAGCTGCACCCGGGCCAGCCCGAAGGCGGCGCTCACGTAACTCGGGTCGGTCGCCCACACCAGGTGGTAGTACTCGGCCGCGTTGTCCAGCTGGCCCAGTACCTCCGCGCACAGACCGAGCGCCAGCTTGGGCGCGGCCTCGCCGGGGAAGGCGTCGTAGATCGCGTCGAAGGAGAGCGCGGCGCCCTCGAAGTCGCCGGTGACCAGGGCGGCCACGCCCCGGTACCACACCACCCGCCAGTCGTCGGGCCGCTCCTCCTCCAGCTTGGCCAGGCTCATCAGCGCCGCCTGGTGGTCGCCGCTCTCCAGCCGGGCGCGGATCTGCCGGAGCCGGGTCTCCACGGTCTGCGCGGGCGCCGCGTCCAGTGCGCTGATCAGTTCGGCCGGTGCGGAGGTCATCAGACCCGCCAGGAAACCCGCGTTGGGGTCGCCCGGGTCGACCAGCGGGACCGGCAGGGCGAGGGCGGTGGCCGGGGTGTCGACGGGCTTGACGAGCGCGGGCGGGAGCGCGGCCGGGTCGGGGTGCGCGGCCTTGGCGAGGGGCCGCGCCCCCAGCCGGGACACATCACCGTCCAGCCGGGGGAACAACTCCCGGTCGGTGACCCTCACTTCGGGGCCGAACAGCGTCGACAGCGCGGGCCGCGCCTGCCCGGTCTGCAACGAGACCACCTCGCGCAGCACCCCGGTCAGCTGCTCGGCCATCTCCTGCGCGGAGGCGAACCGGCGGGCCGGGTCGGGGTCGGTGGCGCGCACGAGCAGCCGGTAGAAGGACTCGTAGCGGCGGAAGACGTCGATGGTGTCCGGATCGGGCAGCGAGTCCGCGTAGACGTTCGTGTAGCCCTGGAAGTCGAAGGTCAGGACGGCGAGCGTACGGCCCACCGTGTACAGGTCGCTCGCCACCGACGGGCCGACCTCGGCGACCTCGGGCGCCTGGTAGCCGACCGTGCCGTAGATCGCCGACTCGTCGTCGTCCATGCGGCGCACGGCGCCCATGTCGATCAGCTTGAGCTGGTCCTCGGTCTGGATGGCGTTGTCGACCTTGAAATCGCAGTAGAGGAGGTTACGGCTGTGCAGGTGGCCGAGTGCCTCCAGCGCCTCGATGCCGTACGCGCAGGCCTGCTCCACCGGCAGCGGGTCGCGCCGGCCGTCCGGCGTGCGGCGGGCGTTGGCGATCTCCTTCAGGGACTTGCCGCCGACGTACTCCATGACGATGTAGCCGTCGAGGGAGCCGGTCCGCTGGTCCAGGTGCTCCACGAAGTTGTAGATCCGCACGATGTTGGCGTGCTCGATCTCCGCGAGGAAGCGCCGCTCGGAGATCGCGGCGGCCATCGCGTCCTGGTCCCCGGTGTCCAGCAGACCCTTGAGGACCACCCACCGGTCGGAGACGGCCCGGTCCACGGCGAGGTAGATCCAGCCGAGCCCGCCGTGCGCGAGGCAGCCCACGACCTCGTACTGGCCGTGCACGATGTCCCCGGCCTTCAGCTTCGGCACGAAGGAGTACGGGTGCCCGCACTTGGTGCAGAAACCCTCCGTACGGCCAGGGCGGTCGCCCCGCGCGCGCCCCACCGGCGCCCCGCAGTCCGAGCGCGAGCAGAACCGCTTGCGCTCCGGCACCTCGGGGTTCTCCAGCACCATCGCGCGCGGGTCGGGCCGCGGCACCTGCGGTACGTGCACCAGGCCGGCGCCGAGCCGCCCGCGGGTGGAGGTGCCGGAGGAGGAGCCGGAGCTGCGCACCGACACCGAACGGCCGCTGGAGCGGCCCGACAGGGACCGCGACAGCCGCCCCGACACCGAGCGGCGCGACTTCGACGACTGCGAGGACGTGCGCGAGCTGCTGCGTGAACTCCCGCTGTCCGCCGCGCCCTTGGTGATCCCGGTCGCCGGCGAGCCGACCATCCCGGTCGCCGACACCACCGGCGCGAGTCCGCAGGTGTCGCAGTACAGCTCGCCGCCGCCGACGTCCTCGTACGACCCCTCGCAGCCCGGCCGCTGACAGGTCTGCCCCGGCTGGCTCATGACTGGTCCCCCTTACGGTCCTCCGGCGCGCCCGCGCCGCCGAGCAGCTCGGCCGCCAGCTGCTGGTAGCGCAGCACGGCCTGTTCGGCCACCCGCAGGTCGCAGGGCGCGCTCCACAGCATCCGGCGGGCCGCGTCGTACCGCTCGACCAGGAACGGGTCCTCCGCGAGCCCGTGCCGGGCCACCTTCGCCTTGTACGCGTCGAGCCGGCCGCGCAGCTCGGCGCGGACCGCGAGCGGCGCGGTGACCGCGGTCAGCGACTCGCGGGCGCGCAGCAGTTCGTCCTCGGCCTTCTGCTCCAGGGACTCCAGGAGCGGGGAGAGCCGGTGCCACTGCGCCTGCCTGCGGTACTCGGCCGCCGTCGCCAGCTGCTCCTGGAGCACGGTGGGCGGGCCGCTGACCACCGGCACCTCGGTCGCCGCGATCTTCGCCAGCACCTCGCCGCGCGCGGTGCGGGCCTCGGCGAGGGTGCGGTCGGCGCGCGAGAGCACGTCCCGCAGCCGGATCAGCCGCGCCTCCGCGTCCTGCCGGACCGTCAGCACGGCGTCGATCTCCCGGCGCACGTCCTCCAGGGCGCGCGCCTCACGGTCGTACACCGTGGTGTCCGGACGGCCGCCACCGGGCGCCGAACTGCCCTCCGCCGGCACCCAGAAGGCCAGCGGATCCGAAACGACGTCTTCCCTGAGCCTGGTCAGCGTGCGCGTGATCCGCTCCAGGTCGTCGCCGGAAGGGTGTTCGCCGGGACGCACGCCGACGGAGTACGCGAGCTTGCGGGTGCGCTGCAGTTCCGCGGCGAGTAAATCGATCCGCGCGGGCAGCGCCGACCACACCGCGTCGCAGGCCACGACCAGGTCCAGGCTCGTCGCGTACAGCTCGTTCATCCGGTCCACCAGGCCGGACAGCGAGAAGGACTCGCTCAGCGTGCCGTTCCCGGCCACGGTGACGGACTCGCCGCGCAGCAGATCGGTCAGCTCCACCAGGTCATCGCGGCTGGACCAGCGGCGCCGGGAGCGGATCTCACGGGCGGAGCGCAGTGCTGCCGCGTAGGCGTCGAAGTACCCCCACAGCAGGGTGATCCGCGCCTCCGTGGCCTGCCAGCGTTCCTTGGTGACGCCGGTCAGTTCGGCGCCTTCGAGGAGTCTGCGGCCCGCGTGGTCCTGCAGCGCCAGCAGCGAGGTCTCGATCGCCTCGTGCTCCTGGCCGAGCCGCGCCAGCGCACGGTCCACCTCGTCCCGGTCCATCACCGGCCCGGCGGGGTCCGTGACGCCCATCGATCACCTCTCGCTGCTTTCAAGGATTCCGGTCGGATGTGGCTCAGCTCGTGCGCAGATACTGCGGTGCGGGCGGCTTGGACGCGCTGGAGTCCTTCCCCAGTGTCGCCGACAGCCACTTGTCGTACGACGCCTGCCAGCCGCCGGTGCGGTAGTCCACCAGAATGCGATTGACCCGGCGTACCAGATCGGAGGCGTCCTTCTTCATCGCCACGCCGTAGTACTCGGTGGTGAACGCCCCGCCCTTCAGTTCGACGGTCGGGTCCTGCGCGGCCTGGCTGGCGGCGAGCGCGCCGTCCGTCACCACCGCGTCCACCTCGCCGAGTTGCAGCCTGACCAGGCAGTCGAGCTGGTTCGGGACGGTGGTGGAGATGTCCGTGGAGGAGGGCAGGGCGCCGCCCTTCCTGTCGGCGTCCAGCTTGGTGTACGCCGTCGAACCGGCCGCCGTGCAGATCCTCTTGTGCGCCAGGGTGCTGTTGTAGCCCGTGATCGACGACGACTTGGGGGCGAGGACCTGCTGCCCGGTCTTGAAGTAGGGCGCGGAGAACGCCACCTGGGACAGCCGGTCGCAGGTGATGGTCATGGTCCGCACGACCATGTCCACCCGCCCGTCCTGTATCGCGGAGATCCGCTGGCTGGTCGGGATCGCCTTGAACTGCACCGCGTCCGGGTCGCCGAGGATGTCCTGCGCGATCCGGTGCACCAGGTCGATGTCGAAGCCCTCCAGCTCCGCGCCTTGGGTGTTGGGGTTGCGGTAGCCCCAGTGGTAGCTGTTCTGGTCCACGCCGACGATCAGCTTGCGCTTGGCGCCCGTACGGGCCTTGATCGCGTCGATCGTCGGGCCGTCCGCGCCGGACGGCGACAGGGTCTGGTTCTGCGCCCCGTCGGGCTTGCAGTCCTCGGCGCGGGCCTGCACCCCGCTCGCGACGGCCTGACCGGTCCGCACCGGGCGGTCCGGCGGAGGCTGCTGGGTGCACGGCAGCAGCAGGACGAACGCCAGCGCCAGCGCGCACAGCACCGCCATCGCGCCGACTCCGCCCCAGCCCCGCAGGGAGGCCCGTACACGCGCCGCGTACATCGTCATGCCCCCTGTCACCGGTACTCCGAAAGCCTGCGGCCGATGCCGAACAGGGCGCCGGCCGCGCCGAGCACCGCGAGCACAGCCGCGCCCACCGGCAGCCCGGCCATGGCGTCCCGGCCGTCGCCGGCGGCCTGCTGGAACTCGGTCTGCTCGTGGTCGATGGCGCGGGCGAGATTGGCGTCGACGCTGTCGAAGCACTCGCCGGTGGCGCCCTTGGCGCCGATCACCTTGTCCAGCGCCTGCTGGTAGTTGCCGTCCTCGTCCTCGGTGCGGGCCGCGGTGTGGCGCTGCTTCCACACCGCCATGTTGGCTTCCGCCGCCTTCACCGGTGCGCTGCCGCCCTGGTCGTCGGCGAGCTTCGCCGCCCGGGTCAGGCCCGTGCCGAGGGTGGTCATGTCCTTGTCGAAGTCGTAGTAGTACGCGTCGTACGTCTGCCCGTCGACCGTGATGGTCTCGGCGCCGCGCGCCACCAGACTCAGGTTCTCGTTCCCGCGCGCCTTCAGGGAGGCGATCCGGGCGTCGTGCAGCACGGTCAGCGAGCGGATGCCGTGGTCGTAGGAGCCGTTCAGCTCCGAGCGGGCCACCGCGTGCCCCACGACCAGCCACAGCAGCGCGACCGTGGTGGCGGCGGAGGCGGCGACCAGGCCGTGGTTGAGGACGCGGTTGGTGCGCCGGTAGGTGCGGTGCTGGGCCCAGCCGAGCGCGGCCAGCGCGAGCACACCGAGGCCGATGGCGATCCACGGATACGGGGTGGCGTCGCCGTAGTCGGCGTCCAGCCGCTGGTTCTCCTTGGTGTAGAGATCCTCCGCGGCCGGGAGCATCTCCTTCTGCATCTTCTCGTTGGCGTACCGCAGATACGCGCCGCCGACCGGGTAGCCCTGCCGGTTGTACGTCCGCGCCCGCTCGATGAGCCCCTTGTACTCGGGCAGCAGCTTGTTCAGCCGGGCGATGGTCGCCTCCGAGGCGGAGCCCGGCTCGGCGTTCGCGGCGGCCGTCACCAGCCCCGAGGCGGCGGTCTGGATGTCCTTCTCGTACCGGTCGCGGGAAGCGGCCGTCTCCTGACCGCCGGCCAGGAACCCGCTGGAGGCGGCCGTGTTGGCGTCCGCCAGCGACCGGTAGATGTCCGCCGCACCGGAACTGAGCGGCTGGCTCCTGTGCAGCACGTCGTCGGCGGCGGCCGCGCGCTCACCGGCCTGCCAGGCGGTGACCGCGCCGAACGCCACGACCAGCAGCGCCAGTACGGCCCCGATGATCCGCAGCCGCCCCGGCTCGGTGGTCGTCGCGTCCCGCAGCCGGTCGACGCCCTCGGCGAACGCGGTCCGCCGGGCCGACGGCGCGGGGGAGGTGGCGGCCGGGCGGACGGGCTGTGCGGGGATACCGGGGGCGGCGGGCATGCCGGGGCCCGCCACCGGTGGCGCTGCCGTGCTCTTCGGCGGGTGTGTCACTCGACCTCCCCCATGGTCATCCGTTCGCCGCCAAGTATCGCCGCCCGGACCGACATCCGCACCGGCCTTCACTGGATCTTGATCGGATCGCAGCGTGCGCTGCTCATGAATACGCCGGGAGCATCTGTTCGGTTCCCCCCGGGGAAGGTACCGGAGCGGTGGGCGGCGGCTACCCCTCCCAGTGCCCCCGCGCCCGCTCCTGAGCCTCCGCGCCCGCCCCCAGCCGGTCCAGGCCCAGCAGGGCCGCCCCCAGCACCGGGCTCGCCGTGACCACGCGGACGTCGGCCTTGGGGGCGCGGGCGGCGAGCAGGTCGCGGATGCCGTCGTCGAGCAGCGCGTGGCCGGCGGTGAGGACGCTGCCGCCCAGCAGGACCGGCGTCTCCTCGTCGAGCAGGTCCAGGCGGATCAGCGCCACCGTGGCCATCACCGACACCTCCGCCGCGAGCCGGGCGACGATCGAGCGGGCCACGGCATCGCCGTCGGCGGCCGTCGCGAAGAGCACCGGGGTCAGCTCGTGCCGGCGGTCGTGGCCGACGTGCTCCAGGTGCAGCGCCTCGATCAGCGCGTACATCGTCGGCAGCCCGAAGTGGCCGGGCAGGGTGCGGGCCAGGGCCGTCGGCTCGCCCCGGCCGTCCTCCGCGCGGGCCGCGAACCACAGCGCCTCCTCCGCCAGGCCCCAGCCCCCGCCCCAGTCGCCGGAGATCCGGCCGATGGCCGGGAAGCGCGCGGTACGGCCGTCGGGGCGCATGCCGACGCAGTTGATGCCCGCCCCGCACACCACGGCCACCCCGCGCGGCTCGGCGACGCCCGCGCGCAGGATCGCGAAGGTGTCGTTGTGAACCTCCACCGACGCGCCCCAGCCGCGCGCCTGGAGCGCCGTCGCCAACTGCTCCTCCTCGACGGGGAGATCGGCGTTGGCGAGGCATGCCGAGACATGCGAGACGGACGTGACGCCGGCGTCCGCGAACGCCCGCCCCACCGGTTCGGCCAGCGCGTCCACCGCCGCCCTCACCCCCACCGCGGGCGGGCGGAAACCGCCGCCGCGGGCCGTGGCCAGAACCTCCCCGGCGGCGGTGACCACGGCCACGTCGGTCTTGCTGTTGCCCGCGTCGATGGCAAGCGCGGTCGAGGTCAGGCCCACGCGAGATGCTCCCGGTTGTGTGCGATCAGCTGGTCGGTGAGGGCGTCGGCGTACGCGTGCTGGCCGATCAGCGGATGGGCCAGCAAGGCGCGGAAGACCCGGTCCCGGCCGCCGCGCAGCGCCGCCTCCAGGGCCAGGTCCTCGTACGCCGTCACGTTCGCGATCAGCCCGGCGAACAGGGGGTCCAGCTCCGGCACCGGCAGCGGGGACGGTCCGGCCGGGCCGACCGCGGCCTGGACCTCGATCACCGCGTCGTCGGGCAGGACGGGCAGCGTGCCCTTGTTGAGGGCGTTCACCACCTGGTAGGGGCTGCCACCCCCGCCCAGCAGCGCCGCAGCCAGGTCGACGGCCGCCTCCGAGTAGTAGGCGCCGCCGCGCCTGGCGAGCAGCGCCGGCTTCTCGTCCAGGGCCGGGTCGCCGTACATCCTCAGCAACTCGCGCTCCATGGCGGCGACTTCCGCCGCCCGGGACGGCTTGGTGCGCAGTTCGCGCACGACCTCGTCGTGGGCGTAGTAGTAGCGCAGGTAGTAGGAGGGGACCACGCCCAGGCGGTCCAGGAGGGGGCGCGGGAGGTGCAGGTCGTCGGCGATCGCCTCGCCGTGCTCGGCCAGCAGCTTGGGCAGGACGTTCTCGCCCTCCGGGCCGCCGAGGCGCACCCCCGTCTCCCAGGTGAGGTGGTTGAGGCCCACGTGCGCCAGATGCACGTCGGCCGGCGCCACGCCGAGCAGGTTCGCGAACTTCCGCTGGAAACCGATCGCCACGTTGCACAGCCCGACCGCGCGGTACCCGGCCTGGAGCAGGGCGCGGGTGACGATGCCGACCGGGTTGGTGAAGTCGATGATCCACGCGCGCGGGTTGGCACGGCGGACCCGTTCGGCGATGCCGAGGACGACCGGGACCGTGCGCAGCGCCTTGGCCAGGCCACCCGCGCCGGTGGTCTCCTGGCCGACGCAGCCGCACTCCAGCGGCCAGGTCTCGTCCTGCTCGCGGGCCGCCTGGCCGCCGACGCGCAGCTGGAGCAGCACGGCGTCGGCACCGTCGACGCCCGCGTCCAGGTCGGCGGTGGTGACGATCCGGCCGGGGTGGCCCTGCCGGGCGAAGATCCGGCGGGCCAGCCCGCCCACCAGTTCCAGGCGTTCGGCGGCCGGGTCCACGAGGACGAGTTCCTCGATGGGCAGGGTGTCCCTCAGGCGTGCGAAGCCGTCGATGAGTTCGGGGGTGTAGGTCGAGCCTCCGCCGACCACGGTGAGTTTCATGTGGTGGTTAACCCTTCACTCCGGTGAGCGTGACGCCCTCGACGAACGCCTTCTGGGCGAAGAAGAACACGAGGATCACGGGGGCCATGACGAGCACGGTCGCGGCCATCGTGAGGTTCCAGTCGGTGTGGTGGGCGCCCTTGAAGGACTCCAGGCCGTAGGAGAGGGTCCAGGCGCCGGGGTTCTCGGACGCGTAGATCTGCGGGCCGAAGTAGTCGTTCCAGGCGTAGAAGAACTGGAAGAGAGCGACGGCGGCGATGCCCGGCCTGGCCATGGGCAGGACGACCTTCAGCAGGGTCCCGAGGTCGCCGCAGCCGTCCACCCGCGCCGCGTCCAGGTACTCGTTCGGGATCGTCATCAGGAACTGGCGCAGCAGGAAGATGGAGAACGCGTCGCCGAACGCCATCGGGATGATCAGCGGCCACAGCGTGCCGGACAGGTCCAGCTGCTTCGCCCAGAACAGGTACATCGGGATGATGACCACCTGCGGCGGCAGCATCATCATCGAGATCACCAGCATCAGGGACAGATTGCGGCCCCGGAAGCGGAACTTGGCGAGCGCGTACGCCACCGGGATGGACGACGCCACGGTCAGCACGGTGCCGAGACCGGCGTAGATCAGCGTGTTCTTCCACCAGGTCAGGAAGCCGGGCGTGTCGAAGACCTTCTTGTAGTTGCCCCACTCCCAGGTGTGCGGGATCAGGTCGCGGCTGAGCGCCTGGGTGTCGCTCATCAGCGAGGTCAGGAACACGAAGACGAACGGCAGGGTGAAGAACAGCGCGGCGGCGACGCCGAGGGAGTGGATCGCGATCCACTCGAACAGTGCCCTGCGCCGGGCGGTGCGCTCGGCGGCCGTGGAGGACGTCCTCAACTCCACCGGCTTGTCCAGTACTTGGGTCATGGTCAGTCACCTGCCTGGATGAGACCGCCCCGGCGCCGCATCAGGAACCCGGTGAACACCATCGACAGGGCGAACAGCACCAGGGCCACCACACAGGCCGAGCCGTAGTCGAAGCGCTGGAAGCCGAGGTTGTAGACGAGCTGGGGGAGGGTGAGCGTGGACTTGTCCGGGTAGCCGGGCTCGAACTGGGTGCCCGCGCCCTGGATCACCCCGGAGGCGACCTTCCCGGCGATCAGCGGCTGGGTGTAGTACTGCATGGTCTGGATCACGCCGGTGACGACCGCGAACATCACGATCGGGGAGATGTTCGGCAGGGTGACGTATCTGAACCGCTGCCAGGCCGAGGCGCCGTCCAGCTCGGCCGCCTCGTACTGCTCGGCCGGCACGTCCAGCAGCGCGGCCATGAAGATGACCATCAGGTCTCCGATGCCCCACAGCGCCAGCAGGGTCAGGGCCGGCTTGGACCAGGCGGGGTCGTTGAACCAGCCCGGCGCCGGGAGGCCCACCTTCTCCAGGATCGAGTTGACCGGGCCCGTACCGGGGTTGAGGAGGAAGGCGAAGGCCATGGTCGCGGCGACCGGCGGGGCCAGGTACGGCAGATAGAAGAGGGTGCGGAAGACCCCCGTGCCCGTCTTTATCTTCGTGATGAGCAGGCCGATGCCGAGCCCGAAGACGACCCGCAACGACACCATCACCAGCACCAGCCACAGCGTGTTGCGCAGGGCCGGCCAGAAGAGCGGGTAGTGCTCGAAGACGTAACGCCAGTTCTTCCCGCCGCTCCACGTCGGCGGCCGGAAACCGTCGTAGTGCATGAAGGAGAAATAGACCGTCGAGATCAGCGGGTACGCGAAGAACACCGCGAAGCCGATCAGCCAGGGCGACATGAAGGCGAGGGTTCGAAGCGCCGACCGGCGGCGCTTCGACGCCAGAGTGACCGTACTCATCGGCTACTTCGCCTGCGCGATGTCCGTGTCGATCTGCGCGGCCGAGTTCTTCAGACCGGCCTTCAGATCGGTGACCTTGCCGCTTTCGTAGTCGTACCCGAGCTGCTGGATCGTGACCAGGTACTGGCCGCCGTTGATGGAGGCGGGAGTGGTGGCGGATTCCGGATTGGCGGCGATGTCCAGGAAGGTCTTGAAGCGCGGGTCGTACTTCAGCTTCGGGGACTTCAGCGCGGCCAGCGTGGAGGGCACGTTGTGGATGTCGTTGGCGAATCCGACCACCGCGTCGGTGTCGGTGGTGATGTACTTGACGAACTCCCAGGCCGCGTTCTGCTTGTGGCTGCCGGCGGCGATGCCCGCGATGGTGCCGGTGATGTAGCCCTTGCCGTACTGTGCCGCCTGGTCGTCGGGCACGGGCAGCGGGGCGACCCCGATCTCGAACGTGGGCTTGGCCTGCTCGGCCATGCCGAGCCGCCACTCGCCGTCGAGCTGCATGGCGACCTGACCAGTGTGGAAGGGGTGCTTGGGACCCCATTCGTCACCCAGTGTCGCCCGGAACTTCTCCAGCTTCTGGAATCCGCCGAGTTCGTCCACGAGCCGCTTCTGGAGCGCGAAGCCCTTTTCGAACGCCGGGTCCTTGGCGAGGTTCGACTTGCCGTCCTTGCCGAAGTACGTCGGCGAGAACTGGGCGAAGTAGTGCTCGGTGGTGGTCTCCCAGCCGTGGTAGTCCGGCATGAAGCCCAGCTGCTTGTAGGAGTCACCGTCGGTGATGGTCAGCTTCTTGGCGTCGGCCTCGAACTCGGACCAGGTCTTCGGCGGATTCGCGATGCCGGCCTTCTGGAACGCCGTCTTGTTGTAGTAGAGCCCGTACGCGTCACCGAGCAGCGACACCGTGCAGCGGTTTCCGTCGAACTGGGTGTATTCGTTCATGGTCTTCGGGAACGTCTTCGCGGGGTCGATCCCGGACTTCTTGAAGAAGGGGTTGAGGTCGACCAGGGCACCCGAGGAACAGAACTTGCCCACATTGTTGGTGGTGAACGAGGAGATCACGTCCGGCGCCTTGTCACCGCCCGACCGCAGCGCCTGGTTGATCTTGTCGTCGGTCATGTTGCCGACGATGTTCACGTGGATGTTGGGGTGCGCCTTCTCGAAGCCGGCGACCAGGGACTTGACGGCCTGCACCTCGTTCGGCGCGCTCCAGGCGTGCCAGAAGTTGATCGTCGTGTCCTTCGAGGCGTCGTCCGTCGCGCCGGAGCCGGACTGCCCGGTGCAGGCGGTGGCGGCGAGCAGCAGGGCGGAGGCGGTCAGGGCGAAAGCCGCTTTTCGGGCGACTTCGGGTATGGCTGTGGGCATGGCGAGGTCTCCCAGGGACGGGTGAACGGGAAGAGGAGTGCTGCCGGGGTCAGCGCGAGGTGTCGAAGACCTCGTCGCGGGTGGTCACGAGCGCGGACTCCAACGCGCCGCGCAGGACGGGGTGTTCGTGGACGTCGCCGACGACCAGCCGGGGGCGGGCCGCGGCCAGCTCCTCCAGCTCGGCCTGGACGAGGGCGCGCAGCACCTCGCCGCCGGCCGTCAGCGCGGAGCCGCTGAGGACGACGAGTTCGGGGTCGAGGACGGAGACGAGCGAGGCGAGACCGGTGGCGAGCCGGGTCGCGTAGGTCCGGAGCAGTTCCCGGTAGGGGCCGGAGGCGTGATCGGCGCCCCGGGCCACGAGTTCGGCGGCGACCTCGGTGTACGGCCCCGACGGCACATCCGGGATGCCGAGTTCGCGGGCCAGCTTCGGTACCGCCTGGGAGCCGGCCAGCTCCTGGTAGCCACCGCTGTTGGCCTTGGTCACCTGCCGCACCAGGGGCGTGCCCGGCACCGGCAGGAAGCCGACCTCGCCGGCGCCGCCGGTCCAGCCGCGGTGCAGTCGGCCGCCGAGGACCAGGGCGGCGCCGAGCCCCTCCTGGTTCCACAGGAGGACGAAGTCCCCGTGGCCCTTGGCCGCCCCGAGCCGCTGTTCGGCGAGGGCGACGAGGTTGACGTCGTTCTCGTACTCCACCGGCATCGGCAGGGCGGCGGCGAGCTCGTCGAGCAGGGTGGGGGAGTGCCAGCCGGGGAGGTGGGAGGCGTAGCGCAGCCGCCCGGTGTTGGGGTCGAAGGCGCCCGGGGTGCCGATGACCAGGCGGTGCACATCGGACCGGGCGAGCCCGGCGGCCTTGACGGCGCCGTCGAGCGCGTCGGTGACCTGCCGGACGACGGGTTCGGCGGGCCGCCGCCCCGGAGTGGGCAGCTCGTACTCGCCCACCGTCCGGCCGGTGATGTCGGCGACGGCGGCGCGGATCCGCTCCGGGGTCACATCGAGGCCTGCGGCGTGCGCGGCGGCGGGGTTGACGGCGTACAGCTGGGCGTTGGGGCCCGGCCGGCCCTCGCTGGTGCCGGTGACCCGGACCAGTCCGGCCGCCTCCAGGCGGGCCAGCAGTTGCGAGGCGGTGGGCTTGGACAGGCCGGTGAGCTTCCCGATCCGGGTGCGCGACAGCGGCCCGTGCTCCAGCAGGAGGTCCAGGGCGGCGCGGTCGTTCATGGCGCGCAGCACGCGCGGGGTGCCCGGCGTACCGGCGGTTCCTGCCATGGGGTCGACACCTGCCTTTCCAGCCGCCCAGCTTCTCAGTGACCTGCCCGGAGGTCCAGTCTTGATCACCGACCGCCTTGGAGATCACTGTTAGGAAACTTTCCTATTGGGGTGGGAGGAACGTAAGCCCAGGACGAAGGGGGCGTCAATAGACAACGCTTCCGAGGCAACAGAGTCGTTATCTCGCCGGGAGCGGCTGTATACCTGATGCACAGCTTGCCGATCTTCGATCCCTGCAACGAGGGCCGGTGAACGACGAGCGGATGGTGAAGGATGCCCGACCGAAGACTCCTGGGGAGGCTGTGGCTTGCCACGATGTCCGGCGTCCTGCCACTGATGATCTTGCTGACCGCGCTCGACGCGGTGGACGACGGACTGTCCTGGTCGACGGTCGCCGACCTCACGCTGCCGCCCGCCCTCTGGGCGTTCGTCGGCTTCCTCTTCGCCCTCTACCTGTACGGCACCCTGCTCCGCCGGGCCCGCGGCACCGGCATACCGGTCTCGGTGGAGGCGCTGGCGGCCTGCCAGGAGTACGTTCTCGGAGCCGGCCGGGCCGCGCGGCTGAAGACGGACCTGTCCGCGTCCGAGCAGGCGTGGGACGTGCTGAGCGGCGAGGAACTCCACTTCCGCTGGCGCCCGTTCCGCGGGCGGCGCTCCGTCACGGGCACGGTGACCTTCGACGAGGCGTCGGGAGAGGCCCGGATGAGGATCCACGCTGACGAGAGCCTGATGAGCGGCCCTGGTCTGCGCGGGGCGAGCGCGTTCGTCGCGCTGTGCCAGATCGTGCGGCTGGTCAGTCGGTGAGGAAGGGGGTGGTGTCGAGGGTGGGGTACGGCGCCGGGAGGGGGAGGGGGTCGCCGAGGGTGACCTTGGTGTCGGTCTTGTAGTAGGCCTCGGTGGGGTCGTCGCCGGGGAGGACGGGGTCGGTGTAGCAGTGGGCGGTCTTCGTGTTGCGGTTGATCAGGATGTAGACGGGGATGTCGACGGCGGCATAGGTGGCGAGCTTGGCGCCGGTGTCAACCGCGTGGTTGGTCGACGTGACCTCGCCGATCAGAGTGACCATGTCGATGGGATACCAGCCCTTGTGGGCTTTCCGGTAAGCCTCGTCGAGGTCTGTCGGTAGGCGGCGCAGGACGTAGAAGTCCGGGATGACGAGGGCCATGGTGCTGCCGTCTTTGTGTGCGCCCCGATAGCCGTTGCCCATGCCTGCCAGGTCGAACCCTGCTGTATAGAACTGGGCGGCGAGTTTGAAGGCGCCGGCGTTGTGCTCGTGGTTCGGCTGCGGCGGCACAATGACCGTCCCCTCGACGTACTCGGGTCGAATCGGCGCCACGGACGCCTCTTCGAACGCGATCAACAGATCGATGGGGTCCTGCGTCATCACCGGCTCCATGAGAGGTTCGGCGCTCATCGCTCGTTCTCCTTGTCGCACTGATGCCAGGCTAAGCCCACGCCGGGCGCCCCGTGCAGAACGATGGGGCACCCCGTGCGCACCATGCGCCGGAATGCCCCGCCTATTCACTCGAACGAGTGTGCTGAAACCGTTCCGCTCGCTACTTGCCCGGAGGCGTCGGCCGCTGCGCGGCGATCGGTGCCGTAGCCGCCGCCTGCGGCGAGTCCGCGTTGGCGTACGCCGAAGGCGCCGCCACCGCCGCCGTCGGGTCGGCGGACTCCTCCGCGTCCTCGACCGACGTCGCGCCGCCCACGATGCGGATGCTCGCCGCGTCGAAGGCGCGCTTGATGCGCCAGCGCAGTTCGCGTTCGACCGTCAGCGCCTTGCCCGGCATGGTCTTGGCCGAGACCCGCACCACCATGGAGTCGATCAGGACCGAGTCCAGGCCGAGGACCTCGATCGGGCCCCACAGCAGCTCGTTCCAGGGCTCTTCCTTGCTCATGTGCTCGGCGACCTCGTCCAGCGTGGCCTTGACCCGGTCCAGGTCCTCGCTCGCCCGCACCGTCACGTCCACCCCGGCCGTCGCCCAGCCCTGGGAGAGGTTGCCGATCCGCTTGACCTCGCCGTTGCGGACGTACCAGATCTCGCCCTCGGCACCGCGCAGCTTGGTCACGCGCAGCCCGACCTCGATGACCTCACCGGTGGCCACGCCCGCGTCGATCACGTCACCGACGCCGTACTGGTCCTCCAGGATCATGAACACGCCGGAGAGGAAGTCGGTGACCAGGTTCCGGGCGCCGAAACCGATCGCCACACCGGCCACACCGGCCGACGCCAGCAGCGGCGCCAGGTCGATCTTGAAGGTGGACAGCACCATCAGCGCGGCCGTGCCGAGGATCAGGAAGCTCGCCACCGACCGCAGCACCGAGCCGATCGCCGCCGACCGCTGCCGGCGCCGCTCGGCGTTGACCAGCAGCCCGCTCAGCGCCGTGCCGTCCACGGCCTCGACGGTGCGGCCCATCCGGTCGATCAGCTTGGTGATCGCCTTCCGCACCGCCGCGCGCAGCGCCACCGCCACGACCACGATCAGCAGGATCTGCAGCCCCATCGCGAGCCAGGTCGACCAGTTCTGCTCGACCCAGCTCGCCGCGTTCGTCGCGCTCTGCTGGGCGTCCTGGAGCGACGGCACGACCGGTGCCGTCTCGGACGGAGATGGGGACGGGGTCGGCGACGCACCGGCGGCCAAGAGGGCGGCGGGCAAGGACGACACGGCAGGTACCTCCAGGTGCTGCACGGTCCGTGCCGGCGGGCGGTCAAGGTCTTGAAGGTCACGAGAAGGTCACCGGACGGACAGGGCCACCACACTAACGGGGCATTGTGTGCGCATCGCGCGGATCCGCCAAGGAGAGGCGCAGGAGAGACGGGACTCACCCTGGCTTGAACCGGCCATGATCCGGGGGATGAATCAGGTGTGGTCGAAAACACTCCCAGCCCGTTACCGGGACATGGTGGCGCTTCCACCAGGCATGAGGGGAGACTGACTGCAGATCGTCCCGGCGCGAGCCACGCGCCGCCGACGCCCAAGGAGGCACCCGTGCCGCATGTCCTGGTCCTCAACGCGTCGTACGAGCCGCTCGGCGTCGTACCGCTCCGCCGCGCGCTCGTCCTCGTCCTGGAGAACAAGGCCGTCTCCCTCGAGGAATCCGGCGCCTATATGCACAGCGCAACCGTCACAGTCCCCGCACCCAGCGTGGTCCGGCTCAAGCGATTCGTCCGGGTTCCCTATCGGGGGCCCGTTCCACTCACCCGGCGCGCACTCTTCGCGCGCGACGGGGGCCGGTGCATGTACTGCGGTGGCGTCGCAACCAGCGTCGACCACGTCATCCCGCGCAGTCGCGGGGGCAAGCACGTCTGGGACAACGTGGTGGCCTCCTGCCGCCGCTGCAACCACGTGAAGGCCGACCGTCACCTAGTCGAGCTGGGGTGGCGACTGCGGCACAAACCCGCCCCGCCGACCGGGCTGGCCTGGCGCATCATCGGTACCGGGCATAGGGATCCGCGCTGGTTGCCCTACTTGCAGCCGTACGGCGCGGACGATGCCCTGGCCCGGATCGACGGCATTTCCGCCTGACGATCCGGGCCTTCGCGTACCCGCCGGCTCCGGGGGTCCTCTGTGCCCCCGGAGCCTTCGGGCTCATGCGTACCGCAGCTCCCCCGGGTGTGCCGAACGGCGCAGCAGGGGCAGCGAGGCGGCCGCCGCCAGCAGGCAGCAGGCGTACACCCCCACCGGCACCAGCAGCGCGGTGTACGGCACCGCCTGGGTGAGCCGGCCCTGGGTCAGCGAGGCGTACCAGACGCCGATCGCCATGCCGCCGGCGCCCGCCAGCACGACCGCCGGGGCCGGCGGCAGCGCCGTCTCCAGCAGCAGAGAGGTGATCGCGAGGCCGACGAGGATCGCCACGGCGGTCAGATCGAGGTCCGTCGTGTAGAAGGCCATGTCCGCGCCGAGCCGCTGGTCGCGGCTCATCCTGTGCAGGACGGCCAGGAGCGTCCCGCGGATCCCCATGAACCCCGTGCCGACGATCGTGACCAGCAGCACCGCCGCGTGGGTGCGGGCCGCCGCCCAGGGGTCGGCGCGCAGCCGCTCCGCCGCGATCAGCGTCGCCGCGGAGAGGGCCCGGCCCGCCGGCAGCCGCCCGACCGCCCTGGCCGTGCCCCCGGCCAGCCACACCGTGCCCCCGCCGACCACGAGGACCAGCGCGAACACCGTCAACGGCACCCGCCCGCGGCCGGTGCCGGAGGTGTCCGCCACGGCCCACAGCGCCGGCGGCAGCACCAACAGCACACCGGCGGCGAACAGCAGCCCCGGCCCGCGCCCGCTGCTCGGCCGTACCCGGCTCCATGTACTGAGTGAACAGTGATCAGCGGCGCGGGTCGCGCACCGCCGGTCGTCGTGTGTTCGAGCAGCTCTCGGGAGTGCCCGCGCCGTCACGGGGTAGGCCTGCCGTAATCCGTTCAAAACCGCAGCATCCGACCGCCCCCCGAAGGAGGCCCTCGTGGCCGCACCGGCTCGACTCCCGCTCCCGGCCCAGTGGAAACCCGAGGCGGACCCGTCCGCCCCGACCGACGGCGCGCTGTGCGTGTTCAGCGCGGAGAGCGCCTGCGCCCAGGCCCCGCTGACCAGCGAGCCGCCCCTGCCCGATGCCGAGCCCCTGACCAGCGAGCCGCCGCTCGCCGAGGCCGCCCCGCTGACCAGCGAGTCGGACGCCTTCGGCGCGGGGTCGCACGAATCCGACACCTACGGCGGGGGGTCGTACGAGTCCGGCGCCTTCGGCGCGAGGCCGTAGATGAGCGCGGCGTTCGAGGACTTCGCGGACGCGGACCTGGCCCGGCTCGCCGGTCTGCACGGGGTCGCCACCTCCTACAGCCCCGCCCCCGGCCGCGACGTCCCGGTCCCCGCCTCCGCCGTGGTCGCCGCCCTGGCCGCCCTCGGCGTCGACGCGGCCGGACCCGCCGCCGTACGCGCCGCCCTCGACGCGCGGGAACGCGAGCTGCACGAGCGCCTGCTGCCGCCGACGCTGGTGCACTGGGCCGGCGACCCGCAGGGCCCCGCCGCCCTCGCCGCGCTGCCGCCCGGCACCCGCCTGCGCGTCGAGACCGAGGCGGGCCAGGACCGGGACACCGCCGCGGACCTGCCGCTCGGCGTGCACCGGGTGACCGCCGTCGCCCCCGACGGCCGCACCGGCCACGCCCACCTCGTCGTCGCCCCCGACCGGCTGCCCGCCCCGCCCGGCCGCTCCCACGGCCTCCTCGTCCAGCTGTACTCCCTGCTCTCCCGCCGCTCCTGGGGCATGGGCGACCTCGGTGACCTCGCCGAGCTGGCCGGCTGGGCCGGACGTACCGCCGGCGCCGGATTCGTCCAGGTCAACCCGCTGCACGCGGCCGTACCCGGCACCCCCACCGACCCCTCGCCCTACCGCCCGTCCTCGCGCCGCTTCCCCGACCCCGTCCACCTGCGGATCGAGGACATCCCCGAGTACGCGTACGCCGCCGACCGCGAGCGGCTGGGCGCCCTGCTGGAGCGGGCCGAGCGGCTGCGTGCCGACGTCCTCGACAAGGGCGCCCTCATCGACCGCGACGCCGTGTGGGAACTCAAGCGCGAGGCGCTGGACCTGGTCCTGGCCGTCCCCCTCGGCCCCGGCCGCCGGGCCGCCTACGACGACTTCCGCGCCGCCCACGGCCAGGCCCTCGACGACCACGCCACCTGGTACGCCCTCGCCGAGATCCACGGCTCCGACTGGCACCGGTGGCCATCCGCCCTGCGGGACCCCCGTTCGGCCGAGACCGCCCGCGCCCGCGCCGACCTGGCCGACCGGGTCGAGTTCCACGCCCGCCTCGCCTGGCTCACCGACGGCCAGCTCCGCGCCGCCCAGCGCGCCGCCCGCGAGGCCGGCATGTCCGTCGGGATCGTGCACGACCTCGCCGTCGGCGTGCACCCCGTCGGCGCCGACGCCTGGGCCCAGCAGGACGTGTTCGCCGCCGGCATGTCCATCGGCGCCCCGCCCGACGCCTTCAACGCCCGCGGCCAGGACTGGGGCCTGCCGCCCTGGCGCCCCGACCGGCTCGCCGCCACCGGATACGCGCCCTACCGCGAGCTGCTGCGCGCCCTCTTCCGCTGTGCCGGCGCCCTGCGCATCGACCACGTGATGGGCCTGTTCCGGCTGTGGTGGGTCCCCCAGGGCAGCGCGCCCACCGGGGGTACCTACGTCCGCTACGACGCAGACGCCATGCTCGCGATCCTCGCCCTGGAGGCCGGCCGCGCCGGAGCCGTCGTCATCGGCGAGGACCTCGGCACCGTCGAGCCCGGCGTGCGCGAGACGCTGCAGCGGCGCGGGGTGCTGGGCACCTCGGTGCTGTGGTTCGAACGCGACTGGGAGGGCGACGGACGCCCGCTGCCGCCCGAGCGCTGGCGCGCCGACTGCCTGGCCACCGCCACCACCCACGACCTGCCGCCCACCGCCGCCCGGCTCACCGGCGACCACGTCGACCTGCGCGACCGCCTGGGCCTGCTCACCCGCCCGGCGACCGAGGAACGCGCCGAGGCCGTCGCCGACGCCGCCGAGTGGCTCGCCCTGCTGGGCAGCCTCGGCCTGCTGGACCTGACGGCCGCCGGGCCGCCCGGCTCCGACGAGGAGGAGGAGATCCGCGCCGTCCACCGCTTCCTGCTGCGCACGCCGGCTCGGCTGATCGGCGTCTGGCTCCCGGACGGCGTCGGCGACCGCCGCCCGCAGAATCTGCCGGGGACCTGGGACCAGTACCCCAACTGGCGGCTGCCGATCGCGGACTCCGCGGGCCGGCCCGTGCCCCTGGAGGAACTGACGGCCTCCCCGCGGCTGCAGGCACTACTCCATGTGTTCGGGCAGGCCAGGGGCGTGTGAACCCCCCGTACGGGACCCCGGCCGCGCGGCCTTCCGGGTGGTTCGCTAACTTGAGATCGTGGACAAGAAGAACGCCCTGCGCGCCGGCGCCCTGGCCGCCGGTACGACGCTGATGATGCTGCTCATGTCGTCCCCCGCGCTCGCGCTGACCCGCGACGACGGCGACGACCCCGGCCCCGGCCTGAGCGTCATCCAGACGCTGGGCCTCTACGTGCTGATCCCGCTCGCGCTGTTCGTGGTCATCGCCGGTCTGGTGATGGCGCTGGACAAGTCCAAGATCCGGACGATCAAGCCCTCGTCCAACGTGAAGTCCAAGGCCGACGCCAAGGCCTGACCGGACACCGGTTCTCTCGCCGGGGGCGCCTGTCCTCCCGCCGGTACGCGCGTGCTGCCGTACCCGGGTGAGGTCGGCGCCCTCGGCGTTTTGCCTTTCCGGGCGCTCAGGGGCTCGGTGCGGTCAGGTACCGCTGTACGGTCGGCCCGAGCCACGCCAGCAGTTCCTCGCGGTGCAGCTCCCGCGCCGCCGGCAGCCTCAGCACATAGCGGGTCAGGGCCAGCCCGAGCAGCTGCGCGGCACACAGCGCGGCCCGCGCCGGGACCTGCTCGGGGTCGGGGCACACCTGCCGGGCCAACGGCAGCAGCTGGTCCCGGAAGATGCCCTGCATCCGCTCGGCCCCGGCCTGGTTCGTGGCGCCGACCCGCAGGACGGCCGTCAGCTCCTCGTTCTCCTCCCACACATCGAGGAAGTGGCTCACCAGCGCCCGGCCCACCTCGTCCCGTGGCAACCCGGTCAGGTCGGGCAGCCGCAGATCCAGCGCGACGGCCGCGGCGAAGAGGCCCTCCTTGCTGCCGTAGTAGCGCATGACCATGGACGGGTCGATGCCCGCGTCCCGGGCGATCGCGCGGATGGTGGCCCGCTCATAGCCGTCGGCGGCGAACCGCTCGCGGGCGGCGTCGAGGATGGCGGTACGGGTGGCGTCGGAGCGGCGCGCCTGGTTCGTCCTTGTGCTGCCGGTCATGCCAACGAGCGTAGGCCAACATGCGTGGGCCAACAACCGTTGACTTCCCAGACGGCCCGCTCCTACGCTTGCCAACAAGCGTTGACCAACGCATGTTGGCCAACAGGCGTTGGCATCCAGGAGGCCACCATGACCGGCACCACTGGCAACAACGGCACCACCACCCCCGACGTCACCGGCACCACCGGAACCGTCATCGTCGTCGGCTCCGGCCCCACCGGCCTGCTGCTCGCCGGCGACCTCGCCACAGCCGGCGTCCCTGTCACGGTCCTCGAAAAGCGCTCCCACAAGATCAGCAACCTCTCCCGCGCCTTCGTCCTGCACGCCCGCACCCTCGAACAGCTCGACGCCCGCGCTCTCGCCGACGACCTCGAAAAGGTCGGCCAACCCCTCGACCGCCTCAACCTCTTCGGCCGGCTGACCGTCGACCTCGCCGCCCTCCCGTCCCGGTTCAACCACCTCCTCGTCCTGCCCCAGTACGAGGTGGAGCAGGTCCTGGAGCGCCGGGCCGTCGAGGCGGGGGCCGACTTCCGGTACGAGACAGAGCTGACCGGGCTCACCCAGGACGCCGACGGGGTGACCGTCGAGGTGCGCGGGCCCGAGGGGCGTACGCAGAGGCTGCGGGCGGCGTACGTCGTCGGCGCCGACGGCATGCGCAGCGCCGTACGGGACGCGATCGGGCTGCCCTTCCCGGGCAGGTCGGTGATCCGGTCCGTGGTCCTCGCCGACGTCCGGCTCGCCGAGGAGCCGCCGACCCTGCTCACCGTCAACGCCGTAGGTGACGCCTTCGCCTTCCTCGCGCCGTTCGGGGACGGCTACCACCGGGTGATCGGCTGGCACCGCGGCCGCAACGTCCCCGACACCGAGCCGCTGGACCTGGCGGAGATCCAGGAGATCACCCGGCTCGCCCTCGGCCGGGACTTCGGGATGCACGACGCCCGCTGGATGTCCCGCTTCCACAGCGACGAACGGCAGGCGCCCGCCTACCGGGTCGGCCGGGTCTTCCTCGCCGGTGACGCCGCGCACGTGCACACCCCGGCCGGCGGCCAGGGCATGAACACCGGCCTGCAGGACGCGGCCAACCTGAGCTGGAAGCTCGCGGCGGTCGCCGGCGGCCACGCCGACCCCGCGCTGCTCGACACCTACCAGGCCGAGCGGCACCCCGTGGGCAGGTCCGTGCTGCGCAGCAGCGGCGGGATCGTCCGCCTCGCCATGGCCAAGCGCCCCTGGACCCTCGCGGCCCGCGCCGCGCTCACCACGTTCCTGAACGCCGTGGGCCCCGCCCGGCGCAAGGTCGCCGGCCAGGTCACCGGCGTCGGCTACCGCTACCCCGCCCCGCGCGGCGCCCACCGCCTCACCGGCACCCGGGTCCCGGACGTCGCCCTGACCGGCGGCGGCCGCCTCTACGAGGCCCTGCGCGGCGGCCGGTTCGTGCTGATCACCCCGGAGCCGTACCAGGCGGGGCCCGGCCGCACGGACCGGCTGACCGTGGCGCACTGGGCGAGCGACCGCCGGACGACCGTGCTGGTCCGTCCCGACGGTTACGCGGCCTGGGCCACCGACTCGGCCGGCCCGGCGGACATCGAGGCGGCGGTCGCCGCGCACGTCGGCGGCCAGGTGTATTGACCTGAAGCGTTGTTCACACGGCTGATGGGTGGGTGGCCGCGAGTGCGGTCCGGGCTGGCCGGAGGCCGAGCACCATGTGCCCGGGCAGGCGGCGACCCGGATCGAGCGCATTTTCGTCGGCGGCCGCGACGCGGTCGTGCTCGGCGAGGTCCGCCGGACGGCCCGCTCCACCGGACGCGCGTATCGGGCTCGGTTCGCTCTGCACCTCACCGTCGAAGGCGGCCTTGTGGCCCCCGGCGAAGCGTCCGGTCGCCGCCTTCCCGCCCTTCCCCCCGCTAGCCCCGCCGCACCTCGTACAGAAAGCACCCGTACTCCACCGCCCGCACATGCACCAGCGCCACCTCCGGGTCGGCGAAGGCCTCGGTGAGGGCGGACGGGAAGTCGGCGTCCGTCAGGCGGCCGCCCAGGGTCCGGCCGTCGGCCGAGTAGCGGCGCAGCACGCCGTGGGCGTGGGTGAAGGGCAGGGCCGCCGGGTCGGCCGGGCCCGCGCAGTCGGTGGCGTGGATGAAGACCGGGCCCTGCTCGTCGTACGCCCCGGGATCGGCGCCCGTCTCGGCGGCCCAGCGGCGCAGCGGCGCGTACGACACCAGGGCGATCTGCTCGCCGGGCTCGCTGTAGCGCAGACAGCAGCGCAGCGGGACGCCGCCCTCCTCGTCGGTGAAGGGGGCAAGGGGGCGGCCCGCGTCGTCGGCGGTCCGCAGCTCCTCGAGAACCCTGGGCCGGATGGGACGTGCGATGTGGGTCGTCGTGTCCGTCGTCGTCATGCCTCCAGCGTCCCGCCACGACGCCCCGCCCACCGGCGGGAACCGGACATCGCCTTCCCGGTGGGCGGCATGGAAGGATGGCGCAACCCACACATAACGAGGAGATGACCGCGTGCCTGGCACAAACCTGACTCGCGAAGAGGCGCAGCAGCGGGCCGAGCTGCTCACCGTTGACTCGTACGAGATCGATCTCGACCTCTCCGGCGCGCAGGAG
The DNA here is from genome assembly GCF_053593835.1 of Streptomyces sp. NPDC002076. Classification (NCBI taxonomy): domain Bacteria; kingdom Bacillati; phylum Actinomycetota; class Actinomycetes; order Kitasatosporales; family Streptomycetaceae; genus Streptomyces; species Streptomyces sp. NPDC002076. The sequence continues at coordinate 472,809 of NZ_JBSFDI010000003.1, forward strand.
GGCGGTACCTACAGGTCCGTGACCACGGTGCGCTTCGACGTCGCTCGCGGCGGCGTCGAGTCCTTCATCGACCTGGTGGCACCGACCGTCCACGAGGTCACGCTGAACGGCGACGCGCTCGACCCCGCCGAGGTCTTCCAGGACTCGCGGATCGCCCTGCCGGAGCTGCTGGAGGGGCGCAACGTCCTGCGGGTCGTCGCGGACTGCGCCTACACCAACACCGGCGAGGGCCTCCACCGCTTCGTCGACCCGGTCGACGAGCAGGCCTACCTCTACACCCAGTTCGAGGTGCCGGACGCCCGCCGGGTGTTCGCCTCCTTCGAGCAGCCCGACCTGAAGGCCACCTTCCAGTTCACCGTGCGCGCGCCCGAGGGCTGGACCGTCATTTCCAACTCGCCGACGCCCGAGCCGCAGGACAACGTCTGGGTCTTCGAGCCGACCCCGCGCATCTCCACGTACATCACCGCGCTCATCGTCGGCCCGTACCACAGCGTCCACAGCGTGTACGAGAAGGACGGGCAGAGCGTGCCGCTCGGCATCTACTGCCGGCCCTCGCTCGCCGAGTTCCTCGACTCGGACGCGATCTTCGAGGTCACGCGACAGGGCTTCGACTGGTTCCAGGAGAAGTTCGACTACGCGTACCCCTTCGAGAAGTACGACCAGCTGTTCGTGCCCGAGTTCAACGCGGGCGCGATGGAGAACGCGGGCGCCGTCACCATCCGTGACCAGTACGTCTTCCGGTCCAAGGTGACCGACGCCGCGTACGAGGTCCGCGCGGAGACGATCCTGCACGAGCTGGCCCACATGTGGTTCGGCGACCTCGTCACCATGGAGTGGTGGAACGACCTGTGGCTGAACGAGTCGTTCGCCACCTACACCTCCATCGCCTGCCAGGCGTACGCGCCCGGCTCGCGCTGGCCGCACTCCTGGACCACGTTCGCCAACTCCATGAAGACCTGGGCGTACCGGCAGGACCAGCTGCCGTCCACGCACCCGATCATGGCGGACATCCGCGACCTGGACGACGTGCTCGTCAACTTCGACGGCATCACGTACGCCAAGGGAGCCTCGGTCCTCAAGCAGCTCGTCGCGTACGTCGGCCAGGACGAGTTCTTCAAGGGCGTGCAGGCCTACTTCAAGCGGCACGCGTTCGGCAACACCCGCCTGTCCGACCTGCTCGGCGCCCTGGAGGAGACCTCCGGCCGCGACCTGAAGACCTGGTCGAGGAAATGGCTGGAGACGGCCGGCATCAACATCCTCCGCCCGGAGATCGCCACCGACGCCGACGGGATCATCACCTCCTTCGCCGTCCGCCAGGAGGCCCCGGCCCTGCCCGCCGGCGCCAAGGGCGAGCCGGTGCTGCGCCCGCACCGCATCGCGATCGGCCTGTACGACCTCGACGCCGACTCCGGGAAGCTGGTGCGCACCGAGAGGATCGAGCTGGACGTCGACGGCGAGCTGACGGCCGTACCGCAGCTGACCGGCAGGCGCCGCCCGGCGGTCGTGCTGCTCAACGACGACGACCTGTCGTACGCCAAGGTCCGCCTCGACGAGGAGTCGCTGAGGACGGTCACCGAGCATCTCGGCGACTTCCAGGAGTCGCTGCCGCGCGCCCTGTGCTGGGCCTCGGCCTGGGACATGACGCGGGACGCGGAGCTGGCCACCCGGGACTACCTCTCCCTGGTCCTGTCCGGCATCGCCAAGGAGTCGGACATCGGTGTCGTGCAGTCCCTGCACCGCCAGGTCAAGCTCGCGATCGACCTGTACGCCGACCCGGCCGCCCGCGAGGCCCTGCTGGCCCGCTGGACCGACGCCACGCTGGCCCACCTGCGGGCGGCGGAGCCGGGCAGCGACCACCAGCTGGCCTGGGCCCGTGCCTTCGCGGCGACGGCCCGCACGCCCGAGCAGCTGGACCTGCTGGAGGCCCTGCTGGAGGGCACCCAGACGGTCGAGGGCCTGGCCGTGGACACCGAGCTGCGCTGGGCGTTCGTGGAGCGTCTTGCGGCGGTCGGCCGCTTCGACGAGGCGGAGATCGCGGCCGAGTACGAGCGGGACAGGACGGCCGCCGGTGAGCGGCACGCGGCGACGGCTCGCGCCGCCCGCCCGACGGTGGAGGCCAAGGCCGAGGCCTGGGCGTCGGTGGTCGACTCCGACAAGCTGCCGAACGCCGTGCAGGAGGCCGTGATCAGCGGCTTCGTGCAGACCGACCAGCGCGAGCTGCTGGCGCCGTACGCGGACCGGTACTTCGAGGTCGTCAAGGACGTCTGGGACGCGCGTTCGCACGAGATCGCCCAGCAGATCGCCGTCGGCCTGTACCCGGCGGTCCAGGTGTCCGAGGCGACCCTCGCCAAGACCGACACCTGGCTGGCCGCGGCCGAGCCGAACGCGGCCCTGCGCCGTCTCGTCTCGGAGTCCCGCTCGGGCGTCGAGCGGGCGCTGAAGGCCCAGGCGGCGGACGCGGCGGCCGAGTAGCCACCCTCCGGCGAGGCGCCCGGCATCCGTGCCGGGCGCCTTTCGTCCGGAAATCCGCAACCGCACAGTGGTTTACTGCCGGCGCTCGTCCCACGCCACCGACACGAGGCAGACATGTCAGCAGAGCAGGATGGCAACGGAGCCGATGCGGCTGCCGACTGGGCGGATGAGCACCGCTTCGAGGTGATCATCGGCGTCCCCGTGGTCCGCGAGGCGATCAGCGGCTGCGCCGCTCACGCGCAGGTTCCCATGAGCGCCGAGGAGTTCCTCGCGAGGGCCGCCGTGGTGTTCCCGGCCCTCGGCAGGGCCATCCGCAGCGGGAGCGCGGCCCGCGGGCGCGCTCGGGCACTGAAGCGGGGGTGGCGGACCGGCAGATCACAGGAGACCGGGATACCCGCCCCCATCGGCCGGGTCATCGCCTCCGTGCTCTGCTCCATGGCCTACCACGGCCAGGCGGTCCACTCCGTGGAACAGCGCGAGGGCGGATGCACCCTGACCGCCGAGATCCCCTCCGACCGCAAGACCTTCGGCGGTGTCCTCCAGGTGGACATCGACAGCGGCGACGACCACACCACCACCGTCCACGCGAAGGCGGAGATCCCCGGGCAGCTATACGACTGGGGAAAGAGCAGGCAGACCCTCGCCGCCCTGTTCGCCGACATCCTGGCCCTCCCCGGCTCCAGGACACTGGGAACCGGCATCACGACACAGCGGGGCTAGGCCCTGTCGTCAAATTCCCGTCGTCCGCCCGCCGAGCAGGCGGGAATTTGACGACAGGGCCTAGGGGTGCCTAGCCCGGGAACATTCCCCCGGTCACGTTCACGAACGTCCCGGTGATGCCCGCCGCCCGGTCGGAGGCGAGGAAGACGGCCGTGGCGGTGATCTCGGCGAGGGTGGGGTTGCGGCGGGTCATGCGCAGGCCGGCCAGGTGGTCGAGGATGCCCGCGATGTTCACGTTCGGGTCGACGGCGCGGAGCTTGTCCTCGCTGAGGGTCTCCGGGACGCCGGCCGCCCACAGGCCCACCGCGCGCACCCCGCGCGGCCCCAGTTCCATGGCGAGGTTGCGGACCAGGGCGTCGGTGGCCGCGTCGGCCGGGCCGGTGCCGCCCATCATCGGACTGCCGTGCGCGGAGCCGCTGTTGAGGGTGAGGATCACACCGGAGCCCTGCTCGGCCATGCGGCGGGCGGCGGCGCGGGCGGTGAGGAAGTTGGCGCGGGTGCCGTCGAGGACGGGGCGCAGGAAGTCGTCGGCGGACATGGCCGTCAGGGGCATGCCCTGCACATCGCCGCGGCTGACGAGGTTGAAGGAGATGTCGATCCTGCCGACCCCGGCCGCGTGCTCCTCCACCGCCGCCTCGTCGAGGGCGTCCACGACGGCGACCTCGGCGTCCTTGAGGCCGGCGGCCGCCGCCTCCAGCGTCTCCCGGGTGCGGCCCACGAGGTGCACCCGGGCGCCCTCGCGGGCGAAGGCGCGGGCCACCGCGGAACCGATCGAGCCGCCGGCGCCGTAGACGATCGCGGTCTTGTCGGTGAGCAGCATGGTGAACTCCTTCGGAAGTGGTGTCCGTTTCACCGATGCAGACGTACGGCACCCCCGGCGCTCATCGCTCACAGCCGCAGCGGCAGTCCGAACGCCGGGAACAGATGCGGTTCGAAGGAGGTGATCTCCGCGACGCGGCCCGCGGCGTCGAAGCGGAGCACGTCCAGGACCTGGGCGCGGTAGACGTTCGTACCGGGGCGGCGGACGTAGCCCCCGGCCGCGAGCTGCCCGTTGGCGTGGGCGGGCAGGTGGCGCCAGTGGCCGAGGAACATCGGCGAGGCGGGGTCGAGGCTCGGGCGGAGGAAGGCGAGCAGCGCCTCGCGGCCGGTGAACCAGAACGGGTTGGGCGGCATCGTCAGCGTGACGTCCGCCGCCAGCAGCTCGGTCATCGCGTCGAAGTCGAGCCGCTCGGCGGCCGCCATGTACCGCCGGAGCGCGGCCCGCTGGTCGTCCGTCGGCGGGCCGGCCGTCCAGTCCGTACGGCTCGCGGGCAGATGCTCGCGCAGGGCCGGACGAGCGCGTTGCAGCGCGCTGTTGACCGAGGCCACGGAGGTGCCGAGGGCCTGCGCGGTCTCCGCGGCGGTGAGCCCGAGCAGGTCACGCAGGACGAGCGTGGCCCGCTGCCGGGCCGGCAGGTGCTGCAGCGCGGCCAGCAGGACCAGCTCGACGGTCTCGCGCGACTCCGCGGCGCTGTCCGGCAGCTCGTCGTCCGGGTACGGCTGGAGCCAGGTGATACGGGCCGGTGGCTCGCCGGTGCCGTGGTCCATGCCGGGCAGCGGCTCGTAAGCCTGCGGGCGGCGGGCGGTACGGCGCTGGAAGTCCAGGCAGGCGTTGGTCGCGATGCGGTACAGCCAGGTACGGGCGCTCGCCCGGCCCTGATAGCCGTCCCGGGCCCGCCAGGCCCGCAGGAACGTCTCCTGGACCAGGTCCTCGGCGTCGTCGTAGGAGCCGGTCATGCGGTAGCAGTGGGCGCGGATCTCCCGGCGGTGCGATTCGGTGAGCGCGGCGAAGGCGGTCTCGTCCAGGAGACCCGCGGGTTCCGCAACGGCGACCGGCGTGACGCGAGCCCCTTCGGTTTCCGTAACGGCGACCGGCGTGACGGAAACCGTTGCGGCCTCGTGTGCGATCCGCGCGATGCGCCGCAGCCGGGCGACGGACGCGGAGAGTTCGGTGACCCCGGTGTAGAGCGCCGAGGCGGGCCTCGGCACCAGGTCCCGCGCCTGCCGACCGACGGTGTCGAGCAGTTCCTCCAGACCGCCGTCCCCGCCATGCCGCTCCCGGTACGCCTTCTGCCGGCACGCCGCCGAGCAGTACACCGAGCTACGGCCCCGGCGCCCGGCCCGCGCCGGAAGGGGGCCGCCACAGGCCGCGCACGTGTCCACGCCCACCTCCCGCTCAGGACTCCGGGTCAGCGATCCTCGCGCACCGGCGCCGTCTCCACCAGCACCGCGACAACGGAAAGGGGCGGCCACACCACGGTGACCGCCCCGGTACGGCTGACCTACTTCGCGGACAGCTCCGCCGCCACCAGCTCGGCGATCTGGACCGCGTTCAGCGCGGCGCCCTTGCGGAGGTTGTCGTTGGAGATGAACAGGGCGAGGCCGTTGTCCACCGTCTCGTCGCGGCGGATGCGGCCGACGTACGACGGGTCCTGGCCGGCCGCCTGCAGCGGGGTCGGGATGTCGGAGAGGGCGACGCCTGGGGCGCCGGCGAGCAGCTCGGTCGCGCGCTCCGGGGAGACCGGGCTTGCGAAGCGGGCGTTGACCTGGAGGGAGTGGCCGGAGAAGACAGGCACGCGGACGCAGGTGCCGGAGACCAGCAGGTCGGGGATCTCCAGGATCTTGCGGGACTCGTGGCGCAGCTTCTGCTCCTCGTCGGTCTCGTTCAGACCGTCGTCGACGATGTTGCCCGCCAGCGGCACCACGTTGAAGGCGATCGGCCGCTTGTAGACCTGCGGCTCGGGGAAGTCGACCGCCGCGCCGTCGTGGGTCAGCTTGTCGGCGTCCGCGACCACCTTCTGCGCCTGGCCGTGCAGCTCGGCCACGCCCGCGAGACCCGAGCCGGACACCGCCTGGTAGGTGGCGACGACCAGCGCCTGAAGGCCCGCCTCCTCGTGCAGCGGCTTCAGGACCGGCATCGCGGCCATCGTGGTGCAGTTCGGGTTGGCGATGATGCCCTTGGGGCGGTCGGCGACCGCGTGCGGGTTCACCTCGGAGACCACCAGGGGTACGTCCGGGTCCCTGCGCCAGGCGGAGGAGTTGTCGATCACTACGGCGCCCTGGGCGGCGACCTTCGGCGCCAGGGCCTTGGAGGTCGCGCCGCCCGCGGAGAAGATCACGATGTCCAGGCCGGTGTAGTCGGCGGTCGCCGCGTCCTCCACCGTCACCCCGTCCAGCACGGTGCCGGCCGAGCGCGCCGAGGCGAACAGCCGCAGCTGGGTCACCGGGAAGTTCCGCTCCGTGAGGATCCTGCGCATGACCGTGCCGACCTGACCGGTGGCTCCGACGATTCCGACCCTCACAGCGACTCCCTCTATGTGTCTCGTCCATGACCGGGGCTTTTCCATCATGCGGCCGACCCCGGTCCACCTGTCCAATTCTTTGCGGGGCGTGCCCGAGGAGTGGGACACGATCACTCTGCGGACGGTTCCGTACCTCCGTCGAACACCTCGCTGAGCTGGAGAAATTCCCTCCGTCGGGCGCCCGGGCCGCAAGCTGTGCTGTCCCGTGCCTGCCCGTACGGTCTCCGGCCATACGGCGATGTGACGCACGCCTCTGCGGACCGCCGGAAACCGGTCCGAACGTTTCGGCCCGCTGCCGCGTCGTAGGGGCAAACGCGTGAGGGGGTGGCTTGTGCTGCGCGGAGGGGCGCGCCGCGACCAGGGGGCGTATGCCGCCGGTACGGACCGTACGGGCCGTGCCGGTGACGATCCGCTGGACGCGGCCCAGGAACGCCGGGTGCGGGCGGTGCTCGCGCTCGGCGGGGTGCCGCAGTCGGACCTGCCGGACGGGGTGCAGCAGGTCCGGCTGCGGCTGCTGGAGCGGACCGCGAGCGGGCGGGAGGCGCCGCGGGACGTGTCGGCGTGGGCGGCGGTGGTCGCCTCCAACCTCGCCATGGACTGGCACCGGGCCAAGCGGCGCCAGGAGCGGCTGGGGGAGCGACTGGCCGCGCTGCGCGAGCCCGCGCACCCCTCCGGCGAGGAGACCAGCCTGCTCTCCCTCGCCGTCGCCCGCGGACTGGACGACCTGCCCGCCGCCCAGCGACAGGTGCTCGTCCTGCGCTTCTTCGCCGACCTGCCCGTCCGGGCCATCGCCGAGGAGCTGGACATCCCCGAGGGCACGGTCAAGAGCAGGCTGCACACGGCGGTCCGCGCCCTGCGCGCCCGCCTGCACGAGGACGAGGTGGTGTGACGTGACCGCCGGACACGAAAGCGCGGGGGAGTACGGCGGCATGGACGCGTTGATGGCCGCCGTCACCGGGGAACCGCTGACCGAGGAGGCCCGCCGGGACCCCGGCTTCCTCGCCGAACACCGGGCCGCCGAGGCCGATGTGGCGGTGCTGAAGGAGCAGCTGACCTGGCTCGCGGAGGCGCTGACCGGGGAGCGGGCGACGGAGCACGAGGCAGCGCCCGAAGAGAGTCCCCGGCCGGCGCCGCGGCCTCGCGGAGTCGCGCGACCGGTGCGCGCCGGGCGCCGCCCCCCGCGGCCCGCGCACCCCGGCCGCCCCTCCGGACCGCGCCGGGTCCTGCGGATCGCGTTCGGCTCGCTCGCCGGGGCGACCGCCTTCGCGGTGGTCGCCGGCTTGGGCTGGTTGGTGACGCACTCCGGTGCCTCGGACGACAACAGCGCCACCTCCACGGCCAAGACTGCGGGCGATTCCGCGGCGAAGTACTCCGGGGACGGCGGGCGGCCCTCCGACCCCGCACTCGACCTGGCCTGCTCCAGGCTGGTCGTGGAGGGCACCGTGACCGCGGTGGAACCGCAGAAGCCGTCCCCGTGGAGCCGGATCACACTGACCGTGATCCGCTCCTACAAGCCCGCGTACCAGCCCCCGCACGGACCGGCCCGGGTCAGCTTTCTGCTCGACGGCGGCGCGAAGCCGGCCCCGCGCACGGGCCAGCACGTACTCGTCCAGGTCGGCATGGGACAGCAGAACGCGAGCCTGTGGGCCGTCGGCGACACCCGTGTCTCCGTCAACCGCGCCTGGATCACGGAGGCGCTGCCCAGGTCCCGGCACCTGACCTGCCCCGCCGAAGAGGCACCCACCGACAGGCCGTGAGGGGCGGGTGCCCGGCCGGACACCCGCCCCTCACCCCAGCCACTCCGTTACGGCGTGACCTTCTCGATCTTCACGCTGCCGGTGCCCGCGACCGTGCCGCGCGCGTTCACCAGCTGGACCCGGCCGAAGAACTCACGGCCGGCCGGGGCCTCGGCGGCGGCCGTGACCTGTCCGCCGACCGTGGCCGAGTCGCCCGTGCCGAGCTTGACCGGAGTCGAGCCGTCGACGCCGACGCTGCCGAGCGTGGGGGAGAAGAACACATCCCGGTAGTCGTAGTCGGTCGCCCCCGACGGAACGGAGTAGCCGACGACCTTGATGGTGTACGTGCCGGCGGCCGGCGACGGGATGGACACCGCCTCCTCCGAGTCGCCGTCGGCGGACTGGGCGACCTGCTTGCCGCTCGCGTCGTACACCGTCAGGTCGAGGTCGGCCGCCTGGTCCGAGACGCCCCCGATGGCGACGTCCAGCGAGGTGGCACCGGCCGGGACGTCGACCGTGGTGGTCTGCGTCTCGCCCTGCTTGATGGTCGGGCGGGCCGTCTTGGCCGAGCCGAGCGGGCCGCCGACCAGCTTGCCGTCCAGGGCCGCGTACCGGTTGGTCACCTTCCAGGTGACGGCGGCCGGGCTGCCCGCCTTCGCCTCGGGCACGGTCACGGTCTCCGGGTCGAAGGCCGCGCCGAGGACGGAGACGTCCAGCGTGTACGGGTTGTCCAGCAGCGGGGACGTACGGCGGGACTCCACCTCCACCTCCCAGACGCCCGGCTGCGGGTCGGCGTAGGAGCGCACGTCGGGCCTGCAGCCGTTGCCGTCCAGGTAGTTCGGGTAGCAGTACGGGGTGCCGGTGTTGTCGACCGGGACGCCGTACGGGTGGATGGCGATGAACCGGGTCTGGCTCTTGTCCTTCAGTCCGCCGATCGCCACCTCCAGCGACTTCGCGCCCTCGGGCACGGTCAGGAAGTACGACCGGGTGCTGTTGCGCTGCACCGAGTTCGTCGCGGTGTAGGTGTGGTGCACCGGGGTGGAGACCACGACGGTGGTGAGGATCTGCTTGTCGATCCCCTCCGTGAACGGGTCGTCGACCTCCAGGATCGCGCTCTTGACGCCCGCCGAGCCCGGGGCCGCCTGCACCTTCACCGTCACGGGCTGGTTCAGCGGCAGCCGCACGACGTCGTCGCCGAGGATCCGGAAGGTGTCGCCGGCGTTGTTCGCGAAGCTCAGCTCGTGCCAGACCGCCCGGTCCGGGCCGGAGGTACGGGTGATGGTGATGTCGTACGTCTTCTTCTCGCCGGCCTTGAGACCGCCCTCGCGGTCGTACAGGCCGGTGCCGAAGCCGGGGGTCTTCAGGGCGTAGTCGATCGCGGTGTCGACCGGGGCCTTGACGGTGTAGTCGTGCGCGGAGGCGTCGTCCTTGACCGCCTCCCACGCGTCCACGATGTCGATCAGGCCCGCGCCCTCCTCGTACGCCTGAACTCCCTTGATGTGGTGGGCCGTCGACGTGAGCGCCGTGCGCAGCCCGGCCGGGGTCAGGGCGATGCCCTTCTGCTTCGCGGCCGACAGCAGCAGCGCACTCGCGCCGGCGGCCTGCGGGGAGGCCATCGAGGTGCCCTGGAGCATGGAGTAGCCGGCCGGCAGCGAGTAGCCCGCCTCGGCGACCGGCGAGCCGGGCAGCCAGGTCTGGGTGGAGTTGATCGCGGCGCCGGGTGCGACCAGCGTCGGGGTGAAGCCGCCGTCCTCACGCGGGCCGCGCGAGGAGAACGGCATCATCTGGTACTTCTTCTCCACGACCGAGCCGTAGTTCGCGGCCCAGGTCTCCTTGGAGATGGCCGCGCCGACCGAGATCACCTTGTCGGCCAGACCCGGGTCACCGATCGTGTTGGCGCCGGGCCCGGAGTTGCCCGCGGAGATCACGAGCTGGACGCCGTAGGTGTCGATGAGCCGGGTGTAGAGCTCGGCGCGCGCGTTGTTGCCGTCGTTCAGCGCAGGCAGGCCGCCGATCGACATGTTGACGATGTCGACACCGCGGTTCGCGACCAGGTCGATCATGCCCTCGGTGAGGGCCACGTTGGTGCAGCCGCCGGTCCAGGTGCAGGCGCGGGAGGAGACGATCTTCGCGCCGGGGGCCGCGCCGTTCATCGCGCCGCCGAACAGGCCGTTCGCGGCGGTGATGCCGGCGACGTGCGTGCCGTGCTCGGACTCGATGACCCCGATGTTGACGAAGTCCGCCTTCTTGCCGACCCAGGACCCGCCGTACGGGTCCATCGGCACGTCCTTGCGGATCTGCACGACGAACGGCACCCGCTCGGCCACGTCGGTCTTCGGGTCGTCGGTGCCGAAGTACCCGACCTGGTAGCCGTCCTTGTACGGCTTCATCGGGGTGTCGTCGGTGAAGTCGTGGTCGTTGTCGAGGTCGACGGTGACCGTGCCGGCCGCCGGGTCGTACAGCACGCCCCAGCTGTCGGTGGTGTCGCCGTCCCGGTTCAGGTCGCCCTTCTCGTCGCCACCGGTGGTGGCGGACTCCCTGAAGGTGCTGATCTCGTACGAGCCCGAGGGAGCCGTCCAGGTCGCACCGCCGTAGGAGAAGCCTGGCCCGGAGACGGCGGTGACCATCGGCCGCCAGGTGGCGTCGCCGTCCACGATCGGGTCGGTCGAGGTCACCCAGTCGACGATCTTCCGCTCACCGGTGGTGGTCTTCTGCAGTGCCGGGTGGCCGAGGTCGACGCCGGAGTCGAGGATGCCGATGGTGATGCCCCGGCCGTCCCACTTCGGGTGGTCCTGGACGAAGTCGACGGCGCCGGTCTCGAAGGAGGGGTTGTACGGGTTCTTCGCCGGGGTGTTCTTGCCGGGACCGGGATAAGTGCCGGTGACGGAAGCGGAGTTGGTGCCGTTCGGCGCCGGGTCGTCGAGCGGGATCTCCTGCTTGAGGTCGATGGCGTGCACCGAGGAGAGCTTGGCGGCGGCCCTGATCGCGGCGTCGGCCCGGGCCGTCGGCACGGTGGCGCGGACGTAACCGAGCTTGTCGTAGGTACGGCCCACCGAGCCGCCCTTGACCGCGTCCAGCTCCTCGACGACCTGCTCGGTCTGTCCCGGGGCGGTCGCGATCATCATCGTGACGTTCTTGTCACCGTCGGCCTTGGCGTCGGCGAGCAGATCGGCGTCGTCCGAACCGAGCTTGTCGTGAGCGGACTTGACGCCGGAGTCGACGGCCGGGGTGGGCGGAGCGTCCGCGGCGAGGGCCAGGGGTATCGGCCCGGCCGCGGACAGGGCGGCCACCACGCCCACAGCCACGGCTATGCGGGCCAGGCGTCTCGGACCGGGTATGGGATCACGCTCGGGCGTGTGGGTCATCGGCATCCCTCAGGTAAAGGAATTGAGCGGACGAGAGCGCTCAGCTTTACCCAAGGGCCAGTCTTTTGGGGATCGTTGACCGAATCGATATCGACGTATGGGGAAAACCCGCGATGTCTATGTGGCTGTTCGCCCCGTATCGCCGGTGATGCCGTCAGTTTTCCTTCAAGCGCGCGTAATGCCGGGACGCCTTCGCGCGGTTGCCGCACGCGGCCATCGAGCACCAGCGGCGGGTGCCGTTCCGGGACGTGTCGAAGAAGTGCAGGATGCAACTGCCGCCGGCGCAGGTCCGGATGCGCTCCGGGGCCCGGGTGATCAGGTCCAGATAGTTCCGGGCGGCGAGCCAGGCCGGCCCCCACGACGGATCGGCGAACTCCGGCTCCTCGGCGGGGCCGTCGACGGTCAGCCGGGCCCGGATCCGCCCGTGCGCCAGTACGGCGTCCACGAGCGGCGCGGCCTGCGCCGGTGTCCCGTCGACCGCGGCCTTGATCGCCTCGCGCGCCTCGCGCAGATGCTCCAGCACCTCCGGGTCGGCCGCGTGGTCCCCGGCCAGCCCGTTGCTCGCCAGCCACACCGCCAGGCCGTCGGTGCCGTCGAGCAGGTCCTGGGTCACGCCTTCCCGGTTCCACCGGGTGTTGAGCAGGTCGAGCGCGAGGGGCTCGCCGGTGAGCGGGCGGGGGTCGCGGGCGATGGGCATCGGGCACTCCTTCTCGTCTAACCACTCAAGAGTACGTGACCGGTTGACCGAACCATCTCTAACCGTCTAATCTCAATCACAACGGTTAGACGTCTCGAAGGGAAGAGCCATGGCCCCGCGCATCGCGCACACCGGTGTGAACGTCACCGACCTCGACCGCTCGCTCGCCTTCTACCGCGACCTCCTCGGCTTCGCCGTGCTCGCCGAGGACAAGGAGGACGACCAGTGCTGGGCGATGCTGGGGGAGGCCGGCGGCGCCCCGCTCGTCACCCTCTGGCAGCAGGCGCAGGGGGCGTACGACGGCGCCCGCCCCGGGCTGCACCACCTCGCCTTCACGGTCGACTCCATCGACCGCGTCCGGGAGTACGAGACCGCGCTGCGGGCCGCCGGAGCGGACTTCGCCTACGACGGCGTGGTCGCCCACCACGAGGGCGGCGCCTCCGGCGGGATCTTCTTCCACGACCCGGACGGCATCCGCCTGGAGATCGCCGCCCCCCTCGGCCCCGACGGCGCCCCGGCACCCCACTCGGACGCCCCGACCTGCGGCTTCTTCTAGTCATGGGCACCTATCACGCGGGCTCGCTCGCCGTGCAGGAGCTGCTGGGCGTCCGCGACCGCGCCGACCATGTGGGCCGCTCCCTCGGCCAGGACATCAAGCCGATCGCGGCGGCCTTCCTGGAACTCCAGCCCCTGCTGGTGGTGGGAGCGGCGGACCCGGGGACGGGGAGGGTGTGGGCGTCGGCGCTCACCGGGGCACCGGGTTTCGTCCGGGCGACGGGCCCGAGGCAGATGTCGGTGGTCACCGGTGCCGGGCACCCACTCACCACGGCCCTCAAAACCCCCGGCACTCATATCGGAACCATCGCCCTGGACCCCCGCACCCGCCGCCGCATGCGCCTCAACGGCCGGCTGCGCCCGACCGCCCGCGGGTTCGCCGTCGAGGCCGACCAGGTGTTCTCCAACTGCCCCAAGTACATCCAGCGCAGGAACTCCTACGAGACACTCGCCGACCGCACACCGGGCAGCCCTCGCCGGCTGAGCGAACTCGACTCGCGAGTAACGGAGTTCATCGGCTCGGCCGATACCTTCTTCATGGCCACCGCACACCCCGGCGGAGCCGACGTCAGCCATCGCGGCGGCAACCCCGGTTTCGTCCAGGTCACCTCGCCGCACCGGCTGACCTGGCCGGACTACCCCGGCAACGCCATGTTCCTCACCCTCGGCAATCTGCGCAGCAACCCCCGCGCCGGACTGCTCTTCCTCGACTGGACCACCGGCACCACCCTCCAGCTCACCGGCGAGGCGCACACCGAGTTCACGGCGGCCGGCGAGCGCAAGGTCCGCTTCACCCTCACCGAGGCCCTGTGGACCCCGGCTGCCCTGCCGCTGCGCTGGTCCGCCCCCGAATATTCACCAGCGAATCCGGATGTTCCGGGCTAACGTCCAAGGAATGCGACGGAACTTGAGGGTGGCGGCCTACGCCGTGTGCGTCCGTGACGGACAGATCCTCCTGGCCCGTTCACCCGGGCCCGGCGGAGTCCCCGAGTGGGTGCTGCCAGGTGGCGGCATGGAGCACGGCGAGGACCCGTACGACACCGTCCGCCGCGAGGTCATGGAGGAGACCGGTTACCGCATCCAGGTGACCGGTCTTCTCGGCGTGGACTCGTTCCGGCTGACCCTGGCCCGGCGCCGCCACCGTCGTCGTACCGACCACCACGCCCTGCGTCTCGTGTACGAAGGAGAGGTCGTCGGCGGTGAACTCCGCCACGAGATCGGCGGCTCCACAGATTTCGCCGCATGGCGGGACCTCTCGGTCGTACCGGACCTGAACCGGGTGCCCCTGGTCGACCGTGCGCTGCGGCTCTGGCGGGAACGCCCCGCGAACGGTCGTCTCACCGCCGAGACCCCTCCCGTACCCCAGGAGATGAACGAGGAGTGACCGCACCCCGGCGGCCCGCAATCCGCTCCATGGCCGCGACCGGTATCCCGTGATCCACGTACGGTGATCGGCGCTGCGCGTTGCCGCCGCGTTCACGCGCAGGTCACCCCCGGTGCCAACGATCCAGAGCGAGCGGGCCGTTCGCGCGAGCGACGACCCGCGACCACTGCCGACGCGTTCGCACTCGGGGAGATCGCGCCAATGTCGCGCATACGCTCTGTCGCCGCCTCCGCCCTGGAGGTCAACCGCCGTACCGTCCTCGCCGCCGCCGGAGCGGTCTCGCTCTCCGCGGGCGTCGGCTACGCCCTCCGCCCCATCGACAGCCAGGCCGCCACCAGCGAGGCGCCGGTCGCGCACTCCCGGCAGGCCGCCGGGGCGGCCGCGCTCGCCCCCTACACCAAGGGCACGACCCTCGCCTCCGTCGCCGCACCCCGGAACAGCTCCGGCTACCGGCGGCTCGGCGACGGCCCGGGCTGGAGCCGGGTGGTGCGCAGCGAACTGGCCGCGCCCAAGTCGGGCCGGGCGGGCCGCCGTACGGCCCTCGCCGCGTTCGTGCAGTTCACCGACCTGCATCTGCAGGACGTCCAGCACCCGCTGCGCCTCGAGTACATGCGCTCCCGCGACGTGCACTCCTGGCGCCCGCACGAGGCGCTCACCGTGCCCGGCGCCGTCTCGCTCGTCGAGCGGGTCAACGCCCTCAGGGGCGCCCCCGTCACCGGCGCCCCGCTGCACTTCGTCATGACCACCGGCGACAACACCGACAACAACGCCCACTCCGAACTGGAGTGGTTCATGAAGGTGATGAGCGGTGGCCGGATCACCCCCAACTCGGGTGACCCCAAGCACTACGAGGGTGTGCAAAGCAGCGGTCTGAAGCTGTACTGGCAGCCCGACTCTACCCTCCGCGACGGCGACAAGGCGCTCGGCTTCCCGCAGCTCAAGGGCTTCCTGGCCGCCGCGATCCGCGAGCTGCAGAGCCCCGGCCTGAAGCTGCCCTGGTACTCCACCGTCGGCAACCACGACGCCCTCCCGCTCGGCTGCTACGGCTCCCACGGCGACCCCTACCTCGCCGAGGCGGCCATCGCAGGCAAGAAGCTGTTCAGCGTCTCCGCCGCCGACGCCCAGAAGCTCCAGGACGCCATCAAGAACGCCAAGGACCCCAAGGGGACCGGCTACCGGGACTTCCTCAAGGCGCACGCCCGCTCGATGCGTTCGGTCACGCCGGACGAGAAGCGCGCGCCCTACACCCAGGCCGACTACCTCAAGGCCCACCTCGACCCCGCCCACCAGGGCCTCGGCCCCGTCGGGCACGGCTACTCCTCGGCGAACCTCGACGCGGGCACCCAGTACTACGCCTTCCGCATCTCCGACGACGTCATCGGTATCAGCCTCGACACCACCGACGCCGGCGGCCACTACGAGGGCTCCATCGGCACCGCCCAGCTGAACTGGCTGGACAGGACGCTGAAGGACAACAAGGACTCCTATGCCGTCGTCTTCAGCCACCACACCAGCAAGACGATGGACAACACCCGCCCCGACCCGGCCCGCCCCGGCGAGAAGCGGCACAGCGGCGCCGAGGTGATCTCGGTCCTGTCCGCCCACGCCAACGTGCTGGCCTGGGTGAACGGCCACATCCACAAGAACGTCATCACCCCGCACCAGGCCTTTGGCGGCCGCTCCTTCTGGGAGATCTCCACCGCCTCCCACGTCGACTACCCCCACCTGGCCCGCATCATCGAGCTGGTGGACAACAAGGACGGCACGATCTCCGTGTTCACCACCCTGATCGAGTCCGCCGCCCCGCACCGCACCGACTTCGCCGATCTCTCCCAGACCGGCCTCGCCGCTCTCTACCGCGAGCTGGCCTTCAACGCCCCCGGCGCCGGCAAGACCCTCGCGGGCAGCGCTGCCGACCGGAACACCGAGCTGGTGCTGAAGAAGGGCTGAAAGTCAGTCAACTGGCCGAACAGCAAGCAACCTTCGCGCATCCGGCACCGGTTTCTTTCCCCGACCGCACCGACATCACAGTTGGGGGAAGACATGCGTGTACGCACGACCCTGGTGGGCGCCACCGCCCTGCTGCTCGCGGGAGCCCTGGCGGCGCCGGCCGTCGCAGCCACCGGCGGCCGGCCCGAGGGCGGGCACACCGCCACGCGCAAGGCCGTCGAGGCCCTGGTCGCGGCCGGTGTGCCCGGGGTGACCGCCACCGCGGAGGACACCCACGGCACCTGGTCCACCACCGCCGGCGTGGGCGACCTCGGCACCGGCAGGCCGCGCTCCACCGCCGACCGCTACCGCGTCGGCAGCATCACCAAGACCTTCGTCGCCACCGTCCTGCTCCAGCTGGAGGCGGAGGGCCGGCTGTCGCTGGACGACACGGTGGAGAAGTGGCTGCCGGGCGTCGTCCACGGGCACGGCCACGACGGCCGGCACATCACCGTACGGCAGCTGCTCAACCACACCAGCGGCATCTACAACTACACCGAGGACGCGGACTTCGGCCGCGCCTACTTCACCGAGGACGGTTTCCGCCGGCACCGCTACGACACGCTCGCCCCGCGCGACCTGGTGGCCGTCGCGATGCGCCACAGGCCGGACTTCGCGCCGGGAACCTCCTGGCACTACTCCAACACCAACTACGTCGTGGCCGGCATGGTGATCGAGAAGGTGACGGGACACGCGTACGCCACCGAGATCACCCGGCGCATCATCGGCCCGCTGCACCTGAGGGCCACCTCGCTGCCGGGTACGACGGTCACCGTCCCGCACCCGAGCAGCCGCGCTTACTCGAAATTCACCGACCCGAAGGGTCCGGTGTACGACGTGACGGACCTCAATCCGTCCCTGGCCTCCGCGGCCGGTGAAATGATCTCGAATTCCGCCGATCTCGACCGCTTCTACGGCGCCCTGCTCGGCGGAAAGATCCTTCCGCCGCACCAGCTGAAGGAAATGAAGACCACGGTCGAGATCAAGGACTCCTCTTACCCGGGACGCTATGGCCTCGGCCTCATGGAAACCCCGCTGAGCTGCGGTGTTCAGGTGTGGGGCCATGACGGCGGCATCCATGGCTCGGTCTCGATGGCGATCGCGACCGAGGACGGCCGGCATTCCCTCGCCCTCAATTCCAACGGGGACTGGGCCGGCGACGAGCGCGCGGTCGCCGAAGGGGAATTCTGTTAGCCACCGTTTCATCGACGTCATTCCGTGTTAACGCGGACGCAATGTCCGTACCGCCTCATATCGGCTAACCCGCTTTGGACGGGGATGGCTCGATCTTCTCGATCATTTATGCAAGGCGGGTGGTCGCGTGCGCGCGAGGCACGGACTGCGTGTGCTCTCGGTCTACGAGGGCTTCTTCTCCGGAGGAGCCCGGATCGTGCACAGCGACGTCGTACTGGGACTGGCCGAGGGCGGCCAGTCCCACCAGGTGCTCAGCATCCATGGCGAGGTCCATCGCGAAGCCACCCGGCAGCGCATGGAGGACGACCACTGCTACCGGGCGCTCACCGGCGGCGGGGTCGGCGTCACCTCGCTCGGCCGCAGCGCAGGCCTGGTGGACGGCTCGCTCGCGGCGAACGTTTTCAGCGGGCCCGAGCTGGCCGAAACGGCTCGGTCGATGGCCGGGGCGGATGTGATCCTCTCCCTGAAGGAGCAGCCGCTGGCCCTGCTCAACCAGGGTGGCCTGCCCCGCCGCCCGGTCGTGGTCTGTCTGCACCGCTCCGACCCGGAGAACCAGGGACCCGCGCTCGACGAGCTGAAGGCCGCCATCGCCGACGGCACGGTGGCCGCGTGCGTGTGCTGCGCCGAGTCCACCCGGGCCGCCTACGAGGCCGCCGGCATCCCGGGCCGGCTGCTGCACGTCATCCCCAACGGTGTCGACCTGCTCCGCTTCCGCCCGGACCCGGCCGCACGGCTCGCCCTGCGCGCCTCCCTCGGGATCGCTGACCGGGCGCCGGTGGTCGTCTTCGCGGCCCGCTACGCCGCGATGAAGAACGTCCCCCTGCTGCTCCGGGCGGCCCGCGCCTGGCTGGCCCGGGAGGGCGGCGGGCAGGTGCTGATGTGCGGTGCCGGGATGACCCCCGACAACTCCGGGCTGCGCGCGGACCTCGCCGAGGCCTTCGCGGACGCACCGTCCCTCGCCGACCGGGTGCACCTGCTCGGGGTACGGCACGACATGCCGGCCGTCTACGCCGCCGCCGACGTCGTCGCCCTGACCTCCGTCTCCGGCGAGGCGGCGCCGCTGTGCCTGATCGAGGGCATGATGTGCGGCGCGGTTCCGGTGACGACCGACGTCGGCGACAGTGCGTCGATCGTCGAGGGCCTCGGTTTCGTCACCCCGCCGGACCCGGGTGCGATCGCCCTGGCCTGGTCCGCGGCGGCCGCCGGCCGTACGGAACTGGCCCCGGCCCTTGAGGCCGCCCGGGAGCGGTTCAGCCGCACCCGCATGATCGCGGCCTACGCCACCCTGCTCGACGAGGTGTACGCCTCACACGTCGGTGGGCAGCGGGTCGTGGCGCAGCACACTGTAGGCGACGCCGTCGCGCCACCGGCCGTCCCGGAAGACGATGCCCCGCAGTACGCCCTCGCGGGTGAACCCGGCCTTCTCCAGGGCCCGCTGCTCGGCGATGTTCTCGGCCTCGGTGTCGGCCTCGATGCGCATCACGGGGGTGTGGGCGAAGAGGTAGCGGACGAGCTGTAGCTGGGCCCGGGTGCCGATGCCCCGGCCACGGGCCTCGGGCAGCAGCTGGGCGCCCATGTTCCAGCAGTAGGTGGAGGCCGAGACGACGACCTTGCGCCAGGCGACGAACCCCAGCGGCCCGGTTCCGGCCGCGACGATCAACTGGCCGCCGTCCTCACCGAGCAGCCGGTTCTCGGCCCAGCGCTGCCGGAACCGCCGTGGGTCGGCGTACCCGTACCACTGGAAGGGCCCCGCCGTCTCGGGCTCGCTGAGGAAGCGCTCCAGCAGGGGCAGATCGTCCTCGTTCACCGGGCGCAGGGTCACGGATTCGGCAGACATGAACCAGAGCGTAGGGCTGGGGCTGTCAGGACCCCGTCAGGAGATGCGGTCTAGGGCCGGGAGATAGCCGAGCAACTGGCCCGGTGCCGTGGGGTGGTACGACTCGGTGGGGGCCAGCAGGTCGACGCTGTGCAGCCAGGGGGTCGTGGAGCAGATCTCATGGCCGGCGAAGGCCGCCCTGACGTCGGCGAAGGCGAACCCGTGCGCGGCGGCGCGGTGGGCGATCACCGCGTCGAGGTGGTCCACACCGTCGTTGATGGCGGCGCGCGCGGTGTCCTGGAGGCCGATCTCGCAGGTGCCTCTGAGGTGGTACATGTGCGGATAGCCGAGCACCACGACACGGGCGGCGGGAGCCCGGTCCCTGATGGCCGAGTAGAGCCGGTCGAGGCTGTACCCGAGGGCCCTGTCCACCGTGGCGCGGGCGGCGGCGACGGCCGACAGACAGCGGGTGGTGCCACCCAGTGCGCAGGTCGTCATGACGCCGACGAAGCCCGCGTCGGTGCCGCCGACGGTGAGGGTGACCAGCCTGGTGCCCGGGCCGAGCCTACCGAGCTGGCCGGACAGTACGTCGCTCGTCCGGGCGTGGTTGCACGCGGCGAAGGCGAAGGCCGTCACCTTGTGCGCCGAGGCCCACAGCACCGGGTACGCCCGGCCGCTGCGCTTGCAGTTGGTGCCGGTGGGGAGATAGGCGCCGGCACCGAGCCCGGCGGAGTAGGAGTCGCCGAGGGCCACAAAGCCCACGGACGCCGTCCGGGGCACCGCCTGTGCCGTCTCGGGGGCGGCGACGAGGCAGGCCGTGGCGAGCAGGAGGGACGCCGCGGACGCGGCTATCCGGGTGTGTCGCATACCTCTCATCATTAGTGGCCGGGCCCGTGCCGCCCGCGCGGCTCGTCCGTTCGGGTGAAGCGGCGGGACGCACGAGGAGGGGACACCGGAATCGCCCGGTGGCCCCTCCTCTCCCCTCCTGAGGGCTCCTTTCGGCCCTCTCGATGCCTCCCGGTCCGTCACTACCGGGGAAGCACCACGACATACGCGGCCGGGTCGCGGTCGGCCGAGGCCATCAGGGCCGTGCGGACCACCGCCGCCTGCTGCTCCATCGCGTCCCTGAGCTTCTTGGGCGTGATGTACACGACCGTGATCCCGAGGCGTTCCAGGTGCTCGCGCTTGCGGGCGTATTCGGACCAGAGGGCGTCGTCGTCCTGCCGATGGCCTTGGCGGGGCGCCCGGGTGTCCAGCTCCACCGCCACCGCCTGGTCGGGCCAGTACGCGTCCAGGCCGCCGAGGTGCGGGCCGCCGGGCAGCCGCAGGTCGACGTTCCAGACCGGGTCGGGCAGGCCGTACTCGCCGACCATCCGGTACAGGCGGTGCTCGGCGATCGAGCGGCCCTCCGCCACGATCGAGTCCACCGCGTCCACCACGTGCGGGCGCTTCAGGAGCTTCGCCTGGGTCAACTCCCTTACGACGGCGGCCGGTTCGCAGTGGCGGCCGCGCACCGCCTCGGTCAGCAGCCGCCGTACCGCCTCCGCGTCCGTCAGCTCCGCCACCGCGTCCGCCAGCGCCCGCGGCACCGGTGCCACCGGCAGGCCCGTCACGGCGTTGGGCGCGGGCAGGTCGGGCGTGCGCAGGATGCGGACATAGCCCGTGGAGCGCACTCGACGCAGGCGGGGGACCAGGACGTCGACATGGTCCAGGGAGAGCAGCGGCGGGGTGGCGGAGAAGCCGTAGAGGGTGAGGGCCGCGAGGCCCGTGATCATCGCGTCGGCGTAGACAGGGCGGTGCGGTTCCTCGGCCGTCGGCTGGGCCGGGACGCCGGGCGCGGCCTCGCGGGCCGCGTACAGCAGCGCCCCGTGCAGACGCTCCTCGCTCGTCGGGGGGCCGGGGTGGAGGAGGACCACGTTCGGCAGCAGTTGCCGCCAGGGTCCGGCAGGGCGGCACTGGTCGGTCAGCTCGGCCGCCGTCACTCCGTGGGAGCGGAGCTGGGCCTCCGTCAGAACGCGGCGGTGGACCTGGGAGAGGTGGCTGAGCGGGCGGGGGGAGAGCGGGGTGTTGTGCGTCATGGCGTCGGGATTCCCTCGCCCGGTCCCCTCGTTAACCGCTGTTACACGGTCGTCGAATAATGCGGACAAGCCCGGACTAAAGGTCAGGTGTTCGGGTGCCGAGTAGGGACGGGAAACCCCTGGTCCGATCAGGTGCGGACCAGGGGTTACGGGTCACATTGACCGAATTCCGTAACGGTCACCGGCGACCCAAGCTCAGGCCAAAGGTCAGTCGCCGAGGGCCGTCGCGTCGCACTCCTGTGCGCGCAGCGCCCGCGCCAGGTCGTCCCGCGCCTCCAGCACCAGCCGGCGCAGCGCCGGCGCCGCGTCCCGGTGCGCCTGAAGCCACGCGTCCGTCGCCTCAAGCGTCTCCGGGCGGTCCTGCAGCGCCGGGAACAGACCCCGTACGACGTCCATGCCGATCTGGATCGACCGCTCCCGCCACACCCGCTCGATCGCCGCGAAGTACTTCTCCGCGTACGGCGCCGTCAGCTCCCGCTGCGAGGGCCGGGCGAAGCCCGCGATGGTCGCCTCCACCAGCGCGTTCGACAGCGCGTCGGACTCCACCACCTGCGCCCAGGCCTGCGCCTTGACCGCCGCCGACGGGCGTGCCGCCAGGCAGCGGACCTGGTGGCGCTTGCCGGACGCCGTGTCGTCGCGGGCCAGTTCGGCCGCGAGGACCGACTCGTCGGCCACGCCGTGCGCCGCCAGCGGTTCCAGGAACGCCCAGCGCAGCTCCTGGTCCACCTCCAGGCCGTCGATGGTCTCCGCGCCGTCCAGCAGGCGCTTCAGCAGGGCGAGGTCCGTCTCGCCGGACGCCACCGTCGCGAAGAAACGCGCCCACGCCAGCTGGTGCTCACTGCCCGGCTCGGCCGCCTCCAGCTCCCGCAGCGCGCCCTGCGCGAGCAGCTCACCGCCGGTCTGCCGCCATTCCGGCGCCGCATAGTGCACCAGCGCCGAGTTCGCCCACGTGTGCAGCATCTGCAGCACCCCGATGTCGGACTCGCGGCCCGCGAACCGCAGCACCAGACCGACGAAGTCCCGCGCCGGCAGCAGCGCGTCCCGGGTCATGTTCCACAGCGCCGACCAGCACAGCGCCCGGGCCAGCGGGTCGGTCAGCGCGCCCAGGTGCTCCTTGAGCGTCGCCAGCGAGGTGACGTCGAAGCGGATCTTGCAGTACGTCAGGTCGTCGTCGTTGACCAGGACCAGCTCCGGGGCCTCGGCGCCCGCCAGGTCCGCGACGACCGTGCGCGGCTCGTGCACGTCCGTCTCCACGCGCGCGTACCGCTCCAGCGCGCCCTCGGGCGTACGCCGGTACAGCCCCACCGCGATCCGGTGCGGGCGCTCCTCGGGATGCGACTCCGGCGCCTCCTGCACCACCGCCACCTCGGCCACCCGGCCCTCCGTGTCCAGCAGAACCTGCGGCGTCAGCGAGTTCACCCCGGCCGTCTGCAGCCACGAACGCGCCCACGCCGACATGTCCCGGCCGCTGGTCTCGCCCAGCGCCGACAGCAGGTCGCCGAGCCGGGTGTTGCCGTACGCGTGCCGCTTGAAGTAGCGCCGTGCGCCCTCCAGGAACGCGTCCTGGCCGACGTACGCCACCAGCTGCTTGAGCACCGAGGCACCCTTGGCGTAGGTGATGCCGTCGAAGTTCAGCTTGGCGTCCTCCAGGTCACGGATGTCCGCCGTGATCGGATGCGTGGAGGGCAGCTGGTCCGCGCGGTACGCCCAGGCCTTGCGGCGGTTGGCGAAGGTGATCCAGGCGTCCTTGAAGCGGGTCGCGCCGACGTTCGCGAACGTGCCCATGAAGTCCGCGAAGGACTCCTTCAGCCACAGGTCGTCCCACCACTCCATGGTGACCAGGTCGCCGAACCACATGTGCGCCATCTCGTGCAGGACGACGTTCGCCCGCGCCTCGTACGACGCCTGTGTCACCTTGCCGCGGAAGATGTACTCCTCGCGGAAGGTCACCAGACCCGGGTTCTCCATCGCGCCCAGGTTGTACTCGGGCACGAACGCCTGGTCGTACTTCCCGAACGGGTACGGGTAGTCGAAGTGGTCGTGGAAGAAGTCCAGGCCCTGCTTGGTGACCAGGAAGACGTCGTCGGCGTCGAAGTGCGGGGCGAGCCCCTTGCGGCACATCGCGCCGAGCGGGATCTCCAGCTTGGTGCCGTCCTCGAACACCCGCTCGTAGGAATCCGTCACATAGTGGTACGGCCCCGCCACCACACAGGTGATGTACGTCGAGATCGGCTTGGTCTCCGCGAACCGCCAGACTCCGTCGGCGAGTTCACCCGCGCCGTTGCTCCACACCGTCCAGCCCTCGGGCGCCCGCACCTCGAAGCGGTACGGCGCCTTGAGGTCCGGCTGCTCGAAGTTGGCGAAGACCCGGCGGGCGTCGGCCGGCTCGTACTGGGTGTAGAGGTAGACCTCGCCGTCCTCGGGGTCGACGAAGCGGTGCAGACCCTCACCGGTGCGGGAGTAGGCGCACTGCGCGTCCACGACCAGCTCGTTCTCCGCGGCCAGGTCCTCCAGCGCGATCCGCGCGCCGTCGAAGACCTCGCCCGGGTCCAGGTCCCGGCCGTTGAGCGACACCGAGGTCACACTCGGCGCGATCAGATCGGCGAAGCTCGCCGCGCCCGGCTCGTTGCAGCGGAAGTGGATCGTGGTCACCGAGCGGAACGTGCGCGGCTCGCCGTCCCCGTCGCCGACGGCGGACCTGAGGTCCAGGGACACGTCGTACCCGTCGACGGACAGCAGGGCGGCCCGCTCCCGGGCCTCGTCACGGGACAGATTCTCACCGGGCACGGACGGCACTCCCTTGTGATCGCGTGGATGAGGCTGAACAGGACCGATCCTGCCATGTGCCCCTGACAGCGGTCAGCAGGGAATGCGGGTCGCGAGGACGTCGTTGAGGGTTGAAAAGAGTCTTACGCTGAGGAGAGCCATGTCCGAGTCCGGCAAGACCCCCGTCGACTTCTGGTTCGACCCGCTGTGCCCCTGGGCCTGGATGACCTCCCGCTGGGTGCTGGAGGTGGAGAAGGTCCGGGACATCGAGGTCCGCTGGCACATCATGAGCCTCGCCGTCCTCAACGAGAACAGGCTGGACGAGCTGCCCGAGGAGTACCGGGAGATGCTCGCGACCAAGGCCTGGCAGCCGGTCCGCGTGGTCACCGCCGCCTGGCAGAAGCACGGCGACGACATCCTCGGCCCGCTGTACACCGCGCTCGGCACCCGCATCCACAACAACGGCGAGGGCCCCACCCTGGAGGCCATCGCCGGCGCCCTCGCGGACGTCGGCCTGCCCGCCGACCTCATCGACCACGCCGAGCAGCAGGACTTCGCGTACGACGCCGAGCTGCGCGCCTCCCACAAGGAGGGCATCGAGAAGGTCGGCCAGGACGTCGGCACCCCCGTCATCGCGGTGCCCGGTCCCGACGGCGAGCAGATCGCCTTCTTCGGCCCGGTCGTGACCCCCGCCCCGAAGGGCGAGGAGGCGGCCCGCCTGTGGGACGGCACGCTCGCCGTGGCCTCGGTACCGGGCTTCTACGAGATCAAGCGCACCAGGACGCAGGGGCCGGACTTCAGCAACCTGTGAGGCGCGGTGAGCGGGCCCGGTCGGCTCCGGGCCCGCTCCACCCTTCCGCACACCTCTCCAGGTGCTCCTCGTGCGGGTCGTGCACGACCGCCTGTCGCGCCGCTGGTTCCTGCACCTGCTGGGCACCAGTGCCGATAAATCCCGGGGGAGAGCGGGAAGTTCACAGGACCGGTCGCGATGTGCGGAGGTTCGGATGCCGGAGGCGTGGCTCGGGATCGACCTCGGCACCCAAGGGGCGCGGGCACTGCTCGTGACGGCCGACGGCACGGTCCTCGGCCGATGCCAGCCACGCCCTGGACGCCCGCGTACGAGCCCTCGGGTGCCGTCGCCTACCCACTGG
Organism: Streptomyces sp. NPDC002076; assembly: GCF_053593835.1. Lineage (NCBI taxonomy): Bacteria > Bacillati > Actinomycetota > Actinomycetes > Kitasatosporales > Streptomycetaceae > Streptomyces > Streptomyces sp. NPDC002076. The sequence goes on from NZ_JBSFDI010000003.1 coordinate 498,073, forward strand.
TCTCACCCGGCGAACGGTTCCCCTTCCGCGCCCCGCAGGCCACCGCGCTCCTGCTCGGCGTCCCGGAGTCGGACGCCGACCTGTGGGCGGCCCTCCTGCAGGGCGTGGCCTTCGCCGAACGCCTCTGCCTGGACCACCTCCACCACCTCGGCGCGCCCGTGGACGGCCCCCTCACCTTCACCGGCGGCGCGGCCCGCAGCGCCTACTGGACCCAGATGCGCGCGGACGTCCTGGGCCGCCCGGTCCGCATCCCCGAGCGGCCGGAACCCGCTCTGGGCATGGCGGCGCCGGCCGCCTACGGCACGGGCGCGGGGCCGGGCCTCGCCGCGGTCGCGGAGTCGATGGCCCGCGTGGCCACGACGGTCGAGCCGCGGCCCGGCCGTACGGCGCGGTTCGCCGAACCGTACGCACGGCTGGTGGGGGAGCTGGAGCTGCGCGGGTGGCTGCCGGGGGCGGTGGCGGCGCATGCGCTGGCGCGGCTGAAGCCGTGATCAAGCGGGCATCGACTTCGGGACCGGCACGCCCGGCCTGAGGAAGAACAGGCCGGCGATGGCACCGGACCTGTCGAAGGTCACGCGGAACTCGCCGGCGCTCTTCGCCATGCGCAGGGGCACGCTCACCACGGTGAACCGGCCGGACTTGACGTCCTTGGGCTTCTGGTGCGACTTGTAGTGCCCGAACTCGTCCTGGTAGTGCTTCCACGAATCCTCGAGCCCCTCCGGCGGCAGGTGCTTGCGCATGTCAGCGCCGAAGTGGGCGGTGGCGGCCTTGTAGTCGCCCTTGACGATGTCGTCGAGCGTCTGCAGGGCAATGGTGTCGTGGTCGGGCGCGGCCTGTGCGGAACCGGCGGCCGGCCACGGCGCTGATGCGGCGAGCGCGAGGATGGCCGCTGCCCGGACCATTCGGCGCCCGCCGCCGCGTGCGATGTCTTTGTCGGACATGCGTTCATCGTGCGCCCCCCGCCCGCACCTCGCATGCCGGACGGTCGCCACCAGGGCTTCCGGACCGCGGGAGGCCGCGACGAGCCCAGGGGGACACTGCTGCCCATGACCTCCGCCACCCTGCTCCTCGCCCGCCACGGACAGACCGTCTGGCATGCCGAGAACCGGTACGCCGGAGTCAGCGATGTCGCCCTCACCGACACCGGGTACGCCCAGGCCGAGGCGCTGGGGAGGTGGGCCGCCGCGCATCCGGTGGACGCCGCCTGGACCTCGCCGCTGTCCCGGGCGACCGCCACGGCCGATCCCGCCTGCCGGGCTCTCGGTCTCACCCCGCACCGCGAACCCGGCCTGCGCGAATGCGACTTCGGGGTGATGGAGGGCCGTACGCTCGCCGAGTTCGCGGCGCGGAACCCCTAGGCCCCTGTCGTCAAACTCCCTCCCCCAGCCTTCGGCCGGGGGGATCCCCAGAGCACGCACCTACTGCATACATCAGCCGCTCCGCGGCGGGCGCGAGGCCCGCCCTCCGGGCGGACGGCGGGAGTTCGACGACAGGACCTGGGCGGCGGACGCGTTCCGCGCCGACCCGGTGGCGCACCCCTTCCCCGGCGCCGAGGACCCCCGCGCGGCGGCCGGGCGCGGGAGTGCCGCCCTGCGACGCATCGCCGTCGTCCACCCCGGCGGGCGGGTCCTGGTCGTCGCGCACAACACCCTGCTGCGGCTGGTGCTGTGCTCGATGCTCGGTATTCCGCTCGCCGAATACCGCCGGGTCTTCCCGAAGTTGCGCAACGCGGCGGTGAGCGAGATCAGCGTCGACGGCGAGCACACCGCGCTGCTCACGCTGAACGTGCCCTGCGGGTAAGGGGAACACGACGACGACCGGGGCGGCGCCCCTCACCGGTGGATCATGCGCCGGGACGGGGCGCTCGCAGGTGTCGCCGCCGGGCCAGTTCCTCGTCGTCGACCAGGGTGAGCATGGGCTGACCCGGCTCACACAGCATGGTGACGAGGAAACGGCTCCAGGAATCCGTCCGGTTGTTCCCGTCCTGGTAGTGGATGACATCGCCGCCCGGCTCCCAGAACGTCTCGCCGGCCTTGATCACCCGCTCCGCCTCGCCTTCCAGCTCGAAGAGCATCTCGCCCTCCAGCACGTAGCCGAAAGCAGGTCCGGAGTGCCGGTGCGGAGGGGTGCCGGGATCGCCGGGCGGGAACTCGACGAGAGCCGTCATCGCCTCCGCCCCTTCCGGAACGAACGGCGGCTTCGCCGACTGCAGCACGGTGAGCGCCGTCTTCCATGCTTCTGAGCGCGGCCGGCGTTCAGCACCGTCTGCCGCTGGATCGTGGTTCGACATCGTCGGGCCTCCAGGAGTGGGCCGGTGTGCACCGAGGGTCCCCGGACAACCGTCCCTCCTGCCCGCGGCCGCCACAATCCGGAGCCTGCGGCAACGGCAAGGCCCCCGCGTGTCGTACGCGGGGGCCTTCTAGGCGTGGAGGCGTCAGCGCTTGGCGCGGACGCGCTCCCGGAGGTAGCCCACGGCTGCCAGGAACAGGGTCATGCCGCCGGTGGAGCAGAGCTGGACGCGGGTGTCCGGCTCGCGGGCCATCAGGACGAAGATCGCCACCATGCCGGCCAGCGCGACCCAGGTCAGCCAGGGGAACGCCCACATGCGCACGACCAGCTTCTCGGGGGCCTCGCGCTCGATACGGCGGCGCAGCAGCAGCTGGGAGACGGCGATGAAGATCCAGACCACCAGGATGACCGCGCCGATCATGTTGAGCAGCCACGGGAAGACGTCGTCAGGGCGCCAGTAGCTCAGCAGCACGCAGACGAAACCGAAGAAGCAGGACGTGAGGACCGCGATCCGCGGAACCCCGCCGGACAGCCTGACCAGCGCCTTCGGACCCTGGCCGCGCTCGACCAGCGAGTAGGCGATGCGCGAGGAGCCATAGATGTTGGCGTTCATCGCGGACAGCAGGGCGACCAGGACGACCACGTTCATCAGCCGGCCCGCGCCGGGAATGCCGAGGTGGTCGAGCGTGGCGACGTACGGACCCTTCGCCACGACCTCCTCGGAGTCCCACGGGACCAGGGTGACCACGACCGCCATCGAACCGATGTAGAACAGCGCGATCCGCCACATGGCCGTACGGACGGCGGACGCCACGCCCCTGACCGGGTTCTCGGACTCGGCGGCCGCGATGGTGACCGTCTCCAGGCCGCCGTAGGCGAACACCGAGGCGAGCAGGCCGACCAGCAGGCCCTGGTTGCCGTGCGGCATGAAGTCGCTCAGGTTGGCGGTGCCCGGCGAGTGCGTGCCGGGGAGCACACCGGCGATGGCCAGCACGCCGAGGACCAGGAACAGGCTGATCGCGCCGACCTTCAGCGCGGCGAACCAGAACTCGAACTCGCCGAAGTTCTTCACGGCGGCCAGGTTCGCCCCGCAGAACACCACCATGAACAGGGCCACCCACATCCACTGCGGGGTGCCCGGCAGCCAGCCCTGGACGATGTGCGCGGCGCCGATGCCCTCCAGGCCGACGGCCGTGCACAGCAGCACCCAGAAGGACCAGCCGGCGGCGAAGCCCGCCCAGGGGCCGATCGCCCGCTCGGCGTGCGCGGAGAAGGAGCCCGAGGACGGGTAGGCGGCCGACATCTCGCCCAGCATCCGCATCACCAGCATCACCAGCAGGCCGGAGAGCGCGTACGCGACGACGATGGACGGGCCGGCGGCGGCGATGCCCGCGCCGGAGCCGACGAACAGACCCGCGCCGATGACGCCACCCAGGGCGATCATCGACAGATGGCGCTGCTTGAGGCCGTGGGAGAGGGAGGCGCCGCCGCCCTGGTGCTGTGGCGGTGTCTCGGTGGTCGTGCTGGTGGGCATGGGCGCGGCTCTCCCGGGCAAGGCAATGGGCGGGCAAAAACCCCGCCAGTCTGGGCGGCCCGTCCGCTCAGACGAAGGAGCCGCCCAGTATCCGGACACCCTCTGCACGGAGGGTGAGATGCCGGCTACGCCGTAGTGAGCACCGGCGTGTAGTGCGAGGCGTCGCCCTCGATCGAGTAGCTCTCCTTGCCCTCGATGCCGACCGGGACGTCACCGGCGACGGTCACCCGGTGCAGCCGGCGCGGCCGCCCGTCGTAGTTGTCGATGGCGTAGTGCTGGGTGATCCGGTTGTCGAAGAGGACGAGTTCGTTCTCCGCCCAGCGGTGGCGCAGGATGTTCTCCGGGCGGGTGACGTACGCCTGGAACAGGTCCAGGATCTTGCGGGACTCGCCGGCGGACAGGCCCACGATCCGCTGCGCGAACCCGCCGATGAACAGCCCGCGCTCGCCGGTCAGCGGATGCACGCGGACCACCGGGTGGGCGGTGCGGTACGTGATGGAGGTGAACTGGGCGCGCTGGGCGGCCTTCTCCTCGTCGATCTCCTCGTCCGGTACGGCGTAGTCGTAGTCGTTGGTGTGCTCGGCCCACAGGGTGTCGGCGAGGCGGCGCAGCGGCTCGGGCAGGTCCCGGTAGGCGGCGGCCGCGTTGGCGATCAGGGTCTCGCCGCCGTACGGCGGGACGGTGATCGAGCGCAGGGTGCTGGCCTGCGGCGGGTTGAGGACGAAGGTGACGTCGGTGTGCCAGTGGTTGGCCCGGCCCCGCTCGCTGTCCACGGGCAGCACGTTCGGGGCGCCGTCGACTGCGCCGACCGTTGGGTGCGCGGTGGTCAGGTCGCCGAAGTGGCGGGCGAAGGCCTGCTGGCCCGCGTCGTCCAGAGGGCCCGCGTCGAAGACGAGCGCCTTGTGGACATTCAGGGCCTCGCGGATCGCGGCGACCTCTTCGGGGGCGAGCGGCCTGGTGATGTCGACGCCGGAGACACGGGCGCCGATGCGTGCAGTGACCTTGGTGATCTCGATGGACATGCGGGTTCCTTTCAGGCGAACGCGGGCGTGAGGTACTGGTTGGCGGGGCGGGGAAGGCCGTAGCGCTCCCGGAGGGTCTGGCGCGGGCCGTACTCGTCGCGGAACAGGCCGCGGGCGCGCAGCAGCGGTACGACGTGCTCGACGAACGCGTCCAGGCCTGAGGGCAGCACGGCGGGCATGATGTTGAAACCGTCGGCGGCGCCTTGCGTGAACCAGGTCTCGATCCGGTCGGCGACCTGCTCGGGCGTCCCGGCGAGGGTGAGGTGGCCGCGCCCACCGCCGAGTCGCGCGATCAGCTGCCGGACGGTCAGCTTCTCGCGCCAGGCCAGCTCGACCACCAGCGTGTAGCGGCTCTTGGCGCCCTCGACGGCGGACTCGGGCGGCAGGTCGGCGGGCAGCAGGGCGTCCAACTCCAGGGTGCCGGGCTGAAGTTGCAGCAGGCTCTCCAGTCGGCCCACCCCATGGGCGTACACGATGTGGTCCTCCAGCAGCCGCTCCGCCGCCCGCGCCTCCGCCTCGGTCGAGCCGAGGACGGGCACGATCCCGGGCAGCACCTTGATGTGCTCGGGGTCCCTTCCCGCCTGTGACGTCCGGGACTTGAGGTCGGCGTAGAAGGCCTGCGCGTCGGCGAGGGTCTGCTGGGCGGTGAAGACCGCCTCCGCGTACCGGGCGGCGAAGGCCTTGCCGTCCTCGCTCGATCCCGCCTGCACCAGGAGCGGGTAACCCTGCGGTGTGCGCGGGACGTTGAGGGCACCGGCCACGCTGAAGTACGTCCCCTGGTGCCGTGGCGGGTGGATCTTGCTGTCGTCGCCCCAGACGCCGGCCGCCTTGTCGGCGACGATCGCGTCGTCCTCCCAGCTGTCCCACAGCTTGAGCGCGACATCGAGGAACTCGGCCGCGCGGGCGTACCGCTCGGCGTGCGCGGGCTCCGTGTCGAGCCCGAAGTTCCGGGCGGCCTCGGCTCCCGCCGTGGTGACGATGTTCCAGCCGGCCCGGCCGCCGCTGATGATGTCCAGCGAGGCGAACTTGCGGGCCAGGTTGTAGGGCGAGTTGTAGGACGTGGACGCGGTGGCGATCAGGCCGATGTGCTCGGTGGCCGTCGCCAGCGCGGTCAGCAGGGTGAGCGGTTCCAGGGCGCCGGCCGGGCGCTGGGCGAGGTTGCCCCACAGCTGGGGGCCGTCGGCGAGGAAGAGGGAGTCGAAGGTGCCGCGCTCGGCGATCCGCGCGAGCCGCACGTGGTGCTTCAGGTCGACGTGGGCGTAGGGGTCACTCTCCGGGAGCCGCCACGAGGCCTCGTGGTGGCCGGTGTTCATGAGGAACGCGTTCAGATGGAGCCTTCTCCGTGTCACCGATGGTCCTCCGTGACGCCCAGTGCGGCCAGCAGCCGCTCGCGGTATTCGCCCAGGACCGGCTCGCGGTAGGAGCGCGGGTGGGGGCGGTCGATGGTCAGGTCGAGACCGATGCGGCCCCGGTCCAGGACGAGGACCCGGTCGGCGAGCACGATCGCCTCGTCCACGTCGTGGGTGACCAGCAGCACGGACGGCCGGTGGCGCCGCCACAGGTCGCGCAGCAGGCCGTGCATCCTGATCCGGGTCAGCGCGTCCAGCGCGCCGAACGGCTCGTCGGCGAGCAGGAGTTCGGGCTCGCGGACCAGGGAGCGGGCGAGCGCCGCCCGCTGGGCCTCGCCGCCGGACAGCTCGCCCGGCCAGGCCCGCTCGCGGCCCTTCAGCCCGACCTCGGCGAGGGCGGCCCGGCCGCGCTCCTCGGCGTCCTTGCCGTCGGTGCCGAGCAGGACGTTGTCCAGCACCCGGCGCCAGGGCAGCAGCCGGGAGTCCTGGAAGACGACGGACACCCGCTCGGGCGCGGTGAGCCGCCCGCTGCCCACGACTCCGTGGTCGAGCCCGGCGATCGCCCGCAGCAGGGTGCTCTTGCCCGAGCCGCTGTGCCCGAGCAGGGCCGTGAACTGGCCCGGGGGCACGTCGAGGTCAATGCCGTCGAGGACCGTACGGCCGTCGAAGGACCGGGTCAGGCCCTGCAGCCGGACCGCGGGACGGGTCAGTTGTTCAGTGTGCGGCGCCACGACAGCACCCTCCGTTCGACGAGACGGACCGCGCTGTCGGAGACCAGGCCGAAGACGCCGTAGATGAGCAGGCCGACCAGGATGACGTCGGTCTGGCCGTAGTTCTGCGCCTGGAACATCAGGTAGCCGAGGCCGCTGGTGGCGTTGATCTGCTCCAGCACCACCAGGGCCAGCCAGGAGCCCGTCACACCGAGCCGGAGTCCCACGAAGAATCCGGGCAGCGCACCGGGGATCACCACCTGGCGGACGAAGGTGAGCCGGGACAGGCCCTGCACCTCGGCGAGTTCGACGTACCGGCCGTCGATGCCGGACAGCGCGGCATGCGTGTTCAGATAGATCGGGATGTAGACGACGATCGCGATGATGGCGACCTTGAAGGTCTCCCCGATGCCCAGCCAGAGGATGAACAGCGGGATCAGGCCCAGGGTCGGGATCGCCCGGTTGAACTGCACGGTTCCGTCGATGAGCGCCTCCCCGGTGCGGCTGAGCCCGGCGGCCAGCGCGAGCAGCACGCCCGCGGCCAGACCGATCGCGAAGCCGTATCCGGCCCGCTGCAGCGAGGTCAGGATGTCGGTCGGCAGGGTGCCGTCGGTCCACAGATGACCGGCTGTCCGCACGACCGTCCAGGGCGCGGGAATGGCACCCGTGTCGAGCGCTCCGGCGGCGGAGGCGGCGGCCCACAGGGCGAGGACGACGATCGGGCCGATCAGCCGGGCGGCGGGCAGCCGGCGGCCGGGGGAGAGACGGCGACGCCGGCGGACCTGGGGAAGTTCTGCGGTCACCGTCGTCGCGACGGCGGTCGTCGTGGTCACGGCGGTCATTTCCGGTACTCCTCGGGTACGGCCTTGGCGGCGATCGACTCGAAGCGGTGGTCGAAGAGCGAGGAGACGTCGAACTTCTTCACGAACCCGCCCTCGGCGAGTAGATCCGCCGTCTCCTGCTCCCACTTGACCGCCTCGTCCCAACGGGGCGGGAACAGCGGCTTGTTGGCGAGCTTGGCGATGCCCCGCGCCTGTTCCAGGGTCAGGTTCTGCGTCTTGACGTAGAACTCCTCGTTCCAGACGTCCGGGTGCTCGTACTGCCACACCTGGCCTTGGGCCCACTGCGGGATGTAGGCGGCGATCGCTGCGGCCTTCGCGGGGTCGTTCAGCACGGACTGCGGTGCCCACAGCAGGTTGAGCAGGTCGACGACGTCGGTGGGGATGGTGCGGGCGCCCTTGGGCTCGTACTGCTTGAGGTAGGCCGGTGCCTGGCTGTTGGCGAGCGGGGCGACGTCGACCTGCCCGGACTGCAGGGCGGTGAGGAACTGATTGCTGGTCAGCGGGACCAGCTTCACCTCGTCGTACGCGAGGCCCGCCTTCCTCAGCGCCCGCAGCAGGACGACACCCTGGGCCTGGCCCTGCGAGAAGGCGAGCCGCTTGCCCTTGAAGTCGTCGACGGTGTGGATGTCGCTGCCGGGCCTGGTGGCGAAGATGTAGTTGGGCCTGCGGGTGAGGTCGATCGCCACGATCTTCGCGTCGAAGCCCTGGTAGTGCGCCTGGATCGGCGGGATGCCCGCGTTGTTGGCGAGGTCCAGGGACTTGGCCCGGAAGGCGTTGATGACATCCGGACCGGCGCCGATGTTCAGCCAGTTCGACACTGTGAACGGCAGGGCCGGCAGCTTGGCCAGCTTGAACTGCAGCTGTTGCTGGCCCAGGTACGAGGCGATCTTCAGGCTGGTGCCGGCCGGGACCTTGTCCGCGAGCGGCTTGGTGGCGGCGCCCCTGGTGTCGGCGGAGGCATCGCCCTTGGCGCAGCCGCTGAGGCCCGCCACGGCGGCGGACGCGCCCAGCAGGGAGGTGAGAAAGACACGACGGTGCATGGGAGGACTCCCCGGATGAAAGGAGGGGAAGGGCAGGCGAAATTCCGGAGCGAGAAGCCGGAGAAAAGACAGAGCAAGGAGCCGGAAACACGCGCTTCACGCGCGGCAACGTGTCAGCAACAGTGGCTGCGACAGCTCGTAAGAAGGCTCATGACCAGCATGTTCCTGTCCTTCGTTGATCCCTGTCAACATTCGGAGTTTCTGAATTAAATACCCTCAGCTGACGCACCCAGCGGATCCCGGAACAGCACGTCGAGAACCACCGAACCGCCCGCCACCGCCAGCACGGAATCCGGGAAACTCGTCGAAAGGACATCCGCCGAACGTGCCGTACCGACAGCCTCTCGCAGAGCGGCGAGGCAGTCCTCGAAATGGATCACGCCCACGTCGGTCACCACGACTGTCTCCGGATTGAGCACGTCGAGCAACAGCCCGGTCGCCCGCCCGGTCGCCCGGGCCCGTTCCACCAGCAGCCGCCGGGCCACCGCGTCCCCGGCCGCCGCCGCGGCCACCACATGCATCGGGTTGGCCGAGTCGATCACCCCGGCCGCCCGCGCCCGCCGGCACAACGTCCGCTCGCTCAGCTCTGCCTGGAGGCAGCCGGTACGACCGCACGGGCAGGGCTCGCTGCCGCCCGGCACCGGCAGATGCGCGATCGCACCGGCCGCCGAACGCGGCCCGTGGTGCACCTCGTCGTTGGTCGCGAAGGCCGCGTCGACCATATTGCCCACGAACAGATGCAGCACGCTCCCGCTGCCCCGGGCCCGCCCGAACAGCCGCTCCCCGTTCACCAACGCCCGCGCGTGCCCGTCCACATGGACCCCCAGACCGGTGCGGGCACCGAGCAGCTCCCGCACCGGCACCTCACGCCAGTCCAGCAGCTCGTGTTCGACCACGCTGCCCGTCCCGCGGTCCACCCAGCCGCCGACGGCCACCCCGACTCCCAGCGGCCGGCGGCCCGGCACCCCGGCGAGCAGCCCGGAGAGTCCCTCGGCGGCCCGCGCCAGCACCCAGCCGGGATCGGTCCGTTCGTGCTTCAGTTCCCGCTGGGCCACCACCCGGCCGCGCAGATCCAGCAACGCGACCGTCGTGTACGGCACGGCCACATGCACTCCGCCGACCAGGAACCCCGTGTCGTCCAGGTCGACGGGGACATGCGGCCGGCCGACCCCGCCCGAGCGGCGCGGCTGTGCGGACTCCCGGATCAGCCCGAGCCCGGCGAGCCGGGCGCAGTGCTCGGTCACCGACGCGGGCGACAGCCCGGTGAGCCGGGCGATGGTGCTGCGCGCCACCGGTCCGTGCTCCAGTACGGACCGCAGGACGACACTGGCGCTGGTGCGCCGCCGGTCGCTGTCGGCGGCACGCGGAACGGGCGAGACAAGGGTGGATACCGCGGTACGGGGCATGGAGGACCGTCCTCGGGAAACGGGGCCGACACGTCTCGGAGTTTCGAGGGGATGCGAAAAGAGAGGCGTGCCGAGCGCTCCGCCCCCAGGCCCTGTCGTCAAATTCCCGCCTGCTCGGCGACGCCTGGCACGCACGCTCGCCGCGTTGCCGAACCGCCCACGTGGCTCCGCCACGAGGGCGCTCCGGCGCCTTGCGATCGCACGCACCAGACGCCGCCGAGCCCGCCCTGCGGGCGAACGACGGGAATTTGACGACAGGGCCTAGCCCCGGCGGCGACAGGTGGCCGTGCCCTGGCGTCGCAGGTCGACATAGCGACGCGAGGTGAGGTACCGGGCCTGGGCAACCATGCGTTCGAAGCTAGCAAACCGCCCCCGTGCTGCCCAGACGGCGACCGACGGGCGAGACGAGCCCGCAGGGCTTTGGCGGGACTCTACAGTCGCGGTGCGGTGCACCGGAGTGAGCTGAGCGTCCCTACCTTCGTGACCGGCATCACGCCTGACCGCGTGTAAGCGGCACCCTTTGTCCGAAGGTCACGAAGGCGCTGTTCGACCCTTTGTCGAGCGCCGACGGTGATCGGCGCGTGTCCGCTGGGATAGCGTCACGACGTCCCGACGTGTCCACACCACCCCGCGGAGTCCCCATGAGCACCGCCACCGCCATCGCTCGCCCCGGCGCAGTACTCGCCGATCTGCTCCCCGCGTCCCGCGTCCGCGACGCGGCCCTCGTCGTCGGCGGCGCCGTGCTCACCGGCCTCGCGGCCCAGGTGGCGGTCCCGGTGCCCGGCTCCCCGGTGCCGGTGACCGGCCAGACCTTCGCCGCGCTGCTCGTCGGCACCGCGCTCGGCGCCCGCCGCGGCTTCCTCTCCCTCGCCCTCTACGCGCTTGCCGGTGTCGCGGGCGTGCCGTGGTTCGCGGACGGCACCTCCGGCGCCGCCTCGGTCTCCTTCGGCTACATCCTCGGCATGCTGCTCGCCTCGGCCGCCGTCGGCGCCCTGGCCCGGCGCGGCGCGGACCGCTCGCCGCTGCGCACGGCGGGCACGATGCTCCTCGGCGAGGCGATCATCTACGCCGTCGGCGTGCCCTACCTGGCCGTCGCGGCCCACCTCTCCCTCTCCCAGGCCGTGGCGCTCGGCCTCACCCCGTTCCTGATCGGCGACGCCCTCAAGGCCGCCCTGGCGATGGGCGCGCTGCCCACCGCCTGGAAGTTCGCGAACAAGCGCTAGCCAGGACTCATGCGCTGACGCCGTAGTTCCTGCGGAAGAGGTTCGCCGGGTCATAAGTTTCCTTGACCCGGGCGAGCCTCTTTTGCGTTTCGGGGTCGTACAGCCCGGCGCTCCGGTCCCCGGCGCCGAAGGCGAAGTTGAGGGACCGTCCGAGCGTGTCCCGGGCCAGCAGCGCGAATGCCGGGTCGAGCACGGCCCGGGCGCGTTCCCGCTCCCCGACCGTCAGCAGCCGCACCAGGAACCGCCCGTCGCGGTACGGCACCGCGTTCGGCGCCGGCCGGGCGAGCGCGCCGCCCAGGTGATTGACCTGCACGACACACATCAGGTCCGCCTGAGGCCCGGTCGCCCGCAGCAGCGCACCGGCCCGCTCGACATCCAGCTCCCGCAGCACCGCGCTGTCGCCGTAGTAGGCGTGCGGGAAGTCCGGGTCGCTGTGGATGGTGTGGCTCTCGGCGTACGGCAGCTCGCGCAGGGAATCCGCGAGCACCGGCCCGATCTCCCGCAGCGGGGCGACGATCCGCTCGCCGTCGGCGCCGGTGTGGGCGACCCGCACGGAGATGACGTACGTGCCGCGCAGCTGCGGGGGCAGTGCGGGCAGGTCCGGATACGGCACGGCGGCGAAGGACGAGGTCAGCCCGTCGGGCACGGTCCGCGTCCAGGCCTCGTACGCCTCCAGTACGGCCGCCGGGTCCACCACGCGCCCGTCGAAGGCGAGCGAGCCGCCGTACAGCGTCCGCACCGGTACGAGCCCGATCTCCAGCTCGGTGACGATCCCGAGGTTCTGCCCGGCGCCGAGCAGGGCCCAGTACAGCTCGGGATCGGAGTCCGGGGTGACGTGCCGCAGCTCCCCGTCGGCGGTGACGACCTCCAGCCGGCGCACATGGTCGGCCGCGTAGCCGAACTCCCGGGCGAGGATGCCCAGTCCGCCGCCCAGGGTGTACGACACCGCGCCCACGCCCGGCGCCGACCCGTTCAACGGCGCCAGCCCGTACGGCTCGGCCGCCGTGACCACCTGCCCCCAGCGCACCCCGGCCTGCACCCGCACGGTACGGGCCCCTGGGTCGACGGTGATCCCGTCCATCCGCCGGGTGGTGACGAGCAGCCCGCCCTCGTACCCGCCGGGCAGCCCGTGCCCGGTCGCCTGCACCCCGACGGGCAGGCCCTCGGCGGCCGCGTATCGCACGGCGGCCACCACGTCGGCCGGCGAGCGGGCGGGCACGATCACGGCGGGCCGCTGGGCGAAACCCAGCTGGAAGCCGGCGAGTTCGCCGTCGTAACCGGGGTCGCCGGGGCGGAGGAGGATCAGGTCCGGGAGGTCGTCCACAGAGGTCATGGCATGCAGCATGGCCGCATAACCTGACAGATGGCGTCAGGTTATGCGGCCATGTCCAGCCGGGGGCGGATCAGCCGACGGAGACCTTGTCGGCCGGGGCCTCGACCGCGGGGGCCGGGCGGCCCGCCGTGAGCTTCTGCTTCACCACGGCGATGATCACCACGACCGCCGCCACCGCCACCGACAGCAGCACGGTCGTACGGCCGCTGCTCTCGCCCTTGGTGTCGGTCAGCATGTAGCCGAGGACGAAGACGATGAAGGCGGCCGTCGCCCAGGTCAGGTACGGGTACAGCCACATCTTCACGACGAGCTTCTCCGGCGCCTCGCGCTGGATGATCCTCCGCATCCGCAGCTGCGAGAAGCAGATGACGAGCCACACGAACAGGGCCACCGCGCCGGACGAGTTGACCAGGAAGAGGAAGACGGTGTCCGGGTAGGCGTAGTTGAAGAAGACCGCCACGAAACCGAAGACGACCGAGGCCAGGATCGCCGTCATCGGCACACCGCGGGAGGTGGTGCGGGCGAACGCCTTCGGGGCGTCACCGCGCTCGCCGAGCGAGAAGGCCATGCGGGAGGCCGTGTAGAGGCCGGAGTTGAGGCAGGACAGCACCGAGGTCAGGATGATGACGTTCATGATCTGACCGGCGTTGGGGATGCCGAGCGAGTTCAGCGCGGCGACGTAGGAGCCCTGCTTGGCGATGGACGCGTCGTTCCACGGCAGCAGCGAGACCACGACGAGGATCGAACCCAGGTAGAAGACGCCGATACGCCAGATGATGCTGTTGGTGGACTTGGTGACCGCACGCTGCGGGTCCTCGGACTCACCGGCCGCGAGGGTCGCGATCTCGCTGCCCATGAAGGAGAAGACGACCAGCAGCACACCGGTGAGGATGGTGCCGGGCCCGTGCGGCAGGAAGCCGCCGTGGTTCGTCAGGTTGCCGAAGGACGCCTTGTCGGCGTGGACGCCCGGCAGTACGCCGAAGATGGCCAGCAGGCCGATGACGATGAACGCGCCGATCGCCACGACCTTGATGCCGGCGAACCAGAACTCGAACTCGCCGTAGGAGCCGACGGAGACCAGGTTGGTCGCGGTCAGCACGGTCATCACGATGAGCGCCCAGCCCCACTGCGGTATGCCCGGCACCCAGCCCGAGAGGATCTTGGCGCCGGCGGTGGCCTCGACGGCCAGCACGACGACCCAGAAGAACCAGTAGAGCCAGCCGATGGAGAACCCGGCCCAGCCGCCGAGGGCACGGTCGGCGTGCGCGGAGAAGGAGCCGGAGGTGGGGTTCGCGGCGGACATCTCGCCGAGCATCCGCATCACGAGGACGACGAGGGTGCCGACGATCGCGTACGACAGGAGGATGCCCGGTCCCGCGGTGGCGATACCGGAGCTGGAGCCGACGAAGAGGCCGGCTCCGATGACACCACCGATCGCGATCATCGTCAGGTGGCGGTTCTTGAGTCCTGCTTGAAGGCCCGAACCAGGGGTCATTGGACGGATTTCCTTTGCGCCAGGAGGAGCAGCTCGTATGAGCGGTGTACGAGTCGGTCCAGTGAATCCGAGGCGAACGGATTCGGGAACCTCTGAATCCGTATCGTTACTTGAGGTTCCCTTGAGGTTCTATGGTTCCAGTCACATTTTCCGAGGTCTGGCGGGGTGTCCCCCGGGGGCCGGCGGGTGCCGCCACCCGAGGCTGCTGCGCGGAATGAGGCGTGTCACACTCGTGGCATGCGCGTGTATCTCGGCTCCGACCATGCTGGCTACGAACTCAAGAACCACCTCGTCGAGTGGCTCAAGGCGGCGGGTCACGAGCCCGTCGACTGCGGGCCGCACATCTACGACGCCCAGGACGACTACCCGCCCTTCTGTCTGCGCGCCGCCGAGCGTACGGCCGCGGACCCCGACGCCCTGGGCATCGTGATCGGCGGCTCCGGGAACGGTGAGCAGATCGCCGCGAACAAGGTGAAGGGCGTGCGGGCGGCGCTGGCCTGGAGCGAGGAGACCGCGGCGCTGGGGCGGCAGCACAACAACGCCAACGTGGTGGCTGTGGGTGCGCGGATGCACAGCACGGAGGAGGCGACGAAGTTCGTCGAGGTCTTCCTCAACACGCCGTTCTCCGGTGACGAACGTCACATCCGGCGGATCGACATGCTGTCGGCGTACGAGACGACGGGCGACCTGCCCCCGATCCCGGCCCACCACCCGCAGGCCTAACGGGCCCCGGGGCCCCGCCCCGAGCCCCCGTCTTGCCCACCCCCGCCCGGTCGACCGATCGGGCACCCTCCAGGGGCCCCGGACCGTAGTCTTCCCACCCGCCCGACTCGGTCGGCTGGGAGAGCACCCTTCAGGAGCTCCCGGACAGTGGTCTTCCCACCGATCCGACTCGGTTGGCGGGGAGAGCACCCTTCAGGGGCTCCCGGACAGTGGTCTTCCCACCGATCCGACTCGGTTGGCGGGGAGAGCACCCTTCAGGGGCTCCCGGACCGTGGTCTTCCCACCCACCCGACTCGGTTGGCGGGGAGGGTGTTCTTCGGGGGCTGTGCCTCGGATTGTGGTCTTGCCACCCGCTCGATTGATTCGGTGGGCTGGGAGGGCGCTCTTCAGGGGCTGTGCCCCGGATTGTGGTCTTGCCCCCGCTCGGCTGATTCGGTGGGCTGGGAGGCGCCCTCCCGGGGCTGTGCCGCGGACCCCGGTCCAAGCCCATCTGCCCGGCCGGCTCGGTGGGTGGGAGGGCGTCGTCTTGGGGCTCCGGTCCGGTCTGTTCGTTCACCTCTCGACCCAGCGAGACGGGTGGGTGGGAAAGCACTCGACGCCCGCCCCCCGATCCGGGGGCGAAAAGCAGGAAAGGACACCCCGCCGTGCCGGAAGGGCACACGATCCACCGGCTGGCCCGGGACTACGCCGAGCGCTTCCTCGGGACCGCCCCGCGCGTCACCAGCCCCCAGGGCAAGTTCTCCGACGCCGCCGCCCTCCTGGACCGCGCGGAACTCACGGCCACCGAAGCCCACGGCAAGCACCTCTTCCTCCGCTTCCGGGACACCGACTGGGTCCACATCCACCTCGGCCTCTTCGGCAAGGTCGGCTTCGGTGACGCCCCCGCGCCCCCGCCGACCGACACCGTCCGGCTCCGGCTCGCGACCGACACGGCGTACGTGGACCTCCGCGGCCCCACCACCTGCGCCCTGATCACCGACACCGAGAAGCGGGCCGTACACGACCGCCTCGGCCCCGACCCGCTCCGCGAGGACGCGGAACCGGACGCGGCATACCGCAGGATCTCCCGCAGCCGTACGACGATCGCCGCGCTGCTCATGGACCAGAAGATCGTCGCCGGCGTCGGCAACGTCTACCGTGCGGAGGTTCTGTTCCGGCACGGCATCGACCCGTACCGCGCGGGCAAGGACATCGGCCGCGCCGAGTGGGACGCCCTGTGGGCCGACCTCGTCGAGCTGATGCACGAGGGCGTCCGGAAGAACCGGATCGACACCGTCCGGGCCGAGCACACCCCGGAGGCCATGGGCCGGCCACCCCGCGTGGACGACCACGGCGGCGAGGTCTACGTCTACCGCCGCGCCACCCTGCCCTGCCACATCTGCGGCGCCGAGATCCGCACCGCCGGCCTCGCCGCCCGCAACCTCTTCTGGTGCCCCACCTGTCAGCAGAGGTGACCGGGCACTAGAAGCCGTGCGGCAGCCACGGGGCGACCGGTGAGCCGAAGGCCACCGATGCCTCCGTCAGCGCGCCCGGCCGCAGCTCGTGCACCCGCCCGGCCGCCGCGAGCGACAGCAGGGTCACGCCGCCGAGGTAGGACGCGCCCAACTCCAGTACCGAGAGGGAGAGTTCCGCGGCGTCGTACGTACGCGCGCAGGACGCACCCTTGGCGTCGCCCGTCAGCCGCCACCGCCCGGCGTTCCACGGGCAGAAGGTGTCCTCCACCTCCAGCACGACGTCCACCGGCGCCTGATACGTGCGCGCCGACAGCGCCGTACCCACGTCGACGAGACGGACGTACGCGTCGTCCCTCAGACGCGGCCGGCAGCGGCGGGTGTCCGAGACCAGGTATCGCCAGGTGTCGTCGACCGGCCGCGACCTCACCGACAGGGTCGTCATCAGGTCGATGCCGCACAGGAACCGCCACAGCGCCGCCTCGGTGACCGGGTCGATCGCGGCGAGGTCCCTCAGCTGCACCGTGCCGTCGTGCCCGCTCTCGCCCCAGCCCAGCTTGGTGGTGAAGCGGGCGTATCCCGTCACCTCGCGGTCCCGTTCGGCGACCACGCACTGCAGCGCCGACGCCCCGCCCCGCTCGCTCTCGGGATCGAGGAGAACGGCCCGCTCCCAGCCGGGCTGCCGGGCCAGCATCCCGGGCCGCTGGGGCACCAGCGCCGCGTAGACCGCCTCGCACGCGTCGAGGACGTCGGCGGGCGCGGCATAACGCAGCCGTACGTCCTCCACGCCGGGCGGCAGGAAGAGTGTCACCCGGCTCGTGTCGATCTCGGCGGTCGTCCGGAACGTGGCCGCGCCGTACCCGAAGCGGCCGTAGATCGCGGGCTCGGACGCGGTCAGCACCGCGAGCGGCTCGCCCAGCGCCCGTACGTCGTCCAGCTGCCGGCGCATCATCGAGGTCAGCACCCCGCGCCGTCGGTGAGTGGCCGCCACGCTCACCATGGTCACGCCGGCCGCCGGGACCGCGGCCCCGCCCGGCACCGTCATCCGGAAGCTGAACGCCCCTGTCGTGCCGATGACCTCGTCGCCGTCCCAGGCGGCCAGGGAACGGTCGAACTCGGTGAGGGACCTGTCCAGTTCGCGCTCCTCGGGCGGTGCCGCCGAGGCGCCGAAGGCGCGGTAGAGGACGTCGTACCACCGGTCCCAGTCGGACTCGCGCAGCACCCGCAACTCGGCTCCCCGGTCAGTCCCCATGAGTCATGCGTACCAGGGCGCCGCGGGACGAGCCAGCGAATTTCTCCCGGACGGGGGCGCGATGGCCGCGTGTGCCGTTCACTGTGAGGACGAACCGCGAAGTCGAGCCCCGCACGGGGGACAAGTGGGACCTCCCGTGCCAAGCAGCCGGTCCGATGGATAGGGTCCCGAACTAATGGCAGCAGGACGAGAGCGGCGCGCGAAGGCCGAGAAGTTCACGGCCCGGTGGAAGATGCAGTGGCACCGGGCCCGCACCGGCCTGCGCAGAAGCGCCGTGGACTACTTCCGCGGCGACGGCTCCGACTGGATCGCGTTCGCCGGACTGCTGCTCACCATCCCCGTCCTGATGTCCGTGACCCTGGTCGACTCGGTGTGGTGCTCACCGGCCACCCTGGTGCTGCCGATCGTCGCCGGCGGCCTGCTGCTGCGTCCGGCGAGCCTGCTCGGCCTGTACGCGGCGGGCGCCACCGCACTGATCGTGGAGTCCGTACGGCTCGGCCCGTACACCGAGGGGCCGAGCCGGGTCACCCCGGGTGTGGTGCTGGTGGTGGCCGCGTGCGGTTTCTTCGGGCTGCTCACCGCCCAGTTCCGCAGCCGGGTCGGGGTGCCGTGGCGGCGCGGCGGCACCATGCTGTTCGACCTGCGCGAGCGGATCCGGGTGCAGAGCAAGCTGCCGAAGCTGCCGCAGGGCTGGCACCACGAGATGGCGCTGCGCCCGGCCGGCGGCCAGTCCTTCTCCGGGGACTTCGTGGTCGCGGCCCGGACCAACGGCGGCCGCACGCTGGAGGTGGTGCTCACCGACGTGTCCGGCAAGGGCATGGACGCGGGATCGCGCGCCCTGCTGCTGTCGGGCGCCTTCGGCGGCCTCCTGGGCTCCCTCCCCCCGCACGCCTTCCTGCCGGCCGCGAACGGCTACCTTCTCCGTCAGGACTGGGACGAGGGTTTCGCCACCTCCATCCATCTCGTCCTGGACCTCGACTCCGGCGACTACGAGCTGTACTCCGCCGGCCATCCGCCGGGGCTGCAGCTGAGCGCGGGCAGCGGACGCTGGGAGGAGAAGGCCGCCGAGGGGCCGCTCCTCGGTGTGTACGACGGCGCCCAGTTCGACCCCGTGAAGGGCTCGCTGCGGCCCGGTGACGTGTTGATGCTGTTCACGGACGGTCTGGTGGAGACCTCCGACCGCGACATCGTCGAGGGCATCGACCGGCTCACCGGCGAGGCCGACCGCTATGTCACCGGCGGCTTCCACGGCGCGGCCTGGCACCTCATCGAGGCGGTCGCCAAGGACGTCAACGACGACCGGGCCCTCCTCCTGATCTGCCGCCAGGCGACGGCGATGCTCCGCTGAGCGACACTGGGCCGATGACACAGCTCACGCTCGCCGAGGTCGAGGCCGTCGCCCGCAGCGCCCACGAGGGCCAGACCGACAAGGCGGGACGGCCGTACGCCGAACACCTCGCCGCCGTCGCCGCCGGTGTGCGCGCCCGGGGCGGGGACGCCGAACAGATCGCGGCGGCCTGGCTGCACGACTCCGTCGAGGACGACGCGCTCACCCGTCAGTGGCTCGAACAGGCGGCCCTGAGCGCACGTACCAAGGCCATCGTGGACGCCCTCACCAAGCGGCCGGGCGAGGGGCCGGAGGCGTACGCGGGGCGGATCCTCGCCACGGACGGAGCACTGCTGGTCAAGGAGGCCGACCTGGCGCACAACGCCGACCCGGAGCGGCTGGCGGCCCTGGACGAGCCGACCCGGAGACGACTGACCGAGAAGTACGCCCGGATGCGCGCGCTTCTCGGTCTGCGGGAGCGGTCGGGGTCCTAGGCGCCGGCCTTCTCGCGCTCACGTTCCTTGCGCTGCCGCTCACGGGCGAGTTCCGCCGCGTCCTGCTTGAACGCCCACTCCATCTTCGGCTCCATCGCGAACCGGAAGACGCGCTGTACGGGCCTGGTGCACAGCAGCGTGACGGCGGCGCCGAAGGCGAGGGTCACCAGGATCTCGCCGAGCGGACGGTGCAGCCAGGGGTGGTCGAACCAGCCGCGGTAGTCGGCGAACTTCACCAGGAAGCCGTGCAGCAGATAGCCGTACAGGGTGCCCGCGCCGAGCGCCGTGAACCACGTCTTCCGGCGCGGCACCCAGGCGAAGAAGCAGGCCGTCAGCAGCAGCGAGCAGCCCATCAGCGCGAGCGTCATCACCGGGCCGCACCACCAGGGCGCGCCCAGCTCCTGCGCGGAGTCCCGGTGGTAGAACCACGCTGTGTTCATGCGCGGCACCGCCCACCAGCCGACGGCCAGCGCGGCGGCGAACACCGGCACCGCGGCGATCCGCAGCCAACGGCGGCGCACCAGCTGGAAGTGCTCGGGCTTCATGCACAGACCGAGCACGAAGTACGGCAGGAACTGCAGGACGCGCTGCAGATCGAGGTCGTCACCGATGTTCGGGGTGACGGACGCCAGCATGGCGATGCCCAGGGCGACCGCGAACGGCGAGCGCACCAGCTTCCAGATCGGCGTCGTCAGCCGCCAGATGAACAGCGCGACCAGGAACCAGGTCAGATACCAGGGATCGAGGAGGCTGATCTCCTCGTGCGAGCCCGTGACCAGGTTCTTGAACGTCGGGTACGCCGTCTCGAAGACGACGTACGGCACCACGACACCGGTGATCAGCCGCTTCAGCCGGTCCGGGCGCATGTCGAAACCGCGCGAGAAGAAGCCGGAGATGATGATGAACGCCGGCATGTGGAAGCAGTACACGACCGTGTACAAGCTCTCCAGGATCCGGCTGTCGCCCTTCAGTGGCTCCCACGAGTGACCCATCGCGACGAGCACGATCGCCAGGTACTTGGCGTTGTCGAAGAACGCGTCGCGCTGCTTGCCGCCGTGATCTTTGCCGGGTCTGTCCGCCTTCGTCTGCCGCGCCTGCACACTCAGCGGGGTACGGGGACCGGGCACTCCGTCCGCCGGCGAGATTGCCGGGGGGAGCGGCCTGCGGTTCTGGCCGGAGGAGGAGGCGGCGTCAAACATCTCAGGCACCCTAGCGTCGTCTGTGGGATTTCGTAAAACCCCCGCAGCGATTCCTGGTTAACACCTCCGGATACCCGCCTATTTACCGAACTTGCCATCCCTGTCTACGTGATGGTGCCCACAGGGGGGCCGTTCGTTCACCCTTGATGTCCCGATTCATCCCCACTAAATGGGGCATACGACGCCTCTGTGTCGTCAATTCGAATTACCTGCGCACAGGATGTGTGGAGGCGGAAACGAAGTCGCGTAATTCCCGGGGGAGTCATGTGCGTGTGGCCCGGTCGAATTACTCTGCGGCGGGTCGCCCGCGTCGGCCGGTGCTCCGTCGGGTGTCCGACGTTGTGTCACGGGCGGCATGGGCGGGCCCGGTTGGTGGCACGATGGTTCTGGCGGGGGTGCGCGGGCCGTACCTCCGGGCCGGGAGAGCGGACCGACCGAGGGTGTGATCAGTTGTGGCCATTTCACTGTCTGTGGTGCTGCTGTTGGCGATCATCCTTGTGGTGCTCCTGAGAGGGGGGAACCTCAAGGCCGGACCCGCGATCGTCGCGGTCCTCTTCGGCTTCTTCCTCGCCTCGACCGGCATGGCCCCGTCCATCGACCGCTTCCTGAACTCGATAGCGGACTCCATCAACTCGATCAAGTTCTGATCGGACCGGGGCCGGCGGACCCGCGTCACACAGGGGGACGCACGGGGCCGGGTGGCGTGACACGGACCGGGTGACGTGGCGGGGGCCGGGTGGCGTGACACGGACCGGGTGACGTGGCGGGGGCCGGGTGGCGTGACACGGACCGGGTGGCGTGACACGGACGGCTGACCTGACATGGACCGGCTGAGGTGACATGGACCGGCTGAGGTGACATGGACCGGGCGAGGGGCACGGCCCTCCGCGGCCTCCTCTGCTCCAGTCGGACTGGCGGTCGCCGCTCGACGCTCCAGCCGGACGGGCGGTCGCCCCTCGATCAGGCGCGTCCGAGTCCAGCGCGTCAGCAGGACCACGGCTGCCCCCACCCCCGATCAGGCCTGCTCCGGCCATGACCGCGGCTGTCGGCCGCGTGCCACAGCGCCGTGCGCGTCAACGATCTCCGTTCACCCGCCGTCGGCGGGCCCCGGCCTCCGGAAACGATCAGAGCCAGGCGGAGGAAAGAACCTCTGACCTGGCCCTGAGCCATGTGGAGCGGGCGACGGGAATCGAACCCGCGTAGCTAGTTTGGAAGACTAGGGCTCTACCATTGAGCTACGCCCGCAAAGCGAGCCGCAGGTCGGTGACCGCGGCACTGGAGGCATCGTAGCGGGTCGCCGGCCGTCGAGGCCAACGAGTTGATCCCCGGAGCCTCGCGCGCGCCGCCTCGGAGAATGCGGCCGACGTAACCGGCCGGGGCATGTACCCTACGTGTCGCACCAGACGGGGTGTGGCGCAGCTTGGTAGCGCGTCCGCTTTGGGAGCGGAAGGCCGTGGGTTCAAATCCCGCCACCCCGACCACCTGCTCACGCACCTGTTCACAACGGTCGTGATGATCGCCTTTTGGGGCGCTGACCGGCTGCGGTTACTATGCAAGCTGCGCGCCCGTGTGTCCCGGCCCACTCGGCCTACGAACTCCTCCGGGCGGCGAATCCGCCGGACCTGTCTGGCTCCGGCAGAAACCAAGAAGTCAGCCACAAGGAGACCGAACCGTGAAGAGCGCCGTGGAGACCCTGAACCCGACCCGGGTTCGGCTCACTGTCGAGGTGCCCTTCGAGGAGCTCAAGGACAGCCTCGACGCGGCGTACAAGAAGATCAACCAGCAGGTCACGGTGAAGGGCTTCCGCAAGGGCAAGATCCCCGCCCGGGTCATCGACCAGCGGTTCGGTCGTGGCGCCGTGCTGGAGGAGGCCGTCAACGACGCGCTTCCGAAGTTCTACACCGAGGCGGTCAACGAGGCCGAGCTCAGCCCGCTCGGCCAGCCCGAGGTCGACATCACGGAGCTGAAGGACGGCGAGACGCTGAACTTCACCGCCGAGGTCGACATCCGCCCGGCCCTCGAGATCCCGGACTACTCCGGCATCGAGGTCGAGGTCGACGCCGTCGAGGTCACCGACGAGGACGTGGAGAAGTCGGTCGAGCAGCTGCGCGAGCGCTTCGCCTCCACCTCCCCGGTCGAGCGCGCCGCCGAGGACGGCGACGTCGTCACCATCGACCTGGAGGCCAAGGTCGACGGCGAGGTGCTGGAGGACGGCATCGCCAACGGCGTCTCCTACACCATCGGCTCCGGTGAGCTGCTGGACGGCATCGACGACGCCGTGAAGGGCCTGGAGGCCGGTGGCGAGGCCACCTTCACCTCCGAGCTGAAGGGCGGCTCCGCCGCGGGCAAGGAGGCCGAGGTCACCGTCAAGGTCACCCAGGTCGCCGCCCGTGAACTGCCCGAGCTGGACGACGACTTCGCGCAGCTCGCCTCCGAGTTCGACACCCTCGACGAGCTCAAGGCCGACAGCCGCAAGCGCCTCGCGAACATGAAGCAGTTCGACCAGGCCACCCAGGCCCAGGAGCGCGTCCTGGAGAAGCTCCTCGAGCTGGTCGAGGTCCCCGTCCCCGAGAAGCTGCTCGAGGACGAGATCAACACCCGCAAGCACAACCTGGAGCACCACCAGCTCGCCCAGATGGGCCTGACCCTCGACAAGTACCTGGAGATCCAGGGCAAGACCGCCGAGGAGTTCGACGCCGAGACCCACGAGGCCGCGGTCAAGGGCATCAAGACCCAGTTCGTCCTGGACGAGCTGGTCAAGAAGGAGCAGCTCAACGTCAACCAGGAGGAGCTCACCGAGCACCTCATGCGGCGTGCGGCGTCCTCCGGCATGTCCCCCGACCAGTTCGCCCAGGCCGTCGTCGAGGGCGGCCAGGTGCCGCTCCTGGTCGGCGAGGTCGCCCGCGGCAAGGCCCTGGCCGTCGTGGTCGAGGCCGCCACGGTGAAGGACACCAACGGCGAGATCGTCGACCTGGACGACGAGGACGAGGAGGAGGAGACCGAGGCCGCTGAGGCGTCGGAGACCTCCGAGGAGACCACCGAGGGCTGACCGGCCCTACGGCGCCTCTGAAGCGCGTACACAGGCCCCCGGGAGTGTCTCCCGGGGGCCTGTGCCGTATGCGGGGGAGCAGCCCCCTGAAGGGGCGCGTGGAACTGCGCGAACAACCCCCACGCACCCGCGGCCCGACGATCCCCCGCGCCACCCCCCCCCCACGAACCGCACCGCCCCCCAGCGGAGCGCTACGCCCCCGGCGAACACCCGCATTCCCGGGATTCCCCGAAGGGACCCTCGCGTTAGGGTCCATGAAAGGCAGAACAATGAGACGGCCCGGCGCCGTCGTAAGACGAGCAGGTGGATACGTGACGAATCTGATGCCCTCCGCCGCCGGCGAGCCTTCCATCGGTGGTGGCCTCGGCGACCAGGTCTACAACCGGCTGCTCAACGAGCGGATCATCTTCCTCGGCCAGCAGGTTGACGACGACATCGCCAACAAGATCACCGCGCAGCTGCTGCTCCTCGCCGCCGACCCGGAGAAGGACGTCTACCTCTACATCAACAGCCCCGGCGGCTCGGTGACGGCCGGCATGGCGATCTACGACACCATGCAGTACATCCCGAACGACGTGGTCACGATCGCGATGGGCATGGCGGCCTCCATGGGCCAGTTCCTGCTCACCGGCGGCACCGCCGGCAAGCGCTTCGCCCTGCCGCACGCGGACATCATGATGCACCAGGGCTCCGCCGGCCTCGGCGGTACGGTCTCGGACATCAAGATCCAGGCCGAGTACCTGATGCGCACCAAGAAGCGCATGTCCGAGCTGACCGCGCTGCACTCCGGCCAGACGGTCGAGACCATCATCCGCGACGGCGACCGCGACCGCTGGTTCACCCCGGAGGAGGCCAAGGAGTACGGTCTCATTGACGAGATCATCACGCACGCCTCGGGTGTTCCGGGAGGCGGCGGCACCGGTGCCTGACCGGCCCGGCCACGCCACGCACCGCGAAGACACCAGCCCCCCGAACGCCACCAGGACGGTGAACCCCATGAGCAACTTCCCCGGCGCCGCCAGCGGCATGTACGAAGGGCCCCGCCCCGACAGCCGCTACGTCATCCCGCGCTTCGTCGAGCGCACCTCCCAGGGCATCCGCGAGTACGACCCGTACGCGAAGCTCTTCGAGGAGCGCGTGATCTTCCTGGGCGTCCAGATCGACGACGCCTCCGCCAACGACGTCATGGCGCAGCTGCTGTGCCTGGAGTCGATGGACCCGGACCGGGACATCTCGATCTACATCAACAGCCCCGGGGGCGACATGACCGCCCTCACGGCGATCTACGACACGATGCAGTTCGTGAAGCCCGACATCCAGACGGTCTGCATGGGCCAGGCGGCCTCCGCCGCGGCCATCCTGCTCGCCGCCGGCACCCCCGGCAAGCGCATGGCGCTGCCGAACTCGCGCGTCCTGATCCACCAGCCGGCGGGCTCCACCGGCCGCGGTCAGCTCTCCGACCTGGAGATCATCGCCAACGAGTTCACCCGGATGCGTGAGCAGCTGGAGAACATGCTGGCCAAGCACTCGAACCGGCCGATCGAACAGGTCCGTGAGGACATCGAGCGCGACAAGATCCTCACGGCCGAGGAGGCGCTGGAGTACGGCCTCGTCGACCAGATCATCTCCACCCGCAAGCTGAACAACGCCGCCGTCCGCTGACGCGGCGCGGCATACTCTTTGCCCCTCTTGGCACGGTGCACGTCAAAGTGAACCCTGCCAAGGGGGGCCCGAACACGGGGCCCGGCAAGGTACCGTCGACATAAGGCAGCACCAGGAGCCGCTGGACTCGAAAGTGTCCGGGCGTCTCCCAGGCGAAGGGGAAGCACACCGTGGCACGCATCGGTGACGGCGGCGATCTGCTCAAGTGCTCGTTCTGCGGCAAGAGCCAGAAGCAGGTCAAGAAGCTCATCGCAGGGCCCGGTGTGTACATCTGCGACGAGTGCATCGATCTCTGCAACGAGATCATCGAGGAGGAGCTCGCGGAGACCAGCGAGGTGCGCTGGGAGGAACTGCCCAAGCCCCGCGAGATCTACGAGTTCCTGGAGGGGTACGTCGTCGGCCAGGAGGCCGCGAAGAAGGCCCTCTCCGTCGCGGTGTACAACCACTACAAGCGGGTCCAGGCGGGCGAGAACGGCGGCGCGAGCGGCCGTGACGACGCCATCGAGCTGGCGAAGTCCAACATCCTGCTGCTGGGCCCCACGGGCTCCGGCAAGACCCTCCTCGCGCAGACCCTGGCGCGCATGCTCAACGTGCCGTTCGCGATCGCCGACGCCACCGCGCTCACGGAGGCCGGCTACGTCGGCGAGGACGTCGAGAACATCCTCCTGAAGCTGATCCAGGCGGCGGACTACGACGTCAAGAAGGCCGAGACCGGGATCATCTACATCGACGAGATCGACAAGGTGGCCCGCAAGAGCGAGAACCCGTCGATCACCCGCGACGTATCCGGCGAAGGCGTCCAGCAGGCCCTCCTGAAGATCCTGGAGGGCACCACGGCCTCGGTCCCGCCCCAGGGCGGCCGCAAGCACCCCCACCAGGAGTTCATCCAGATCGACACGACGAACGTCCTGTTCATCGTGGGCGGTGCCTTCGCCGGCCTGGAGAAGATCATCGAGGCCCGCGCGGGTGCCAAGGGCATCGGCTTCGGCGCCACGATCCTCTCCAAGCGCGAGCTGGAGTCCAAGGACGTCTTCGAGGACGTCATGCCGGAGGACCTGGTCAAGTTCGGCATGATTCCCGAGTTCATCGGCCGCCTCCCGGTCATCACGAGCGTCCACAACCTCGACCGCGAGGCGCTCCTCAAGATCCTGGTAGAACCCCGCAACGCCCTGGTCAAGCAGTACCAGCGCCTCTTCGAACTCGACGGCGTGGAGCTGGACTTCGAGCGCGAGGCCCTGGAGGCCATCGCCGACCAGGCCATCCTCCGCCAGACCGGCGCCCGGGGCCTGCGCGCCATCATGGAGGAAGTCCTCCAGGGCGTCATGTACGAGGTCCCGTCCCGAAAGGACGTGGCCCGCGTGGTCATCACGGCCGACGTGGTCCTCTCCAACGTCAACCCGACCCTGATTCCGCGGGATGCGCGGGGGCGGGGGTCTGGGGAGCAGAAGTCGGCGTAGCGCCGTACCAAACGCAGAAGTGATGCCCGGCACCTGTGAGGTGCCGGGCATCACTCATTTCCCCAGGCTACGTCACATCTTCACGCGCACATCGTTGCGCAGCTTGGCCCCCAGCTCCGCGGTGTCGTCGATCGTGCCGCCGTCACCGGAGGCCAGCATGGCGACGCTGAAGCTCGACACGCGGGCGACAGTGCTGTGGTCGGCCCAGATGCAGACCGGCACCTTGACCGACTTCGCCGTCTCGCTGGAGGACGCCGAGGAACTGGTGTTGTCGAGCTGGATCACCTGGCACTTCATGATGCCGTTGGAGAAGCCCGACGGGTTGACCTGCTGAGGGCTGCCGATGAGCTTGCCCTTCAGGTCGGAGCTGCTCTGGTCCTTCTCGGACGAGGCCTTGGCCTTGGCGAACGCGGCGTCGATGACGGCCTCAGGGTTGTCGATCGTGCCGTACACACCGCTGAAGGAGAGGCCCTTCGCGGTGAGGCCCTTGCCGTTCTGGTACGTGCCGTTGACGCCCGTCGGGTTCTTGACGCCGGCCTTCTCGAAGTCCTTCAGGTCGGACGCGGTGACCTCGTCACCGGACCCCTGGTCCGACTTCTTGTAGGTCCCGTTGATCACCGTCGCGGGCGTGATCAGCTTGTGCGGACCGTCGTCCGCGACGCTGCCGCCGCTCCCGCCGCCGAGCGCGAAGGCCGCGCCCACCGCCACGGCCGCCACCACGGCCACCGCGCCGATGATCAGGCCCGTCTTCTTCTTGCCACCCGCCGGGGCCGGGGGCTGCGGCATGCCGTAGGGCTGCTGGCCGTAGGGACCCGGCTGCTGGCCGTACGGGTTCGGCTGCTGCGGCACGCCGCCCTGCTGCGGGTAGCCGTACCCCGGCTGCGGCGGGACGGCCGGAGGTGCCTGCTGGGGGTAGCCGTAGCCGGGCTGCGGGGCCTGCGGCTGCTGGCCGTACGGGCCCGGCTGGCCGTAGGGCCCGGGCTGGCCGTACGGACCAGGCTGCCCCGGCTGGCCGTACGGACCCGGCTGCTGGGGCGGCCCGCCGTACGGGCCCGGCTGGTTGTTGCTCATCTCTGGGTTCCCCTCCAGATGCTTATGTGTTCCTGACATCCTGGACCAGGCACAGGAAACGCACGGCACCGGGGGCCGCACCGTTACACAACAAACGCGTTTCGGGACCACCCCGTGACACCTCTAAACTGACCCCCGTGACCGAGAACGCTCAGCAGCAGCCACCCGCGCCCGACTCCGAACTGCCGACCCAGTACGCGCCGGCCGATGTAGAGGGCCCGCTGTACGAGCGCTGGGTAGAGCGCGGTTACTTCGAGGCGGACGCCAAGAGCGACAAGCCGCCGTACACCATCGTCATCCCGCCACCGAACGTCACGGGCAGCCTGCACCTGGGCCACGCCTTCGAGCACACCCTCATCGACGCGCTGACCCGGCGCAAGCGCATGCAGGGCTACGAGACGCTGTGGCAGCCCGGCATGGACCACGCCGGTATCGCCACGCAGAACGTCGTCGAGCGCGAGCTCGGCAAGGAGGGCAAGTCCCGGCACGACCTCGGCCGTGAGGCCTTCGTCGAGCGCGTCTGGCAGTGGAAGGCCGAGTCCGGCGGCCAGATCAGCGGCCAGATGCGCCGCCTCGGCGACGGCGTCGCCTGGTCGCGTGAGCGGTTCACCATGGACGAGGGCCTGTCCCAGGCCGTCCAGACCATCTTCAAGCGCCTCTACGACGACGAGCTGATCTACCGCGCCGAGCGCATCATCAACTGGTGCCCGCGCTGTCTGACGGCCATCTCGGACATCGAGGTCGAGTACCAGGACGACGACGGCGAGCTGGTCTCGCTGAAGTACGGCGACGGGGACGACACCGTCGTCGTCGCCACCACCCGTGCCGAGACGATGCTCGGTGACACCGCCGTCGCCGTCCACCCCGACGACGAGCGCTACCGGCACCTCGTCGGCAAGCTCATCAGGCTCCCGCTGACCGACCGTTCCATCCCGGTCGTCGCCGACACCCACGTCGACCCCGAGTTCGGCACCGGCGCCGTCAAGGTCACCCCGGCCCACGACCCGAACGACTTCGAGATCGGCCAGCGACACAACCTGCCGGCCATCACGATGATGGACGAGCACGCCGTCATCACCGTCCACGGCCCCTTCCAGGGCATGGACCGCCTGGAGGCCCGCTCGGCCATCGTCGCCGCGCTGCGCGCCGAGGGCCGGATCGTCGCCGAGAAGCGGCCGTACGTCCACTCCGTCGGCCACTGCTCGCGCTGCAAGACCACCATCGAGCCGCGCCTGTCGATGCAGTGGTGGGTCAAGGTCGGCCCGCTGGCGAAGGCCGCCGGCGACGCCGTCCGGGACGGCCGCGTCAAGATCCACCCGCAGGAGATGGAGAAGCGGTACTTCGACTGGGTCGACAACCTCCACGACTGGTGCATCTCGCGCCAGTTGTGGTGGGGCCACCGGATCCCCGTCTGGTACGGCCCGGAGGGTGAAGTCGTCTGCGTCGGCCCGGACGAGGAGCCGCCGACCGGCGAGGGCTGGCACCAGGACACCGACGTCCTCGACACCTGGTTCTCCTCCGGCCTGTGGCCGTTCTCCACCCTCGGCTGGCCCGAACAGACCGAGTCGCTCGCGAAGTTCTACCCGAACTCCGTCCTGGTCACCGGCTACGACATCCTCTTCTTCTGGGTCGCCCGGATGATGATGTTCGGTCTGTACGCGATGGACGGCACCCCGCCGTTCCACACCATCGCCCTGCACGGCATGGTCCGCGACCAGTTCGGCAAGAAGATGTCGAAGTCCTTCGGCAACGCGGTCAACCCGCTGGACTGGATGGACAAGTACGGCAGCGACGCGCTCCGCTTCACCCTGGCCCGTGGCGCCAACCCCGGCGTCGACGTCCCGATCGGCGAGGACTGGGTCCAGGGCTCCCGCAACTTCGCCAACAAGATCTGGAACGCCACCCGTTTCGCCCTGATGAACGGCGCGACGGTGGAGGGCCCGCTGCCGGACCCGGCGAAGATGTCGGCGACCGACCGCTGGATCCTCTCCCGCCTGAACTCGGTCGTGGCCGAAGTCGACGCCCACTACGACGACTTCCAGTTCGCCAAGCTGTCGGACGCCCTCTTCCACTTCGCGTGGGACGAGGTCTTCGACTGGTACGTCGAGCTGTCCAAGACGGTCTTCCAGGCGGGCGGCGAGCCGGCCGAGGTCTCCAAGCGGGTCCTGGGCGAGGTCCTGGACGTCACCCTCAAGCTGCTGCACCCGGTCGTCCCCTTCGTCACGGAGACCCTGTGGACGACCCTCACCGGCGGCGAGTCGGTCGTCATCGCGGACTGGCCGAAGGACAGTGGCTTCCGTGACGCATCCGCCGAGCGGGAGATCGAGACCCTCCAGTCGGTCATCACCGAGGTCCGCCGCTTCCGCGCCGACCAGGGCCTGCAGCCGGGCCAGCGCGTCCCGGCCCGCCTGACGCTCGACGGTACGGCCCTCGCCCCGCACGAGGCCGCCATCCGCCAGCTGCTGCGCCTGCAGCCGGAGGGCGACTCCTTCACGGCGACGGCGACCCTCCCGATCTCCGGCGCCGAGGTCGCGCTCGACCTCTCCGGCACGATCGACGTGGCCGCCGAGCGCAAGCGCCTCGCGAAGGACCTCGCGGCGGCCGAGAAGGAGAAGGCCCAGGCGAACGCCAAGCTCGGCAACGAGGCCTTCCTGGCCAAGGCCCCGGACCACGTGGTGGACAAGATCCGCACCCGCCTGGCCAAGGCGGACGAGGACATCGCCCGCATCACCGCCCAGCTGGACAAGCTGCCGCAGGCGTAGCACGTCGACGAAGGCCCCCGGAACTGCACAGTTCCGGGGGCCTTCGCCCACCTATGTCAGTGCCGCTCCGTAGACTGGCACCGTGAGCGACCCGAACGGCACCGATCAGCCCGACCCCCTCGACAGCTTCGACGAGATCATCGAGGCCGAAACCACCCGCGACCCCGACCTCGCCGTGATCGAGGCGGGCAGCCGCACCCTGCGCACCCAGGGCGGGCAGCCGTACACAGACGTACCCGCGCGGCCCGAGGACCCGGAGGTCGACAAGGCCCTGCGCGAGGTCGAGGCCGAGCTGGCCACCCGCTGGGGCGAGACCAAGCTGGAGCCCTCGGTCAGCCGTATCTCCGCGCTGATGGACGTCCTCGGCGAGCCCCAGCGGTCGTACCCCTCGATCCACATCACGGGCACCAACGGCAAGACCTCCACCGCCCGCATGATCGAGTCCCTGCTCGGCGCCTTCGAGTTGCGCACCGGCCGCTACACCAGCCCCCATGTGCAGTCGATCACCGAGCGCATCAGCCTGGACGGCGCCCCGATCTCCGCCGAGCGGTTCATCGAGACGTACCACGACATCAAGCCGTACGTGGAGATGGTGGACGCGCAGCAGGAGTACCGGCTGTCGTTCTTCGAGGTCCTCACCGGCATGGCGTACGCCGCCTTCGCGGACGCCCCGGTGGACGTCGCCGTCGTCGAGGTCGGCATGGGCGGCTCCTGGGACGCCACCAACGTCATCGACGGTGACGTCGCCGTGATCACCCCCATAGACCTGGACCACACCGACCGCCTCGGCGAGACGCCGGCGGAGATCGCCGGTGAGAAGGGCGGGATCATCAAGCAGGACGCGACCGTGATCCTGGCCCAGCAGCCGGTGGACGCGGCGCAGGTGCTGCTGAAGAAGGCCGTCGAGGTGGACGCCACCGTGGCCCGGGAGGGCCTGGAGTTCGGGGTCGTCGCCCGGCAGGTGGCCGTCGGCGGGCAGCTGATGACGCTGCGCGGCCTAGGCGGTGAGTACGGCGAGGTGTACCTGCCGCTGCACGGCGCCCACCAGGCGCACAATGCGGCCGTCGCCCTGGCCGCCGTGGAGGCGTTCTTCGGCGTCGGCGCGCAGCGCGCCGAGCCGCTGGACATCGACACCGTCCGCAAGGCCTTCGCGGCGGTGTCCTCGCCGGGCCGCCTGGAGGTCGTACGGCGCTCCCCGACGGTCGTGCTGGACGCGGCGCACAACCCGGCGGGCGCCCGGGTGACCGCGGAGGCGGTGCAGGAGGCGTTCGACTTCAGCCGGCTGATCGGCGTGGTGGGTGCGAGCGGCGACAAGAACGTGCGGGGTCTGCTGGAGGCCTTCGAGCCGATCTTCGCCGAGGTCGTCGTCACGCAGAACTCCAGCCATCGGGCGATGGACGCGGACGAGCTGGCCGCGATCGCCGTCGAGGTGTTCGGCGAGGAGCGGGTGCAGGTCGAGCCGCGGCTGCCGGACGCTCTGGAGGCCGCGATCACGCTGGCCGAGGAGGAGGGCGAGTTCGCCGGCGGCGGCGTGCTGGTCACCGGCTCCGTGATCACTGTCGGCGAGGCCCGGCTGCTGCTGGGGAAGGGCTGAGGACCGTAGATGCGTACGCTCTGTGCGTCGACCCTGATCGGCGAGTTCTTCATCATCGGGTTCGCCGGGCTCGTCGCCATGAAGGACCCCGGTCTGTCCGTCTCCACGGTGTGGCTGGTCAGCGGCATCGCCATGCTGCTGTGTGTGCTGCTGTGCGGCATGGTGACCCGGCCCGGCGGGGTGGCTCTCGGCTGGGCCCTGCAGCTCGCGCTGATCGCCTCCGGCGTCTTCGTCCCGACCATGTACTTCATGGGTGCGGTGTTCGCGGCGCTGTGGTGGGCGTCGGTGCACTTCGGCAGAAAGGTCGACGAGGCGAAGGCCAGATTCGCCGCCCAGGCGGAGTCCGGTTCCTCCACACCTGACGCTGTGTGACGGGCGGCCCGACACGCCCTGTAACCTCGTCCCACCACCGCAGACGACCGTCAGAAGGAGTCCCCCCGTGAGCCAGCGCACCCTCGTCCTCCTCAAGCCCGACGCCGTCCGTCGCGGCCTGACCGGCGAGATCATCAGCCGCATCGAGCGCAAGGCCGGCTGGCAGATCACCGCGCTGGAGCTGCGCACCCTGGACCGTGCCACGCTGGAGCAGCACTACGCCGAGCACGTCGGCAAGCCGTTCTACGAGCCGCTGGTCGATTTCATGTCCTCCGGCCCGGTCGTGGTGCTGATCGTCGAGGGCGAGCGGGTCATCGAGGGCGTGCGCGCGCTCGCCGGCCCGACCGACCCGATCGCCGCGGCGCCCGGTTCCATTCGCGGTGACTTCGGTGTGATCGTCCGCGAGAACCTGATCCACGCCTCCGACTCCGAGGAGTCCGCCGAGCGCGAGGTGAAGATCTTCTTCCCGGGCCGGGCGTGAGTCGCGGCCGTTTGAGTTTTCGGTAATTTTTCTGAGTGGGCGTCAGCTCTGTCCGGTGGCGCCTGACCAGGGGCGGCCGTACATTTCCGGCCGTCCCTTGGCATATGCCTTGCCGTTCGGGGGAACGCGTGCCACCGATGGAGCGTCTCCACAAGCGGGGCGGGCCGCCACATGGTGACAATGGCGGAGACCCTCGCGCAGTGTTCGCGAAGGCGCGTTTACGATGGAAGCCTTCGCGTCACCGCACCCGCCTCGCCGACCTGATATGCCCTCAAAAGCTCGGGAAGGCCAGATGAATCCGGATGGGGAACTCAATGTCGTTCATCGGCCGTGACATGGCTGTCGACCTCGGGACCGCCAACACGCTGGTGTACGTCAGGGGTCGCGGAATCGTACTCAACGAGCCGTCCGTCGTCGCGATCAACACCAACACGGGTGGGATCCTCGCGGTCGGTGCCGAAGCGAAGAAGATGATCGGCCGGACGCCGGGCAACATCGTCGCCGTCCGCCCGCTGAAGGACGGCGTGATCGCCGACTTCGAGATCACCGAGCGAATGCTCCGCTACTTCATCCTGAAGATCCACAAGCGGCGGTATCTCGCCCGCCCGCGGGTCGTCGTCTGTGTGCCCTCGGGCATCACGGGCGTCGAGCGCCGCGCCGTGATCGAGGCGTCCTCCCAGGCGGGTGCGCGCCAGGTGCACATCATCGAGGAGCCCATGGCCGCGGCCATCGGCTCCGGCCTGCCGGTCCACGAGGCCACGGGCAACATGGTGGTGGACATCGGCGGCGGTACCACGGAGGTCGCGGTCATCTCGCTCGGTGGCATCGTCACCGCCCAGTCCATCCGGGTCGCGGGCGACGAGCTGGACAACGCGATCATCCAGTACATCAAGAAGGAGTACAGCCTTCTGCTGGGTGAGCGCACGGCCGAGCAGATCAAGATCACGATCGGTTCGGCGTACGACCTCGACTCCGACGAGCACACCGAAGTCCGCGGCCGGGACCTGGTGTCCGGGCTGCCCAAGACCGTGGTCATCTCGGCCGCCGAGGTCCGCAAGGCGATCGAGGAGCCGGTCAACGCCATCGTGGACGCGGTCAAGACGACCCTCGACAAGTGCCCGCCGGAGCTGTCCGGCGACATCATGGACCGAGGAATCGTTCTGACCGGCGGCGGAGCCCTGCTGCGCGGGCTCGACGAGCGGCTGCGCCGGGAGACCGGCATGCCGATCCACATCGCCGAGGACCCGCTGGACAGCGTGGCGCTCGGTTCCGGCAAGTGCGTCGAGGAGTTCGAGGCGCTGCAGCAGGTCCTGGACGCCCAGCCGCGCAGATGACGTAACTCTTCGATTCCGCCGTACGAGACGTTCTCCTCTCGTGCGGCGGATCGTTGATATAGAGGCATAAGCTCCCACAAATGGGCCCCTCGGGTTTGCGTTTCGCGTATCCCGTCGCGTGACACGCCCGCCAAGGGGCTCCCGAATTCCTATTGAGGAAGGGCACGGCCGCCGCACGTGAGGGACACGAAAGAGAGCCGGCTGCTCCTGGTCCTGCTGATCGCCATCGCGTTCGCGCTGATCACGGTGGATATCCGCGGAGGCCGGAACTCCCCGGTCGACGGCGCCCGGCAGGCCGCGGCCGCGGTGTTCGGCCCTGTCGAGAACGGCCTGTCCTCCGCGGTCGATCCGGTCGGCAACGCCGTATCCGCGATCCGCGCCTCCGGCGGCCGGCACGACCGGCTCGCCCGGCTGGAGAAGGAGAACGCGGCCCTCAAGGCGAAACTCGGCAGCGACGACCGCAACCGCAGCCGGCTGAACCAGCTCGACAAGATGCTGAAGATCGCCGGCGAGGGCCAGTACGGCATCAAGGGCGCCCAGGTCATCGCCATAGGAGCGGCCCAGGGCTTCTCCTGGACCATCACCATCGACGCCGGCGCCAACGACGGCATCAAGCGCGACATGACCGTCCTCAACGGCGACGGCCTGGTCGGCCGTGTCACCACCGTCGGCCCGGACACCTCCACCGTGCTGCTCGCCAACGACCCCGACTTCACCGTCGGCACCCGCATGGAGGGCAGCGACGAACTCGGCTTCGCCTCCGGGCAGGGCGACCGCCCGCTGCGCGTGGAACTGCTCAACGGAAAGGCGGAGGTGAAGAAGGGCGACCGCCTCGTCACCTTCGGCTCGGAGGCCGACCGCCCGTTCGTGCCCGGTGTGCCGGTCGGCGTGGTCTCCCGCGTCGAGCCCTCCAACGGCGGCCTCACCCGCACGATCTATGTCACCCCGTACGTCGGCTTCACCAAGCTCGACATCGTCGGAGTGGTCGTCCAGACACCGAAGAAGGACCCGCGCGACGAGGTCCTGCCGGCCAAGCCCAAGCCGGTCCCGACGGTGACCGTGACGGTGACCCCGTCGGCCAACGCGAACGACTCGACCGGCCAGCAGCAGTAGGAGCTGACTCTTCCCATGCGCCTCAACCGGATCCTGCTCTCCAGCGCGCTGGTCGTCGTGGCCCTGGTGGTCCAGGTGAGCGTCCTCGCCCGCCTGCATCTGCCGGGCGCCGTCCCCGACCTGCTGCTGCTCACCGTCCTCGGCCTCGCCATGGTGTACGGCCATGTGGGTGGCGCCCTCGTCGGCTTCGGCGCCGGCCTGCTCGCCGACCTGGCCCCGCCCGCCGACCACGCGGCCGGCCGCTACGCCCTCGTGCTCTGCGTCACCGGCTACTTCGCCGGGCTCATCAGGCCGGAGAACGGCCGGCTGAAGTCGGCGACCGGCCCGATGGCCGTCGTGGTCGCCGCCGCCATCGGCTCCACGCTGCTGTACGCGGGCGTCGGCGCGCTCGTCGGCGACACGGCCGCCCGCCATGTCGGCCTGCCCGGGCTGCTGTTCTCGGCGGCCCTGTACGACCTGCTGCTCGCCCCGTTCGTGGTCCCCGGGGTCATGTGGCTGGCCCGCCGCGCCGACAACGACCCGCTGACCGAGAGCGGCCCGGCCGCCAAGGCCGGCGACATCTCCACCGGCTGGCTCTCCTCCGGCACCGGCCTGCGCATCGGCAGCCAGCGTGGCGGCCTCGGCGCGCTGAAGGCCAAGGCCCGCACCCGCTCCACGCGGGTCGGCCGGATCAAGGGGGTCAAGCGGCTGTGAGAGCGAGTCAGGCGGCCGGGGACTCCACGGAGTTCACCCGAACGGGTCAGCTTTCGTGGAACGCGGGTTCACAGGCTGGTCGTTCATCATTCGTACGCGCGCAGCCGGTGCGCACACCCGCACCGTTCGCACAGACGCCCGCGCACTGAGAGGGGGAGACAGCCGCAGTGACCAACATCCCCGAGACCGGTCGGACCCCGCGGGTCCAGATCCGGCTCGTCGTGATCCAGATCCTCGTCCTCTCCCTGCTCGGCACGCTCGGCGGCCGACTGTGGTACCTGCAGATCCGTGAGGGCGCCCAGTACCAGAAGGAGGCGTCCGGCAACCACGTCCAGCAGGTCGTCGACCCCGCCGTGCGCGGCGACATCCTGGACGCCCGCGGGGTGCCCCTCGCGGACAACGAGACCCGCCTGGTCGTCTCCGCCTCCCGCACCGACCTGCTCAAGCAGAAGGACGACGGCAAGGCGGTCCTCACCAAGCTGGCCGGTGTCCTCGGCGTGAAGCCCGAGGAGGTCATCCAGAAGGTCCGGCTGTGCGACGCCAAGACCCCGAAGCCGTGCTGGAACGGCTCGCCGTACCAGCCGATCCCGATCACCGACAAGGCGACGCCCAAGCAGGCCCTGCAGATCCGTGAGCGCGCCGAGGACTTCCCCGGTATCACCGCCGAGCCCGAGGCCGTGCGCCGCTATCCGGGCCCGGGCAACGCCAACACCGCGCAGGTCCTCGGCTATCTCTCGCCCGTCACCGACGCCGAGATCCAGAAGGCCAAGGACACCGACTCGCCCTATCTGCGCTCCGACATGGTCGGCCGCTCCGGCCTGGAGCGGGAGTACGACAAGGAACTGCGCGGCAAGGCCGGCGTCACCCGTTACGAGGTGGACAACCTCGGCCGCGTCATCGGCAAGGCCAAGTCGGACGCCGCCGAGCCCGGCTCGAACCTGGTCACCAGCATCGACTCCCGGGTCCAGCGCGTCGCGGAGTACGAACTGGACAAGGCGATGAAGGCCGCCCGCCAGCAGTTCGACAAGAACACCGGCGAGAACTTCAAGGCCGACTCCGGCGCCGTCGTCGTCATGGAGGCCAGGACCGGCCGGATCGTCGCGATGGCCTCGGCCCCGACCTACGACCCGAACGTCTGGGTGGGCGGCATCTCCGCCAAGGACTACAAGGCCCTCACCGGCAAGGACTCCGACTACCCGCTGCTGAATCGGGCCATCCAGGGTCAGGCGGCCCCCGGTTCGACGTTCAAGGTGGTTTCCACGGCCGCCGCGGTCCAGGCCGGCTACGCCTGGGACGGCAACTACCCCTGCACCAGCTCCTACTCGGTCGGCGGACAGGTCTTCAAGAACTTCGAGGGCGAGAACTTCGGCGACATCTCCCTGGGCCGCGCCCTGGAGGTCTCCTGCGACACCGTCTTCTACGGCCTCGGCGACAACGAGTGGAAGAAGGACGGCGGTATCAACCCCAAGAAGGGCCAGCCGAAGGACTGGTTCTTCAAGACGGCCCACCAGTTCGGCCTCGGCAAGGAGACCGGCATCGACCTGCCCAACGAGGTCACCGGCCGCGTCCCCGACCGCCAGTGGAAGCTCGACTACTGGAAGGCCAACAAGGACGCCTGGTGCAAGTCCGGCAAGAAGGACGGCTCCTACGTCGAGAGGATCGCCTACGAGAACTGCCTCGAAGGCAACAAGATGCGCGAGGGTGACGAGATCAACTACTCCATCGGCCAGGGCGACACGCTCGTCACGCCGATCCAGGAGGCCATGATCTACGGCGCCGTCGCCAACGGCGGCACCGAGTACGCCCCGACCATCGGCAAGGCGATCATCAGCGCCGACGGCAAGAGCGTCCAGGAGATCAAGCCCAAGGTGCAGCGCAAGCTGCCGGTCAGCCAGGCCACCCTCAAGGGTATGGACGACGCCTTCGCGGGCGTCATCACCCGCGGTACGGCCGCGTGGAAGTTCAACGGCTGGCCGCAGGACAAGATCCCGCTGCACGGCAAGACCGGTACCGCCGAGGTCTACGGCAAGCAGACCACCGGCTGGCTGGCCACGTACTCCAAGGACTACTCGGTGATCATGACGATCTCCCAGGCCGGTACGGGTTCCGGTTCCTCCGGCGAGGCCGTGCGCAATATCTACAGCGCGCTGTACGGCGTCCAGGGCGACGGCTCCATCGACAACAAGAAGGCGCTGCTGCCCCAGCCGCAGAAGGGCCTGCCGAAGGTCCGCACCGACGGCACGATCGACGCCCCGAAGATCAACGGCGACCCGGCGAAGGACGCCGAGGCCTCCCAGCAGAACAACCCCAGCAACGGCAGCGACCAGCAGCCCGCCACCTCGCCCTCGCCCACCGCGGGCAACCGCAACACCCGCAGGCGACCACGCAGGATCCCCAGGCGGGGAAGCCGGAGGATGCTCTCATGACCGGCGCGAACGGCTTCTCCGTCTCCGGGTACGGCCCCGAGCGGGCCGGCTGGACCAGGATCTTCGCCCGTGACTCGCTGGCCCGCAGGCTCGACTGGCCGATACTGCTGGCCGCCGTCGCGCTGTCCCTGATCGGGTCCGCGCTGGTGTTCTCGGCGACCCGCAACCGCACCGAGATCAACCAGGGCGACCCGTACTTCTTCCTGGAACGGCACCTGATGAACCTCGGCATCGGGTTCGCCCTGATGATCGGCACGCTCTGGCTGGGCCACCGCGCCCTGCGCAACGCCGTGCCGATCCTCTACGGCCTGTCGGTCCTGCTGGCCCTGGTGGTCCTGACCCCGCTCGGCGCCACCATCAACGGCCAGCGCAACTGGCTCGTGATCGGCGGCTTCTCGCTCCAGCCCGCCGAGTTCCTCAAAGTGGCGATCATCCTGGGCATGGCGATGATGCTCGCTGCCCGGGTGGACGCGGGCGACAAGCTGTACCCCGACCACCGGACCGTGGCGCAGTCCCTCGGCCTCGCGGCCGTACCGTGCCTGATCCTGCTGCTGATGCCCGACCTCGGCTCGGTGCTCGCCATGGTGGCCATCATCCTGGGCGTGCTGCTCGCCTCTGGCGCCTCCAACCGCTGGATCTTCGGCCTGCTCATCCTGGGCGTGATCGGCTGTGTCGCCATCTGGCAGCTGCACGTCCTGGACCAGTACCAGATCAACCGCTTCGCCGCGTTCGCCAACCCGGACCTGGACCCGGCGGGCGTCGGCTACAACACCAACCAGGCCCGCATCGCCATCGGCTCCGGCGGCCTGACCGGGGCCGGTCTCTTCCACGGCTCGCAGACCACCGGCCAGTTCGTGCCCGAGCAGCAGACGGACTTCGTCTTCACGGTCGCGGGGGAGGAACTGGGCTTCCTCGGTGCCGGCCTCATCATCTTCCTGCTCGGCGTGGTGCTGTGGCGGGCCTGCCGCATCGCCCGCGACTCCACCGAGCTGTACGGGACGATAGTGGCCGCGGGGATCGTCGCCTGGTTCGCCTTCCAGTCCTTCGAGAACATCGGCATGACCCTCGGCATCATGCCGGTCACCGGTCTCCCGCTGCCGTTCGTGTCGTACGGCGGCTCGTCGATGTTCGCGGTCTGGGTGGCCGTGGGGCTGTTGCAGTCGATCAAGGTCCAAAGACCCATGTCGGCGTAGGGCCTCCGGCGATCGGGCGGGGGCCACGCGGGCGCGCTGTTCACCGGGTGGGTGACGGGAGTTTTCCGGCCATTCACCCGAGGCTGCCCCTGCCGCACGACCCCGCGGACAACTAGATTCGATCCATGGCGGATGCGAAACGCGAGATCGAGCGCAAGTAC
Source organism: Streptomyces sp. NPDC002076 (assembly GCF_053593835.1). NCBI lineage: Bacteria > Bacillati > Actinomycetota > Actinomycetes > Kitasatosporales > Streptomycetaceae > Streptomyces > Streptomyces sp. NPDC002076. The sequence goes on from NZ_JBSFDI010000003.1 coordinate 538,130, forward strand.
TTGTCCGACGACAGCGGGCTGCCCGACCTGACCGGCGTCGGCGGAGTGGCGGCCGTCCTGGACAAGGGCCTGGTGGAGCTCGACGCCACCTACTACGACACCGCCGACGAGCGCCTGGCCGCCGCGGCCCTCACCCTGCGCCGCCGCACCGGAGGCTCGGACGCCGGCTGGCATCTGAAGTTCCCGGTCGAACCCGGCGTCCGGGACGAGATCCGGGCCCCGCTCTCCGACACCGTCCCGGAGGAGATCGCCGCCCTGGTCCGCTCCCGGGTCCGGGACGCCGAGCTGGTCCCGCTGGTCCGGCTGCGCTCCGCCCGGGATGTGCGTCACCTGGTCGACGCCGACGGCACCCTGCTGGCCGAGGCGAGCATCGACGCCGTGACCGCCGAGCGGCTCGCGAAGAAGGGCGGGTCCGCCCAGTGGACCGAGATCGAGGTGGAACTGGCCGACGACGGGGACCCCGCCTTCCTGGACCTGGTGGAGAAACGGCTGCGCAGGGCGGGCGTCCGGCCCTCCAAGTCGCCGTCGAAGCTCGCCCGGGCCCTGGAGCTGACAGGGGGAAAGCGCCGGACGGGCAAGCCCGCGCCGCCGGTGACGGCCGGCGACCATGTGCTCGCCTATCTGCGTGCCCAGCGGGACGTACTGGTCGAGCTCGACCCCGCCGTCCGCCGTGACGTGCCCGACTCCGTGCACCGCATGCGGGTCGCCACCCGCCGCGCCCGCAGCACCCTGCGCAGCTTCCGCTCCCTCCTCGACCGCGCCGTCACCGACCCCATCGCGGTTGAGCTGAAGTGGCTCGCGGGGGAGCTGGGCGTGGACCGCGACCAGGAGGTGATGGCCGAACGCCTGACAGCCGCCCTGGACGCCCTCCCGCCCGACCTGGTCCTCGGCCCGGTCCCCGAACGCCTCGCCTCCTGGGCCGAGGCCCGCGGCGGCGGCGCACAGGCCCATCTGACCGGCGTCCTGGACTCCCGCCGCTATCTGACCCTGCTGGACACCCTGGACGCACTCCTCACCGACCCGCCGCTGCGCAAGGCCGCCGGGAAAAAGCCGGAGAAGGTGCTCGCCAAGGCCATGGACAAGGACCTCGCGACCCTGTCCGCCCTGGTCGAGCAGGCCATCGACGTCCCGCCCGGCAAGGAACGCGACGTCGCCGTGCACGAGGCCCGCAAGAAGGCCAAGCGCACCCGGTACGCGGCCGAGGCGGCCGGCCCGGCCCTCGGCAAACCGGCCCGCTCCCTCACCAAGGCCATGAAGTCCCTGACCACCCTCCTCGGCGACCACCAGGACAGCGTCATGACCCGGCTGACCCTGCGCGAGCTGTCCGCGGTGGCCCATGCGGCGGGGGAGGGCACCTTCACCTACGGGGTGCTGTACGGCCGCGAGGAGGCACGGGCGGCACAGGCGGAGGCGGAGCTGCCCGTGCTGTGGAAGGAGATCAGGTCCGGGGCGGCCGGCTGAGCGTTCGGGGGAGCCCGCCGGGCGGGTTAGGCTTGATGGTCACCCCCGTCAGCTCACGAAGGTTCGCGAGATGCCTGTCGAGTCGGTTTTCCCGCAGCTCGAAGCTCTGCTCCCGCACGTGCAGAAGCCGATCCAGTACGTCGGCGGAGAGCTCAACTCCACCGTCAAGGACTGGGACGAGTGCGACGTCCGCTGGGCGCTCATGTACCCGGACGCGTACGAGGTCGGCCTGCCCAACCAGGGCGTCCAGATCCTCTACGAGGTCCTCAACGAGCAGGAGGGCGTCCTCGCCGAGCGCACCTACAGCGTGTGGCCGGACCTGGAGGCGCTGATGCGCGAGCACGGCGTCCCGCAGTTCACGGTGGACAGTCACCGCCCGGTGAAGGCATTCGACGTGTTCGGCCTCAGCTTCTCCACGGAGCTGGGCTACACCAACATGCTCGCCGCCCTGGACCTGGCCGGAATCCCCCTGGAGTCCAAGGACCGCACGGACGACGACCCGATCGTCCTGGCCGGCGGTCACGCGGCGTTCAACCCCGAGCCGATCGCCGACTTCATCGACGCGGCGGTCATCGGCGACGGCGAGCAGGCCGTGCTCGACATGACCCGGATCATCCGCGAGTGGAAGGCCGAGGGCCGCCCCGGCGGCCGCGAGGAGGCCCTGTTCCGCCTGGCCAGGACGGGCGGGGTGTACGTCCCGGCGTTCTACGACGTCGAGTACCTGCCGGACGGCCGTATCGCCCGCGTGGTCCCGAACAAGAGCGGTGTCCCCTGGCGCGTGTCGAAGCACACGGTCATGGACCTGGACGAGTGGCCGTACCCCAAGCAGCCCCTCGTTCCCCTGGCCGAGACGGTCCACGAACGCATGTCGGTGGAGATCTTCCGCGGCTGCACCCGCGGCTGCCGCTTCTGCCAGGCCGGCATGATCACCCGCCCGGTGCGCGAGCGCTCGATCACGGGCATCGGTGAAATGGTCGACAAGGGCCTCAAGGCGACCGGCTTCGAGGAGGTGGGCCTCCTTTCCCTGTCCTCCGCGGACCACTCGGAGATCGGCGACATCGCCAAGGGCCTGGCCGACCGCTACGAGGACGACAAGATCGGCCTCTCCCTGCCCTCCACCCGCGTGGACGCCTTCAACATCGACCTGGCGAACGAACTGACCCGCAACGGCCGTCGCTCGGGCCTCACCTTCGCCCCGGAGGGCGGCTCGGAACGCATCCGCAAGGTCATCAACAAGATGGTCTCCGAGGACGACCTGATCCGCACGGTCGCCACGGCCTACGGCAACGGCTGGCGCCAGGTGAAGCTGTACTTCATGTGCGGCCTGCCGACGGAGACCGACGACGACGTCCTCCAGATCGCCGACATGGCGACCCACGTCATCCAGAAGGGCCGCGAGGTCTCGGGCTCGAACGACATCCGCTGCACGGTCTCGATCGGCGGCTTCGTCCCGAAGCCCCACACCCCCTTCCAGTGGGCCCCGCAGCTGAGCGCGGAGGAGACGGACGCCCGGCTCGCGAAGCTCCGCGACAAGATCCGAGGCGACAAGAAGTACGGCCGCTCGATCGGCTTCCGCTACCACGACGGCAAGCCGGGCATCGTCGAGGGCCTCCTCTCCCGCGGCGACCGCCGCATCGGCGCCGTCATCCGCGCGGTGTACGACGACGGCGGCCGCTTCGACGGCTGGCGCGAGCACTTCTCCTACGACCGCTGGATGGCCTGCGCCGACAAGGCGCTCGCCCCCTTCGGCGTGGACGTCGACTGGTACACCACCCGCGAGCGTACCTACGAGGAGGTCCTGCCCTGGGACCACCTCGACTCCGGCCTGGACAAGGACTGGCTCTGGGAGGACTGGCAGGACGCCCTCGACGAAACGGAGGTCGAGGACTGCCGCTGGACACCCTGCTTCGACTGCGGCGTGTGTCCGCAGATGGACACGGCCATACAAATCGGCCCGACCGGCAAGAAGTTGCTGCCTCTGACGGTCAAGAAGTCTCCGACCAGCTGAAACGGGCGGCGGACGTGAGTGGGCTGCGTGACCAGCGCGTCAATCGGTCATGAGACTGCGCCTGCTCGCGGCACACCGTTCACCAGCTGTCTTCCAGTCCGAGGGGCCACCCTTCGGCCGATGGCGCACGCGGCGCCGCTCGCCGCGAAAGGTGGCCACTCGCGGTTCCGCCGGCCGGGAAGAGGCCTCGGCCGGGTCGAGTTCAGGAGACCGCAGACGTCAGGTACGTCAGGTAAACCCCTCCCTCGCAGTCGGGCATCTTCCGCAGCGTCCAGCGGCCCCGGACGGTCGTGGTGGAGAAGTTCGACTCGGCGTCGTCGTTCTCCACCTCACCGTCCTTCGGGGTGTATCCGGCCTTGGGGAGCCGCTTGTGCAGAAAGGCCAGGGTCGCGTCGAAGCCGCTCCGTACGACCGTGGCGACGATCAGTCGGCCGTCGGTGCGGTGTTCCACCGAGGTCACGACCGCGCCCTCGGGCACCGGCAGATCCGCCGGGAAGTCCTTGGGAAGCGGCAGTGAGGCAGCGGTGGGGCAGCCGCCGGGCGCGGAGGCGGCCGGGTACGGCGTCGGACGCAGGGGCCCGGCGTTCCGGGGCGTGGGCGAGCATCCGGTGACGGCCGCCAGGACGAGGACGGCGCCGAGCAGCACGGCAGCCGGGGCGAACGGCTTCACCTAGCGGCCTCCCGTGGACTTCTTGTGCTTGCCGGCGACCACGGCGTCGTACGCGCCGTACAGCGTGTTGCCGGAGGACTGGCGGGCGATGGAGGCCAGTGCGTCGTAGTTCTGCGTGCCGCCGGTGGCACAGGTGCCGGTGCAGCCGTCGGCGTAGGCAGCGAGCACGCGGCCCTGTGCGTCGAGGGTGACGTCGATGAAGTCCAGGAGGTTGCGGTCCTGGCCGCAGGTGGTGCCGCCCGTGCAGATGGACCCCTTCTGCACCGGGTCGGTGGGGGTGGCGTCGACGGTGACCCAGGACTGGCCGCCGTCGTAGGTGGTGGCCACGTACAGGTGCCAGACGCCCTTGAAGTTGGCCGTGTCCTGGTAGTTGCCCCCGGTGGTGGTGCCCAGGAAGGCGAAGGCGGCACGGTTGTCGTCGCCCGCGGTCACGGCCGGGAAGACGATGTTCTTGATGCCGAGGGACGCGCCGACGTTCTGGTCGTACAGCCACGTCTTGCCCTTGTCGTGGCTGGCGGCGATCCGCGCGGTGCCGTCGCTGTTCTGGTAGCCCATGTACACAGTCCCGCCGGCGCCGATTCCGACGCTCGGGTCGGAGTCAGCGGGGATGCTGGACGGGTTCTTGCGGACGGTCCACGTGAGCCCGTTGTCCTCGGAGACGGCCACCGCCTGGTTGCCGCCGCAGCCCTTGTTGGGCACGTACACCGTGCCGTCCGGGGCGACCTTCACGTGCCCGTGCAGCCCGCCGCAGTCCAGCAGCGAGTACATCGGAACGGCGGGCCCGTACGTCAGGCCGCCGTCCCGGCTGACCGCGCAGGAGGCGTCGGCGATGTCCTGGGAGCAGTAGTACACGGCGTTGGGGTACGACGTGATGGCGCCGGGCCCGCCCGGGGCGAAGGGGCCGCCGCCGATGGTCTGGTGGTCGACTCCGGAGTTGATGCCCGAGCCGCCCGTCGGTGTCCACGTGTCGCCGTCGTCGTCGGTGTAGCAGGTCAGGGCCGTCTTGCCGGCGAGCTGCGATTCGAAGGTGCGATGGGTGGCCGGGTCGGTGAACAGGATCGGGTCGAGGCTGGTGGTGCTGCCCTGGGGACAGCCGCTGGCCGCGTCGGCGCTCTTGTCCTGCCAGGTGGCGCCGCCCGCGCCGGCGTAGGTGACCTTCAGCGTCGAGGTGTACGCCTGGAACATCGCGGCACCGGTCGCGCGGTCGACGCCGATCGAGGGTTCGCCGGCGTTGTGCGCGTCCTTGATGCTGTCGGGTGCCGAGGAGTTCGCGTACATCGGCGGGGTCGCCGTACTCGGCGGCGGATCGGCCGGATCGGCGACCAGGCTCGCGGTGCCGGTGAAGCTGTCGCCGAGCGGGGCGTACGGCACCACGCGCACGGTGTACGACGCCGTCACCGCCGGAAGCAGCACGGTCTCCGGGTCGCTGGAGGACGCGGAGGCGGCCACCTCGCGGCCGTCCGCGTCGAGGACGTACAGGTCGAAGTCGGCGGCGGAGTCCGGCCACTTGACGTCGACGCGCAGGCTGTGACCGGTGTCGTAGCCCACGGGCACCGACACCTTCAGGGCGTAGTCGTCGCAGGGTTGCGCAGTCCCGCAGCTCACCGTCCCGGTAGTGCCGGAGACGTTCGGGACGGCGAAGGGACCGGCGCTCCACGTGGTCGTGGGCGCGGTGTCGCTGACCGATCCGGAGGGCGGGGTGGCGGCGTCGGCCGGCACACTCGGCAGGGTTCCGGCGATCAGTGCCAGCAACCCGACGACGAGACGCCCCTGCGACCGCGGGTGGCGGTGAAGACGGAGTGTCGAAAGGAAAGCCACAGGTACCTCGTAGGTTCGCGAGTCGGACCAGGGGTGGTGGTGCGTAGCGGTACGGGTGGTGCCTTCGTCTGCTCTACGAGGAGGCAGGCGGCGTCCGTCGCGGGAAACCGAACTTTTTCGAGGCGGACCGGACCGTGCGCAAGCGCCCACTCGAAGCCCGCCCGGTGTGCACGCGGCCCGCGGCCAGTGGCGCGCGGAGGTCGCCGAGTGCCCGGTGCTGAGCCAGGTACCTGCCCTTTTCGGGTGGGTGTAGTTGGGCACCCTGCCGGTATGGGCAGCCCGATTCCTCCCGGGGTGCCGTCGCGGCGCCTGTCTCCGGCGCGCCGGAAAACGTCGCCGTGGCGTGGCGCTTCGTACGCTCGGTGCTGGACGGCGTCGCACCGGATCTGGTGGACACCGCCGAGCTGCTGACCGGCACGCCTGGCGGATCGCCGGCCGGATCTCGCGGGCCGTCGGCTGCGCGCTCGGGACCCTCTTCCGGTGGATCTTCGTGGAGCCTTTGCGCCGGGTGTACCGGACCGTCCTCACCCCGGTCGGCCACCTCGTCCGGGACGGCGTCCTGCGCCCCGCCGGCGAGGGCGCGCGCGTGGTGGGCCGGGCCGTCCGCGAGGCCCTCACGAGCGCCCGCGACAGCGTACGGCAGGCCCGCGCCGACTTCCGGCGGATGCTGTTCGGCGAGCCCCCGCGGCCGGCCGCGGGGGACCGGCGGGAACCTCAGGCGCCCGCGACACGTACTCTTGGTAGCAGTACGACCGCACTCACGAAGGACTAGGACACTGGGCAAGCGACAGCCCGAAGGCCCGCCGCCCGCACCCGCGGTGCAGCGCATCCGACTGCGCTACACCAAGCGCGGCCGCCTGAGGTTCACCAGCCACCGAGACTTCCAGCGCGCCTTCGAGCGTGCGCTGCGCCGCGCCGAGGTGCCCATGGCGTACTCGGCCGGGTTCACGCCGCACCCGAAGGTGTCGTACGCCAATGCCGCACCCACCGGCACGGGCAGTGAGGCGGAGTACCTGGAGATCGCGCTCACCGTCGCGCGTGACCCGGAGACCCTGCGCGTCCTCCTCGACGAGTCGCTGCCCACCGGGCTCGACGTGATCGAGGCGGTCGAGGCGCGGACCCCGGGCCTCGCCGACCGGCTGACGGCTTCCGTCTGGGAGCTGCGGCTGGACGGCGTCGACCCGGCCGACGCCGAGCGCGCGGTCGACGCGTTCAACCGGGCCGGCACCGTCGAGGTCCAGCGGATGACCAAGAACGGCGTCCGCACCTTCGACACCCGCCCGGCCGTGGTGAGCCTGGAAACGCACGGTTCACCGGCTGATAGGCCTAGCGACCAGCCCTGTGCGATACTGCGGCTGGTTGTTCGGCACGTGACGCCTGCCGTACGACCCGACGACGTCCTGTCCGGTCTCCGCGCCGTGGCCGACCTGGCGCCGCCGGTCCCCGCAGCGGTGACCAGGCTGGCGCAGGGGCTGTTCGATGAAGAGACCGGCACGGTGACCGACCCGCTCGCGCCCGACCGCGAGGCAGCCGAGGCCCTGACGGCCGCACCGGCCGCCGCCGCGACGGCGCCGACGCCGGAAGGTCCCGCGTAGGGACGGACGTCGTAGCGCCGCCCTCGTACTCGGGAGCCACCTGGGTCGGGCAGCGCACCGACCAGAAGACTTTCGCCAGGCCGTACCGACAAGGCGTACGGAACCGGCGAGACAGGACACAGAGTGCTCCCGTGCGGCGCCCGCGCCCCGGACGGCGGCCTTCGCGTACGACGCGGGCCGCGGACGTCAACGGCGGACGGTCCATCGAGACCGACGCCGGACCAGGCGCGGCGCCCGGGAGCCTGACGGGAGAAACGCCCGCATGCTCGAACCGACCGAACCCAACCAGGGTTCCGAACTGAACACTCCCAGCGACACCCTGCCGCCGCGCAGGCGTCGCCGCGCCGCCTCGCGCCCGGCTGGACCGCCGGCCGCGGCCGAGGCTCCCGCCGAGGTGACCGTGCCGGCCATACCGGCTGCCGAGTCCGACGAGGTCGCCGAGGTCCTTGAGGCCGCTGAGGCTGAAGCAACTGAAGAAGCAGCAGAGGCGGTTGAGGCCGAAGAGGCCGCTGTGCTGGGCGCTGAGGCGCAGGCGGAAGCGGTCGAGGACGTCCCGGCACCCGCTGCCGAGGAGGCCGAGCCCGCCGCGCGTCCGCGCCGCCGTGCCACGCGTCGCGCGTCCGCGCCTGCCGGCGCGCCGGTGTCCGCCGAGGCCGTCGAGACCGTCGTTCCGGCCGCATCCGCCGCTGAGACCGAGAAGCCCGTCGCCGAAGGCGGCGAGGTCGTCTCCGGCGAGGAGGCCGCGCCCCGCCGCGTCCGCCGCCGCGCCACGCGCACCGTCTCCACGCCGACCGCGGTTGTTTCGGGAGCCGATGAGGCCCCGGTGACGGAGGAGGCCGCAGGGGCCCCGCTCGCTGCGGAAACCACCGCCCCCGCTGCTGTCCGGCAGAGCCAACTTCGGGGTCAGCTTCACGATCATCACGATCCTGTCCGGCTGCATGACCCTGTACGGCAACGGCATGAACACCGGCGGCC
>NZ_JBSFDI010000004.1:0-21333 GCF_053593835.1 Streptomyces sp. NPDC002076
TGACGGGAAGGCCAGAAGGGCTCGAGGTCATGGCGACCCGTCGCGGTGTACTTCTGGAAGCTGGCCATGGGCCCATTGAAGCAGACGCGGGCGCCCCCCTGCGGGAAACCGGACGGATCAGACCTGGCCGGCCTTCTCCAGCGCGGAGCAGCAGGTGTCCACCAGCAGGCGGGTCACCACGTACGGGTCGACGTTGGCGTTCGGGCGGCGGTCCTCGATGTAGCCCTTGCCGTCCTTCTCGACCTGCCACGGGATGCGCACCGAGGCACCACGGTTGGAGACGCCGTAGGAGAACTTGTCCCACGGGGCGGTCTCGTGCAGACCCGTCAGGCGCTCGTCGATGCCGGCGCCGTAGTTCTTGACGTGGTCCAGCGGCTTGGAGCCCTCGCCGAGCGACTCGCACGCGGTGATGATCGCGTCGTAGCCCTCACGCATGGCCTTGGTGGAGAAGTTGGTGTGCGCGCCCGCGCCGTTCCAGTCGCCCTTGACCGGCTTCGGGTCCAGGGTGGCGGAGATGCCGAAGTCCTCGGCGGTGCGGTACAGCAGCCAGCGGGCCACCCACAGCTGGTCGGAGACCTCCAGCGGGGCGAGTGGGCCGACCTGGAACTCCCACTGGCCCGGCATGACCTCGGCGTTGATGCCGGAGATGCCGAGGCCGGCCTTCAGGCAGTTCTCCAGGTGGGCCTCGACGATCTCGCGGCCGAAGATCTCGTCGGCGCCGACACCGCAGTAGTAGCCGCCCTGCGGGGCCGGGAAGCCGCCCTCGGGGAAGCCCAGCGGGCGGGAGCCGTCGAAGAAGGTGTACTCCTGCTCGATGCCGAAGACCGGCTCCTGCGCGGCGAACTTCCCGGCGACCTCGGCCAGCGCGGCCCGGGTGTTGGACGGGTGCGGCTTCATGTCCGTGTCGAAGACCTCGCACAGCACCAGGATGTCGTCGCCGCCGCGGATCGGGTCCGGGCAGGTGAAGACCGGCTTGAGCACGCAGTCCGAGGCGTGGCCCTCGGCCTGGTTGGTGGAGGAGCCGTCGAAGCCCCAGATCGGCAGCGCGTCGAGACCGGCAGGGGTACCCGTGATGATCTTCGTCTTGGAACGGAGCTTGGCCGTCGGCGCGGTGCCGTCGATCCAGATGTACTCAGCCTTGAAGGTCACGGGGCCACATCCTTAAGCGGTGGGTCGGGCGCACTCGTCGTCGCCGGTGCTGCGGCGCTGCGGCACTGGGGCGCCGCTCGATCTGCCGGGCAGCTTGTCAACAGGCGATTTCCCGTCCATTGCTCTTGTGTGAACCCCGCGTTACCTGCTCGTTCTGTGTCCCGACTCACGTTGTGAGGTGCCGGTGGGCGGGGTATGGGCGTCCTCCGCCGCGGCCTGCCGCACCCCGTCGAGGAAGTCCCGGATCGCGGCCCGCTGATGGTCGTCGTAGCCGCGCAGCAGCTCCAGCGAGCGCTCGATCAGCGGCCCGAAGTACGTCCAGCCGAGTTCCACGGCACTGTCCGTCACCTCCACGACGACCTTCCGCCGATCGCTCCGCCCGCGCGCCCGCCGTACCCGGCCAGCCCGCTCCAGCCGGTCCAGCAGCGCCGTGGTACCCGCCGAGTTGAGCCCGAGCGCGGCCCCGAGCCGCCCGGCGGTCAGCTCCTCGCCCGCGCGCCGCGCGTCCATGAGCGCGATCAGGGCGCGTACATCCGTGGGGTGCATGCCGTACTGCTGCGCGAACCGGCCGCTGTGCAGACCGAGTTCGACGGCGACGGCACGCAGCAGATGGACGGTCTCCAGCTCGGATCGCACGCGGGGCCTCCCCGACTATCATCTCGCTCGGCGAGTATCTTGCTGAACGAGATAATAGGGGGTGCGGTTCCGTGGCCGGAGGCACCGGATACGACAGCGCGGCCTTCCGGGTTGCGTACGACAAGGTCCTGACGAAATGGCCCGCCGAGCGGGAGGCGCTGACGGTCGCCACGCCCTTCGGTGACACCCGCGTCAACTCCTGCGGTCCCCGCGAGGCGCCCCCGCTGCTCCTGCTCCCGGGCGGTGGTGGGGCCACCTCCGTCTCCTGGTACGCCCAGGTCGCGCAGCTGGCTCGGATTCGCCGGGTGCACGCGGTCGATGTGATCGGCGCCCCGGGCCTGAGCGTCCCGGCCGGCGACCGCCACCCCCGTACGGTCGCCGACCTGACGCTCTGGCTGGACGCGGTCCTGGACGGCCTGGGTGCCGCCTCCGCCGACCTGGGCGGTCACTCGTACGGCGGCTGGATCGCCCTGCACTACGCCCTGCGCGCCCCTGCGCGGACACGCCGCCTGTTCCTCCTGGACCCGACCCAGTGCTTCGCCGGGTTCAAGGCGGCGTATCTGCTGCGCGCCCTGCCGATGCTGCTGCGGCCCGCGCCCCGCCGGGTCCGCGCCTTCCTGGAGTGGGAGACCGGGATGGGGGCCCCTCCCGCTCGAGCGAAGCCGAGAGTGGGGGAGCCCCTGGACCAGGACTGGCTCGCCCTGCAGGAGGCGGCCGCCGGTTTCCCGGCCGCGAAGCCGGTGACCGGCCCGCGCCCGGCGCCGGACGCGCTGCGGGCGCTGGAGGCGCGGACCCTGCTGCTCGTGGCGGCGAACAGCAGGACCCATGAGGCTCGCCAGGTGGCAGCCAGGGCGGCCGCGCTGCTGCCGCACGTGGAGACGGCCGTCCTGCCGGGCGTCTCGCACCACGCGCTGCCGCAGGCGGCACCCGCCGCCCTGGCCGGCCGCCTCACCGATTTCCTGTCCGGTCCCTGAGCCTCACCCCACCTTCTCGATCCGGGCGTGGCGGATGAGGAACTTGCCGGGTTCCCTGACCTGTTCGAAGGCCGCGTTGTTGAGCAGCACGCAACTGCCGGAGACCGAGGTCACCTTCACCGTCGTGGACTTGTTGTTGTCCAGGTTGGTCACCTTCAGGGTCGTACCCGCCGGGAACTGGTTGCTGGACGCGGCCGGTGCGCCGGCCTCACCGGAGAGCGTGACCGTGGAGCCGTTGCAGACCTGCTGACCGGAGGCCGCGGCGGCGCCACCACCGCTGTTCCCCGCGGCGGCGGACTGCGAGGGCTGCGCGCTCTGCTGTCCGGCACCCTGCTGTCCGGCCTGCTGACCGGCACCCTGCTGCCCCGCCTGCTGTCCGGCGCCCTGCTGGCCGCTCTGCGCCTGCTGTCCGGTCTGGGAGCCCTGAGCCGACTCCCCAACCGTGCAACCGGCCGCTTTCTGCTGGACCTCGATCTGCTTGATGACCGCCTCACGGTTGGCGATCCGGGCTGCCGACTGCGCGTCCGGATGGGCCTTCTGGTCCGCGATGAACCGGTCGTTGTTGCCGTGGGCCGTGGCCAGTCCCTGGCACACCGTCGAGTTCCCGGCGGACAGGGTCTTCGCGCCCTGCGCGGGCTGGGCGGCGTTGGACGTCGTGGCCAGCGCGAAGGCCCCGCCGCCCGCCACTGCCGCGGCACTGACGAGCAGCGCGATCTTCTTCTTCGTACCGAGAGTTCTCCTGCGCGACATGCGCGCCTCCTGAAGAGGTAGGGGAGCGTACGCCGCTATGTACGAGATACCGAACGGGGTTACTCAGCGGTTGCGGGAGTCGGTGAAGTGGGCTGCGTCACAGAGGAGTTGGGCGAGCTCAGTCCTTGTTGTGGGACAGGGCTTCCCGTACCGCGTCCTCGGAGCGGGCGACCAGGGCCGTTCCGTCGTCGGCGGTGATGATCGGCCGCTGGATGAGCTTGGGATGCTCGGCGAGCGCGGTGATCCACCGGCTCCGGGTGTCGGCGTCCCGCGCCCACTCCTTGAGCCCCAGCTCCTTGGCCTCGGCCTCCTGGGTGCGGGTGATGTCCCACGGTTCGAGCCCCAGCCGCTCCAGTACGGCCCTGATCTCGTCCTCGCTCGGCACGTCCTCCAGATAGCGGCGGACGGTGTACTCGGCTCCCTCGGCGTCGAGCAGGCTGATGGCGCTGCGGCACTTGGAGCAGGCCGGGTTGATCCAGATTTCCATGCCGCACACGGTACCCGGCCCCGGCATGTTCGAATTTCCGGCGTCCCGGCAGCCCCTTCTCGACCGCCTGTCACGCACCCCAAATCCCCGGCCTCACCTGGTCATTCGGTCGCCGTCGCGGACCTCCGACTGTCAGTGGCGGCCGGTAGACTGGAAGCAGTGTTCGAGACAGTCGCCGGAACCCCGGAGGCTGCCCTGACCACGACAGGAGGATGCCCGTGCCCGCTGCCGCCCTGAAGCCGAAGCCGTTGCCCACCCAGTCCACCGCCAAGCATCCCGTGCTGTTCGACTCGCCCTACGAGCCCGTGGTGAAGCGACCGCTGCCGGCCGGGCGGCCGCGCGAGTGGTACGTCACCCACAACCGCCGGCTGAAGGCCATGCGCCTGGCGATAGCCCTGCTCGACTCGGGCATCTACCTCCCGGCCCAGGCCCGCGACGACACGATCCGCAGCACCGCGGAGGAGATCGGCATGCGTCCGCCGTCCGACACGACCTGCCACATGGTGCGCGCGTTCATGCGCTACAGCCGCTGACCGCCCGCACCGGCGCCGGGTGCCCCTCCCTTCGGCGGGGCACCCGGCGCGCTCTCAGGCCGACACGGCCTCGACCGGCTCGCGCTCGGCCGACTCCGCCAGCAGGCGGGTCACGAACCTCCGCCGGTCCTCCGCGTGGTCCTGGAACCAGAGCCCCAACCGGTGCTCGGCGTCCGGGAGTTCGAAGCGGGAGTACCGGGCCCGGGCGGACAACGCGTCCTGTACGGCCTCGGTCACGGCCGGCGGGATGACCGCGTCGCTGCCCGGAACCGCCAGCACCGCCCGGCCCTCGTACGCCCGGAACGCTTCCAGTGCCCGTGAACTCCGCCAGCCGTCCGGCGTGCGGATGATCTCGCTGAAGCGGCCCTGGCCGTTCCCGAACGGCACCTCCCAGGCCTCGGGCGCGTAGACCGCCGGCGCGCCCAGGCCGACGGCCGCCACCCGTGGGCCGTAGTGCCGTACGAGATCGGCGACCGTCTGGCCGCTCATGCTGAAGCCGACCAGCACCAGTGGGGCGTCCGCCGGCACCTGCGCGTCGATCACCGCCACCGCCTGCTCGAACCGGCGGCGCAGGCTCAGTTCCGCGAGGGCACCCGTGCTGTCGCCGTGGCCCGAGAAGTCGAACGCCAGGGCGTGGCAACCGCGCTCGGTGAACTCCGTGAGCAGCGGCAGGAGGCGCTGTTTGCTGCCGTTGCCCGCCCCGTGCAGCAGCACCGCCGTGGCCCGGCCGGGCGGACCGGCCGTCAGGCCGCTGAGTCGTTCGCCGTCGAAGTCGTAAGTGAAATCGGAGAGTTCGTTCACGAGGTCATTCACTCACGGCGGGCCGCGCCGGGCGGAAAACGGGATGCGGTCCCCGTCGCCGCCTCCCTACTCTGAACAAACGGCACGAAGCCGACACACTCCACCCCCGCCACACTCACCCCCACGGAGGTCCGTCATGCGTGGCATCGTCGCGTCCGGGACCGTCGTCCTGGTGATCCTCGGAATCGGAAACCATCTGTGGTGGCTCGCCGCCGTCGCGCTGCTGTACCTGTACGCGACGCACGGACGTGGTTCCCCCGGCACGCCACCACCCGCCGGCGCGGGCACCCCGACCACGCCGGAGAGCTACCGCGCCTACCGCGACCGCCGGGACCGGCTGGCGAAGTGGGAGCGCCGCTACCGCCGGGAACGGCCCTTCGAGGTCCGCCGGCAGGAGCGTGAGAAGAACAGGTGAAGGGCGTAGGGCGGCCCCCCGGTCACAGGCCGGGGGCGCCCCACACCGGGAACCAGCGGCTCAGGTCCTGCTCGATCCGCAGATCGCTCGCGAGCGTCGCCTTCACCTGGAGCTCCAGCGCGCTGTCCCGCCGCTCGGCGGTACCGGGCAGCGGGGCGAACGGGTAGAACGTGCCCCGCTTGTACAGGTAGACCAGCGCCAGCTTGCGGCCGCCGTCGTCCGTGAAGGCGGCCAGCGAGCACAGCAGCTGCGGGCCAAAGCCGTTGACCTCCATCGCGCTGTTCACCGCGTGCAGATCGTTGACCAGCTCCGGCAGCTGCTCGGGGCTGCGCGCGGACACCAGCCAGGAGTAGCCGTAGTCGTCCCGGCGCAGCTCCACCGGCGGACCGGAGCGGTCGGCGTCCGCGTCCAGCAGCGCCTGCACTTCCCGGTGGGTCTGCTCGAAGGCCGCGCCCTCCACCGTGGCGAAGCACACCGCGCCGGTCCCGGTCGGTGTGAAGCCGACCGCGGCCTGCAGGGTCACGGCCGCCGAGGGCAGCGCGAAGAGCTGGTCGAGATCGGGCGCGACCGGTTTCGTACGGCCCAGCAGGATGTCCAGCAGCCCCAATGCTCAGCCCGCCTTCCCGGGAGCGGTGGCCTCGCCCAGCTCCGCCGAGATCCGGCCGAGCTGCTCCAGCCGCTGCTCCAGGGTGGGGTGCGTGGAGAAGAACCGCTCGATGCCCGGCTCCTTCCCGGTCGCCGGGGTGAAGTAGAAGGCGTTGAAGGCCTGGGCGGTGCGCAGGTCCTTGGTCGGGATCCGGGCGATGTCCCCGGTGACCTTGGTGAGCGCCGAGGCAAGGGCCGACGGACGGCCGGTGAGATGCGCCGCCGCCCGGTCGGCGGCCAGCTCGCGGTACCGCGACAGCGCCCGGATCAGCAGGAAGCTGATCGCGTACACCGCCGCGGAGACGCCCATGATCGCGGCGAACACGACGGCTGTGTTCTGGTCCCGGCGGCCCCCGCCGAAGAGCTGCGAGTAGAAGGCGAACCGCACGATCAGGCCCGCCAGCACCCCGAGGAAGGACGCGACCGTGATCACGGCGACGTCCTTGTGCGCCACGTGCGACAGCTCGTGCGCCAGCACGCCCTCCAGCTCGGCCGGCTCCAGCCGCCGTAGCAGCCCCGTGGTCACGCAGATCACGGCGTGGTCGGGGTTACGGCCGGTCGCGAACGCGTTGGGCATGTCCATGTTGGACACCGCGACCACCGGTTTGGGCATGTCCGCGATCGCGCACAGCCGGTCGATCACCGCGTGCAGCTCGGGATACTCCTCGCGCTCCACGACCCGGCCGTGCATCGCGAACATGGCGATCCGGTCGGAGAACCAGAACTGTGCCACGAACATCGCCCCGACCAGCACGACGACCAGCACCCAGGACTTCAGCAGCGCGATCAGCACGGCCACGAAGCCCACATACAACAGACCGAGCAGGAACATCGTCAGACCCATGCGCACGGTCAGCCGTCGGTCGCTCCGGAAGCGGCTCTGCATCTTGCATCACCCCGCAGTCAGGCACTCGTCCCGCTGTCCAGTGTGCACCAGCGGACTCCCATGAACAGGTCCCGAACGTCCCTAGGAGCAGCAAAACGTACCTGTGAGTCGGCCGGCCGTCGCTGAGCGTCCCCGGTCACCGTGCGCCGGGTACGGCCCGTCCTGGTTACGACGAGCCGAACTGCAGCAGCCCGATCAGCACCATGACCGCGACCACACAGCCGAAGACCATGGCCGTCGACGCCCATGACGCCCGGCGCGGCACCGGATCCGGGTCGGCGCGGAAGGGCGCCGGATTCGGCGGGTTCTCCTTCCAGCGTGCGGCCAGCATCCGGGCCCGGGCCGAGGGCTCCTTGTGCTCGGCGGAATTCGCCCAGCGATGATCGAACTCCCGCTCCCAGTCGTCCTGTTCCGTCATCCCCGTTCAACCTCTCTCGTCCGGCAGGGCCAGGAGGGATGATCCCCCGGAAGTAGGAAGTCCGGGAAGCGGGAAAAAGTTCCCAGGTCCTGGATCGTCTGCGGGACACCGGCTGAGCACGGGGAAGGCCCCCCGGCTGAGCCGAGGGGCCTGTCCAGCCCGCGGGGACCGTCTGTCATGTCGCGGCTTGGCTCTCGGCGGCTCATGGGCTGCGGTAGCGGGCGGACACGGTGGTCCGGATACTGGAGGCCCGTCGCGAGGAGATCCTCATGGTTGACCACGCGGCCATGGAGCGCTGTTGGGCGGCACACACGGATGGTGAGTTCGTGCACCTGGACCTGCAGGCCACCCTGAGCACGATGACCGACCGTCCGACCGTGCTCCATGTGCCAACCGCCATGGGCGCTGTCGGACGACGCGAGGTGTCCGACTTCTACGCCCGCTGGTTCATCGGTCGCAACCCCGCCGACTTCGCTCTGCGGTCGGTTTCCCGCACAGTCGGGGACGAACGGATCGTCGACGAGTTGGTCGTGTCCTTCACTCACGACATGGAGGTCCCCTGGATCCTCCCGGGCGTGGGCCCGACCGGCCGAGAGGTACGGATCCCCCTCGTGGCGATCGTGGGCTTCTGTGACGGCGCCATCGACAGCGAGCACATCTACTGGGATCAGGCGGCCGTACTCGCCCAGACCGGCCAGGTCGATCCCGCCCTCACCGCGCGGTTGCCCGTGGTGGAGGACCAGGTCGCCGTCATGGACACCGGCACCGGGTTCAACGAGCTGGCACTGCGTTCCGCGGGGCCGCACGCCTAGGCCGGGTCGCAATGTCAGGGGAGCAGCGACAACAGGACGCAGCGTGAGTGGGGTCGCCCTTCCCGGCAAAAGCCGTCGGCCGGCTCTCCCGAGAAGAAGAACCGGCCGACGGCCCACAGACGGCCCAGGGGCGCGGTTACCCGCTCTCACCTGGGGCGATATCACACGTCGAAGTAGAGCTCGAACTCGTGCGGGTGCGGACGCAGCTGCAGCGGCGCGATCTCGTTGGTGCGCTTGAAGTCGATCCAGGTCTCGATCAGGTCCGGGGTGAACACGTCGCCCTGGAGGAGGAACTCGTGGTCGGCCTCGAGCGAGTCGAGGACGGCCGGCAGGGAGGTCGGGACCTGGGCCACGTTCGCGTGCTCCTCGGGAGCCAGCTCGTAGAGGTCCTTGTCGATCGGCTCGGCCGGCTCGATCTTGTTCTTGATGCCGTCCAGACCCGCCAGCAGCAGGGCGGAGAAGGCCAGGTACGGGTTGCCGGAGGAGTCCGGGGCGCGGAACTCGACGCGCTTGGCCTTCGGGTTGGAGCCGGTGATCGGGATACGCATGGCCGCGGAGCGGTTGCGCTGCGAGTACACCAGGTTGATCGGCGCCTCGAAGCCCGGCACCAGACGGTGGTACGAGTTCACCGTCGGGTTGGTGAAGGCCAGCAGCGACGGGGCGTGCCTGAGGATGCCGCCGATGTAGTAGCGGGCGGTGTCCGACAGGCCCGCGTAACCGGCCTCGTCGTAGAACAGCGGGTCGCCGTTGCTCCACAGCGACTGGTGCACGTGCATGCCCGAGCCGTTGTCACCGAAGATCGGCTTCGGCATGAAGGTCGCGGTCTTGCCGTTGCGCCAGGCCACGTTCTTCACGATGTACTTGAAGAGCTGGAGGTCGTCGGCGGCGGCGAGCAGCGTGTTGAACTTGTAGTTGATCTCCGCCTGGCCGGCGGTGCCCACCTCGTGGTGCTGGCGCTCGACCTTCAGGCCGGACCGCTCCAGCTCCAGGGAGATCTCGGCGCGCAGGTCGGCGAAGTGGTCGACCGGCGGGACCGGGAAGTAGCCGCCCTTGTAGCGGACCTTGTAACCACGGTTGTCCTCGAGGGCGCCGGTGTTCCAGGCGCCCGCCTCGGAGTCGATGTGGTAGAAGCTCTCGTTCGCCGAGGTGGCGAAACGCACGCTGTCGAAGACGTAGAACTCGGCCTCGGGACCAAAGTACGCGGTGTCCGCGATACCGGTCGACGCCAGGTAGGCCTCGGCCTTCTTCGCCACGTTGCGCGGGTCACGGGAGTACTGCTCACCCGTGATCGGGTCGTGGATGAAGAAGTTGATGTTGAGGGTCTTGTCGCGGCGGAACGGGTCCACACGGGACGTGGACAGGTCAGCGCGCAGGGCCATGTCGGACTCGTGGATGGCCTGGAAACCACGGATCGACGATCCGTCGAAGGCGAGCTCCTCGTCCGGGTCGAACGCCTCAACGGGCACCGTGAAGTGCTGCATGACGCCCGGCAGGTCGCAGAAGCGGACGTCGATGAACTTGACGTCCTCGTCCGCGATGAACTTCTTGGCCTCGTCGGCGTTCTGGAACATCCAGCTCCTCCTACTCCCGACCGTCCTCGCCGGGGTGGTAGATCGTTCGTGCGGCCAGTGCGGTGGCACACGCTGGCCTCGACCCTAGGGACGGGTGATTTCTCGGGCGTGACCCGTTTGTTTCGCAGAAGTTAACCGGCCACCTGTCCACACTAGCTCCGGGACACCCCGGCGTACCCCGGTCATTTCGGGCCCAGTACCGTTGACGGGTGGACAACAGGCAAGCACTCGGATCGTGGCTCTCCGGGCCCCGCGCGGCCATGGAAGAGGCCGGTGCGGACTTCGGCTACCGGGGCGAGCAGCTGGGTCTCCCCGAGGAGGGGCCGAACTCCATCGCACGCCCGGGACGGCGGCTCGGCGCGCTGGCCGTGGACTGGGGGCTGAGCGTTCTGATCGCATACGGCCTGATCACGAACGGCTACCGGGTGCCTGCGACGAGCAACTGGGCGCTCGGCGTCTTCTTCGTCATGAGCGTGCTGACCGTGGGCACGATCGGCTTCACCCCGGGCAAGCGGCTCTTCGGCATCCGGGTGCTGGCTCTGGAGACCGGCACGGTCAACCCGCTGCGGTCCCTGTTCCGCACGATCCTGCTGTGCCTTGCCATCCCGGCACTGATCTGGGACCGGGACGGGCGCGGGCTCCACGACCGGCTGGCGAAGACCGTCGAGGTCCGGATCTGACCGTTCTCGGCCGCGGGCGCGCTGCGGCTGATCGCGCAGCTCCCCCACGCCCCTGAGGCGCGGACCCGCACCGGCGATCGTCCGGATGCCCCCCATCCGGTTGCCCGGTCACACCGTCGGCGGCATCGTCGCGGTATGACCGATGCTCAGGATGTGATGGCGGCCGAGGTGACGCCGGAGAAGTTCCGGGACGCCATGGCGCGCTTTCCATCGGGCGTGGTGGTGGTGACCGCCCGCTGCGAGGACGGCACCCCGCGCGGCTTCACGGCGAGCTCCTTCTGTTCCGTCTCCTTGGAGCCACCCCTGGTCCTGGTGTGTCTCGCGGACGCGGCCGACTCGGCGGCGGTCTTCGCACGGTGCGAGCACTTCGCGGTGAGCGTGCTGGCCCCGGAGCACCAGCCGCTGGCCCTGCTGTTCGCCACCAAGGGCGCGGACAAGTTCTCCGACGCCCTGCTGCAGCCGAACCCCTCCGGGCTGCCCGCGGTGCGGCAGGCGCCCGTACAGCTGGACTGTGCCGCATACGCGCGTTACCCGGCCGGGGATCACACGATCCTGATCGGCCGGGTAACGGGAGTACGGCTGGGCGAGGGTTCGCCGATGGTCTACTGCGAGCGGGAGTTCCGCTCCCTGAACTGAGGAGCCTCAGCGGCCCTTCGGCATCCGCATGCCCTTGGGCATCGGGCCCTTCGGCAGCGGCATGTTGCTCATCAGGTCGCCCAGGGCCCGCAGCCGGTCGTTGGTGGCCGTCACCTGGGGGCCGGTGAGCACGCGCGGGAGCTTCAGCATGGTCGTGCGCAGCTTCTTCAGCTCGACCTGGCCCTCGCCGTTGCCGACGATCAGATCGTGCACCGGCACGTCCGCGACGATCCGGTTCATCTTCTTCTTCTCGGCGGCCAGCAGGCTCTTCACCCGGTTCGGGTTGCCCTCGGCGACCAGCACGATGCCGGCCTTGCCCACCGCCCGGTGCACCACGTCCTGGCTGCGGTTCATCGCCACCGCCGGAGTCGTCGTCCAGCCCCGGCCGATGTTGTCCAGCACGGCCGCCGCGGCGCCCGGCTGGCCCTCCATCTGGCCGAAGGCGGCGCGCTCGGCCCGGCGGCCGAACACGATCGCCGTCGCCAGCAGTGCGACCAGCAGGCCGAAGATGCCCAGATAAACGGGGTGGCCGAGCAAGAAGCCGATCACAAGGAAGACGGCGAGGGTGCCGATGCCGACGGCCCCGAGTACAAGGCCGATCTTCGTGTCGACCTTGCGGGTCATCTTGTATGTGAGAACGATCTGCTTCAGTCGTCCTGCGTTCGCGGCGTCCGCCGCGGTGTCCTTCCTCGCCATGCCACGAAGTCTACGTGGCCCCGGGAGTGCGGACGACGGCAGTGCCCGGGAGGAAGGCACGGGGGAGGGGTCAGGAGCGGCCGGCGGCCTGCTCCAGGAAGCGCTGCGCCTCCACCCGGTCCTTGGCGCGCCGGCGGTCCTCCAGCACGGAGGTCCACGCGTTGCGCCGGGCGGTGCGCTGACCGCCGCTCATGAGCAGGGACTCGACGGCGCGGAGGGCGTCGGTGAAGGACGGGATGGCGGTGGCGCGTACGGGCGCGGCCTGCATGATCGAGGTCCCCCCTCGGATCGATGGTGTACGAGCGGTGATACCAGAGTCACTGATTGGTGTTACCAGGGCGTGTCCGACCGGTCAAACACCAATGAAGCCTTGATACAGGGCACTGAAACGCTGACGCGGCCCTGACGGGCGCCCTCATCAGCGAGGACGGTCAGGACCGCGTCGACTCGGCCATTACTGGCCAGTAGCTACTTGTGCGCGAATTCACACGCTCGGCTCATCCGCCGGGCTCAGACCGCCTGGGTGGCGACGAACGAGCCACGCTTCTCGATGGCCATCTGGTACAGCCGCCCGGCCCGGTAGGAGGACCGCACCAGCGGACCCGACATCACACCGGAGAAGCCGATCTGCTCGGCCTCCTCCTTCAGCTCCACGAACTCCTGCGGCTTCACCCAGCGCTCGACGGGGTGGTGCCGGACGGAGGGGCGCAGGTACTGGGTGATGGTGACCAGCTCGCAGCCCGCGTCGTGCAGCTGCTTCAGCGCCTCGCTGACCTCCTCGCGGGTCTCGCCCATGCCGAGGATCAGGTTGGACTTGGTCACCAGGCCGTAGTCGCGGGCCTCGGTGATGACCTTCAGGGAGCGCTCGTAGCGGAAGCCGGGGCGGATCCGCTTGAAGATCCGGGGAACCGTCTCGACGTTGTGCGCGAAGACCTCGGGGCGGGCGGAGAAGACCTCGGCGAGCTGCTCGGGGACCGCGTTGAAGTCGGGAGCGAGCAGCTCGACCTTCGTACGGCCGCCCTCCCGGTCCGCCGTCTGCCGGTGGATCTGGCGCACGGTCTCGGCGTACAGCCAGGCGCCGCCGTCCTCCAGGTCGTCGCGGGCGACGCCGGTGATGGTGGCGTAGTTCAGGTCCATCGTGACCACGGACTCGCCGACGCGGCGGGGCTCGTCGCGGTCCAGGGCCTCGGGCTTGCCGGTGTCGATCTGGCAGAAGTCGCAGCGCCGGGTGCACTGGTCGCCGCCGATGAGGAAGGTCGCCTCGCGGTCCTCCCAGCACTCGTAGATGTTCGGGCAGCCGGCTTCCTGGCAGACCGTGTGCAGGCCCTCGCTCTTCACGAGGTTCTGCATCTTCGTGTACTCGGGACCCATTTTCGCCCGGGTCTTGATCCACTCGGGCTTGCGCTCGATGGGGGTCTGGCTGTTGCGGACCTCCAGGCGCAGCATCTTGCGTCCGTCGGGTGCGACTGCGGACACGTCGGCTCCCTGCTGTTCGACTTACGTAGTCTTCGATTCTTCGGCGTACACCAGCCTACGCCCGTGCTCATTGCGCCCTGCCGACGAGATCAACCTCGCGGTCGCAGGGCGCATTCCCCCGGACGGCCGACGGCTCAGGCGGACGCCTTCTCGATCACCCGCGGCTTGAGGTCCGCGTTCTCCAGGACGTCCTTCAGGTGCTTCTCGACCACCGGCAGGACCTCCTCGATGGTGACGTCCCGGCCCAGCTCGCCCGCGAGGGAGGCGACCCCCGCGTCCCGGATCCCGCACGGGATGATCCGGTCGAACCACTTGTTGTCGGGGTTCACGTTGAGCGCGAAGCCATGCATCGTGACGCCCTTGGCGACCCGGATGCCGATCGCGGCGATCTTGCGGTCCTCGCGGCGCTGGCCCGCGTTGGAGGGGGCGTACTCGGGGCCGTTGAGGCGGGGGTCGAACTCCGGGTCGCTGATCCGCGGGTCGAAGTCCAGGGAGAGCCCGCCGAGCGAGGGCCGCTGCTCGATCGGGTCGCCCAGCACCCACACCCCGCTGCGGCCCTCGACCCGGGTGGTCTCCAGACCGAACTCGGCGCAGGTGCGGATCAGCGCCTCCTCCAGGCGCCGTACGTGCGCGACCACGTCCACCGGGCGCGGGAGCTTCTGGATCGGGTAGCCCACCAGCTGGCCGGGGCCGTGCCAGGTGATCTTGCCGCCGCGGTCCACGTCGATGACCGGGGTGCCGTCCAGCGGGCGCTCGCTGTCCTCGGTGCGGCGGCCCGCCGTGTACACCGGGGGATGCTCCAGGAGGATCACGGTGTCCGGGACCTCGTCGGCGAACCGGGCCGCGTGCACCCGGCGCTGCTCGTCCCAGGCCTCCTGGTAATCGACGGCATCCGCACCGAACCCCATGCGGACGAACCGCAACTCACTCACGGCAAGCGCCTCCCTCAGCGACCGGTGTGTCAGGCACGTAAAGCGCCCACGCCACTGTACGTCCGTCCGGCGTACGTCAGCCCTGCGGGCGTTTCTCACACGATCGGATGAATGCCAGGCGTAATGTGCGATCGCCTGCTCACTCTCCGCTACATTCACGCCGTTCGTGAGGCCATAAGGGCTGCTCAAAGGCAAACCGGGCACATCGTCGGGCCCGGAAGGCAGGAGACCGCACCGCAGATGACGGACCGACCCGCGCAGCGCACCCCCAACCGCCAACTCGCCGCGCTCATCGCAGAAGCGGGGTTCTCCAACGCGGGTCTGGCCCGTCGCGTCGATCAGCTCGGCCTGGAGCACGGGCTGGACCTCAGATACGACAAGACCTCGGTCACCCGCTGGCTGCGCGGACAGCAGCCCAGGGGTACCACCCCCGCCCTGATCGCCGAGGTCTTCACACGCCGGCTCGGGCGCCGGCTCACGGCCCAGGATCTCGGCCTGGACGCCTGTGCGCCGGTGTACGCCGGGCTGGAGTTCGCGGCCACCCCGGAGGAGGCCGTCGACATCGTCAGCGGGCTGTGGCGCAAGGACTCCGGCAGCCACGCCGAGCTGCGCAAGATCGCCTTCACGCCGGCGGGGCTCGTGGTGCCCAGCCGGGACTGGCTGATCGGCAAGGCCGACGACAAGGTGGCCCGCGAACCGGCACCCCGGGTGCCCGCGCAGAGCCGCTCCGCCCCGGCCAAACCCCAGGTCCGGCCGGTGCTGCCGATGCCGCCCCGGGCGCGCGGGCACGCCGAGCGCGCCCCCGGGAACAAGGTCACGGGCGGCGACATCAGCGCGCTCCGCTCGGTCGGCGAGCTGTTCCGCGCCCTCGACGACCGGTACGGCGGCGGCCACGCCCGGCAGGCCCTGGTGCGCTACCTGGAGCACGAGTGCGAGCCGATGCTTCGCGGCGCCTACGACGAGCAGACCGGCCGCAAGCTGTTCGCCGCCGCCGCCGACCTCACCCGGCTCGCGGGCTGGACCTCGTACGACATCGCCGCCCACGGACTCGCTCAGCGCTACTTCGTGCAGGCCCTGCGGCTCGCCCAGGCGGCCGGCGACCGGGCGTACGGCTCCTACGTCCTGGTCACCATGAGCCGCCAGGCCGTCTATCTCGGCCACGGCAGGGAGGCCGTACAGCTGGCGCGGGTCGCCCAGCAGGGCATGGGCACGGGCGGCCCGCCGGTCGTGCAGGCGCTGCTGCACGCCTCCGAGGCGAGGGCGCACGGCGTGCTCGGGGAGGTGCGGGCGTGCACGGCGGCGCTGGTGCGGGCCGAGCGCGCCCTGGAGGCGGCCCGGCCCGGGGACGAGGTGCCGTACTGGGCCAAGCTCTTCGACGAGGCCCAGCTGGCCGACGAGTTCGGGCACTGCCACCGGGATCTGCAGCAGTTCCGGGCGTCCGCCCAGCACGCCGAGCGCTCGCTGCAGCTCCGCGCGCCCTCCTTCGCCCGCAGCCGGCTCTTCTGCCGTGTCGTCCTCGCCACGGCCCGCCTCGGCCTCGGCGAACTCGACCAGGCGTGCGCGCTGGCGGCCGAGGCGGCGGGGCAGGCTGCGGAGATGCGGAGCGCGCGCGCTGTGGAGTACGTGCGGGACTTCGAGCGCCGGCTCGAGCCTTATCGCGATGCGGCACCTGTGCGGGGGTATCGGGAGAAGGTGGCGGCGTTGGGGTAGGCCGTTGCGACTCGCCGTTGGGGGTGGCGGTTGTGGGCTTCCTTGCGCGCCGTCGCGGTTGCTCGCGCAGTTCCCCACGCCCCTTCAGGGCGCCTTACGCCGCCCTTGGCAGAGTAGGTGCCGGCTCTGCGCGATTCAGGGAACCCGCCGCGCCCAGGTCGGCCAGGATCGCTGCCGTCGCCCTGTGGGCCGAGTGCAGGGCGCCCTGGACCGTGCTGGTGTCGCGGTGGTCGCCGCAGACGTAGAGGCCGGCCAGGAGGCGGACGGGGCGGCGCAGGTCGTGCGGGGGGCGCATGGCCGGGACCGCTTCCGGGGTGTGGTGGACCGCCAGCGTCTCCCAGCGGCGCGTCGAGGTGCGGTAGAGACGGGAGAGGTGGATGCGGACGGCCGTGTCGATCCCTTCCGGCGGAGCACCGAGCACCGTCGAGGAGATCAGCACCCGGCCGACCGGGGCCCGGCTCGGATCCACGTTGCTGAGCACCGCCGTGTGGGCGACCGGGCCGCCGCGGTCGGCGTCCAGCAGCAGTGAGGTGCCGGTCGCGAAGGCGGGCGCCGGGTCGTCGGTGGTGTGGTGGACCACGGTCACCGGGTGGAAGTCGGGCACCCTCAGGCCCGGCAGCAGCTCCGCCGCCGCCCGCGCGTCCGTCGCCAGCAGCACCGCCCGGCAGCGGATCGCGCCGTGCTCGGCGGTGGCCACCGAGGTCGTGGACACCGAGGTGACCCGCACCCCGGTGTGCACGGTGCCGGGCGGCAGCGCGCGCGCCAGCAGCTCCGGCAGCACCTCCGCGCCGCCCTCCGGCACACACAGCCGGCCGCTCGCGAAGGCGCGCAGCGCGAGGTCGGCGCACCGGCTGGAGGTGGTCAGCTCCGGGTCGCACAGCAGGGCGGCGAGCAGCGGGCGCAGAAAGCCGTCGACCGTGCGCGGCGGCAACCCGCGCTGGGCGAGCGCCTGGCGGGCGGGCATCTCGGACCGGGCCAGGATGCGTTCGACCGGGGTGGCGGCGATCCGGCCCAGCGCGGCGCCGAGCCGGGCCTGGTCGACCGCGCCGCCCACCGGCGCGCCCACCCGGCCGGGGGTGGCCGCCGGACCCCTGGGGGCGCTTGCAAGGGCGCGCACCACGTGGAGTGCGCCCCTTGCGCTCCCTCCGGTCGCCGGTGCGCCCGCCCGTTGGGTGCGTCCGTCGCGGTGCAGCAGGACGCCCGGCGCGAAGGTGCGCAGGACCAGGGAGTCCAGGCCGGGGGTCGTGCGGAGTTCGGGGTAGGACGTGGACAGCAGCTGTCCGATGCGGTCGAGCCGGAAGCCGTCGACCTTCTCCGTCGACATGCGGCCGCCGGCGTAAGGGGCGGCCTCGAGAACTGCGGTCGAGATTCCT
Organism: Streptomyces sp. NPDC002076; assembly: GCF_053593835.1. NCBI lineage: Bacteria > Bacillati > Actinomycetota > Actinomycetes > Kitasatosporales > Streptomycetaceae > Streptomyces > Streptomyces sp. NPDC002076. The sequence continues at coordinate 17,581 of NZ_JBSFDI010000004.1, forward strand.
GCGCTGGTCAGCCGGTGAGCCGCCGAGAGTCCGGCGATTCCGGCTCCCACGATGACGACGTCCACCTGGTACGCGGGCTCAAGCACGAGGCCCCTCCTGTGGGTTGCGCGGCCGGTGGAGACGTCATGCCCCCAACTGGCTCCGGGGATACCCGAGTTCGGGACGAGGTTAGGTCCGTGATCGGTCGCAAACAGTCGCGCATCAACAGGGCACGGTCGCATAGAGGTCGCATACGGTCGCAACGGGTCTCAGGAGGTCGCAGGAGGCCGCACGAGATCTCGTGCGCGCGTCAGGCCGCCCGGATGGCTTCGTCGATCCCCGGGAACGCGAACCGGAACCCCGACTCCAACAGCCGCCTCGGCACCACCCGTTGGCTGCCCAGCACATCCCCGGCCAGCTCGCCCAGCACCGCCCGCAGGACCGGTGCCGGCACCGCGAACGGCGTCGGCCGGTGCAGCACCCGCCCCATCGCCGCGGTGATCTCACGGTTCGTCAGCGGCTCGGGCGCGGTCACATTGAACGGCCCGGACAGCTCGTCGTGGTCGATCAGGTGCCGGATCGCGGCGACCTCGTCGTGCAGCGCGACGTACGACCAGTACTGCCGCCCGTCGCCCAGCCGCCCCCCGAGCCCCGCCCGGAACAGCGGGAACAGCCGCCCCCAGGCCCCGCCGCCCCGCGCCACCACCAGGCCCGTGCGCGGGAACACCGTCCGCACGCCCGCCTCCTGCGCGGGCGCCGCCGCCTCCTCCCACTCCACGCACAGCGAGGGCAGGAAACCGTCGCCCGGCGGCGCTTCCTCGTCCACCACCCGGTCGCCGGTGTCGCCGTAGATGCCGATCGCGCTGCCGCTGACGAAGACCCGCGGCGGCTCGGGCAGCGCGGCCACCGCCTCCGCCAGCGCGGCCGTGCCCAGCACCCGGCTGTCCCGCAGCCGCCGCTTGTACGACGCGGTCCAGCGCCGGTCGCCGATCCCGGCCCCGGCCAGGTTCACCACCACGGCGCAGCCGGTCAGCCCGCGCGCGTCGACGTACTGGCCCTCGGGGTCCCAGCAGACCTCGTCCGGACCCTCGGCTCCCCGTCGCACCAGTCGTACCACCTCGTGCCCGTCCGCGGTCAGGGACCGCACCAGGGCGCTGCCGATGAGTCCGGACGCGCCGGCCACGGCGATTCGCATACGCTCCATGGCCCCAGCATGCCCGCACGAAAACCCCGTGAGGTGCTCCGACGGCCCGCCGTAGGGTGATCGTCATGCCGGAGCCGTACATACGCATCGCCGTGCCCGCCGACGACGAGGAACTGGTCCTCCTCGACCGGTCCACCTGGTCCACCCTGCACGCCGTGTCGCCCCCGCCGCAGGGACCGTTCTTCGACGAGCACCACCTCCCGGAGGACTACCTGGTCGCCGAGACCGACGGGCGGATCGTCGGCTATGTCCGCATCGGCCGCCCGACCCCGCTCGCCTCCAACGCACACGTCCTGCAGATCCAGGGCCTCGCCGTCGCCGAGGCGGCGCGCGGGCGGGGCCTTGGGCGCATGCTGCTGCGGGCCGCCGTCGAGGAGGCGCGCGAGCGCGGGGCACGGCGCCTCACCCTGCGCGTGCTCGGGCACAACGCCCCGGCCCGCGCGCTGTACGAGTCCGAGGGGTTCGTCGTCGAGGGGGTGCAGCCGGAGGAGTTCCTCCTCGACGGCGCCTATGTCGACGACGTGTTCATGGGCCGGCGCCTGTGACCGTCAGGAGCTGACCAACTGGCCCGTGCCCACCGGCACCGTCGCCGTGGCCCCGCGCTGGGCGTCGCCCGCCACCTCGTCCGCCGTCAGCGCATACCCCGTCTCGGCGTCCGAGGTGGAGCGCGCGAAGACCACCCCGAACACCTTGCCGCCCGTGGTCAGCAGCGGGCCGCCGGAGTTGCCCGGCCGGACCGTGGACCGGATCGAGTAGATGTCCCGGGTGACCGTGCTGTCGTTGTAGATGTTCTGCCCGATCGCCCGCACCCGGCTCGCCACCGTCGCCGCCTGCAGGTTCAGGCCGCCGTCCTGCGGATAGCCCGCGACCACCGCAGAGTCCCCGCGCGCCGCGCTGGAGTCGAAGTGCAGCACCGGGGCGCGCAGCCCGGGCACGTACAGCACCGCCACGTCCCGGTCGGGGTCGAAGAGCACCACCCGGGCCACGTACGACCGCCCGACGCCGCCGATCCGCACGCTCGGGTGGTTGATGCCCGCCACCACGTGCGCGTTGGTCATCACATGCTGCGCGGAGAAGACGAAGCCGCTGCCCTCCCGGCCCTCGTTGCCCGAGACGCCCTCGATCTTCACCGTGCTCAGCTTCGCGGCGCTCGTCGCGGCCGGGGTGACGCTGTCCCCGGAGGGGCGGGCCACCCGGGCCGTCGACTCGTTCTCGAACGGGTTGAAGACCTGCGGGAAACCCGCCTCGGTCAGCGCCGACGTGGCCCGCGAGAACCACGCGGGCGTGGTGTCCGGCATCGCGTCCTGCACCGCGCCCAGCAGCGTCGAGTTCCGGATCGCCGTGTTCAGCGTCTGTGACGGGGCCGCGCCCAGCACGCTCGCGGCCACCCAGGCCACGATCAGCACCGCGACCGAGTTCGCCGCCGCGCCCCCTATCCCGTCCAGCACCCGCAGCGGGCCCCGGTCCAGCTCCCCGCGCAGCCGCAGCGCCAGCCGGCCCGCCAGCTCGTGGCCCACCACCGCGGGCACCAGCACCGTCGCCACCGCGAGCGCCGTCGCCTGCGTCGTACCACGCTCCACCAGGCCGGTCACCCAGGGCAGCACCCACACGCCGACGACGGCACCGCCGACGAACCCGGCCAGCGAGACACAGCCGGCCACCAGACCGCGCCGGTAACCGGACACCGCGTAGCCGAGCATCACCAGCACAAGCACCAGGTCGAGCAGGTCCACGGAGCCGCCTTTCTCTCGGACCCCTCAGTACGGACGGGACGGGCCCGGTGATCAGTCACCCACACACGGGCACGGCCGCCGGACGGCGAACCGGCCATCTTGTATGTACCCCCAGAAACGTCCTGGACCGGGATGATGGTTCCGCCAGGTGGCAGAGTGCACATCGCGGGCACGGCCCGGCCGCCCGAGAGTGGTGCTCATGCACGCCGTCCGAAGAACACTGGAGACGCCCCGGCACCGCCACAGGCGGGGCGCGTCGGGGATGCAGGACATACCGGCAGAGCCGGAGACATGTGACGCCTCGGGCACCCCGGAGCCGTCGGAGAGCCGGGAGACCCCCAAGACGCCGGAGCCGTCCGGGCCCCGCAGGGCGTCGCGGCCCTGGAGACTTCCGGTACTCATCGGCCGCCGGGCCCTCCGCAGAGCCTGCGGCGGCCGGCAGCCGATGGGAACACCCGGGATACCCGAGGCACCCCAGGCCCCCGGGGCTTCGCGGCCCCAGCGGCCCCCCGCGATGCCGGAGCCACTGGCCTCGGCGGACTCGTCGAAACCACTGGCACCGGCGCATTTGCCGGAGCCACCCGGGGTGTCGGCCATACCGAGGATGCCGTCGGACAAGCCGGGACCGGCGGTCGTACCGGAGGCGCTGTCCGATCCCCCTGGGGCGTCGGTCACGCCGGAGACGGTGTCGGTCACGCCGGGGCCGTCGGTCATTCCGGCCACGCTGTCGGACACACCGGAACCGTCGGCGGCGCCGGAAACGCCGTCGGACAAGCCGGGACCGGCGGTCGTACCGGAGGCGCTGTCCGATACACCCGGGGCGCCGGTCACGCCGGA
>NZ_JBSFDI010000004.1:21429-497316 GCF_053593835.1 Streptomyces sp. NPDC002076
CGGAGACGGTGTCGGTCACGTCGGGGCCGTCGGTCATATCGGCCACGCTGTCGGACACACCGCAACCGTCGGCGGCGCCGGAAACGCCGTCGGACAAGCCGGGACCGTCGGTCGTACCGGAGGCGCTGTCCGATCCCCCTGGGGCGTCGGTCACGCCGGAGACGGTGTCGGTCACGTCGGGGCCGTCGGTCATTCCGGCCACGCTGTCGGACACACCGGAATCGTCGGTCACGCCGGAGACGGTGTCGGTCACGTCGGGGCCGTCGGTCATTCCGGCCACGCTGTCGGACACACCGGAACCGTCGGCGGCGCCGGAAACGCCGTCGGACAAGCCGGGACCGTCGGTCGTACCGGAGGCGCTGTCCGATACACCCGGGGCGCCGGTCACGCCGGAGACGGTGTCGGTCACGTCGGGGCCGTCGGTCATATCGGCCACGCTGTCGGACACACCGCAACCGTCGGCGGCGCCGGAAACGCCGTCGGACAGGCCGGGGCCGTCACGGATCCCGCCCTCACCGGGGGTCCGGCGCCGGGTCGCGCGGCGGATACCCGGTGTCCTGCCGGTGCTGCTCGGCTCTCTGCCCGGGCTGGTGGCCGTTCTCGTGCTGGCCCTGTGCCCCACCGGTGTCGAGGGCTCCGCCGTGGCGCGCTTCGACCGGCCCGTCCCGGCCCGCACCCCGGTCACCCACCGCGCCCCCCGGCCGCACATCGTGCCCCGCTCCGTCTGGCTGGGCGCCGCCGCGCGCACCCAGCCGCCGCCGCGCTACGACGACAAGGTGGTCGCCGTCTTCCTGCACCACACCGACTCGCCGAGCGACTACGACTGCGCCGACGCGCCGGAGATCATCCGCCGCCTGTACGCCGGCCAGACCGGCGTCCGGAACTGGGACGACATCGGCTACAACTTCCTCGTCGACCGCTGCGGCACCATCTACGAAGGCCGCGCCGGAGGCGTAGACCGGGCCGTCACCGGCGCCCACACCCAGGGCTTCAACCACCGCACCGCCGGCATCGCCGCCATCGGCACCTTCACCGCGGGCGTGCCCGTGCCCCGGGCCATGACCGACGCGATCGCGGCACTGGCCGCCTGGAAGCTCGGCCTGGCCGGCATCGACCCGCGGGCCAGCGTCCGGCTGGTCTCCAGCAACAGCCTCAGCCGCTACCAGGCCGGCACCAAGGTCACCCTGCCGGTCCTGGCCGGCCACAACGCCGGGTTCATGACCAGCTGCCCCGGCGCCGCGCTCACCGCCCGGCTCCCCGAGATCAGGGAGCAGGCCGCGCGCCGGCAGGGCCGGACCACTCCGGTATGGCCCATAGGAACCCCCTAGGTACCACGCAGCCCGCTCCGAGCCATGCGCCCTACGGTCGTGGACGTCACAAGCCGACTGGAGGTGGGGATCATGAAGAACAGTCGTACGGGTGAAAAGGTCACGGCCGCAAGCACGGCCGAGAGCACGGAGCGGGCGCGCTGGACGCGGACCGCGCGCGGCCCCTGGGTGGTGCTCTGCGCGGTCGCGACCGTCGTCCTCGGCCCGGCCGCGGCCACCGCGTCCGCCCTCGACCAGGCCAACGCCGCGCCGCTGCACCACGCGGTGCGCGCCGACCAGCCGCAGGCGCATCTGCCGGCCGACAGCCTCCGCAGGCGCGCGGTCGGCCGAGCCGGGGCGGGCTACTCCCGGAAGCGGTCCCACAGCCGGGGGAACCGTGCGGCGAGCGCCCGCTCGTTCTCGAAGTCCACCGGCGAGCCCTCCGGTTCGGCGGGCGCGGGGGCAATGCCCAGATCGGGCGCGACAGTGCCGGTCAGCTGCTCGTAGGCCTCGTCCGCCGCGTAGCCCAGCTCCTCGCCGTCGCCGTCGATCTCCTCGTCGAACTCGTCCAGCAGCTCGGCCAGCGCGTCGGGATCGTGCAGGGCGCCCTCGTAGACCTCCCGGCCCTGGCCGATCAGCCAGCAGCGGAAGAAGTCGAAGGCGTCGTCGCTGGCCCCGTCCAGCAGCAGCCAGGCCGCGCCCCACAGGTCCCAGCGGTAGGCGCGGTTGTAGCGGGCCTCGAAGTGACGGGCGAAGTCCAGGATCAGATCGGGGTCCAGCTGGAGCAGCCGGTCCACGAGCACGTCGGCCTGTTCCTCGGGGTCGCCCTCGGCGGTCTCGCGGGCGGCGTCGATCAGCTCCCAGAACTCCGTCTCGTCCATCACGGCACCAGCATCGGGCCTCCACCCGTGCGACGCACGCGGAGTACGCCGGAGTACGGCGGGATCGTTATCCGGCGTCCGCACGGCCCTCGGGGCGCGCACCGCCGTACAGCGCGGCCAGCCGTGCCGCGTCCCCGGCGAACCGCTCGCGCAGGCTCTTCGGCGCGAGCACCTCCGCCTCCGCGCCGAGCGCCGTCAGCTGCGCGTGCGCCACCTCCTCGGACTCCACCGGCAGCGTCACCGTCACCCAGCCGACTCCGTCCGGCTCGACGGCGCCGCTCAGCGCCTCGCGCGCCGACACGGGATCGACGGCGTACCGCAGCATGCGCGCGCCCTCCGGAGACAGCCGTACGACGACCTCGGCGCGCAGGATCGAGCGCGCGAACCGCTCGGCCTGCTCGGCCCAGTGACCGGGCAGATCGAAGTCCGGATCACGGGCGAACCGTTCGTCCAGGGGCGCCACCTCGCTGAACCGGTCGATCCGGTAGGTCCGGAAGGGGCCGTCGCCGGTCCGGGAGGTGCCGTCGCCGGCCACCCGTGCGCACAGGTACCAGACACCCGCCTTCAGCACGAGCCCGTACGGCTCCAGCACCCGCTCCACCTCACGCTCGCCGCGCCGGTAGCGGGCGGTGACCCGGCGGTCGTCCCACACCGCCTCCGCGACCGCCGGCAGCAGCCCGGGCGTCTCCGGCTCCCGGAACCAGGCCGGCGCGTCCAGATGGAACCGCTGGGCGGCGCTGTCCGGGGCGTCCCGCAGCGAGGGCAGCAGCGCCGCGGACACCTTCAGCCGGGCCGCGGAGGCGGCGTCCTCCAGCCCCATCTCCCGCAGCGCCCCCGGCACTCCGCTCAGGAACAGTGCCTCCGCCTCGCTCCTGGCCAGCCCCGTCAGCCGCGTCCGGTATCCGCCGACCAGCCGGTAGCCGCCGGCCCGGCCCCGGTCCGCGTACACCGGCACACCCGCCTCGGACAGCGCCTGCGCGTCCCGGGTGACCGTCCGCTCCGACACCTCCAGCTCCCGGGCGAGTTCGGCTGCGGTCATGGACGGCCGGGACTGCAGCAGGAGCACCATCTTGATGAGCCGGGCCGCACGCATGGCGCCAGCCTGCCACGAAGCCCGCCGGCCCGGCGGTGATCTCCTACGCTGGGGGCACATGGGGAGCGGGGAAGGGGGGCATGCGGGGGGAGATCCTCGACGGCCGGTACGAACTGGTCGAACGGCTGGGCCGGGGCGGAATGGGGCAGGTGTGGGCGGCCCGCGACACCCGGATGCACCGGGAGGTTGCGGTCAAGCTCGTCACCGCGCTGCCGCGGATCGGCGAGCACGAGACCTTTCTCCGGTTCCGCCGCGAGATCAGGTCGGCGGCACAGCTGCCCGGCCGGTACACGGTCATCGCCCACGACTGCGGCGAGGCCGTCCTGGACGACGAACGCGTGCTCTACATGGTGATGGAGCGCCTGACCGGGCGGACCCTGTACGACGAGGTCGTGCAGGAACGTCCGTCCTGGCGGCGCGCCGTGGCCTGGGCACGGCAGGTCGCCGCCGCGCTGGACGCCGCGCACCGGCAGGGCATCGTGCACCGGGACATCAAGCCGGAGAACGTGATGTTCGACGCCGAGGGCGACCTGAAGGTGGTGGACTTCGGCATCGCCAAGTTCCTCGGCGACACCGTGCTCGTCAGCGGACTCACCGGCACCGGCGTCGCGCCGAGCGCCGGGCCGAGCAGATGGTGACCGAGGCGCAGGAGAAGGCCGACCGGATCCTTTCGAACGAGGCGGTGAGCGGCCTGCGCAGCACGGTGGCCACGATCATCGCCGACAGCAGATTCACCCCGGTCGGCGGCCTGGTCGAGCAACGCGCGGGCATACTGCGCCAGTTATCCGAACTGCAGGATGCGCTGTCCCGCTTCGACGCCCCCTCGACCGGCCGGGAACCGGCCACCAAGGGATGAAAAAGCGACGGCCGGCCCGGCGATGCCGGACCGGCCGTCTCCCGTTGTGGGGCCGTCTTACAGCCCGTACTTCTCCCGGGCCTCCTTGACTGCCGTGGCCTTCACCTCGCCGCGCTTGGCGAGCTGGGCCAGGGCCGCGACGACGATCGACTGGGCGTCGACGCCGAAGTGGCGGCGGGCGGCCTCACGGGTGTCCGACAGACCGAAGCCGTCGGCGCCCAGCGAGGACCAGTCCTGCTCGACCCACTGCGCGATCTGGTCCGGCACCTGGCGCATGTAGTCGGAGACGGCCAGCACCGGGCCCTCGGCGCCCTGCAGCGCCTGGCGGACGTACGGCACCCGCTCCTCGCCGCGCAGGAGGGCGGCGTCCGCCTCCATCGCGTCGCGGCGCAGCTCCGACCAGGAGGTCGCGGACCACACGTCGGCGGCCACGCCCCACTCCTCGGCGAGCAGCTTCTGGGCCTCCAGGGTCCAGTGGATCGCCGTACCGGAGCCCAGCAGCTGGATGCGCGGGGCGTTGGCGGCCGGGGACAGCCCCGCCGACTCCGCTGTGTTGAAGCGGTACAGGCCCTTGACGATGCCCTCGTCGATGCCGAGGCCGGCCGGCTTGGCGGGCTGCGGCAGCGGCTCGTTGTAGACCGTCAGGTAGTAGAAGACGTTCTGGTCCTCGCCCGGCTTGGCCTCGCCGTACATCCGGCGCAGACCCTCACGGACGATCACCGCGATCTCGTAGGCGAACGCGGGGTCGTACGACAGCGCGGCCGGGTTGGTCGCGGCGATGACCGGCGAGTGGCCGTCGGCGTGCTGCAGGCCCTCACCGGTGAGGGTCGTACGGCCCGCGGTCGCGCCGACGAGGAAGCCGCGGCCGAGCTGGTCGCCGAGCTGCCACATCTGGTCGGCGGTGCGCTGCCAGCCGAACATCGAGTAGAAGATGTAGAACGGGATCATCGCCTCGCCGTGCGTCGCGTACGCGGTGGACGCGGCGATGAAGTCGGCCATCGAACCGGCCTCGGTGATCCCCTCGTTGAGGATCTGGCCGTTCTTGGCCTCCTTGTAGTACATCAGCTGGTCGCGGTCGACCGGCTCGTACGTCTGGCCCTTGGGGGAGTAGATGCCCAGCGACGGGAACAGGCTCTCCATGCCGAAGGTGCGCGCCTCGTCGGGGACGATCGGCACCCAGCGCCTGCCCGTCTCCTTGTCGCGGACCAGGTCCTTGACCAGGCGGACGAAGGCCATCGTGGTGGCCACGTTCTGCGAGCCGGAGCCCTTGTCGAAGGCGGCGAACGCCTTCTCGGCCGGGGCCGGCAGCGGGGCCAGGGCGTGCGTACGGCGGGCCGGGGCCGGGCCGCCGAGGGCCGCGCGGCGCTCCTGGAGGTAGCGGACCTCGGGGGAGTCGGCGCCCGGGTGGCCGTAGGGGACCACGCCGTCGACGAAGTCGCTGTCCTTGATCGGCAGGTCGAGGCGGTCGCGCATCGCCTTGAACTCGTCCACCGTCAGCTTCTTCATCTGGTGGTTGGCGTTCTTCGACGCGAAGCCCTCGCCGAGGGTGTGGCCCTTGACCGTCTGGGCCAGGATCACGGTCGGCGCGCCCTTGTGCTCGACGGCGGCCTGGTACGCGGCGTAGACCTTGCGGGCCTCGTGACCGCCGCGCGAGAGGTGGAAGCACTCCAGGATCTTGTCGTCGCTCAGCAGCTTCGCCATCTCGGCGAGCGCCGGGTCCTTGCCGAAGAAGTCGGCGCGGATGTACGCGGCGTCGCGGGTCTGGTACGTCTGGATCTGCGCGTCCGGTACCTCACGCAGCCGGCGTACGAGCGCGCCGGTGGTGTCGAGCTGGAACAGCTCGTCCCAGGCCGTGCCCCACAGCGTCTTGATGACGTTCCAGCCGGCGCCGCGGAACTGGGCCTCCAGCTCCTGCACGATCTTGAAGTTGGCGCGGACCGGGCCGTCGAGGCGCTGCAGGTTGCAGTTGATGACGAAGGTGAGGTTGTCCAGCTCCTCACGGGCGGCGAGCGCGAGGGCCGCCGTCGACTCCGGCTCGTCCATCTCGCCGTCGCCGAGGAACGCCCACACGTGCGAGGACGAGACGTCCTTGATGCCGCGGTTGGTGAGGTAGCGGTTGAAGCGCGCCTGGTAGATCGCGGAGAGCGGGCCGAGGCCCATCGACACCGTCGGGAACTCCCACAGCCAGGGCAGGCGGCGCGGGTGCGGGTACGACGGCAGGCCGTTGCCGCCGGCCTCCTGGCGGAAGTTGTCCAGGTGCGCCTCGTTCAGGCGGCCGTCGAGGAAGGCGCGGGCGTAGATGCCGGGGGAGGCGTGGCCCTGGATGTACAGCTGGTCGCCGGAGCCGACAGCGTCTTTGGACTCCTTGCCCTTGAAGAAGTGATTGAAGCCAGTTTCGTAGAGCCACGCGGCGGAGGCGAAGGTGGCGATGTGGCCGCCGACGCCGTGCTTGCTGCCCCGGGTCACCATGGCGGCCGCGTTCCAGCGGTTCCAGGCGGTGATCCGGGCCTCCATCTCCGGGTCGCCGGGCAGGGCCGGCTCGGCGGAGGTGGGGATGGTGTTGACGTAGTCCGTCTCGAGGAGCTTCGGCAGCGCGATGCCGCCCGCCTCGGCGCGCTCCAGCGTGCGGCGCATCAGGTACGCGGCGCGGTGCGGCCCGGCCTCCTTGGCGACGGCGTCGAGGGAGGCCTGCCACTCGGCGGTCTCCTCCGGATCGCGGTCGGGGAGCTGGTCGAGCGCGCTCGGCTGGATGGCGTTGGGGTCGGTCATGTCGCCGCCTTCCTCAGTCGAAGGGGGTTCCCTCATCGGTAAGGGTTCGGGGGTGCCCTAGGTCTTTGGCAGGACAGGGCGGGGACTTCGGTGGAAGTCCGTCGGCGACTGTAACTCCCTGATCGATGATCGATCAAAGGGTTGAGGGGGAAAAAGTCTCGATTCCGAGAAAGTCGGCACGGGGTGCCTTCGGCGATGGCACCCGGTGACGCGATTTCGCCTTGTTTTCGCAGGTGGAGCGGCGTTTGAGCATGGGGCCGCTCGGCTGAATCAAGCGCGCGGCGCGCAGCCCAGAACGTGCGCCTTCACGATCTCCGCGATGCGGGGGTCCCGGCGCTTGAAGGCGGCCACCAGCTCCTCGTGCTCCTCCGCGTACGACTGCTGGACCGTGCCCAGCCAGCGGATCGACAGCGCCGTGAAGACCTCGATGCCCAGGCCCTCCCAGGTGTGCAGCAGCACCGAGTTGTGCGCGGCGCGCACGAGTGCGCGGTGGAAGCCGACGGTGTGGCGGACCTGGGCGGTGCCATCGGCCTTGCGGTCGGCCTCGTACAGCGCCAGGACGTGCGGCTCCAGGGCCGAGCAGTCCTCGGCGAGGCGTTCGGCCGCCAGCTCAGCCGCGATGGCCTCCAGGCCGGCCCGGACGGGGTAGCTCTCCTCCAGGTCGGCCGCCGTCAGGTTCCGTACCCGCACGCCCTTGTTCGGCGCGGACTCGATCAGCCGCAGGGACTCCAGCTCGCGCAGGGCCTCGCGGACCGGCGTCTGGCTGACCTCCAGCTCCGTGGCGATCCGGCGCTCCACGATCCGCTCGCCCGGCTGCCAGCGCCCGCTGACGATTCCCTCCACGATGTGCTCGCGGATCTGTTCGCGCAGCGAGTGGACGACGGGCGCGGTCATGGAGGCTCCTTAGGGAGGGCTGACGTTTAGACAATAAGGCCGGACGCTCCGGTTGGAAGGGCGCGTGGGGGTGCTTTGGCGCAGGTGAGACGAGGCTTACACGCAGCGCGAGCCGACAAACACGAACACCCCGCCCGGAAAGCTCCGGACGGGGCGCCGTACTGCCGAAGGGGCGTCAGAGGCCGAGCTCGACCTCGAACTCACCCGCCTCCAGGATCGCCTTGACCGCCGTCAGGTAACGGGCCGCGTCGGCGCCGTCGACCAGGCGGTGGTCGTAGGAGAGGGTCAGGTAGGTCATGTCGCGGACGCCGATGACCGTGCCCTCCTCGGTCTCGATGACGGCCGGACGCTTGACCGTGGCACCGATGCCGAGGATCGCGACCTGGCCCGGCGGCACGATGATCGTGTCGAACAGCGCGCCGCGCGAACCGGTGTTGGAGATGGTGAAGGTCGCGCCGGACAGCTCGTCCGGGGTGATCTTGCTGGCGCGGACCTTGCCCGCCAGCTCCGCCGTGGCCTTGGCGATGCCCGCGATGTTGAGGTCGCCGGCGTGCTTGATGACCGGGGTCATCAGGCCCTTCTCGGAGTCCACCGCGATACCGATGTTCTCGGTGTCGAAGTAGGTGATCGTGCCCTCGGCCTCGTTGATCTTGGCGTTGATGACCGGGTGGGCCTTCAGCGCCTGCGCGGCGGCCTTCACGAAGAACGGCATCGGGGAGAGCTTGACGCCCTCACGCGCCGCGAACGAGTCCTTCGCCTGGCCGCGCAGCTTCATCAGGCGGGTGACGTCGACCTCGACGACCGACGACAGCTGGGCCTGCTCGTGCAGCGCCTTGACCATGTTGTCGCCGATGACCTTGCGGATGCGAGGCATCTTGACGGTCTGGCCGCGCAGCGGGGAGACCTCCAGCGCCGGGGCCTTCTTCGCGGCGGCGGCCGGAGCGGCGGCGGCCGGAGCGGCGGCGGCCGGAGCCGGGGCAGCGGCGGCGGCCTTCGCGGCCTCGGCGGCGGCGATGACGTCCTGCTTGCGGATACGGCCGCCGACGCCGGTGCCCTTGACGGTGGCCAGGTCGACGCCGTTCTCGGCGGCGAGCTTGCGCACCAGCGGGGTCACGTAGGCGCCCTCGTCGGTCGCCTGGGTGGCGGTCGGGTGGGTCGGCGCGGTGGCCGGGGTGACCGGAGCCGGAGCCGGAGCCGGGGCGGGCGCCGGAGCCGGAGCCGCGGTGGCGACCGGGGCCGGGGCGGCAGCGGCGGGAGCCGGAGCCGGGGCGGCCGGGGCCGCGGGGGCAGCCGGGGCCGGGGCCGGAGCGGCCGGGGCAGCGGCGGCCGGGGCCGGAGCCGGGGCGGCCGGAGCCGGAGCGGCGGCCGGGGCGGCACCCGGGGCGCCGATGACGGCGAGCTTGGCGCCGACCTCGGCGGTCTCGTCCTCGTTCACCACGATCTCCAGCAGCACGCCGGAGGCGGGCGCGGGGATCTCGGTGTCGACCTTGTCCGTGGAGACCTCGAGCAGCGGCTCGTCGGCCTCGACGGAGTCGCCGACCGACTTCAGCCAGCGGGTGACGGTGCCCTCGGTGACGGACTCACCGAGCGCGGGCAGGACCACGTCCGTGCCGGTGGCGCCACCGGCCGGGGCGGCGGGGGCCGCCGGAGCCTCGGGGGCCGGGGCGGGGGCCGGAGCCTCGGCCACCGGAGCGGCGGGGGCCGGAGCCGGCGCCGGAGCCTCGGCAGCGGCGGGGGCCGGGGCGGCCGCGGGGGCGCCGGTGCCGTCGTCGATCACGGCCAGCTCGGCGCCGACCTCGACCGTCTCGTCCTCGGCGACCTTGATGGAGGACAGCACACCGGAGACGGGCGAGGGGATCTCGGTGTCGACCTTGTCGGTCGACACCTCCAGCAGCGGCTCGTCGGCCTCGACGCGCTCGCCCTCGGCCTTCAGCCAGCGGGTGACAGTGCCCTCGGTGACGCTCTCACCGAGCGCCGGAAGGGTTACGGAAACCGCCATGGTTTCGGTTGCTCCTAACGAATTGCGGAAGTCTGTGTCGTCGCGCCCGTGGACCGAAGGCTCAGTCGTGGGAGTGCAGCGGCTTGCCGGCCAGGGCAAGGTGCGCCTCGCCGAGCGCCTCGTTCTGCGTCGGGTGGGCGTGGATGAGCTGGGCGACCTCGGCCGGCAGCGCCTCCCAGTTGTAGATCAGCTGGGCCTCGCCGACCTGCTCACCCATGCGGTCGCCGACCATGTGGACGCCGACCACGGCACCGTCCTTGACCTGGACGAGCTTGATCTCGCCCGCGGTCTTCAGGATCTTGCTCTTGCCGTTGCCCGCCAGGTTGTACTTCAGAGCGACGACCTTGTCCGCGCCGTAGATCTCCTTGGCCTTGGCCTCGGAGATACCGACGGAGGCGACCTCCGGGTGGCAGTACGTCACCCGCGGGACACCGTCGTAGTCGATCGGAACGACCTTCAGACCGGCCAGACGCTCCGCCACCAGGATGCCCTCGGCGAAGCCGACGTGCGCGAGCTGGAGCGTCGGGACGAGGTCACCGACGGCGGAGATGGTCGGAACGTTGGTGCGCATGTACTCGTCGACGAGGACGTAACCGCGGTCCATGGCGACCCCGGCCTCCTCGTAGCCCAGGCCCTGCGAGACCGGGCCACGGCCGACGGCGACGAGGAGGACCTCGGCCTCGAACTCCTTGCCGTCCGCCAGGGTGACCTTCACGCCGTCCTGGGTGTACTCGGCCTTCTGGAAGAAGGTCCCGAGGTTGAACTTGATGCCGCGCTTGCGGAACGCGCGCTCAAGAAGCTTCGAAGAGTTCTCGTCCTCGACCGGGACGAGGTGCTTCAGGCCCTCGATGATCGTGACGTCCGAACCGAAGGACTTCCACGCCGAGGCGAACTCGACGCCGATGACGCCGCCGCCCAGGATGATCGCGGACTTCGGCACGCGGTCCAGGACGAGGGCGTGGTCGGAGGAGATGATCCGGTTGCCGTCGATCTCCAGGCCCGGCAGCGACTTCGGCACGGAGCCGGTCGCCAGCAGGACGTGGCGGCCCTGGATGCGCTGGCCGTTCACGTCGACGGAGGTGGGGGAGGACAGACGCCCCGCACCCTCGATGTACGTCACCTTCCGGGACGCGATGAGACCCTGCAGACCCTTGTACAGGCCCGAGATCACGTCGTCCTTGTACTTGTGGACGGCCGGGACGTCGATGCCCTCGAAGGTGGCCTTGACGCCGAACTGCTCGCTCTCGCGGGCCTGGTCGGCGATCTCGCCCGCGTGCAGCAGGGCCTTGGTGGGGATGCAACCCCGGTGCAGGCAGGTGCCGCCGACCTTGTCCTTCTCGATCAGGGCGACGTCCAGGCCCAGCTGCGCCCCGCGCAGGGCCGCGGCGTAACCACCGCTACCACCGCCGAGGATCACTAGGTCGAAAACGGTGCTGGCGTCGTTCGCCACGTCACGTCCTCCATGCATGTGCGCCTTGCGCCGATCTCCTGTGACCGGCGGGCGGCTGGTGTCCGGCCGCTTGATGCTTCGGCCCTTCGGTGGGGGCCCTGTCCTGCCGGGCTCCATCTTTGCACTTGTTCGAGACGAACGATGCGCCGGGCTGGAGGTGAGACGTCCCACGTTCACGTGGCACGAACGGGAAAGCGGCCGACACAGAGGGGCGTGGGGAACTGCGCGAACGAGCCCCACGCCCCTGCAGCCGTCACTCGAACCGGGCGCCCCGAGTCAGTGGGCGAACGTCAGCCCAGGTCACCCGCAGCGGTCAGCTCCGCGAGGCGGACCAGCGTCCGGACAGCGGATCCGGTGCCGCCCTTCGGCGTGTACCCGAACGGCCCGCCCTCGTTGAACGCCGGTCCGGCGATGTCCAGGTGCGCCCAGGTGATCCCCTCGCCGACGAACTCGCGCAGGAACAGACCGGCGACCAGCCCGCCGCCCATCCGCTCACCCATGTTCGCGATGTCGGCGACCTGGGACTCCATGCCCTTGCGCAGATGCTCGGGCAGCGGCATCGGCCAGGCCGGCTCGCCGACCTCCTCCGCCGCCTCGTGCACCGCGGAGCGGAACGCGTCGTCGTTGGCCATGACACCGAACGTCCGGCTGCCCAGCGCCAGCATCATCGCGCCGGTGAGGGTCGCGACGTCCACGATCGCGTCCGGGTTCTCCTGCGAGGCCGCCCACAGCGCGTCCGCGAGCACCAGCCGGCCCTCGGCGTCGGTGTTGAGGACCTCCACGGTCTTGCCGCTGTACATGCGCAGCACGTCACCCGGGCGCGTCGCGGAGCCGGACGGCATGTTCTCCGCCAGCGCCAGCCAGCCGGTGACGTTGACCTCCAGGCCGAGGCGCGCGGCGGCGACGACGGCGGCGAACACGGCGGCGGCACCGCTCATGTCGCACTTCATCGTCTCGTTGTGCCCGGCCGGCTTCAGCGAGATGCCGCCCGAGTCGTAGGTGATGCCCTTGCCGACGAAGGCCAGGTGCTTGTCCGCCTTCGGGTGGGTGTACGACAGCTTCACCAGGCGCGGCGCGGCCGAGGAGCCGCTGCCGACGCCGAGGATGCCGCCGTAGCCGCCCTTGGCCAGGGCCTTGTCGTCGAGCACCTGCGCCTTGATGCCGTGCTCCTTCGCCGCGGTCTGCGCGATGCCGGCGAAGGCGGCGGGGGTCAGGTCGTTCGGCGGGGTGTTGATCAGGTCGCGGGCGCGGTTCAGCTCCTCGGAGACCGCGACGGCGCGGGCGACGGCCCCCTTGTGGGCGGCGTCGCGCGGCTTGCCGCCGAGCAGCGCGGCCTCGGCCAGCGGCGCCTTGCCGTTCTTGGCCTTGGCGTCCTTGCCGTTCTCCTTGTAGACGTCGAAGGAGTACGCGCCGAGCAGGATGCCCTCGGCGATCGCGCCGACGGCGCCGGGGCTGTCGACCGGCAGCGCGAAAGCGGCCTTCTTGGAGCCGGCGAGCGCGCGGGCGGCCACGCCGGCGGCCCTGCGCAGCGCCTCGGCGTCATAGCCCTCGTCGCCCGCGTCCTCGCTCTTGGCGTCCGGCTCCGCGCCCAGGCCGACCGCCACGACGATCGGTGCCTTGAAGCCGGCCGGAGCGGGCAGCTTCGTCAGCTCGCCCTCGGCACCCGAGGCGCCGAGGGTCTCCAGGACGCCGGCCAGCCTGCCGTCGTACGCCTTGTCCACGGCCTCGGCGCCCGGCGCCACGACGGGGCCCTTGGTGCCCTTGGCGACACCGATCACGATCGCGTCGGCCCGCAGGCCGGGCGCCGCAGAGGTGCTGAGAGTCAGAGCAGTCACGGTGGTGAAATCTCGCTTCCGATGTATTGCGATCCTCGATCGCCCTGTAGGGCAATCGCCGGTGCAGGGTGGGTGGGCCCCAGAGCCGACCCTAGGTCCATGCCTGGGTGCAGGTGGCAACCGGGGCCTTCACCCTGTCGGCGAACACCCGGGACGAGACTACGCGCGTGCGCGCGTTCGCTCATTCCTGCGGGCGTTCACCTGTGCGTGGCGTCATGGTCACTTCCGCCCTCCTCGCCCTGGGGCCCGCAGTGCTCGCCGCTCCGATCAGGCGGCGCGGGCGCTCACCCCTGGGGCACGCTGCCCATCGGGCCGGACTCCGTCCGCCGAAGGGCGCCCACGACCGAGGTGCCGGCCAGCCGGTCGGCGAGGGAGCGGCGGCCGGGGAAGACCACCGTCAGCGCGTTGACCAGGAACAGCAGCACCGCGATGGCCCACACCAGCAGCGAGAGGCCGAACTCCCCCTCGATCAGCAGCACACAGGCCAGCGCGAACACCGCGACGTCGGCGGCGGTGGTGACGGCGGCGCGGCGCAGGGCGTGCCGGGACAGCCGAGGGGTGACGCGCAGGCCGAGCAGGCCCTTGCCCAGGGTGCGGCCGAGCAGTGCGATGCAGGCCCACTGGTAGAGGAACGTGACGACGACGAGCGCGCCGAAGGCCTCCTCGACGTCCAGCACCACCTTGTCCCACAGGGACAGGCCGAGGTGCTCGGAGGCGCCGACGACATCGCCGCGCGAGGTCACGAGGTCGAGGCCGCCCTTGGTGGCCAGCTCCGGCACGTCGGTCACCAGCGCGGTGATCCGGTGGAAGGTGAGGATCGCGAGCAGGGTGGCCGCCGACGCGATGAGCGCGAAATCTATGAACCAGGCCGCGATGCGGCGCAGCTTCAGCACGGAACTCCCCCGATGTGTCACTCTCTTGTCCGTGTACGGGCGGTGAGCTTAGCGGGCGCCTCAGTGGCCCAGGGACAACACGATCAACGCCGATGTCGCCGCCGTCTCCGCCAGTGCGCCGAAGACGTCCCCCGTCACCCCGCCGAACCGGCGTACGCAGCGGCGCAGCAGGAGTTCGGCCGCGGCCAGGGACAGCAGGACCGCTGCCGCCGCGCGCACGGCGCCGTACGGGCCAAGGGCCGTCCCCCAGGCGGCCGAACCGATCGTGAAGGACGCGGTGACGGCCAGCGCGCCCGGCACCGGCACCACCCCGGCCACCGCCGCCCCCAGCCCCTCGGGCCGGGCGGCCGGGATCCCCGCACGGGCGGCCAGGGTGAGGGCGAGCCGGGCGGTGACCGCCGAGACGACGGCCGCCAGGGCACCCCGGGTCCAGGAGTCGTCGTACAGCTGGGCCAGGACGGCGACCTGGGCCAGGAGCACCAGGACCAGGGTGATGACGCCGAACGGGCCGATGTCCGACTGCTTCATGATCCGCAGCGCGTCCTCCGCGGGCTTGCCGCTGCCCAGCCCGTCGGCGGTGTCGGCCAGGCCGTCGAGGTGCAGCCCTCGGGTGAGAGCCGCCGGTACGGCGACGGAGGCGACGGCGGCGAGCAGCGGGCCGGCGCCCAGGAGCAGGAGCAGAAGGCCCAGGCCGGCCGCGCAGGTGCCGACGACCAGTCCCGCGACCGGGGCGCTCAGCATCCCGCCGCGTGCGGCCTCGCGGTCCCAGCGGTGCACCCGGACGGGCAGCACGGTGAGGGTGCCGAAGGCGAAGCGGAGGCCGTCGAGCGGTGAGGACTTGGGCACCGGCGAAGGTTACCCGGCGGTCGCGGAGCCGCTTTCCGCGCCCGGGGATAAGGTGCGCATATGGGGCACTGGTGGGTGCGGAACATCGTCGAACCGGGAAAGCTCCCGCTGTTGCTCGCCCTCGCCGCCTTCCTGCTCACCTTCGTCGTCACCCGGGTGATCACCCGGCTGATCCGGGCCGGCAAGGGCCCGTTCAAGAACGTCAGCGCGGGCGGGCTGCACATCCACCATGCCGTCCCCGGGGTCGTCCTCACCATCGTCGGCGGGTTCGGTGCGGTCGCCAGCGACCGGCAGGGCGTCGGCGGTGCGATCGCCGCCGTGGTGTTCGGGATGGGTGCCGGGCTGGTCCTGGACGAGTTCGCGCTGATCCTGCATCTGGACGACGTCTACTGGACCGAGGAGGGCCGCAAGAGCGTCGAGGTCGTGGTGCTCACCGCCGCGCTCGTCGGGCTGCTGCTCGCCGGGTTCTCCCCGTTCGGCGTCAACGACCTGTCGCAGCAGGAGTTGCAGGACCGAGGTGGTGCCCTCAGCACCATCGCCCTGAACTTCCTCTTCGCCCTCGTCGCGCTGAGCAAGGGCAAGGCGCGCATCGCGGTCTTCGGGGTGATCGTGCCGCTGGTCGCGCTGCTCGGCGCCGTGCGGCTGGCCCGCCCCGGCTCCCCGTGGGCCCGCCGCTTCTACGGCCGCCGCCCCCGCGCCCGCGCCAAGGCCGCGCTGCGCGCCTACCGGCACGACCGGCGCTGGGCCCGGCCGAGCCGCGCCGTTCAGGACTGGATCGGCGGCAGGCCCGACCCGCGCCCGGCCCGGCTGCCCGACCGCCGCTGAGCGCGCCGCGGCGGGCGGCCGTACGCGCGCCGCAGCCAGGGCCCGCAGCGCAGCCGCAGTTCGTGGCCGTACCGGTGCCGCACCGCCACCGCGAGGCAGATCAGCCCGACGGCCATCAGCGCGGCCAGATGTTCCTTGCCCGCCAGGTTCTCCTTGAGCAGCACCTCGGCGACCATCGCCACGGTCACCGCGCTGGAGGTCACGTACGCGCCGTAGCGCCAGCTCACGAACACGGCGAGGCCCACCACGGCCGCCGACGGGCCGGTGTCCACCACCTGCGCGTCCGTCCACGGCAGCCCGAAGAAGGCATGCGTGCCCAGCGAGATGCCGAGGCGTGCGTAGAGGGTCCCGGCGAGCGTGGCGGCGTACGCGATGACCAGCGTGCGCCACCAGCCGATGCAGATCTCGGCGATCCCGAACACCAGCAGGAGCTGCGTCAGCGCGCCCCACACCGGCAGGTCCAGCGCCGGCACGAACAGCGACAGGGGAGTGCGCAGCAGGGCCAGCCACAGCGGGTCCTCGGCCCGTACGGCGCCCACGTCCTGCACGAACTGATAGCCCCACGGCCGGTTCTGCACATACTGCAGCAGGGCCGTCAGACACACGGCGCCGAGCGTCATCGGCACCGCCCGCAGGCGCCGCTTCGGCAGGGCCGTGCGTACGGTGACGTACAGCAGCCCCCACTCCTCACGGGCCCAGCGGGCGAGCGCTCTCATCGAACGGTCCTCATCGGTGTGTGTCCAGGTGCCTGCGGTGCAGCCACTTCGGCAGTCCCGGCGCCTCCAGGAACCCCTCGGCACGCGCTGACGCGAGGCCGATGCGCAGCAGGTCCGCGCTCTTCTCGAAGAGCAGGAACCGTGGCTCCCAGATGGGCCGGTACTTGGCGTTGGCGCGGTACAGCGACTCGATCTGCCACCAGCGGGAGAAGAAGCTGAGCAGCGACCGCCACAGCCTGAGCACCGGACCGGCACCCAGGCGCGCGCCACGTTCGAAGACCGATCTGAACATCGCGAAGTTGAGTGACACCTGGGTGATCTCGATCTCGTCGGCCCGCCGCAGCAGCTCGATGACCATGAACTCCATCAGTCCGTTGTCGGAGTCCCGGTCCCGGCGCATCAGGTCCAGCGACAGCCCGTGCGGCCCCCACGGCACGAAGGACAGCAGCGCCCGCAGCCTGCCCTCGGCGTCCGTGCACTCCAGCATCACGCACTGCCCGTCCTCGGGGTCCCCGAGCCGGCCGAGCGCCATGCTGAAGCCACGCTCGGTCGCCCCGTCCCGCCAGTCGTCCGCCCGCTGCACGAGATACGCCATCTCGTCCGCCGGGATGTGCGCGTGCCGCCGGATCCGCACCTCGTACCCGGCCCGCTTCACCCGGTTGTACGCCTGCCGGACCGTGCGCATCGCCCGGCCCTCCAGCGTGAAGTCGGCGACCTCCACGACCGCCTCGTCGCCGAGTTCCAGGGCGTCGAGCCCGTGCCGGGCGTAGACCGTCCCGGCCTCCTCGCTCGCGCCCATCACCGCCGGGATCCATCCGTGCGCCCGCGCCTCGGCCAGCCACGGCACGATCGCGCCCGGCCAGGCCTCCGGATCGCCGAGCGGATCACCGGAGGCCAGGCTCACCCCGCCGACCACCCGGTAGGCGACGGCCGCCTTGCCCGTGGGCGACCACACCACGCTCTTCTCCCGGCGCAGCGCGAAATAGCCGAGCGAGTCCCGCTCGCCGTGCCGGTCCAGCAGGCCCCGCAGCTGCTTCTCGTCGTCCTCGGTGAGCGGGTCCACGGCGCGTCGGGAGCGGAACGCGGCGTAGAACACGGCGAGCACGAGGGCCGTGCTGAGCACGTTGACGGCGACGTTGGCCCAGTTCGGAGGGGCGATCCCGGGGAAGCGGTTCTCGTCGGCGGCCACCGACACCAGGCGCAGGGTGCCGTAGTGCCAGCGCTCCAGGAAGGTCGAACGGGCCGCGTCCGGCGCCTGGTTGGTGACCGTCACCAGCAGCCCGGCCAGCAGGCTCGCGGCCAGCCCGCCGCCGACGGCGACCGTCGCCGCGAGCCGCGGGTTGGACCGGTCGCCCTTGGCGTAGAACTCCCGGCGGCCCATGAGCAGCGCGCCGACGAACACGGCCGTGAGCGCCAGCGAGACCCAGTTCTGCGCGTACCGCCGGATCTCCGGGAACGCCATGGCGAACGCGAACAGCGCGAGGAAGGCCCCGCTGATCACCAGGTTGAGGATCCAGGCGGCCCGCTTCCTGCGCCGCATGGTGATCGCCAGGAAGGCGGTGAACACGCCCGAGGCGAAGCCGGCCGTCAGCAGATACGGGGTGAAGAAGTCGTCCTGGTTGTGCCGGCGCACGTCCTGGCCGAGCGAGACCCAGACCGCGCTGAGGAAGTTGATGAAGGCGACGGTCCGCAGGTACCAGACGGCGAAGGCGGCGGCCCGCCGGGAGGCCCCGGTGGACCGCCGCCCCTGCTCACCCGGACGTTCCGGTTCGGCTTGCTGCGGCGCGGCAATTCGGGCATCTCCCATGAGGCAGGATCATATGGGCGCCGCCCTGACGAACCACACTTTTCCGCCGGGGGGCGGTGCCTGCCGATCTTTTCCGCCACAATGCGCGACCAGCCGGTACGGCAGTGATCGACGGTGCCGAACCGGCCGAAACCGACTACTCCTTCTCCTCTTCCGGCTCCTTCTCGGCCCCGGCCTTCTCGGGAAGCTCCGCCGCCAACGCCGCCGCGGCCCGCACCAGCGGCAGAGCCAACAGCGCACCCGCGCCCTCGCCGACCTTCACCCCCTGCTCCAGCAGCGGCTCCAGGGCCATCCGGTCCAGCGCCTTCGCCTGCCCCGGCTCCCCGCTGTCGTGCCCGGCCAGCCACCAGTCCGGTGCCCGGAACGCGACCCGCTGCGCGACCAGCGCACACGCGGCGGCCACCACCCCGTCGAGGATCACCGGCAGCTTCCGCACCGCGCACTGCAGCAGGAACCCGGTCATCGCCGCGAGGTCCGCCCCGCCCACGGTCGCCAGCAACTGCAACTGGTCCCCGAGCACCGGCCGCGCCCGCCTGAGCGCGTCCCGGATCGCCGCGCACTTGCGCATCCACGCCAGGTCGTCGATCGCGAGCCCGCCCCGCCCGGTCACCACCGAAGCATCGGTCCCGCACAGCGCGGCGATCAGCACCGCGGCGGCCGTGGTGCCGCCCACGCTGATGTCGCCGAGCACCACCAGGTCCGTACCCGAGTCGGCCTCCTCGTCGGCGACCGCGATGCCCGCGCGCAGCGCCGCCTCGGCCTCGTCCAGGGTGAGCGCGTCCTCGATGTCGATACGGCCGCTGCCGCGCCGCACCCGGTGCCGTACGACGTCCTCGGGGAAGGCGTCCGGCGCGCAGTCCAGGGCCATGTCCACGATCCGTACGGGCACCTCCTGCCCCCGCGCGAGCACGGACACCGGGCTCGCGCCCTCCAGCACGGCCCGCACCAGCTGCTCCGCGCTGCCGGCGGGGCGCGCCGAGACGCCCAGTTCGGCGACGCCGTGGTCACCGGCGAAGAGGATCACCTTCGGCCGCTCCACGGTCCGTACCGGTACGGCGCTCTGCGCGGCGGCCAGCCACTCGCCCAGCTCGTCGAGGCGGCCCAGCGCCCCGGGCGGCACGATCTGGCGCTCCCGACGGGCCTCGGCGTCACGGCGCACGCCCCCGTCCGGGCGCTCGATCAGATCGGTGAAGTCGTCCAGATTAAGCCTGCTCATTCGCCGAACAGTACCGCCAGAGAACGAACGCTTCCGCGCCACATGGTCACCACACCCCCACAACGTCATTGCACTCAAGATCGGGACCCCATACGTTCCGGTTTGCAGCGGAATGTCGCACAGGGAGCCGCCCATGCCGCCCTCGCCCCCGACCACGCCCCGGGTCGCCGACCTGTTCCACGAGCCGCGCCGCGAGAACTGCCCCTGGTGCGGCGGCGGGAACCTGCGCACGCGGGCGCGGGCCGCCGCCCCGGGGCCGGCCGATCCCGGCACGTTCGTCGTGGACCAGTGCCGCGACTGCGGGCACGCCTTCCAGAACCCGCGGCTCACGGCGGAGGGCCTCGCCCTCCACCGCCTTGACCTCATCGCCGGCCAACTGGACGACTTCGCCGAGCGGGTCCTCTCCAGCCGGGCGGTGCGCCGCCGGCACCGGGCCGCCGCCCGCACGATCCTGCCGCTGGCCGAGCCGGAGAGCTGGCTGGACGTGGGCACGGGCCACGGCCGCTTCCCGCAGACGGCGAAGGAGGTCTTCCCCTACACGTCCTTCGACGGACTGGACCCGACCCCCCGCGTCGAACAGGCCCTCCGGGAGGAGCGCATCGAGGAGGCGCACATCGGAGACCTCACGGATCCCTGGGTCCTGGCCCGCCTGCGCTCCCGCTACGACGTCGTCAGCATGTTCCACCACCTGGAGCACACGCCCAACCCGCGCGCCGAGCTCCGCGCAGCCCTGGCCGCCCTGCGGCCCGGCGGCCATCTGCTCCTCGAACTCCCCGACCCGCGCAGCGCCTTCGCGGCACTCCTCGGCAACTGGTGGCTCCCCTACGGCCAACCCCGCCATCTGCATCTGCCGCCGCCGGCCAACCTGTGCGCGGAGCTGGCGAGCCGGGGCTGCGAGATCCTCATCACGGACCGCCGCGCTGCGCACATCCCGTACGACCTCTCGGCGGCCCTCACCATCGCCCTGACCCACGTCCCCGCACCGCTCCGCAGAGCAGCGGCCCCTCTCACGGCCACCGCGTCCGCCGTGGACCACGCGCTGGCTCCGCTGGTGCGCCGCACTCGCTTCTCGAACGCGTACCGAATCGTGGCCCGCAAGGCGGAACAGCCCACATAGCCGCGGGCAGACCCAACCCCTGGCCGGCTCCAGCACCGGGCATCCTTCAGCCCCGGAGCACCACAGCCTGCCCGGCGACGACCAGCAGCACCTGCTCGCACTCCGCCCCGAACGCCGCGTTCAGCCGCCCCAGTTCATCCCGGTACCGCCGCCCG
Organism: Streptomyces sp. NPDC002076; assembly: GCF_053593835.1. Taxonomy (NCBI): domain Bacteria; kingdom Bacillati; phylum Actinomycetota; class Actinomycetes; order Kitasatosporales; family Streptomycetaceae; genus Streptomyces; species Streptomyces sp. NPDC002076. The sequence continues at coordinate 42,089 of NZ_JBSFDI010000004.1, forward strand.
GACGCGGTCGCCGGCACGATCCCCGACCCCACCTCGTTCGACACGGCCACCACCGTCCGCCGAGTACGGCGCACCGCCTCCGTCAGCTCCCGCACCCGCTCCCGCAGGGACTTCTCACCCCCGCCCGCCCACTCCGCGTCGTCCCACGCTCCCACGGCGTCCATGACATCCGTCAGCCACAGCGACAGACAGTCGATCAGCAGCGGCGGTCCGTCCTCGCCCAGCAGCGGCAGCAGGTCCGTCGTCTCCGCCGTACGCCACGACCCCGGCCGGCGCTCCCGGTGCAGAGCCACCCGCGCCGCCCACTCGGTGTCCCCGCCCCGCGTCCCGCCGGTCGCCACGTACAGCACGTCCGGGAAGGACTCCAGCCGCCGCTCGGCCTCCACCGACTTGCCCGAGCGCGCCCCGCCCAGCACCAGCGTCCGGCGTGGCACGTCCGGCACGTCCTCGTACGCGCCGACCGCCAGCGTCGTACCGTCCGGCACCGCCCGCGCCCCGGCCGCCGCCAGCCGGCGCCGCAACTCCGCGCCGGGCGGCACATCGTGGTCGAGGTGGACCGCCAGGACATCCGTCGTCGGGCCGACCGAGCCCACCGCCCGCAGCCGGGCCAGCGCGTCGGGGCGGTCCACCACGTCCGCGAGGACCATGTCGTACGACTCCGCCGTCGCCTCCTCCAGGCCCGCCGGCGCCCCGCCCGGCGGCAGATACAGCAGCCGCTGCCCGTCCGGCCCGGTCACCGCGTACCCGGTGCCGCCCGCGTCCATCGCCACGGCCCGCACCCGATGCCCCGTCAGCAGCGCCAACTCCCGCCCGTCCGGCACGCGCCCGGGCTGCGGCAGCCCGGCCGGCACCTCCACCGCGGGTCCGTCGTGCGGATGGGACAGCAGCACCTGCCGTACCCCGGCGAGCGAATGCCCGGCCCGTGCCGCCGCGAAGGCCGCGCCCGGGGTGAGGTCGAGGAGCAGCGCCCCGTCCACCAGCACGGCGGTGGCCGCCCGCGCGTCCGGCCCGAGCGCCATCGCACACGCGGCGCACGGGCAGTCGGGGCGGGGCAGCCCAGCAGGGGCACCGGTACCGAGCAGAGTGATGTCCACGGGACCGATTCTCACCTGCCCGCACAGGCACTGCTCACTGCGGCGCCCCGAAAAAGGGGTGCGCGTACGCGGCGCCGCCGGTGGGCGCGACCAGCCCCGACCGGACCCGCGGATGATCCACAGCCTCTAACGGCCGAACCCGCGGACCGCATACTCTTCCAGCAGGTGTTGGATCGAAGGAGGCCCACATGACGGCATGGACGTGGCGGTTCGAGAAGGCCGACGGGACGGAGGTCCAGCCCGCGGTGCAGCCCGAGGAGTTCACCACCCAGGGGGATGCCGAGTCCTGGATCGGCGAGCACTGGAAGGCGCTCCTGGAGGGCGGCGCCGACCAGGTGCGGCTGTTCGAGGAGAACACCGAGATCTACGGCCCGATGAGCCTGCACGCCGACGCGGCGTAGCCGGCGCCGTCGGCGTGGCGGGGTACGGCCGCGGTCGTACCCCTCGTCACTGCTCGCCCAGCGTCACCTCCACCGTCTTCTCGGCGCCGCCCCGCTGGTAGGTCACCGATGTCTGCTGACCCGGCTTGTCCGCCGCCAGCGCCACCGCGAGGGAGGTGACGGTGGAGATCGGCCGGCCGCCCACCTTGGTGATGATGTCGCCCGGGCGCAGTCCCGCCTTGTCCGCCGCACCGCCGGGTCTGACGGTGACCACCGCCACCCCGGCGGGCTGGTAGCGGTCGTCCACGACCGACCGCGCGGTGATGCCGAGCGCGGCCCGGCCGGAGTTGACGACCTTGCCCTTCTGCACGATCTGCCCGGCGATCGTCTGCACCATCGACGCCGGGATGGCGAACCCGATGCCGGGCGCCGCGTTGCCCCCGAGCTGCGGGTCGGCGGCGGCGAGCGTCGGGATGCCGATGACCTGACCGGCGAGATTGACCAGCGCGCCGCCGCTGTTGCCCGGGTTGATGGCGGCCGAGGTCTGCACCATGTTCGCGAGCGTCGCGCCCGTGGCCCCGCCGGGGGCCTCGCTGACGGTGCGTCCGGTCGCCGAGACGATGCCCTGGGTCACGCTGGACGCCAGCCCGAGCGGTGAGCCCATGGCCAGCACGATCTGGCCGACCTCCACCTTCTCGGAGTCGCCGAACGCCGCCGCTCGCAGCCCGGTCGGCACCTTGTCCAGCTTGATCACGGCCAGGTCCTGCTCGGGGTAGGAGTACACCAGGCGCGCGGTGAGCGGCTCCTCGCTGTTGGCCGTGGTCACCTTGAAGGTCTTCTCCGACCCGACCACGTGCGCGTTGGTGACGATGTGTCCCTTGCCGTCGTACACCACCCCGGAGCCCAGTCCCTGGCTCGCCTGGATCTGCACGACCGACGGCAGGACGTCCTTGATGACCTTCTGGTACCGGCTCTGCAGATCACCCGCGGCCATCGGGGCGGCCGCCCGCGCGGCCTCGGGAGCGTCCGCCGTACAGCTCGCCACGCAACACACCAGCGTGACCGCGACGGCGGTCCTCCGCAGGGCAGGGATCGGGGAAGCTTCCATGCCCCGAGTCTCACCGCGCGCCGATCACCCGGCCCGCGGTGTTGAGCCGAACGGTCTCAGCCCCGTACGCCGCACAGGTGCAGCAGCGCCGCCACACCGCGGTAGGGGTCCGTGCGCCCGGCCCGCTCCTCGACCGCGAGCAGCGTCTGAAGGTCGTCCGGGATCTCCGCGTCGTCCGCCGCCGTGTCCGTGAAGACCCGCACGCCGTACCAGGCGTGCAGCGGGGCGGCGATCCCGGCGAGCGTGGCGGTGAGGGCGGCCAGCCGGTCGGCCCGTACGTCCAGGCCGAGCCGGTTGTGATAGGCGGTGGTGTCGAAGGCGGCCAGCGCGCCCGCCCAGTCCCCGGCCAGGCCCGGGCGCATGGCGAGCGCGTCGCCGTTGCGGACGAGCAGGGAGAGGAGCCCGCCGGGGGCGAGCATCCGGGCCAGGCCCGCCACCAGCGGGTCCGGCTCCTCGACGTACATCAGCACCCCGTGGCACAGCACCACGTCGAAGCTGCCCGGCAGGAAGTGCACCCCGGTGTCCCGGCCGTCGCCCTGCACCAGGCGGACCCGCTCACGGATGCCCTCCGGCTGCGCGGCCAGCGCCTCACGCGCGGCGGCGATCATCGTCGCGTCCTGCTCGACCCCGGTCACCTGATGGCCGAGCCGGGCCAGCCGCAGCGCCTGCGTGCCCTGGCCCATGCCCACGTCGAGCACCCGCAGCCGCTGCCCGATGGGGAACCGCCCGGCTATCTGCTCGTCCAGCTGCCGCGCCACCAGCTCCTGGCGTACGACGTCCCGCAGCTTGCCCAGCTTGTTCAGCCAGGCGTCGGCCGCACCCCCGGTGAAGGCGTCTGCGCTCAGGGCCGCTCTCCGCGCTTGACCTGCGGCTTCGGCAGCCGGAGCCGGCGCATCTGGAGGGAGCGCATCAGGGCGTAGGCGACCGCGCCACGCGTGTTCTCGTCCGGGAAGCGCTCCTTGAGCCGCTTCTTCAGCCGGTAACCGCTGAACGCCGCGTCCAGCACGATCAGCACGATCACCACCAGCCACAGCAGCAGCGCGATCGACTGGATCGCCGGCACCCGCACCACGCTCAGCACCAGGATCACCACGGCGAGCGGCAGGAAGAACTCCGCCACGTTGAACCGCGAGTCCACCCAGTTGCGGGCGAACTTGCGGACCGGGCCCTTGTCCCGGGCGGGCAGATAGCGCTCGTCACCGGTGGCCAGCGCCTGGCGCTGCCGCTCCAGTGCCTGGCGCCGGTCCTCGCGCTGGCGCTTGGCGGCCTCCTTGCGGTTGGTCGGCGTGTGGGCCACGCTGCGCCGCTGGGACTGGGCCTCACTGCGCTTGGGCGTGGGCCTGCCCTTCGGGGCCTGCGGGTCACGGGACTGCTTGGAGAGGTTCACCTGCGCCTTGTCGGCGGTCGGGGCCTTCTCTTCCTTGGCACGGCTACGGAACACAAAACCCAAGGGTACGGGCTTCACCGGCATGGACCCCAGCCCGGCGGGGAACGATCCGGCAACACCGGACGTCTGTAGGGGGACAGAGGGGACGTTCCGGTGCGGGCAGTGGGGGATCACCTACTCCTCACGCCGGAGCGATAGCGTCCGCAGTCGTCCTCGGGGATGAGCGCATCCGTCCCCGAACAGTGCGGTAATGGAGTCAGGGCCCGTACTGTGGGTCCTGTCGCAGGATCTGTGAGCTGGAGTCCGTCAGAAGGGGGCGCGCGAAGCCCATGAGCGGTGTCATGAAGCGTATGGGGATGATCTTCCGCGCGAAGGCGAACAAGGCCCTTGACCGGGCCGAGGACCCGCGCGAGACCCTCGATTACTCGTACCAGAAGCAGCTGGAGTTGCTGCAGAAGGTCCGCCGTGGCGTCGCCGACGTGGCGACCAGCCGCAAGCGCCTGGAACTCCAGCTCAACCAGCTGCAGCAGCAGTCGACCAAGCTGGAGGACCAGGGCCGCAAGGCGCTCGCGCTGGGCCGCGAGGACCTGGCCCGCGAGGCGCTGTCCCGGCGCGCCGCGCTCCAGCAGCAGGTCACCGACCTGGAGTCGCAGCACGCCACCCTCCAGGGCGAGGAGGAGAAGCTCACCCTCGCGGCCCAGCGTCTGCAGGCCAAGGTGGACGCCTTCCGGACGAAGAAGGAGACCATCAAGGCCACCTACACCGCCGCCCAGGCGCAGACCCGGATCGGCGAGGCCTTCACCGGCATCTCCGAGGAGATGGGCGACGTCGGCCTGGCCATCCAGCGCGCCGAGGACAAGACCGCCCAGCTCCAGGCCCGGGCCGGCGCCATCGACGAGCTGCTCGCCTCCGGCGCCCTGGACGACCCGACCGGCATGGCCAAGGACGACATCGCCGCCGAGCTGGACCGGATCTCCGGTGGTACGGATGTAGAGCTGGAACTGCAGCGCATGAAGGCCGAGCTGGCCGGGGGCTCCCCGCAGCAGGCCATCGAGGGCGGCACCGGGCAGGGGCAGTCCCAGCAGCAGCCGCAGGACACCCCGCGCTTCGACAAGCAGTAGCCCGGCGCCGGGACCCGAGCCGAGGAGGCCGACGTGATCGTACGGATCATGGGGGAGGGCCAGGTCAAGCTGGACGACTCCCACGTCGTCGAGCTGAACAAGCTGGACGACGAGCTGCTGGCCGAGATGGAGAGCGGCGACGAGGCGGGGTTCCGCCGCACGTTCGCCGCGCTCCTGGACGCCGTGCGCCGGCTCGGGGTTCCGCTTCCCGACGACTCGCTGCAACCGTCCGAGCTCATCCTTCCGTCGCCGGACGCGTCGCTGGAGGAGGTACGGGAGATGCTCAGCGACGACGGGCTGATCCCCGGCTGAGGGCGCCCGAGGGCTCGGGGCGCAGGGCATCTTGCCGGCACCCGTACTGTTCAGGACGTGAGCACTCTCGAACGAGCCCGTTGCCGCGTGAAGGCCCACCCCCTCGCGCTGGACGCGTCCATCGCCGCAGCCGTGCTGGCATGCATGGTCGCCGGCTCCTTCGTGGTGCCCCGCGGAGCGCACGGCGTCACCTGGGGGGTCCGCACCCCCGACCCCCTCAGCCTCCTCCTCATGCTGCTCGCCGCGGCCACGCTGGTCTTCCGTCGCCGCGCCCCCCGGACGGTCCTCGCCGTCACCGACGCCCTCTCCGTGGTCGAGTGCGTCACCGGCGACCCCCGCGCCCCGGTCGCGATGTCCGCCGTGGTCGCCCTGTACACCGTCGCCTCGACCACCGACCGCACCACCACCCTGCGTGTCGGCCTGCTCACCATGACCGTGCTGACGGCCGCCGCCATGCTCGGCGGCCCGCTGCCCTGGTACGCGCAGGAGAACCTCGGCGTCCTCGCCTGGACCGGCATCGGCGCCACCGCCGGGGACGCCGTACGCAGCCGGCGTGCGGTCGTCCAGGCCATCCGGGAGCGGGCGGAGAGAGCCGAACGCACCCGGGAGGAGGAGGCCCGGCGCCGGGTCGCCGAGGAGCGGCTGCGCATCGCCCGCGATCTGCACGACGTCGTCGCCCATCACATCGCCCTCGTGAACGTGCAGGCCGGGGTGGCCGCGCACGTCATGGACAAGCGGCCCGACCAGGCCAAGGAGGCCCTGGCCCACGTCCGTGAGGCCAGCCGCTCGGCACTGGAGGAACTGCGCGCCACGGTCGGCCTGCTCCGCCAGTCCGGCGATCCGGAGGCCCCCACCGAGCCCGCCGGCGGGCTCGGTCGGCTGGAGGAGCTGGCGGACACCTTCCGCAACGCGGGACTGCCGGTGGAGGTGGCCCGCGCCGACCAGCGCACCGAACTGCCCGCCGCCGTCGACCTGGCCGCCTACCGGATCGTCCAGGAGGCCCTGACCAACGTGCAGAAGCACGCGGGACCGCAGGCGAAGGCCGAGGTCAGCGTCGTACGGGTGGGGACGGACATCGAGGTCACCGTGCTGGACAATGGCGCGGGCGCGGCCGGAGTGCCCGGGGCCGGCGGCGGGCACGGACTGCTGGGCATGCGCGAGCGGGTCACCGCCCTCGGCGGCACTCTCACCACCGGACCCCGCTACGGCGGCGGCTTCCGCGTCCATGCGATCCTGCCCCTCAAGACCCGCACCGAGACCCGCGAAGATCCGTACTGAGACCCGTACGACGGCCCCCGGGGGGAGCCCGCATGACGATCCGTGTCCTGCTCGCCGACGACCAGGCCCTGCTGCGCAGCGCGTTCCGGGTGCTGGTCGACTCCGAGCCCGACATGGAGGTGGTGGGGGAGGCCTCCGACGGGGCCGAGGCGGTCCGGCTGGCGAAGGAGCAGGGCGCCGACGTCGTCCTCATGGACATCCGGATGCCCGGCACCGACGGACTCGCCGCCACCCGGCTGATCAGCGCCGATCCCTCCCTGGCCGAGGTCCGCGTGGTCATCCTGACCACCTTCGAGGTCGACGACTACGTCATCCAGGCCCTGCGCGCGGGCGCCTCCGGCTTCCTCGGCAAGGGCAGCGAGCCGGAGGAGCTGCTGAACGCCATCCGGGTCGCGGCGGGCGGCGAGGCCCTGCTGTCCCCGGCCGCCACCAAGGGGCTGATCGCCCGGTTCCTCGCCCAGGGCGACGGAGACGACGGGCGCGACCCCGCCCGCTCCGAGCGGCTCGGCGCGCTCACCGGGCGGGAGCGCGAGGTGCTGGTCCAGGTCGCCGGCGGCCACTCGAACGACGAGATCGCCGAACGGCTCGCGGTCAGTCCGCTGACGGTGAAGACGCACGTCAACCGGGCCATGGCCAAGCTGGGCGCGCGCGACCGGGCGCAGCTCGTGGTGATCGCGTACGAGTCGGGGCTGGTGCGTCCGAGGGCGGACTGATCTCCACCCGGGCGTACTGCGGGCGCAGTAGGGCCCGGATAAGGAAATGGACTCTGGGCTTACGGTTCGGCCGTCCGGGATGGCTCAGGGTGAGAGGGTCTGCCGCTCATAGATTGAGAGACCCTGATCCATGTCCTGGCTGTCGAGATTCAGCCTCCGGCAACGGGCCCTGATCGGCCTGATGTCGCTCGTCGCGCTCGTCTTCGGGCTGATCGCGATACCCCAGATCAAGCAGCAGTTGCTGCCCACCATCAACCTGCCCATGGTGTCGGTGATCGCGCCGTACCAGGGCGCCTCGCCCGACGTGGTCGAGAAGCAGGTCGTCGAGCCGATCGAGAACAACCTCCAGGGCGTCGACGGCGTCAAGTCCGTCACCTCCACCGCCTCCGAGGGCAACGCCGTGATCATGGCGTCCTTCGACTACGGCAACGACACCAAGCAGCTCATCTCCGACGTCCAGCAGGCCGTCAACCGGGCCCGCAACCAGCTGCCGTCCGACGTCGACCCGCAGGTCGTCTCCGGGTCCACCGACGACATGCCGACCGTGGTCCTCGCGGCCACCTCCGACAAGGACCAGCAGGCGCTCGCGGACCAGCTGGACAAGACCGTCGTACCGGCGCTGAAGGACATCTCCGGTGTCGGCCGCGTCCAGGTCACCGGCGTCCGCGACCTCCAGGTCGCCGTCACCCCGGACGACGCCAAGCTCGCGCGGGCCGGCCTCACCTCCGCCGCGCTCGGCCAGGCCCTCCAGGCGGGCGGCGCGACCGTCCCGGCCGGTTCCTTCGACGAGAACGGCGTGAGCCACACCGTCCAGGTCGGCGGCGGCTTCGCCTCGCTCCAGCAGATCCAGGACCTGATGGTCGGCGGCGAGAGCGGCGGAAAGCCCGTTCGCCTCGGTGACGTGGCCACCGTCAGGGAGCAGCCGGCCCCGGCCGACTCCATCACCCGCACCGACGGCAGGCCCAGCCTCGCCGTCACCGTGACCATGGACCACGACGGCAGCGCGGTCACCATCTCGAACGCGGTCAAGGACAAGCTGCCCGACCTGCATGAGCAGCTCGGCTCCGGCGCGAGGCTCACGGTCGTCAGCGACCAGGGCCCGGCCGTCTCGAAGTCCATCAAGGGCCTGACCACGGAGGGCGCGCTCGGTCTGCTCTTCGCGGTCCTGGTGATCCTGGTCTTCCTGGCGTCGATCCGCTCGACGCTGGTGACGGCGGTGTCCATCCCGCTGTCCGTCGTCCTGGCCCTGATCGTGCTGTGGACGCGCGGCCTGTCGCTGAACATGCTCACGCTCGGCGCGCTGACCATCGCCATCGGCCGGGTTGTGGACGACTCGATCGTGGTCCTGGAGAACATCAAGCGGCATCTCGGCTACGGCGAGGAGCGCACGGAAGCCATCCTCGGGGCCGTCCGCGAGGTGGCCGGCGCCGTCACCTCCTCCACCCTCACCACGGTCGCCGTGTTCCTGCCGATCGGCCTGGTCGGCGGCATGGTGGGCGCCCTGTTCGGCTCGTTCAGCATCACGGTGACGGCGGCCCTGCTGGCCTCCCTGCTCGTGTCGCTGACGGTCGTCCCCGTGCTGTCGTACTGGTTTCTGCGCGCCCCGGAGGGCACTCCCGAGGACGCGGCGGAGGCCCGCCGCCGGGCCGAGGAGAAGGAGGCGAACAGCCGCCTCCAGCGGGCCTACGTCCCCGTGCTGCGCTTCGCCACGCGCCGCCGCCTCACCAGCGTGCTGATCGCGATCGTGGTCCTCGTCGTCACGTTCGGCATGGGCGGCCTGCTGAAGACGAACTTCTTCGACCAGGGCGAGCAGGAGGTCATCACGGTCAAGCAGGAGCTGAAGCCGGGTACGAGCCTGGCCGCCACGGACGCGCAGGCCAAGCGGGTGGAGAAGCTGCTCGCCTCCACCCCGGGCGTCAAGGACTACCAGGTGACCGTCGGCTCCTCCGGCTTCATGGCGGCCTTCGGCGGCGGCACGGACACCAACCAGGCGTCCTACCAGGTGATGCTGAAGGACTCGAAGTCGTACGACAAGGTGCAGAAGCGCCTGGAGGACGGCCTGAAGCAGCTCAAGGGCATCGGTACGACGACCGTGTCGGCCGGTGACGGCTTCGGCAACCAGAACCTGAGCGTGGTGGTCAAGGCGTCCGACCCGCAGGTCCTGCGGACGGCGGCGGAGCAGGTCCGCTCCACGGTCGCCGGCCTCGACGGCGTCACCGACGTCACCAGCGACCTCTCGACCAGCGTCCCGCGGATCTCGGTCACGGCCAACGCCAAGGCCGCGGCGGCCGGATTCGACGACCAGAAGCTCGGGGCGGCGGTCGCCCAGGCGGTGCGCGGTACGACGGCGGCGAAGGCGATCCTGGACGACACCGAGCGCGATGTCGTGGTGAGGTCGGCGAAGCCGGCGACGACGCTGGAGCAGCTCCGGGCGCTGCGCCTGGGCCCGGTGAAGCTCGGCGACATCGCCACGGTCAAGCTGGTGGACGGCCCGGTGTCCCTGACCCGGATCGACGGCCGGCGCGCCGCCACCATCACGGCCAGGCCGACCGGTGACAACACGGGTGCGATCAGCACCAAGCTCCAGTCGAAGATCAAGGCGCTGAAGCTGCCGGCGGGCGCGAAGGCCGAGATCGGCGGCGTGACCTCGGACCAGAGCGACGCGTTCAAGAACCTGGGCCTGGCCATGCTGGCGGCGATCGCGATCGTCTTCATGCTGCTGGTGGCGACCTTCCGCTCGCTGGCCCAGCCGCTGATCCTGCTGGTGTCGATCCCCTTCGCGGCGACGGGCGCGATCGGCCTGCTGGTCGCCACCGGCACCCCGATGGGCGTCCCGGCGATGATCGGCATGCTGATGCTGATCGGCATCGTGGTGACCAACGCGATCGTGCTGATCGACCTGATCAACCAGTACCGCAGGCAGGGCTACGGCGTGGTCGAAGCCGTCGTCGAGGGCGGCCGGCACCGTCTCCGCCCGATCCTGATGACGGCGCTGGCGACGATCTTCGCGCTGCTGCCCATGGCCCTGGGCGTCACCGGCGAGGGCGGCTTCATCGCCCAGCCGCTCGCGGTGGTCGTCATCGGCGGCCTGATCACCTCCACTCTGCTGACCCTGCTCCTGGTCCCGACGCTCTACGCGATGCTGGAGCTCCGCAAGGAGCGGCGCGCGAGGAAGCGGGCGGCCAAGCGGGAGGCGAAGGCGGAGAAGGTGCTGGAACCGGCCGGAGTCTGACGGCATGCGAAAGGGCCGGGTCCCGTCCGGGACCCGGCCCTTTCGTGCGTGCTAGGGAAGCGCGAGCATCCGCTCCAGCGCCAGCTTCGCGAACGCCTCCGTCTCCTTGTCGACCTCGATCCGGTTGACCAGGTTGCCCTCGGCCAGGGACTCCAGGGCCCAGACCAGGTGGGGCAGGTCGATGCGGTTCATGGTCGAGCAGAAGCAGACCGTCTTGTCGAGGAAGACGATCTCCTTGTCCTCGGGCGCGAAACGGTTCGCCAGACGGCGGACCAGGTTCAGCTCCGTGCCGATGGCCCACTTCGAGCCGGCCGGGGCCGCCTCCAGGGCCTTGATGATGTACTCGGTGGAGCCGACGTAGTCCGCGGCGGCCACGACCTCGTGCTTGCACTCCGGGTGGACCAGGACGTTCACGCCCGGGATGCGCTCGCGGACGTCGTTGACCGAGTCCAGGTTGAAGCGGCCGTGCACCGAGCAGTGGCCGCGCCACAGGATCATCTTGGCGGCGCGCAGCTCCTCCGCCGTCAGCCCGCCGTTCGGCTTGTGCGGGTTGTAGACCACGCAGTCGTCCAGGGACATGCCCATGTCCCGGACGGCGGTGTTGCGGCCGAGGTGCTGGTCGGGCAGGAACAGCACCTTCTCACCCTGCTCGAAGGCCCAGTCGAGGGCGCGCTTGGCGTTCGACGAGGTGCAGATCGTGCCGCCGTGCTTGCCGGTGAAGGCCTTGATGTCGGCGGAGGAGTTCATGTACGAGACGGGGACGACCTGCTCGGCGATCCCGGCCTCGGTCAGGACGTCCCAGCACTCCGCCACCTGCTCGGCCGTCGCCATGTCGGCCATCGAGCAGCCGGCGGCGAGGTCGGGCAGGACGACCTTCTGGTCGTCGGAGGTGAGGATGTCCGCCGACTCGGCCATGAAGTGCACACCGCAGAAGACGATGTACTCGGCCTCCGGGCGGGCGGCCGCGTCCCGGGCCAGCTTGAAGGAGTCGCCCGTGACGTCGGCGAACTGGATGACCTCGTCGCGCTGGTAGTGGTGGCCGAGCACGAAGACCTTGTCGCCGAGCTTCTCCTTGGCCGCGCGGGCGCGCGCGACCAGGTCCGGGTCGGACGGCGAGGGCAGGTCACCGGGGCACTCGACGCCCCGCTCGCTCTTCGGGTCGGCCTCACGGCCGAGCAGCAGCAGGGCGAGCGGAGTCGGCTGCACGTCGAGTTCCGGGGTCTGGGCGGTGGTCACGACACGCACCCTTTCTACTTTTCGTCTAACTGACGCTATCTATCATAACTGGTTCACGTCAGTTTGACGACGGCCATAGCGTCGATGTGACGTGAATCCCGCTCGGGTCCCTCCACAGGCCGCTGCCGACCCCGTAGGGCATGTGCGAGCATGAAGACGGAAGTAAAAACGCGACAACGCGATTGCCCGGCCTGGAATGAATCCGCGGAAGCGCCGGTTGCACTCGTCGGCAAGCAGTCTCCGTACAACCCGGGAGAGATGTAGATGTCCGTATCGGACGAGACCACCACCGTCACCGACGGCATCATCCTGACCGACGCCGCCGCGTCCAAGGTCAAGGCGCTGCTCGACCAGGAAGGCCGCGACGATCTCGCGCTGCGTGTCGCCGTCCAGCCCGGCGGCTGCTCCGGCCTGCGCTACCAGCTCTTCTTCGACGAGCGCTCGCTCGACGGTGACGTGGTGAAGGACTTCGGCGGGGTCAAGGTCGTCACGGACCGCATGAGCGCTCCGTACCTCGGCGGCGCGACCGTCGACTTCGTGGACACGATCGAGAAGCAGGGCTTCACCATCGACAACCCGAACGCGACCGGCTCCTGCGCCTGCGGCGACTCCTTCAGCTGAGAACGGAGTGCCCCGCGCCCCAAGGGGCGCGGGGCTTCTTCTCCTGTGCGGCTACCGCCGCGCGGGCGCGAACGGTCACGAACCTCCCCGCAGCGCGCCCGGCTTGCCCTGCGGAATGCGGCTGCCGTCGATGCCGACCACCGTCCGCCCGCCGAGCGGCGCGGCCAGCCGGACGGTCTTCACGTACTCTTTGGCGATCAGCACACACACCTTGTCCGGCCAGGGATGCTCGGTGACGCTCACGGTCACCCGCTCGCCGCTCTCCTTCGCCGCCACCGTGTAGTCGGCGCACACCCCGCCGTAGAAGCTCACGGTCAGGACCCGGCCCTCGGCCAGGTAGCCGGTGACCTTCACGGTGTGCGGGCTCGGTGCCGTGCCCGGCCCGCTGGGGGCAGTCGTCGCCGACGCCACATACCGCGGATCGACCGCCGGGTACGAGACCGTCGACGCGCCCTGGCCGGCCGGCTCCCGCACCTCGAACAGCCAGGACGGCACCAGTGTCTGCCGACCGGCGACTGAGTGCGCGGCCAGCCCGAACTCCGCCTTCTCCACGGTGACCGGGTCCGTCCCCGCGTCCGCCCCCCGCTTCGGCACGCCTGTGGACCCGCCGCAGGGCTGCTCCAGTCGATTCTTCAGCGGCACCGGACTGGCGCAGCCGCCGATCCCCATGCGGTGGTCGCCCTTCGGCGCCGCGTTCATCAGCTTCAGCGTCTTCGCGGCACTCAGCACGGGATACGTGTCGCCCTTCACCGGCGCCCCGAGCAGCCCGTGCCCGCCGACCAGCGCGCCCCGCTCGTCCACGGTCAGGCCGGTCGTCCAGCCGTACGTCGGCAGCCCGCCGACCACCGGATCGGCGTTCACGACCCGCTGACTCCCCATGACCTGGCTCGCGTCGATCTTCGCGTCGTCCAGCCCCGCCGCCTTCAGCACCGGCGCGGCCGCCTCGGTCGCCTTGCGCACGCTCACCGGGGCGCCGGTCGGGCCCATCGGGTCATGCGTGCACAGGACGCCCTTCTTGCAGTCGTCGGTGCCCGGCGCGTACCGGCTGAACGTCCAACTGCCCGGCGCGTCCCGGTTCACCGTCAGACTCGGCCCGGCACCGTCCTTGCCGCCCACCCGCCAGATCCGGCCCTCGGCCACCGGCGTGCCGTCGATGCCCAGCGCCTTGGCCAGCCGGGTCACCGCGTCCTTGCCGACCTCGCCCTTCGGCACGTACACCGGCGCGGCGCCGGGGCCGGCCGGCAACTCGCCCTGGGCGACGTACGTGGCGCCGTAGGGGTCCGGTTCGCCCGGGGCGATGCCGCCGGTGCCGCTGAAGCCGTCCAGCGCGAGCGGCGGGGGAGTGGCCCCGGAGCCGGCCGCCCCGGGTCCGCCCGTACGGCCGCCGGTGGCGCCGCTCCCCGCGAGGTAGGCGCCGCCGCCGACCAGCAGCACGGCGGCCGCGACGGAGATGACGACGAGCCGCGACCGCCGCCGGCCGGCCGGCCCGTCCTCCGTGTCACCGGCGCCCTCCGCCGCGGCGGGCACCGGCTCAGGCTGCCCCGAGTCCTCGACACCCTCCTGGCTCCCGCCGTTCCCGGCGCTCTCCGCGCTCTCGGCATGCTCGGAGCCCTCGGGGTGCTCGCGGTTCTCGGGTCGCTCGGTGTTCACCGCATCGCTCCTCGCTGGTCGTATCCGGCATCCCCCGTCTGGGGGACGGCGATGGGACGCGCGAGGGGAGCGTGCGGTTCCCCGCGAAATGCGCCCCGCGTCAGTCGCCGTAGTCCGACATCGCGTCCAGCAGCCGTGCGGACCGCGCCGGCACGGTCACCCCGTGGATCAGCGACGGCGGCACCGGCCGGGGCTCGGTGTGCTCGGGGACCGCCCAGTGCGGAGCCATCCGGGCGCAGTCGCCGCGCAGTGCGGCGAGGTCGCCGGGGTCACTCCCGAGGTCGGCGGGAGCGGTGTGGCGGAACTTGAGGTTCGTCATGACCGCACCGTAGGCCTGCTCCGGGCCGCGAAGAAAGATCTACTATCGGGTAGTTTCGCCAGCTGCAGAGTGAGCGGCCGAGCGGGTAGCGTGAACTGTCAACCCGCCCTCCCGTCTCCCACTGTCACCCTTCCACGAGCGCTCACGCGCGCACCTTCTTGATTCCGCAGGAGATTCCCCGTCGTGCGCATCGCAGTCACCGGCTCCATCGCCACTGACCACCTCATGACCTTCCCCGGCCGCTTCGCCGACCAGTTCGTCGCGGACCAGCTGCACACGGTTTCGCTCTCCTTCCTCGTCGACAACCTGGACGTGCGCCGGGGCGGCGTCGGCGCCAACATCGCCTTCGGCATGGGCCAGCTCGGCACCCGGCCCATCCTGGTCGGTGCGGCCGGCTCCGACTTCGACGAGTACCGGGCCTGGCTCGACCGGCACGGCGTGGACACCGGCTCGGTCCGGATCTCCGAGACCCTGCACACCGCCCGCTTCGTGTGCACCACCGACGCCGACCACAACCAGATCGGCTCGTTCTACACCGGCGCGATGAGCGAGGCCCGCCTCATCGAGCTGAAGACCGTCGCCGACCGCGTGGGCGGCCTGGACCTGGTCCTCATCGGCGCCGACGACCCGGAGGCGATGCTCCGCCACACGGAGGAGTGCCGCTCCCGCGCGATCCCCTTCGCCGCCGACTTCTCCCAGCAGATCGCCCGGATGGACGGCGACGAGATCCGGGTGCTGCTGGACGGGGCGACGTACCTGTTCTCCAACGAGTACGAGAAGGGCCTCATCGAGTCCAAGACCGGCTGGAGCGACGCCGAGATCCTGGCCAAGGTCGGCCACCGCGTCACCACGCTCGGCTCGCGCGGCGTGCGCATCGAGCGGGTCGGCGAGGACCCGATCGAGGTCGGCTGCCCCGAGGAGGAGCGCAAGGCCGACCCGACGGGCGTCGGCGACGCCTTCCGCGCCGGGTTCCTGTCGGGGCTGGCCTGGGGAGTCTCGCTGGAGCGGGCCGCTCAGGTGGGCTGCATGCTGGCGACCCTCGTCATCGAGACGGTGGGTACGCAGGAGTACCGGCTGCGGCGGGGGCACTTCATGGAGCGGTTCGTGAAGGCGTACGGGGACGAGGCCGGGGAGGAAGTGCGGGCTCATCTGGGCTGAGGCCGGCCGTTCGGGGGCCGGCGCCCCCGGACCCCTCAGCCGACCCGGCGCACCAGGTACGCCGTACCCCGCTCCGCCGGTTCCTCCCCGACGTACTCCTGCCCCCGCATCTCGCACCACGCCGGGATGTCCAGACGGGCCGCCTCGTCGTCGGAGAGGACCCGTACGGTCCCGCCGACCGGCACCTGACCGAACACCTTCGCCAGCTCGATGACCGGGATCGGGCACCGCTTGCCCAGGGAGTCGACGAGCACTTCCCCGGGACCCTGCTGGGCGGCCGGTGCCGCCGGTGCGCCCAGCTTCTCCCGGACCCCCTCCACCGCCCCCGGCAGCACCTCCAGGAACCGCTCCACGTCGGCCTCCGCCGCGCCCATCGGCAGGGACACCCGTACGTTCCCCTCGCTCAGCACGCCCATCGCCTTCAGCACATGGCTGGGCGTCAGCGTGCTGCTGGTGCAGGAGGAACCGGAGGAGACGGAGAAGCCCTCCCGGTCCAGCTCGTGCAGCAGCGCCTCGCCGTCGACGTAGAGGCAGGAGAAGGTGACGATCCCGGGCAGCCGGCGCTCGGGTTCGCCGACGACCTCCACGTCCGGTACCAGTTGCGGCACCCGTGTCCGGATCCGCTCCGTCAGCTCCCGCAGCCGTACCGCCTCCTGGGCCGCCTCGGCGCGCACCGCCCGCAGGGAGGCCACGGCCGCCACGATCGCCGGGATGTTCTCGAAGCCGGGCGCCCGCCCCGACTCCCGCTCGTCGACGGGTCCTTGCGCGGCGAACCGCACCCCCTTGCGCACGACGAGCAGCCCGACCCCCGAGGGCCCGCCCCACTTGTGCGCGCTGGCCGTGAGCAGCGACCAGTCACCCTCGACCGGCCCCCAGCCCAGCGACTGCGCCGCGTCCACCAGCAGCGGCACCCCGGCGGCCCGGCACACCTCGGCCACCTCGGCGACCGGCTGCACGGTGCCGACCTCGTGGTTGGCCGACTGCAGACACGCCAGCGCGGTGTCCGGACGCAGGGCACTCGCATAACCCGACGGCTCCACGGCACCGGCCCGGTTCACCGGCACCTGGGTCACCGTGCCGCCGTCCGCCTCGAACACCTCCGCCGAATGGAGCACGGAGGAGTGTTCGACGGACGACACGATCAGGTGGCGTCCGACCCGGCGCCGCCCGGCCAACGCCCCCACGACACCCGTGTGTACGGCCCGCGTACCGGACGAGGTGAACACCATTTCGTCGGCCCGGCACCCGACCGCCTCGGCGGCCGCCTCCCGGGCGGCGTTCAGCAACATCCGGGCCTTGCGTCCTTCCCGGTAGAGCCGGGCAGGGTCCGCCCATCCCTCGTCCACAGAGGCCAACAGCGCCTGACGAGCAACGGGATGGAGGGGAACGGCGGAGGCAGCGTCAAAGTAGGCCATACGGCAACGCTAAACCGCCGGTCAGGGCAGCGTCCCGAAGGGGCGCGAGGCTGTGTCCACAGCGGCTCCGCCGCGGGGCCCGACCAGCCACAACGGACCCGCAGCCGCCAATTCAGCGAACCACCCGAGTTAGTAGGCACCCCTCCCCGCGAACCCCCGGAGGGCGTCGGCTAGGGTTTGGTCCGCATAAACATCCAAACCCCTGCCCGACGCAGGGCGGCGACCGACCAGCGAGAAGAAGGCCGCAGCCGACCGCGCGGGCGAGACTCTCGGGAAGGCGCTACGTGAGTCCCAACGGCTCCGACCGCTCGCCGCGGCGCCCGATGCGGCGGAAGCTGCTGCAGGCACTGACCGCGGGCCTGGTCCTGGCGACCGCAACCGGTTGCACATACAAGGACTTCCCCCGCCTTGGCATGCCCACCCCGACCACGGAAGAGGCTCCGCGGATCCTCTCCCTGTGGCAGGGCTCCTGGGCTGCCGCGCTCGCCGTCGGCGTGCTGGTGTGGGGCCTGATCCTGTGGAGCGCCATGTTCCACCGGCGCAGCCGCACCAAGGTCGAGGTACCTCCGCAGACCCGGTACAACATGCCGATCGAGGCCCTGTACACGGTGGTCCCGATCATCATCATCTCGGTGCTCTTCTACTTCACGGCCCGGGACGAGTCGAAGCTCCTCGACATCTCCAAGAAGCCCGACGTCACGGTCAACGTGGTCGGCTTCCAGTGGAGCTGGGGCTTCAACTACATCGAGAACGTCCCCGGTGTCTCCGGCGACGCCAAGACCGACAAGAACCTGGACGCCATTCCGGACCGGTTCAAGAAGGACTTCCCGGCGAACGCCGGCGGTGTCTACGACGTCGGTACCCCCGGCACGCGGAACCCGCAGACGAACAACCCCGGTCCGACGCTCTGGCTCCCCAAGGGCGAGACGGTCCGCTTCGTCCTGACCTCTCGTGACGTCATCCACTCCTTCTGGGTGGTGCCGTTCCTGATGAAGATGGACGTCATCCCGGGCCACACCAACTCGTTCCAGGTGACTCCGAACCACGAAGGCACCTTCCTCGGCAAGTGCGCCGAGCTCTGCGGCGTCGACCACTCGCGCATGCTGTTCAACGTGAAGGTCGTATCCCCGGCGGCGTACCAGAAGCACCTCCAGGACCTCGCCAAGAAGGGGCAGACCGGTTACATTCCCGCCGGCATCGCGCAGACGAGCCACGAGAAGAACCGGGAGACGAACAACCTGTGAGCATCCTCAACGAACCCCAGGGTGCCGCGGCAGCTGAAGGCGCGTACGCGGACGAGCTGCCGGTCAGGCGCAAGCAGCCCGGCAATCTCGTGGTGAAGTGGCTGACGACCACCGACCACAAGACCATCGGGACGATGTACCTCGCGACGTCGTTCGCGTTCTTCCTGATCGGTGGCGTGATGGCGCTGCTCATGCGCGCCGAGCTGGCCCGTCCGGGCCTGCAGATCATGTCGAACGAGCAGTTCAACCAGGCGTTCACGATGCACGGCACGATCATGCTGCTGATGTTCGCGACGCCGCTGTTCGCCGGTTTCGCGAACTGGATCATGCCGCTGCAGATCGGCGCGCCCGACGTGGCGTTCCCGCGGCTGAACATGTTCGCCTACTGGTTGTACCTGTTCGGCTCGCTGATCGCGGTGGGCGGCTTCCTCACCCCGGAGGGCGCGGCCGACTTCGGCTGGTTCGCCTACTCGCCGCTGTCGGACGCGGTCCGCAGCCCGGGTGTCGGCGCCGACATGTGGATCATGGGTCTGGCCATGTCCGGCTTCGGCACGATCCTCGGCTCGGTCAACTTCATCACCACGATCATCTGCATGCGCGCGCCGGGCATGACCATGTTCCGCATGCCGATCTTCGTGTGGAACGTGCTGCTGACCGGTGTCCTGGTCCTGCTGGCCTTCCCGGTCCTCGCGGCCGCGCTGTTCGCCCTGGAGGCGGACCGCAAGTTCGGCGCCCATGTGTTCGACGCCGCGAACGGCGGAGCCCTGCTGTGGCAACACCTCTTCTGGTTCTTCGGACACCCAGAGGTGTACATCATCGCGCTGCCGTTCTTCGGCATCATCTCCGAGGTCATTCCGGTCTTCTCCCGTAAGCCGATGTTCGGCTACATGGGTCTGATCGCCGCGACCATCGCGATCGCCGGTCTGTCCGTGACCGTGTGGGCCCACCACATGTACGTCACCGGTGGTGTGCTGCTGCCGTTCTTCTCCTTCATGACGTTCCTGATCGCCGTGCCGACCGGTGTGAAGTTCTTCAACTGGATCGGCACGATGTGGAAGGGCTCGCTGTCCTTCGAGACGCCGATGCTCTGGGCGACCGGCTTCCTGATCACCTTCACGTTCGGTGGTCTGACCGGTGTCATCCTGGCCTCGCCGCCGATGGACTTCCACGTCTCCGACTCGTACTTCGTGGTGGCCCACTTCCACTACGTCGTCTTCGGCACGGTCGTCTTCGCCATGTTCTCCGGCTTCCACTTCTGGTGGCCGAAGTGGACCGGCAAGATGCTGGACGAGCGCCTCGGCAAGATCACCTTCTGGACGCTGTTCATCGGCTTCCACGGCACCTTCCTGGTCCAGCACTGGCTGGGTGCCGAGGGCATGCCGCGTCGTTACGCCGACTACCTGGCGGCCGACGGCTTCACCGCCCTGAACACGGTCTCGACGATCAGCTCCTTCCTGCTGGGCCTGTCGATCCTGCCGTTCCTCTACAACGTCTGGAAGACGGCCAAGTACGGCAAGCCGGTCGGCGTGGACGACCCGTGGGGTTACGGCCGTTCGCTGGAGTGGGCGACGTCCTGCCCGCCGCCGCGGCACAACTTCCTCACCCTGCCGCGGATCCGCAGCGAATCCCCGGCGTTCGACCTGCACCACCCTGAGATCGCCGCGCTCGAGCAGCTTGCGCACAGCGGTCACGGCACCGCCATCGCGGGCAGCAAGGAGGCCGGCAAGTGAGGATCCAGGGTCGGATGTTCATCTGGCTGAGCGTCTTCATCCTGATCATGGCCATCGTGTATGGCGTGTGGTCGAAGGAGCCGGCCGGTACCACCGCACTGTTCCTGGCCTTCGGCCTGAGCGTCATGATCGGCTTCTACCTGGGCTTCACCGCCCGGCGGGTCGACGCGGGCGCCCAGGACGACAAGGAGGCCGACGTCGCGGACGACGCGGGCGAGCTGGGCTTCTTCAGCCCGCACAGCTGGCAGCCGCTTCTGCTGGGCTTCGGCGGTGCGATCGCCTTCCTCAGCATCGCGGTCGGCTGGTGGCTGATCTACTTCTCCGCCCCGTTCATCGTGGTCGGTTTGTTCGGCTGGGTGTTCGAGTACTACCACGGTGAGAACCGCACCCAGTAGCACTCGCGCGCACGCAACCGGAAGCCCGGACGCTCCCTCAGGAGGGTCCGGGCTTCCGCTTTTTCCACAGGCCACGCCGGTGCGGTCGTTCCTTTGCCGTAGTGTCGATCCCCCGTACGGCCTACTCGCCGCGCCAATGGGGTCAGCGCCTCATAACGTGATCGTATGAACCACACTCCGCGGACCCGCACCGTCGTCAGCTGCGCTCTGCTGGTGACCGCGCTCGGCGCGGGCGTCACCGCCTGCGGTTCGGACGGCAACCCCCTGTCGGCCAAGCCGTACGACGCGGCGGACCTGATCGACTTCAACGGCCCCACCGAGCCGGGGAAGCAGGCCGACCCGGACAAGCCCCTGGAGATCACCGCCAACGGTGACGACCGCATCACCGACGTCACCGCCCAGGACTCCGCAGGACGCTATGTGGCGGGCGAACTCTCCGCCGACGGCAGCAGATGGCACAGCACCGCCCCGCTGGCCGCCCACACCCACTACACGGTCACCGTGAGCACCGAGGACGGCGACGGCGCGCCCGGCCGGAAGGTCTTCTCGTTCGACACCAGCAAGCCCACCAGCAGGAAGCGCCTGACCGTCACCTTCGGGCCGAAGTCGGGCCAGTACGGCGTCGGACAGCCCATCACCGCCCAACTCGACCAGGAGGTCAAGGACAAGGCGCAGCGCGCCATCGTGGAGCGTGCCCTCCGGGTGGACTCCGTACCGGCCGTGCAGGGCTCCTGGTACTGGGTGAGCGACAAGGAACTCCACTACCGGCCCGAGGAGTACTGGCCCACCCACGCCACCATCACGGTGCACAGCAACCTGGACGGCATCAGGATCAGCGACCGGCTGTGGGGCGGCCCGGCCAAGCCCGTGAAACTCACCATCGGCGACCGGATCGAGGCCGTCACCGACGGCGCGACGCACCAGCTGACGTTCTACAAGAACGGCCAGGACATCAAGCGGATCCCCGTCACCACCGGCAAACCCGGCTACGGCACCCGCAACGGCATCAAGGTCGTCCTGGAGAAGGCGTACGTCGTCCGCATGCGCGGCACCACGATCGGCATCGCCGCGGGCAGCTCCGACGCCTACGACCTGTCGGTCTACTACGCCACCCGGGTGACCTGGTCCGGCGAATACGTGCACGCCGCGCCCTGGTCCGTGGGCTCACAGGGCTACGCGAACGTCAGCCACGGCTGCACGGGCATGAGCACCGGCAACGCCCAGTGGTTCTTCGACAACATCCACCAAGGCGACATCGTCAAGGTCGTCAACGCCAACGGCCACCAGATGGAGGACTTCGGCAACGGCTTCGGCGACTGGAACGTCGACTGGAACAAGTGGCGCAAGGGCAGCGCCCTGGTCAACGGCAAGCCGGACGGCCCGTCCGACGCGGACACGGTGAGACTGCAGCCGACGGCCTTCTGAGCGCCCCGCAAGGGGCGCGGGGCATCCGCGCACGAAGCCCTGCGCCCCGAAGTTCTCAGGCGCTCAGCAACCGCTTCTGACGGAGCAGGGAAGCCAGGGCGGAGGCGAACTCCACCGGATCCACCGGCAAGGTCACCGCCGAGTCGGCCCGGCTCCACGTCGCCAGCCACGCATCCTGCGGCCGCCCCATCAGCAGCAGCACCGGCGGGCAGTTGAACACCTCGTCCTTGATCTGCCGGCAGACCCCCATACCCCCCATCGGCACGGCCTCACCGTCGAGCACACAGACGTCGATGCCGCCCTTGCCCAACTCCCGGATGACCGCCTCCGGAGTGGCACACTCCACGAACTCGACCAAGGGGACATCAGGAGCCGGCCGACGCCCGGCGGCCAGCCGTACTTGCTCGCGGGTGTTGGAGTCGTCGCTGTAGACCAGCACCGTGGCGGTCGGCTGCATTGTTCCTCCGGGACGTCAGCGTCGTACGGACGGGACGGACAGGGCCGTTCGGGGCGGAGCTTACTCCCGTCGAAGTCCCCATGAACACCACGTCAACACCGGTTCGGCGGGGAGCAACACTCCGAACGGCACCCCCCGGAGTGAGGGCGGGATAAGCGACCGACATAATGTCGGTCGTGGCGACAGCAACGACAGTAGAAACCGGGCACGCGCACCCGTCGGTCAACCGGCCGAACCTCACCAGCGTCGGAACCATCATCTGGCTGAGTTCCGAGCTGATGTTCTTCGCGGCCCTCTTCGCGATGTACTTCACCCTGCGATCGGTGACGGGTCCGGCGCACTGGAAGCACATGGCCGACGCGCTCAATGTGCCCTTCTCCGCGACGAACACCACGATCCTGGTGCTCTCCTCGCTCACCTGCCAGCTCGGCGTGTTCGCGGCCGAGCGCGGTGACGTGAAGAAGCTCCGCGGGTGGTTCATCCTCACCTTCATCATGGGTGCGATCTTCATCGGCGGTCAGATCTACGAGTACACGAGCCTGGTGAGGGACGAGGGCATCTCGCTCTCCTCCGACCCGTACGGCTCGGTGTTCTACCTGACCACCGGCTTCCACGGCCTGCACGTGACGGGCGGTCTCATCGCCTTCCTGCTGGTCCTCGGGCGCACCTACATGGCCAAGAGGTTCACCCACGAGCAGGCGACCGCCGCCATCGTCGTGTCCTACTACTGGCACTTCGTCGATGTGGTCTGGATCGGCCTTTTCGCCACGATCTACCTGATCAAGTAGCCGGGACCGGCTCCCGCACATCCAGAAGCACCGACGCAGAAGATCCTGACACCGGGGTAATCCGTGAAAAAGCTCTCCGCACGACGACGCCATCCGCTGGCGGCGGTCGTCGTCCTACTCCTCGCGCTGGCGGCCACTGGGGGGCTGTACGCCGCGTTCGCGCCCGCGGGCAAGGCGCAGGCCGATGATTCCGCCCAGTCCCTGACCATCAAGGAGGGCAAGAAGCTCTACGAGGTCGGCTGCGCCAGCTGCCACGGCACCGGTGGCCAGGGCTCCTCCGACGGGCCGAGCCTGGTCGGCGTGGGTGCCGCGGCCGTGGACTTCCAGGTCGGCACCGGCCGTATGCCTGCCGCCACCTCGCAGGGCGCCCAGGTCCCGCGCAAGAAGGTCGTCTACAACCAGACGCAGATCGACCAGCTCGCCGCGTACATCGCCTCGCTGGGCGCCGGCCCGAACGTGCCCACCAAGGACCAGTACGGCCCTGACGGTGCCGACATCGCCAAGGGTGGCGAGCTGTTCCGCACCAACTGCGCGCAGTGCCACAACTTCACCGGCAAGGGTGGTGCCCTGACCAAGGGCAAGTTCGCGCCCACGCTGGAGGGTGTCGACCCGAAGCACATCTACGAGGCCATGCAGACCGGCCCGCAGAACATGCCGTCCTTCCCCGACACCACGCTGTCCTCGAAGAACAAGAAGGACATCATCGCGTACCTGCACGCGGTCGACAGCAGCGAGACGACGAACCCCGGCGGTCTGGAGCTGGGCGGCCTCGGGCCGGTCAGTGAGGGTCTGTTCGCCTGGATCTTCGGTCTCGGCGCACTGATCGCAGTCGCCGTCTGGGTCGCCGCTCGGACCGCAAAGGCCAAGAAGTCATGAGTAGCCAAGACATTCCAGAAGAGAACCTGCCCGCTGAGCAGGGCGAAGAGCACCGTGCGGTAGCGGTCGCGGACGAGGAGAACCCGTTCGCCGACCCGGGGCTGCCGCCTCACGAGCACCGCATCCAGGACATCGACGAGCGGGCCGCCAAGCGGTCCGAGCGCTCGGTCGCCCTGCTGTTCACGGTGTCGATGCTGGCCACCGTCGGCTTCATCGTCTCGTATGTGACGATCCCGCACGACAAGAACATCTTCGTCTTCCCGATCGGGCACGTCAGCGCGCTGAACTTCGCGCTCGGTCTGACCCTCGGTGCGTCGCTGTTCTGCATCGGCGCGGGCGCGGTCCACTGGGCCCGCACGCTGATGTCCGACGTGGAGGTCGCCGACGAGCGGCACGCCATCGAGGCCCCGGCCGACGTCCGCGCGAAGGTCCACGCGGACTTCCGGCAGGGCGCCAAGGAGTCGGCGCTCGGCCGCCGCAAGCTGCTCCGCAACACGATGTTCGGCGCGCTGGCCCTGTTCCCGCTCTCCGGCGTCATGCTGCTGCGCGACCTCGGTCCGCTGCCCGGCACCTCGCTGCGGCACACCCTGTGGGCCAAGGGCAAGCGCCTGATCAACATGAACACGGGCCAGCCGCTGCGCCCCGAGGACGTCGCCGTCGGCTCCCTCACCTTCGCCAAGCCCGACGGGCTGGAGGAGACGGACGAGGAGTTCCAGACGGAGATCGCCAAGGCCGCGCTGATGATCGTCCGGCTGCAGCCCGGCAACATCAAGGACAAGCGCGAGCTCGACTGGTCGCACGAGGGCATCGTCGCGTTCTCCAAGATCTGCACCCACGTCGGCTGCCCGATCTCGCTGTACGAGCAGCAGACGCACCACGTGCTGTGCCCGTGCCACCAGTCCACCTTCGACCTCTCCGACGGTGCCCGAGTGATCTTCGGCCCCGCCGGCCACGCCCTGCCGCAGCTGCGCATCGGTGTGGACAGTGAGGGTTACCTCCAGGCGCTCGGCGACTTCGAGGAGCCCGTCGGTCCTGCATTCTGGGAGCGCGGATGAGTACTGCAGCGAACGAGACGCCCCGCTCTCGCGGGAAGGCACCGGCCGGCGAGCGTGTCGCCGACTGGGCCGACGGCCGGCTCGGGATCTACTCCCTGGCCAAGGCCAACATGCGCAAGATCTTCCCCGACCACTGGTCGTTCATGTTGGGCGAAGTGTGCATGTACAGCTTCATCATCATCATCCTCACGGGTGTGTATCTGACGCTGTTCTTCCACCCGTCGATGAACGAGGTGGAGTACCACGGCAGCTATGTCCCGCTGCAGGGACAGCTGATGTCCGAGGCGTTCAGCTCGACCCTGCACATCTCCTTCGACGTGCGCGGTGGTCTGCTCATCCGGCAGATCCACCACTGGGCCGCGCTGATCTTCCTCGCCGGCATGTTCGTGCACATGATGCGCGTGTTCTTCACCGGCGCGTTCCGCAAGCCGCGTGAGATCAACTGGCTGTTCGGCTTCCTGCTGTTCGTCCTGGGCATGTTCACCGGCTTCACCGGTTACTCGCTCCCGGACGACCTGCTCTCCGGCACCGGTGTCCGCTTCATGGAGGGCGCGCTCCTGTCCGTGCCGATTGTCGGCACGTACCTGTCGTTCTTCCTCTTCGGCGGCCAGTTCCCCGGCCACGACTTCGTCGCCCGGTTCTACTCGATCCACATCCTGCTGCTGCCGGGCATCATGCTCGGCCTGATGGTGGGCCACCTGATCCTGGTCTTCTACCACAAGCACACGCAGTTCGCGGGTCCCGGAAAGTCCGAGAAGAACGTCGTCGGCATGCCGCTGCTGCCGGTCTACATGGCCAAGGCCGGAGGCTTCTTCTTCCTGGTCTTCGGTGTCATCGCGGCCATCGCGGCGGTCGCCCAGGTCAACCCGATCTGGGCCATGGGTCCCTACCGTCCGGACCAGGTGTCCACCGGCGCCCAGCCCGACTGGTACATGGGCTTCTCCGAGGGCCTGATCCGCTTCATGCCGGGCTGGGAGATCAACTTCTGGGGTCACACGCTCGTCCTGGGCGTGTTCATCCCGCTGATGATCTTCCCGCTGGTCCTCGTGGCGATCGCCGTCTACCCGTTCATCGAGTCCTGGGTCACCGGCGACAAGCGCGAGCACCACATCCTGGACCGCCCGCGCAACGCCCCGACGCGCACCGGTCTCGGCGTCGCCTGGATGACGCTGTACCTGACGCTGCTGGTCGGCGGCGGCAACGACCTGTGGGCCACGCACTTCCACCTGTCGATCAACGCCGTGACCTGGTTCGTCCGGATCGCCTTCTTCGTCGGCCCGGTCCTCGCGTTCCTCGTCACCAAGCGGATCTGCCTGGGTCTGCAGCGCCGCGACCGCGAGAAGGTGCTGCACGGTCGCGAGACCGGCATCATCAAGCGGCTGCCGCACGGTGAGTTCATCGAGGTGCACGAGCCGCTCAGCCAGGAGCAGCTGCACACCCTCACGGCCCACCACCAGTACGAGCCGGCCGAGATCGGCCCGACGGTCGACGAGAACGGTGTCGAGCGCAAGGTCCCGGCCTCGGAGAAGCTCCGGGTGAGGCTGTCCAGTGCCTACTACGGCGAGGACAACCAGATCCCGAAGCCGACCGTCGAGGAGTACAAGGAGATCACGAGCGGCCACGGCCACCACTGATCCCCGCGTCGCCACGCCACGCTGAAGGGCCCCGTCCGGATGGGGGTACCCCCGGCTCGAGTTTGTTCGAGAGCTGGGGGAGGACGGGGCCCTTCGCCATGCCGGGGGATGGATAGGCTGGGTTCACACTGTTCTTACGACACCAGGAGCGGCTGATGAGCGCTGTGACCCCCGCTGGAGGCGACACCGCGGCGGGCCGTTCCTGGCCCGAGGTACTGAACGCCCTGCTGGAGGGCCGGGACCAGAGCGCGGACGCCACGGCATGGGCGATGGACCGGATCATGCGCGGGGAGGCGACGGACGCGCAGATCGCGGGGTTCGCCGTGGCCCTGCGCGCCAAGGGCGAGACGGTGGAGGAGATCACCGGGCTCGTCCGCGCGATGTACGCGCACGCGAACGTCATCGAGGTGCCGGGGGAGACCGTCGACATCGTCGGCACCGGTGGTGACGGTGCCAAGACGGTGAACATCTCCACGATGTCCGCGATCGTCGTCGCCGGCACCGGCGTGAAGGTCGTCAAGCACGGCAACCGTGCCGCGTCCTCGGCGTCGGGCGCGTCGGACGTGCTGGAGAAGCTGGGCGTCAATCTGAACCTCCCGCTGGAACGGGTCCCGCAGGTCGCGGAGGAGGCCGGGATCACCTTCTGCTTCGCGGTGAAGTTCCACCCGGCGCTGCGCCATGTCGCCGCCGCCCGTGGCCAGTTGGGCATCCGTACGACCTTCAACGTCCTCGGTCCGCTGACCAACCCGGCGAAGGTCCGCGCCCAGGCCGTAGGCGTGGCGGATCTGCGGATGGCCCCGATCGTGGCCGGTGTCCTCGCCGAGCGCGGCAACTCCTCCCTGGTCTTCCGCGGCGACGACGGCCTGGACGAGCTGACCACGACCGCCACCTCGCGGGTGTGGGTCGTCCGGGACGGCAAGGTCACCGAGGAGGCCTTCGACCCGAGGGACGTCGGCATCGACCTCGTCCCCGTGGAGGCTCTGCGCGGCGCGGACGCGTCGTACAACGCGGAGGTCGCCCGCCGTCTGCTCGACGGTGAGACAGGGGCCGTACGGGATGCGGTGCTGCTGAACTCGGCGGCGGCGCTCGTCGCTCTCGCGCCGACCGACGCACCGCTGCCGGAGCAGCTCCGGGCCGGTATGGCCAAGGCGGCGGAGTCCATCGACTCGGGCGCGGCGAAGCGGACGCTTGAGCGGTGGGTGGCGGCGAGCAACGCCTAGCGGTCACCGACGGTCGTCCCGCGATCCGGACGCGGGTTGCGGGGCGACGATCTTTTCCCGTACGTTCCTGTATCAGGTCATGAGTGACAGCCATTCGGCCCCGGCCGGCTGTCCGGCAACCCTCCGTCCGTGGCGGGGTGCCCCGGGTGAGGACCAGGCCGTAGGCAGCGAGGTCTACGGCAAGCGCGGACCCCTCGCGCGCTGCTGAGCGCGGGACCAGGGGTCCTGGTCATCGAGGGAGCCTTCCGTGAGCAAGCGAATGCGATAGGGCCGCCGAGCCCCGCCTCCGCATCCCCCTTTTCTCTTCTTCCCGTACGCCGTCTTCGGCGTACGTTCTCACGGGAGTTCCCCATGTCCGTCTTCACCGCTGCCGCCGACCAGTCCGTTTGTGCCCCGCTGCCCGTTCTGGGCCGGGATGTCACCGTCCCGCTCGTCACCGGCGGCGAGGTCACCTACGCGGCCCTCGACTACGCGGCCAGCGCCCCCGCCCTCCAGCGCGTCTGGGACGACGTGGCCGCCTACGCGCCGTACTACGGCAGCGTCCACCGGGGTGCCGGCTATCTCTCCCAGCTCTCCACCGACCTGTTCGAGAACGCCCGCAGGACGGTCGCCGAATTCCTGGACTGCCGCCCCGACGACCAGCTGGTCTTCACCCGCTCCACGACCGACTCCCTGAACCTCCTGGCCCGCGCCCTCCCGGCCGGCTGCCAGGTCTTCGTCTTCGAGACCGAGCATCACGCCTCCCTGCTGCCCTGGCAGGACGCCCAGGTCAGCTACCTCGACGCCCCGCGCACCCCGCAGCAGGCCGTCACGACCCTGGAGCGCGCTCTCGCCGACCGCGACCCGCACGGCCCGGCCCTGGTCTGCGTCACCGGCGCCTCGAACGTCACCGGCGAGCTGTGGCCCGTACGGGAGCTGGCGGCAGCCGCCCACGCGCACGGTGCCCGGACCGTCCTGGACGCCGCCCAGCTGGCCCCGCACCACCCCGTGTCCGTCCGGGACCTGGACGTCGACTGGGTCGCCTTCTCGGGGCACAAGCTGTACGCCCCCTTCGGCTCCGGTGTCCTGGCCGGCCGCGCCGACTGGCTGCGCGCGGCCGAGCCCTACCTGGCGGGCGGGGGCGCGAGCCGCAAGGTGGCCCGGCGCCGGGACGGCGGCGTGGACGTGGAGTGGCACGAGAGTGCCGCCCGGCATGAAGCGGGGTCACCCAATGTGATCGGCGCCTACTCCATCGCGTCGGCCTGCAAGGCGCTCACCGAGGCCGGCTGGGACGGCCTGGTCGCGCGCGAGCGGCACCTGATCGCCAGGGTCCGCGCGGGCCTGGCAGAGGTCCCCCAGGTGAGGGTGCTGTCCCTCTTCGGCGACGACGCCCCGCGCGTCGGCGTGCTCTCCTTCGTCGTCGAGGGCTGGAACAGCTCCCATTTCGCCGCGGCCTTGTCCGCCGAGTACGGCATCGGCGTCCGCGACGGCCTGTTCTGCGCCCACCCCCTGGTCCGCACCCTGCTCGGCAGCGACCCCGAGACCCAGGGCGAATGCGGCGCCCCCGAGGCCGCGCCGGGCGAGAAGTCCCTCAACGCCATCCGCGTGAGCTTCGGCGCGGGCACCCCCGACGAGCACGTCGACCGCTTCGTCACGGCGGTCCGGGAACTCGTGACCGAGGGCGCGAAGTGGACGTACCGGACCGAGGACGGCCGCTGCGTACCGGCGGTGTGATCAGCGGCTGAGCGGCGCAGCCCCTAGTTGTCCAGGCCGATCGAGAACGCCGCTTCCAGGTCGTGCGTCGAGTAGGTGCGGAACGCCACATGCGTGTCCGTGCCCTCGACGCCGGGGATCTTGCTGATCCGGCCGGGGATGACATCGGCGAGATCATCGTGCTGCCGCACCCGGACCATCGCGATCAGGTCATACGTGCCGGTGACGGAGAAAACCTCGCTCACCGACTCCAGCGAAGCGATCTGCTCCGCGATCTCGGGGATCCGGTCCACGCTGGTCTTGATGAGGACGATCGCGGTGATCACGGCTGGTTCTCTCCCTCGGGGGCCGGAGCTGGGGCGCACTTCACTCTAGCCGCCCGCCCGTCTCCCACCACCGCCCTTCCCAGGCCGCCCTTCGGGCCCTTCCTTCTGCCGTAACGCACCCACGCGTAACCGAAGCCCAGACCGAAGCCGACGAGGTGGGCCAGATACGCCACCCCGGGCCCGCCCGAGCTCTGCTCCGCCGCCGCCCACTGCAGCGCCGCCCAGAACGGCAGCACGATCCACGCGGGAAACCGCAGTGGCAGGAAGAACAGAAAAGGCAGAAGACTGGTCACACGGGCGCGCGGGAACAGGTAGAGGAACGCTCCGAGGACCGCCGAGATCGCCCCGGACGCGCCCACCAGCGACTGCTCGGAGGTGGCGTTGGCGGCCGCGTAGCCGAGCAGGGCGAGATAGCCGCAGCCGACGTAGAAGAGGGTGAACGCGACCCGGCCCATCCGTTCCTCGGTCATCGCGCCGAAGACGAAGAGGAAGAGCATGTTGCCGAGCAGATGCACCCAGCTGCCGTGCACGAACAGGGCCGTGGCCGGGGTCAGGGCCTCGCGCACCGGTCTGGCGAACAGATCGGCCGGCACCACGCCCCAGCTCCGAAAGTACGCCCGCTGTGCGGCGAGCAGGCCGTCCCCGGAGCCGTACGCCGGGGTGAGCCCCGAGGCCGGGCCCAGGACGAAGAGCAGACAGCACAGGGCGATGAGGCCGTACGTCATGGGTGCTGATGTGCTCCGGACCGCTCTGCAGGCCCTGCCGGCCGCCGTGCTCCACGCGCTGATCATGACTACAGAGCATGACGTAACGGGACGCACGCTGACAGACTGCCTCGCCGCCTTGGACGGACCAGCGGCGAGTTGCCGCCAGGCCGTAGGGTTACGGCCACACGCGTCGGCCGGCGGCGCGGTGAGCGACTACGAGAAGGAAGCGGACAGCCACGATGACGGTTCCCCTGCCGACCGCCACCACCCGATGGCGCTGCACCCTGTGCGGCAACCTCACCCGGTTCGACGTGACGCGTTCCTCGAAGGTCGTCGAGTACGTCCACCTCGATCTGGCCGGCGAGCCGACCGTGGAGGAGCGCGAGGTGGTCAGTGAGACCATCGAGTCGGTGCGGTGCCGCTGGTGCAACGCGGTGGACCAGGTGGAACTCGTGGACAGGCCGGGTGCCGGCTCCTGAGCGGAGCGGCCCCGAAGAAGTCGAAGTAGTGGGGTGTGACGGATGGTGGAGACCGCAGGCGGGGGGCCGGACGACGGCACCGCTGAGGTGCTTGACCGTCCGCTGCCCGACGGTGTGCGCCGCCGGGTCGTCCAGATCGTCTCGGAGGCCTTCGGCGGGCTGACCATGTCCGAACTGCCCGCCCAGCTGAGGCAGTACGCCCGGTTCGCCCCCAATCGCCGGGCCAAGTTCGCCGGAAACGCGATGGCCGCGGCGCTGGAGACCGATGCGCTGTTCCGGCAGCGGATCGGGGAGAAGTTCAGAGAGGCGCAGCCGGAACTCGCCGGCGCCCTCGACTCCGGCTCGCCGCTCCCGGCCGCGGACCCGCTCGACGTGGCGGCCGCGGCCTACGTAGTGCGCCCGGCGGGCTGGGTGAAGCTGGTCACCGCGGCCGGCGAGGAGGTCCAGCGCGCGGACGCCGAGCGCGCCGACGAGGAGAGCCGGGCCGAGCTGGAGCGGCTGCGCGCCGAGCTGGCCCAGGCCCGCGAGCACACCCGCGCCGAGACCGAACGGCTGCGTACGGAGCTGGAGTCGGCGAAGAGGGAAGGGGAATCGCTTCACCGAAAGCTCCGGGCCGCCCTCAGCGACGTCAAGCGGGGCGAGGCCGCCCTGCGCAAGGCCCAGGGCGAGATGGACGCCCTGCGCGCCGAGGCGCACCTGCAGGTGTCGGCCGCAGAGAGCGAGTCCCGCCGGCTCAAGGCCCGCCTCGGCGAGGCGGAGGCCGCGCTGGAGGCCACCCGCCGCGCCGCCCGCGAGGGCCGCAGTGTGGAGGACATGCGGGTACGGCTGCTGCTCGACACCCTGCTGGATGCCACCCAGGGCCTCAGGCGCGAACTCGCCCTGCCACCCGTGTCCGTGCGGCCCGCCGAGACCGTGGATGCGGTCGAACCGGGACGAATGACACCGAAGGACATCGCGGCGCGCGCCCTGTCGGAAAACGACCCGGCCATTCTCGACCAGTTGCTGGCGCTGCCGCAGGCGCATCTGGTCGTCGACGGCTACAACGTCACCAAGACCGGCTATCCGCAGATGCCGCTGGAGAAGCAGCGGCTGAGGCTCCTCGGCCAGCTCTCCGCGCTCGCCGCGCAGACCGGCGCCGAGGTGACCTGTGTCTTCGACGGCGCCGAACTGGCCGCCCCGGTGCTGCTGGCGCCGCCGCGCGGGGTGCGGGTGCTGTTCTCCAAGCCGGGTGTCACGGCCGACGAGCTGATCCGGCAGCTCGTGCGTGCGGAGCCGCCGGGCCGTCCGGTCATCGTCGCCTCCACCGACCGTGAGGTGGCCGACGGGGTCGCCAGGGCGGGCGCCCGTCCGGTCGCCTCTGCGGTGCTTCTCAAGCGACTGTCCTGAAGGTCCAAAGGGCATATGCAATGCCCGAATTAGCCGGATCGTCACGCAACGTAGTGTCAACCACGCCTCACCCCATGTGACTTGTGTGCAAAGAATGCATTGTGTGACGAGGTTTTTTGGTGTGAGGATTTGAACTGATCACAAGTGGGTCACTAGGGTCTGGGCTCGAACCTCCGAACGGGTGATCACTCACAAGAAGGAGTTCGTCCTCCGTGGCGTCCCACCGTCGACCCAAGCAGCAGAGTCGCGCTCGCGTGACCGTGCTGACCACCGCAGCAGCCGCCGCCGTCGTCCTGAGCGCGAACGCCGCCAATGCCGCGCCGAGCCAGAAGCTCACCAAGGACCAGGTCAAGGCCAAGGTCGACAAGCTCTATCAGGAGGCCGAGCAGGCCTCCGAGAAGTTCGACGGGGCGAAGGAGAAGCAGCAGAAGCTGCAGAAGGAAATATCCACGATCCAGGACAACGTCGCCCGCGGTCAGCAGGAGCTGAACAAGCTGCGCGACGGCCTGGGTTCGCTGGCCACCTCGCAGTACCGCTCCGGCGGCATCGACCCTTCGGTCCAGCTCTTCCTGTCCTCCAACCCGGACGACTTCCTCGACAAGGCCTCCACGCTCGACCAGTTGAGCGCCCAGCAGGTCGACGCGCTGAAGAAGATCCAGGACAAACAGCGCGAACTCGCCCAGGAGCGCGCCGAGGCCGCCGACAAGCTCAAGGACCTCTCCTCCACGCGCACCGAGCTGGAGCAGAAGAAGAAGGAAGTCCAGGGCAAGCTCGCCGACGCCCAGAAGCTCCTCAACAGCCTGACGGCCAAGGAGAAGCAGGAGCTGGCCGCCCAGCAGGCGCGCGCCGACCGCTCCTCCAGCCAGCGCGTGAACCTCGGCGACGCCCCGCCCGCCTCCGGCCGCGCCGCGGCGGCCTTCTCCGCCGCCCAGAGCGTGATCGGCTCGCCCTACGTCTACGGCGCCTCCGGCCCGTCCTCCTTCGACTGCTCGGGCCTGACCTCCTGGGCCTACGCCCAGGCCGGTGTCTCCATACCGCGCACCTCCCAGGCGCAGGCCACCATCGGCACCCGGATCTACGACCAGAGCCAGCTCAAGGTCGGCGACCTGGTGTTCTTCTACGGCGACATCCATCACGTGGGCCTGTACGCCGGCAACGGCCAGGTGCTGCACGCCCCGCACACCGGTGCCGTGGTCCGCTACGAGTCGATGTCCGACATGCCGTTCCAGTTCGGCGTCCGGGTCTGACACCTCCGGCGGGCACCGCCCCGCGAAACCGGGTCTGATACCCGCGAGTTCCGGCGGGAAACGCTCGCACGGGGGCGCCCGAACGGGCGAATCCCCTGGACCGGAACTGACTCCACGCCCCGCCACTGACCTGGGTCAGCGGCGGGGCGACAGCGTTTGTCGCCGCGACGGCCGTTGGTCGGGCCCCTCGCGCACGGCTACTGTCTGCCGCGCGTTTCCCCGGCGCCGGGGCCTCCCCGTCCCCAGGCGCCGGGGAAGCGGTCACTGTTCGCCAGCAGAAGGACTGCCGTGGGGTCTCATCGCCGCTTTGCCTCTTCCGGATTCGACCGGGGCGCCGTCGCCCTGTGTGTCCTGTCGGCCGCGGCCGGCGCGCTAGGCGCCGTACCGGCGCACGCGGCGCCGCGCACCGACACCCGTGCCGAGGTGGACCGGCTCTACCAGGAGGCCGAGCGGGCGACCCAGGCCTTCGACAAGGCCCAGGAGCGGGCCGGCACCCTGCGCCGCGAGGTGCGCGACGCCCAGGACCACATCGCCCGGCAGCAGCAGCGCGTCAACGCCCTGCGCGAGCAGCTGGGTTCGCTGGCCGGCGCCCAGTACCGCGCGGGCGGCATCGCCCCGGCCGTCGCCCTGCTCTTCTCCGACGACCCCGACGACTATCTCGACAAGGCGTCCACCCTCGACCGCATCACCACCCAACAGGCCGGACAGCTCCGGGAGTTGCAGGCGGCGCTGCGGGAACTCGCGCAGGAGCGCACGGAGGCGGCCGGGAAGCTCGCCGCGCTGGAGAGCAGCCGCAAGGCCGTGGCCGCGCACAAGCGGACCGTGGAGACGAAGCTCGCCAAGGCCCAGCAACTGCTCGACACGCTCCCGGCCGCCGAGCGCGCCGCGTTCGGCCGGGCCTCGCGCTCCGACGACTCCGGCCGCGTGGACCTGCCCGGCCTGCCGGACCTGACCGGCGCCGTCGCCCCCGACGCCCGCGCCGCCGCCGCGGTGGCCGCCGCCCGCTCCGCCCTCGGCCGGCCGTATGTGTGGGGCGCGAGCGGCCCCTCCGGCTTCGACTGCTCGGGCCTGATGCAGTGGTCGTACGCGCACGCCGGAATCCAGCTGCCGCGCACCTCGCAGGAGCAGCGCTTCGCCGGCCGGCAGCTCCCGCTCTCCCAGGCCCGCCCCGGTGACCTGGTGATCTACCGCTCCGACGCCAGCCATGTGGGGATGTACGTGGGCAACGGCCAGGTCATCCACGCCCCCTATCCGGGCGCCGCGGTGCGCTACGACCCGGTCGGGATGATGCCGATCTCCTCGGTCACCCGGCCCTGACCGCGCCGCGCGCCGTTACGATCGGGAAATGGCTGGTCGCAGGCGGGCGTGGAATATCGGGGCGGTGGGGCTCGGGCTGCTGCTGCCCCTGGCCGGCTGCGGCGGCACCCCGGCCGACTCCGCCCGCACCGAGGTGCAGCACCTGCTCGACCGGCGCTCGGCCGCGCTGCTCGGCCACGACGAGACGGCGTACGGGGCGACGGGCACCCGCACCGAGTACACCCGGCTGCGCGCCCTCCCGCTGGCCTCCTGGGCCTACCGGGTCACCGCCGTGCACCGCACCTCCGCCGGAGCCACCGCCGACGCCGACCTGAGCTACCGCGTCGCCGGGTACGACAAGGCCCCCGTCGACGCCCGCCGCATCCTCACCCTGGGCCGCACCGCCGACGGCAAGTGGTACGTCACCGCCGACCGGCCCGCGCAGGACGCCGGGCAGCAGCTGTGGGACCAGGGCCCGGTGACCGCCGTCAAGGGCGCCCACAGCCTGGTCCTGGGCACCGGCCGGACGGCCGTCCAGCTGCGCGGATACGCCACGCTGGCCGACCGCGCCGTACCGGCCGTCTCCCGGGCCTGGGGCACCGACTGGACCCGCCATGTGGTCGTCCTCGTCCCGCGGTCCCTGCAGGGCATGGCGGGACTGCTCGGCTCACCCGCCGCCAACTACCGGGGGATCGCCGCCGTCACCACCGGCGAGGCGGGGGGCTCGGGCAAGGCGCCCGCGGACCGGGTGGTCGTCAACCCGGAGGCGTACGCCATCCTCGGCGACCTCGGCAAGCAGGTCGTGCTCACCCACGAGACCACCCATGTGGCCACCCGCGCGCACACCACCGCCGCGACCCCGCTGTGGCTCTCCGAGGGCTACGCGGACTGGATCGGCTACCTCGGCACCGGCCGCACTCCCACCGAGGCCGCGCCGGAACTCACCCACGCCGTCCAGGACGGCCACCCGCCCACCGAGCTCCCCACCGACAAGGACTTCGGCTTCACCAGCGACCCGGCCGAGCTCGCCCAGGCCTACGAGGGGGGCTGGCTGGCCTGCCGGATGATCGCCGACCACTGGGGCGCGGCCCGGCTCGGCGCCTTCTACCGCGCCGTCGGCGGCCATCAGCAGCGGGCGGGCGCGGTCGAGGCCGCGCTGAAGTCGGTGCTGGGCACCACACCGCAGGCGTTCACCGAGCTGTGGCGGGAGTATGTGCGGGCGCAGCTGATCCGCACCGAGTGACGACGGGCCCCCTTCTCCAGCAGGTCAGCCGGATGCGCTGAGCGTCTCGATGGCCTCGCCCAGCCAGGCCCGCTCCGCCTTCCCGGTGGCCCGGGCGACCCGCAGCATGCCCTCGCGGAACAGGTCCCCGGCCTCCTCCGCGCGCACCGGCTCGCCCTGCCGGTAGAAGAAGCTCGCCGGGGCCTGGAGGAAGTCCAGCCGGCGGCGCAGCACCGCGGTCTGGGCGGCGGGGTCGTCCAGGTGGCGCAGGAAGGCCAGGAGCGTGTTGAAGCGGACTTGGTCGGTGATCTCCGCCTGCTTGGGGTCGCGCAGCCGCGCGAGCAGCTCCTGCCGGCCCGCGGCCGTCAGGGACAGCACCCGGCGCGGGGCGGCGCTCGCGCCTTCCTCGGTGCGCTGGTCGAGCAGTCCGGCGGCGACGAGCCGGTTGATGGCCGGATAGAGCGCGCCGTCGCTGACCGGGCGGACATGGCCGCTCAGCGCCTTGATGCGCTCCTTCAGCTCGTAACCGTGCAGCTCTTCCTCGGCCAGGAAGCCCAGGATCGACAACTCCAGCACGCGCTCTCCTCCTTGCAGCGGCCTCGGGAGTCATGCTAGCTCTTATCGAGCTACCTCGTTTCGAGGTAGCTCGACAAGAGGAGCCATCTGGTGAACGCCCACCGCAAGCAGCTCATAGCCCTCGCCCACCCCGTCTACCTCTCCCTGCTCGCCTCGGTGGCCTCCGGGATCATCAACACCGTCTGGGTCTCCCGGCTCGGCGGCCCCGCCGTCGCGGCCGTGGCCGTCGCCACCAACACCGAGAACGTGCTGCTCGGTATCGCGCTGGTCTTCGCCTCCGGTACGACCGTGTCGGTGGCGCACGCCAGAGGGGCCCGGGACCCGGCCGCCGTACGGGCCGCCGTGCGCGGTGGGTGGGCCCTGTGCGCGCTGGTGACACCGGTGGTCGCGATCGGCGGCCTGCTGCTGCGCGGGCCGCTGGCCGGACTGGTCCTCGGCGGCGGCGGCGGCGACGGCGCGGCCCGGGGCCTGGCCACCGCCTACTTCGCGATCTCCCTGCCCGGCATGACCGTCTTCTTCGCCCAGCAGCTCGTCGACGGAATCCTCAAGGGCACCGGCGACACCCGCACCCCCATGCGCCTCGCCCTCCTCGCCAACGGGCTGATCCTGCTCTGCGACCCCGTCCTGATCCACCTGTACGGCGTCCGGGGCGCCGCCGCCTCCACCGTGCTGTGCCGCGCCGTGGCCCTCGTGGTGGGCCTGCGCGCCCTGCGCCGCAACGCCCTGCTGCGGACGGCGGCCGAGGTCCCGCCCGCCGCACCGGCCCGGGCCGCCCTGCGCCGTGCGCTCGCCACGGGCCTGCCCATGTCCGCCGACTTCACCGTGCGCCAGAGCGGAGCCCTGGTGCTGGTGGCGATCGTGGCCCGGCTCGGGGTGACGGCGGTGGCCGCCTACGCCATCGCCTACAAGGTCATGTACGTCGCCACCATGGCCTTCTACGCCGTACGCCAGGCCGCCGCGATCCACACCGCGCACACCAGGGGCGCGGGCGCGGACGCGCGGCGGGACATCGGCCGGCAGGCGGTGCTGGTCTCCGGTGCCCTGGGCCTGACCGCCTCCGCGGTGCTCGCCGCGACCGCCCCCTGGATCATGGCCGCCTTCGGCGCCGGGCCCGAAGTCGCCCACCAGGGCGCGCTGTTCCTGCGCTGTGCCGGTCCCTATCTGCTGCTGATGGCCTGCTTCATCGCGCTCGGCGGGGTCTTCGAGGGCGGCGGCGGAGCACCGGCGCTGCTCCGGGTCACCCTGCTCGGCACGGCCGTCCAGCTGCCCCTGGCCCACGCCCTCGGCGGCCTCGGCCTGCCCGGCATCTGCCTGGCACTGGCGCTCGCGATGGCCGTGCAGTGCGCGGCGGTGGCGGCACTGCTGCGGAGGACCGGCCGACACGAGGAGACCGGACAGCCTCTGGCCCGCGCGGGGTGAGCCGGAAGTCGGCGGCATGGTCGAGGGCCGAGGAGGCCACCGGGGTGTTCCTGGCGCTGATCCGGGTGGGGCCGCGTGGCCCGGTCGG
Organism: Streptomyces sp. NPDC002076; assembly: GCF_053593835.1. Classification (NCBI taxonomy): domain Bacteria; kingdom Bacillati; phylum Actinomycetota; class Actinomycetes; order Kitasatosporales; family Streptomycetaceae; genus Streptomyces; species Streptomyces sp. NPDC002076. The sequence continues at coordinate 80,375 of NZ_JBSFDI010000004.1, forward strand.
TGGGGCGGTCCACGGCGCGGCGAACCGGGGTCTCCCGGTGGCCGGGGCTGCTGTGGCCTGTCGGGAGGTGCGGGAGCGGCGCCGGCGGCATGGCCGAGGGCCGACGAGCTGGCGGTGACGGGTGAGCCGGGAGCAGGGGGCTGCGCGGCCCGGTCGGTGGGGCGGTCCACGGCGCGGGGGCCGGGGTCTCTCGGCGGCCGGGCTGCTGTGGCCTGTCGGGAGGTGCGGGAGCGGCGCCGGCGGCATGGGCGAGGGCCGACGAGCTGGCGGTGACGGGTGAGCCGGGAGCAGGGGGCTGCGCGGCCCGGTCGGTGGGGCGGTCCACGGCGTGATGGCCGAGGTCTCGCGGTGGCTGGGGCTGCTGTGACCTGCCGGGTGTCGTGTGGGGATCGGCGAGGTCTGTGTGGGCGCCGCGGACGTTGTGGTCGCTCGGGTGTCGTGAGTCGCCGGCTTGTCCTCGGTGTGGGGCGGCCTCGTCAGGGGGAGACCGTGGTCTGTCGAGGCCGGGAGGCTGGGGTCGGCCTGGTCAGGGGGAGACCGGTGCCTGCCGGGGACGGGCCGGCTGCGGCGGCAGTGGCGCGGCGGGGGCCGGGGGCACCGTCGAGGCCCACAGCCGGCGGGCCGCCGTGATCGAGGCGACGACCAGCAGGCCGTTGCGCAGCGCCAGCAGCAGCACGCCGTACCGGTCGCTCATCACCACATGCCCGAAACCGAGCGGGAACTCCAGGACCGTCAGAAAGGACGCGGCCACCACCATCAGCGCGGGCGCCCCCATCCGGCTCGCCCGGTACGACACACAGACCGCGGCCAGGCCGACCAGCCACACCAGGTACTGCGGGCTGATCACCCGGCTGGTGACCGTGAACAGCAGGACGGCGGTGAAGGCCGCGTCCGCGAGGGTGTGCGGCGCCCTGCGGGTCATGCACAGCCGCCACAGCAGCAGCCAGCCGAACGCGGTCACGGTCAGCGCCAGCGCCACCGCGCTGACCTGGTCCACATGCGGACCGATGAACTCGAGCGACCCGTAGTTCAGCAGCACCTGGCCCTGCCACCCGAAGTGCCGGGCCACATGGAAGACCAGCGCGCCCAGCGACTCCACCTCGGTGCCCCGGTCCCGCTGGAAGGTCAGGAAGGCGAACGCGCCCGGCATGGACACCGAGAACAGCGCCGCCAGGCCCGCCGAGGTCACCGCCGCCGACCACCACGCCCGCCGCCGCACCGCACCGACCAGCAGCAGCGCCGGCCACACCTTCAGCAGCGCCCCGAACGCCGTCAGCGCGCCCATCACCCGGGGCCGCCGGGCCCCGGCCAGCAGCGCCGCCACGGCCACCGCGGTCACCATCACGTCGTAGCGGGCGTACACCGTCGGCCCGAGCAGCGGAACGCCCGCCACCCACACCCAGGCCCCGCGCAGGGAGCGGCCGGGGCGCCGGCCCGGATGCACCAGCAGCGCCAGGACGACCACGTCGGCGAGGAACGCCAGCACGAAGAAGGCATGCGCGTACGACAGGAAGGGCAGGACGGCGGGGGAGAGGATCGGCAGGGCGGCGGCCGGCGGGTACTGCCAGGTCACGTCGTCCAGCGGAAACGTTCCCTGGCGCAGCACCTCGTACCAGCCCCGGTAGGTCACCGACACGTCGGCGGTGACGTCCGGGCCGGGGAAGACGTACACCTGGAAGACGAACAGCAGCAGCACCGCACGGGTGACAACCCAGGTCGCGAGCAGCCATGCCAGGGACCGCCAGGCGCCTCTCGTCTCCACGTGATCCCCTGCCGTTCGACTTCGGGTCGGCCACCATGATGTCGTGCGTGTCTGTGCGCATGCCACAGACTCGGCCGCACCTGGCTCCGGACGGACGATTCGGTAGGGTCGGCGGCGATGCACAAGACCCTGATCGTGACCAACGACTTCCCGCCCCGGCCGGGCGGCATCCAGGCCTTCCTGCACAACATGGCCCTCCGCCTGGACCCCGGCCGGCTGGTCGTCTACGCCTCCACCTGGAAGCGAAGCCGGGCGGGCATCGAGGCCACGGCCGCCTTCGACGCCGAGCAGCCCTTCACCGTCGTACGCGACCGTACGACCATGCTGCTGCCGACCCCCCAGGCGACCCGGCGGGCGGTCGGCCTGCTCCGCGAGCACGGCTGCACCTCGGTGTGGTTCGGCGCGGCGGCCCCACTCGGCCTGATGGCGCCGGCCCTGCGCAAGGCAGGCGCGCAACGGCTGGTGGCCACCACCCACGGCCACGAGGCCGGCTGGGCCCAGCTGCCCGCCGCCCGGCAACTGCTGCGCCGGATCGGGGAGTCGACGGACACGATCACCTATCTGGGTGAGTACACGCGGTCGAGGATCGCCACGGCACTCACCCCGGCGGCGGCCGCCCGCATGGTCCAGCTGCCGCCGGGCGTGGACGAGAAGACCTTCCACCCCGGCTCCGGCGGCGACGAGGTCCGCGCCCGCCTCGGCCTCACCGACCGCCCGGTCGTGGTCTGTGTCTCCCGGCTGGTCCCGCGCAAGGGCCAGGACACCCTCATCCAGGCCATGCCCCGCATCCTCGCCGCCGAGCCCGACACCGTCCTGCTCATCGTCGGCGGCGGCCCCTACGAGCAGGACCTGCGCCGGATGGCCACCGAGACCGGCGTCGCCGACTCCGTCCGCTTCACCGGCTCCGTCCCCTGGTCCGACCTGCCGGCCCACTTCGGCGCCGGCGACGTCTTCGCCATGCCCTGCCGAACCCGGCGAGGCGGCCTGGACGTGGAGGGCCTCGGCATCGTCTACCTGGAGGCCTCGGCGACGGGCCTGCCGGTGGTGGCGGGCGACTCGGGCGGCGCCCCGGACGCGGTGCTGGACGGGGAGACCGGGTGGGTCGTCAGGGGAGGCTCCCCCGAGGAGGCGGCCGACCGCATCGTGCCCCTGCTGGCTGATCCGGAGCTGCGCAGGAGGATGGGCGAGCGAGGCCGCCAGTGGGTCGAGGAGAGGTGGCGCTGGGACCTACTCGCCGAGAAACTCAAAGACTTGCTGTAGGGGTAGCCAACCCAGGGGCGCGGGGCTGTATCGATATGCGGCTCTGCCGCGTGGGCGCGATCAACCACGGACCACCCGCAGTCGTCGTCCCAGCGAACTCCTCTCCCCAGATGGCGTCTTTACGCTTGGCGGAACCCCATAATCCGCCCATGCTGCGCCCATGACTCCAAACCTGATGAGACGTCAGCTGACAAGACGTCACATACTTGGCATGGCCGCACTGCAGACCGCGGCCACCCTCGGCTTCACCCGCATAGGACTCCAGTCGGCCCGGGCCGCCGAGCCCGACGCAGTCGAATCCGCTCCGGCGGTGGTCATCGGCTCCGGCTACGGCGGCGCCGTCGCCGCCCTCCGCCTCGGCCAGGCCGGCATCCGTACCCTCGTCCTCGAAATGGGCCGCCTGTGGAACACCACGGGCAGCGACGGCAAGATCTTCTGCTCCACCTCCGCCCCCGACCAGCGCTCCATGTGGTTCCGCACCCGCACCGAGGCCCCGCTCGCCACCTTCCTCTGGCTGGACGTGGTCAACAAGGACATCGGCGCCTATCCCGGCGTCCTGGACCGCGTCCACTACGACAACATGTCCGTCTACGTCGGCCGCGGCGTCGGCGGCGGCTCCCTCGTCAACGGCGGCATGGCGGTCACGCCCCTGAAGTCGTACTTCACCGAGCAGTTCCCGACCGTGGACGCCGACGAGATGTACGGCACCTACTACCCCCGCGCCCGCGCCATGCTCGGCGTCAACACGATCGACCCGGCCTGGTTCGAGTCCACCGACTGGTACCGGTTCACCCGCACCTCCCGGAAGGCCGCCGGCAACGCGGGCCTGAGGACCACCTTCGTGCCGAACGTCTACGACTTCGGCTACATGCAGCAGGAGGCCGCCGGCACGGCCACGAAGTCCGCGCTGGCCGGCGAGGTCATCTACGGCAACAACCACGGCAAGCGCAGCCTCGACAAGACCTATCTGGCCGCCGCCCTCGGCACCGGCAACGTCACCATCCACACCCTGGAGAAGGTGAGGTCCGTCAGCCGGGCGGCCGACGGGTCGTACACCCTGACCGCCGACCGGATCGACAGCACCGGCGCGGTCGTCGAGACCAAGAGCTACGGCTGCACGTATCTCTTCCTCGGCGGGGGCAGCCTCGGCACCACCGAACTCCTCGTCCGCGCCCGCGACACCGGCACCCTGCCGGACCTGGACCCCGCCGTGGGCGCCGGCTGGGGCACCAACGGCAACACCATGCTCGGCCGTGCCAACCACGTCTGGGACACCGTCGGAGCCGACCAGGCCACCATGCCCGTCATGGGCATCGACGACTGGGCCAACGCCGACAACCCGGTCTTCGCCGAGATCGCCCCGCTGCCCATGGGGTTCGAGCACTGGATCAGCCTCTACCTGGCGATCACCAAGAACCCCGAACGGGCCTCCTTCACCTACGACTCCGCCTCCGGCACGGTGAAGCTCGGCTGGAGCGCCGCCCAGAGCGCGGTGTCGGTGAGCATGGCCAAGAAGCTGTTCGACCGCATCAACCTGGCCAACGCGACCATCTACCGCTACGACCTGTTCGGCTCCGTCAGCAAGGTCTTCGCGGACGACTTCACCTACCACCCGCTGGGCGGCTGCGTCCTCGGGAAGGCCACCGACGACTACGGCCGGGTGAAGGGGTACTCACACCTCTACGTCACCGACGGCTCGCTCGTGCCCGGCAACATCGGCGTGAACCCCTTCGTCACCATCACCGCGCTCGCCGAACGCACGATGGCGCGGGTCCTCGCCGAGGACACCGCGCCATGAGCCGACTGCCGGACTACTTCTGGTAGATGGCCTCGATCTCGTCCGCGTAGTCCTTCGCCACCACGTTCCGCTTGAGCTTCAGCGACGGGGTGAGGTGGCCCGACTCCTCCGTGAACTGGGAGGGCAGAATGCGGAACTTCCGCACCGATTCCGCCTTCGACACCGCGGCGTTGCCGTCGTCGACCGCCGCCTGGATCGCCGTGAGCAGATCCGGGTCGTCCTTCAGCGACGCCGCGGTGGAACCCGCCGGCTTGCCGTGCTCGGCGCACCAACGGCCAAGGAACTCCTCGTCGATGGTGACCAGCGCGCCCACGAACGGCCGCCCGTCGCCGACCACCATGCACTCCGCGACCAGCGCGTGCGCCCGGATCCGGTCCTCGATCACCGCGGGCGCCACGTTCTTGCCGCCCGCCGTGACGATGATCTCCTTCTTCCGGCCGGTGATCCTGAGGTAGCCGTCCTCGTCCAGGGTGCCGATGTCCCCGGTGTGGAACCAGCCGTCGGCCAGCGCCTCCGCGGTCGCACCCGGGTTGTTCCAGTACTCCTTGAACAGGTGCTCGCCGTGCAGCAGCACCTCGCCGTCGTCCGCTATCCGGATCACCGAGCCGGGCAGCGGCTGGCCGACCGTGCCGATCTTCTGCCGGTCCCACGGGTTGAACGCGGTCGCCGCGCAGGACTCGGTCAGGCCGTAGCCCTCCAGCACGGTGAAGCCGATGCCCCGGAAGAAGTGGCCGAGCCGCTCGCCCAGCGGGGCGCCGCCGGAGATGGCGTACTCGCCCCGGCCGCCGAGGACCGCGCGCAGCTTGCTGTAGACCAGCTTGTCGAAGACCTTGTGCTTGACCTTCAGGCCGAACGCCGGGCCGGAGGCGGTGTCCAGCGCCTTGCTGTAGGCGATCGCGGTGTCCGCCGCCTTGTCGAAGATCGCGCCCTTGCCGTCCGCCTGCGCCTTGGCGCGCGCAGTGTTGTAGACCTTCTCGAAGACACGCGGGACACCGAGGATCAGCGTCGGCCGGAAGGCGGCCAGCTCGTCGGTGAGGTGCTTGATGTCCGGGACGCAGCCCAGCTTGATCGGCGCCATCATCGGCGCGATCTGCACCAGGCGGCCGAAGACGTGCGCCAGCGGCAGGAAGAGCAGGACCGAGCACTCGCCGGTACGGAACAGGGGACGCAGCCGCTCCACGATGTTGCCGCACTCGGCGAAGAAGCTGCGGTGGGTGAGCACACAGCCCTTGGGGCGGCCGGTGGTACCGGAGGTGTACACGATGGTCGCCGGGTCGTCGGCCCGGGCGAGCGAGCTGCGCTCCTCGACGGTCCCGTCCGACACGTCCTGGCCGAGCCGCCCGAGCTCCTCCACACCGCCGGCCTCGATCTGCCAGACGTGCTTGAGGGCGGGCAGCGACTCGCGCACCGACTCCACGGCCGCCGCGTGGCCCGGCAGCTCCACGATGCAGGCGGTCGCGCCCGAGTCGGACAGGATCCACTGCACCTGCTCCGGCGAACTGGTCTCGTACACCGGCACGGTGACCGCGCCCGCGCTCCAGATCGCGAAGTCGAGCAGCGTCCACTCGTACCGGGTGCGGGACATCAGGCCCACCCGGTCGCCCGGCTGGACGCCGGAGGCGATGAGACCCTTGGCGGCGGCGCGCACCTCGGCGAGGAACGCGGCGGCCGTCACGTCCTGCCAGACACCGCCCACCTTGCGGGCGATGACGGCGACGTCGGGATGCTGCGCGGCGTTTCTGCGGACGATGTCGGTCAGGTTGCCGTCCGCAGGGACCTCGTACAAAGCCGGAAGGCTGAACTCGCGCAAGACTGCTGCTCCTCATAGGGCGCCGGCGCCACGACACTGTGTGATGCGACGGTGCGGTCCAAGGCTCGGGCAGGTGCTCGGGAATTCAGCTGTTGAAATCCAGAGCACGACTGGACTGCCCGGACGTTACCCGCCGGTATGGCGTTCGGGACAGGGGTTCCCGGTGAGATGTTCGCTGCGTCACACACGTTGGCGTTCCTTCGCGCACAGTAGTCCACGGCCGAACCGACCGGCGAGTAACCGCAGGCCGGACCGACACTGTTCACGCACACCGCACACGCCTACGCTTGATCGCCATGGCACCCACACCCTCCGGTAACCGAAGCGCCGGACATCGCAGGACGCGCGTCCACGTGGTCAGCGACGTGCACGGCAACGCCCGGGACCTGGCGCGCGCGGGCGAGGGTGCGGACGCGTTGATCTGCCTGGGCGACCTCGTCCTCTTCCTCGACTACGCCGACCACTCGCGCGGCATCTTCCCGGACCTGTTCGGCAAGGAGAACGCCGACCGCATCGTCGCGCTGCGCACCGCCCGGCGCTTCGAGGAGGCCCGGGAGTTCGGCGCCCGGCTGTGGGGCGGCATCGGCATGGACCGGGCCGCGGCGATCGAGAAGGCGGTGCGCAAGCAGTATGCCGAGATGTTCGCCGCGTTCCCGACCCCGACGTACGCCACCTACGGCAATGTCGACATGCCGCCACTCTGGAAGGAGTACGCCCACCCCGGCACCACCGTGCTCGACGGCCAGCGGGTGGAGATCGGCGGCTGGACCTTCGGGTTCGTCGGGGGCGGGTTGCGCACGCCCATGCGGACGCCGTACGAGATCAGTGACGAGGAGTACGCGGCGAAGATCGAGGCGGTCGGCGAGGTCGACGTGCTGTGCACGCACATCCCGCCGGAGGTGCCCGAACTGGTCTACGACACCGTGGCGCGCCGCTTCGAGCGGGGCAGCCGCGCGCTGCTGGCCGCGATCCGCCGCACCAGGCCGCGCTATTCGCTCTTCGGCCACGTCCACCAGCCGCTCGCGCGCCGGATGCGGATAGGCGCGACCGAGTGCGTGAACGTGGGCCACTTCGCGGGGACGGGCCGCCCCTGGGCGCTCGAATGGTGACCGGTTGATGGTGGGTGGGACATGGGGTGAAGGCGGCAGGTCGGCGGCGCGGTAGCCTTCACGCTGCACACACGTGCGCACGACGACCTCTGTACCGGCCCGCATCTGGAGGAGCCACGGCGATGGCGGAACACACCAGCTCGAGCATCACCATCGAGGCGGCACCGGCCGACGTCATGGGGGTGATCGCCGACTTCGCCCGCTACCCGGACTGGACGGGCGAGGTGAAGGAGGCGGAGGTCCTCAAGACCGACGACCAGGGCCGTGCCGAGCAGGTCCGGCTCGTCATGGACGCGGGGGCGATCAAGGACGACCAGACGCTGGCCTACACCTGGACCGGCGACAACGAGGTCTCCTGGACCCTGGTCAAGTCCCAGATGCTCCGCTCCCTGGACGGCTCGTACATCCTCAAGCCCACGGGCCCTGCCACCACGGAGGTCACCTACCTCCTCACCGTGGACGTCAAGATCCCCATGCTCGGCATGATCAAGCGCAAGGCGGAGAAGGTCATCATCGACCGTGCCCTGGCAGGCCTGAAGAAGCGGGTGGAATCGCCCGAGTAACCCCCCGACGCCGGGCCGCGAGCGCGGGAGCCGTGCGGCTACACGCGCCGCGCCCCCCCCGCCCAGCCGCGGGCAGTCGTGCCGCTGGGGCGGCACGGGTGGGCGCTGGGGCCCCCTCTGGGGGAGGCAACCCGTCAGCGCCGGGCTGCGCGACCCACCCCCGGCCGGTCGCAGCTCAGGGAGCCGTCCGGTACCGCAACCACGGGCGCCGTCCCACAACGCGCCGTCCGATACCGCAGCTCCGGGCGCCGCCCAGCACCCCGTCCGCCCGCCCTCCGTTACCGTTCAGCCTCATGCGCACCATCCTGATCACGGGCCCGGGCGGCGGCGGTCGTACGACCATCGCCGCCGCCACCGCACAGCGCGCCGCAGGCGACGGCGTCCGCACGCTGCTGCTGAGTGCCGACCGCACCGACAGCCTCGGCGCCGCGCTGGGTTCCGCGACGGGACCGGTGCCGGAGGAAGCCGCGGCGAACCTCACCACCTGGCGGCCCGACGCCGTCGACCGCTTCCGGCAGGACCTCACCGCCTTCCAGAGCCGCGCAGCCACCGTCCTCGACCTGCTCGGCGCCGCCCGGCTGGACGCCGAGGAGGTCACTCCACTGCCCGGCGCCGAGGAGCTGTCCTTCCTGCGGGCCGTCAGGGACGCGGCGCTGTCCGAGCGCTACGACCTGCTCGTCGTGGACCTCCCGCCGCTCCCGCAGGCCCTCGCCCTGCTCGCCCTCCCCGAGGAGCTGCGCCGCTATCTGCGCCGCCTCCTCCCACCCGAGCGGCAGGCGGCCCGCGCCCTGCGCCCGGTCCTCGGCCGCCTGGCCGGCGTGCCGATGCCGTCCGACTGGCTCTACGAGACGGCCGCCCGCTGGGACGTCGAACTCGCCGCCGTCGAGGCCGTCCTCGCCGACCGCAACACCGCCGTACGCCTGGTCGCCGAACCCGGCCCGGCCGGCGCCGACGCCGTACGGACCGCGGGCCTCGGCCTCGCCCTGCGCGGCCTGCGCACCGAGGCCCTGATCGCCAACCGCACCCTGCCCGAGACCGACCCGGACAGCCTGCTCGCCGGACTCCTCGCCCAGCAGCGCAAGACCCTCGCCGACTGGCAGGAGCAGCCCTACGGCGTCCACCCCGTCCCGCACCTCGGCCACGACCCGCGCGGCGCCGACGACCTCACCGCCCTCGGCGTACCGCCCGTCAATCCGGCGCCCGCCCCGGTCGAGTGGCCCGTCACCGACCACAGGAGCGACGACGGCGTACTGGTCTGGCACATCCCGCTGCCCGGCGCCATACGGGACGAGCTGGACCTGATCCGGCGCGGCGACGAGCTGGTGATCACCGCGGGCCCGTTCCGGCGGATCGCCCCGCTGCCCTCCGCCCTGCGCCGCTGCACCGTCGCCGGGGCCGGTCTGCGCGAGGGCGAGCTGCGCATCCGCTTCGCCCCGGATCCCGACCTGTGGCCCGTCACCGGACGGTGATGATCCGGGTACGCCCGTTCGGGTAACGTCGTAAAGGCGAACCGTAGTCAGGAGTCCGCCATGAGCGAAGAGCGTCCCGCACCCGACTCGCACGAGGAATACGAGGAACAGGCGCGGCGGGCGACCGACGCCGACGCCTGGGCCACCGCCTGCGCCGAGGACCTCGCCGCCGAGAAGGCCCGCCGCCGCGCCGAGCACGGGCCACAGCCGGGCTCGGCCGCCGAGGAACTGAAAAGACTCGTGGACACGGTGGCCGACAAGCTCTCCGGCCTCCCGTCACCGCTCCTCGGCGGCCTCGCCGGACCCGCCGCCCAGCAGGTGGTGCGCCAGGTCGTCCAGCAGGCCAAGGCCGCCGTCGAGCCCGTCATAGACCGCAACCCGGACGTCTTCGACCACCTGGCCGCGGCCGGCGGCGAACTGCTCGCCGCCTACCGCTCCGCCGTCCAGGCCCAGGAGCGCCGCTGGACCGCCCGCACCGCCGACGACCTGACCCGCGAGGCGCAGGACGACGGGCGGGACCGGGGCGAGGGCACCGGCCCGGGGGAGCGGATCGACCTGGACTGAAGCGCTTTCCCGGCAGGGCCTCGGGTACGGTTGGCCGTAGCGGGGCTCGACCGAAACTGAGGGATTCATGGGACTCACCATCGGCGTCGACATCGGCGGCACCAAGATCGCGGCCGGCGTGGTCGACGAGGAAGGCAACATCCTCTCGACCTTCAAGGTGCCGACCCCCACCACGCCCGAGGCCATCGTGGACGCCATCGCCTCGGCGGTGGAGGGTGCGCGCGCCGGGCACGAGATCGTCGGCGTGGGCATCGGTGCGGCCGGTTACGTCAACCGGCAGCGCTCGACGGTGTACTTCGCGCCGAACATCGACTGGCGCCAGGAGCCGCTGAAGGAGAAGGTCGAGGCCCGCGTGGGCCTCCCGGTCGTGGTCGAGAACGACGCCAACGCCGCCGCCTGGGGCGAGTACAAGTTCGGCGCCGGCAAGGGCCACCGCAACGTCATCTGCATCACGCTCGGCACCGGTCTCGGCGGCGGCATCATCATCGGCAACAAGCTGCGCCGCGGCCACTTCGGCGTGGCCGCGGAATTCGGCCACATCCGGATGGTCCCGGACGGCCTGCTGTGCGGCTGTGGTTCGCAGGGCTGCTGGGAGCAGTACGCCTCCGGTCGCGCGCTCGTCAGATACGCCAAGCAGCGCGCCAACGCCACCCCGGAGAACGCCGAGATCCTGCTCGGCCTCGGCGACGGCACCCCGGACGGCATCGAGGGCAAGCACATCTCCATGGCCGCACGCCAGGGCGACCCGGTGGCCGTCGACTCCTACCGTGAGCTGGCCCGCTGGGCCGGCGCGGGCCTGGCCGACCTCGCCTCCCTCTTCGACCCGTCCGCGTTCATCGTCGGCGGCGGCCTCTCCGACGAGGGTGAACTGGTCCTCGACCCGATCCGCAAGTCCTACAAGCGCTGGCTGGTCGGCGGCAACTGGCGCCCGGTGGCCGACGTGATCGCCGCCCAGCTCGGCAACAAGGCGGGCCTCGTCGGCGCGGCGGACCTGGCCCGGGAGCCCGACCCGATCATGTAGTGGGGTCGTACGACAGTGCCCGCCGCGTCCGGTCCCGGGACGGGCGGGCATCGTCGTATGTTGATCGGCATGGCGACCAGCACGCTGCTTCCCAACTCCCGTACCGAATCCGACGGTTCGGCCGTCATCCGTGTCCTGAGCTACAACATCCGCTCGATGCGCGACGACACCGACGCCCTGGCCAGGATCATCACCGCCTGCGCCCCCGACCTGGTCCTGATCCAGGAAGCCCCCCGCTTCTTCCGCTGGCGCAAGAAGCTCGCCCGCCTCGCCGCGGCCTGTGGCCAGGTCATCCTCACCGGCGGAGCCACCGCGGCCGGCCCGGCGATCCTCTGCTCGCTCCGGGCCACCGTCGAGCGCACGCAGGACGTACTCCTCCCGCTCACCCCCGGACTCCACCGACGCGGCTTCGCCATGGCGGTGGTCCGTTTCGGAGGGGTCCGGCTGGGCGTCATCAGCTGCCATCTGAGCCTGGACGGCAAGGAGCGGTACGAGCAGGGCGGCATGCTCCTCGACCGGCTCGCCGGACTCGGCGTCGAGCACGCCATCGCCGGCGGCGACCTCAACGAAGGCCCCGACGGCCCCGCCTTCCGTCTGCTCTCCGCGAGCCTCCAGGACTGCCGGGCCGTCGCCCCCTGGGGCGGCGAGACCACCTGGCCGCACAGCGAGCCCCCGCAGCGCATCGACGCCGTCTTCGCGACCAAGGGCATCAAGGTGCTCGGCTGCGGGGTCCCTCTCCCACTCTCGGCTTCGCTCGAGCGGGGGGACCCCCATGCCCAGCCGGGCGTCACCCGGGCCGACCTGACCGCGGCCACGGACCATCTCCCGGTCCTCGCCGCCCTGCGCGTACCGGTGGCATGAGCTCTGCACGAACCAGCACAGGAAACCGGTGGCAGCACTGGGCGCGGGATTTCACCTCTCCCTGCCCCGCGGGCGCCCCCTAGCCCTCAGACCACCGCGCCCCGGCCCGGGTCGTCGTCCTCGTCGTCGTCCGTGCGCATGCGCATCACCAGCGTGGCGAAGCCGCCGAGGAAGCCGCCGATACCGAGGGTCGTCAGCCACCAGGTCATGTCCCAGCCGAGCAGCACCGCCAGCAGCAGCAGGACCGGACCGCCGACCACGCCCAGCCAGGCGAACTTCGCGGTGGTGTCGGCCTCCGGCAGCGGCGGATCCGGTGGGACGAAGTGGCCCTCGTCGTCCTCGTCGAAGTCGGCCTCGGAGGGCTCGGGCGGGGTGTGGTCGCGCGGGCCGACACCGGGCGCGAAGGAGACCGAGCTGCCCAGCGGCCGCACCGGGGCCTTGCCGGTGTCGCTCTCGGCGTCCTTCTCCGGCTCCGGCTCCGGCAGCGCCAGGTCCTCCACCGGCTTGAAGGGCCGGGCGCCCGGCGGGTCCGGCGGCTCCTCGCCGTACCCCGCGACGATGGCCCGCCAGGCGGCGTCCTCGTCGAAGGGCACCTTCTGCTCGTCCGGCTCGCGGTCCTCGCGGTCGGACTCGTGCTCAGCCACCTGTGGCCGCCCCTTCCTTGCCGAGACTGGGTGCGAGCCGGCCCATGAAGGCGAGGCTCTCCTCGAAGATCCGGTCCGCATCCTGGTCCAACGTCGCCACGTGGTAGCTCTGTTCCAGCACGATCTCCGTCACGTCCGTGGACGACACCCGGCTGAGCACCCGGGCCGAGTCGGCCGCCGGGACGACATGGTCCTGGGCGCTGCGCAGCAGCAGCAAGGGCTGGGTGACCTGGGGCAGCTCGCCGTCCAGCCGGCGCAGGAACACCCGCAGCGAGTGCGCGGCGTGCAGCGGCACCCGGTCGTAGCCCAGCTCGGCCGCGCCCTCCTTGGCGATGTCGCTGGCGATGCCCTTCGTCGTCCGCACGAGATGCCGGGCCACCGGAAGGGCGTACGCCGACAGGCCGTGCACCTTGTTCGCCGGGTTGACGACCACCACGCCCGTGACCCGCTCGCCGTGCCGGGCCGCCAGCCGGAGCGCCAGCGCGCCGCCCATCGACAGGCCCGCGACGAACACCCGCGAGCAGCGCTCGGAGAGGATCCGCAGCTCGCGGTCCACCTCTGCGTACCAGTCCTGCCAGCCCGTGACCTGCATGTCCTCCCAGCGGGTGCCATGGCCGGGCAGCAGGGGCAGCGACACGGTCAGGCCGCGCGCAGCGTGGTGCTCCGCCCAAGGGCGCAGCGACTGGGGCGAGCCGGTGAAGCCGTGGCAGAGGAGGACCCCCACCTCCCCGCCCTGGTGGCGGTACGGCTCGGCTCCGGGGAGGACCGGCACCTTCGACGCTCCTGTTCCTGAAGAGGGCCCCACCGGTGGCCGGCGGGGGCGTGAGGAAAACGTGCGGATGTGCTTCACCGTACGCGACCGCACTGACACCGACCAGGGTCGTCGGGCCCTTTGACGGTCCTGAAGGGTTAAGGTCTGTTCGACGGAAACAGGAGGCAAGCGGGTGTTGTACGGCACGATGAAGGTCGCCATCGGTGGGCCGCTGAAGGTCGCCTTCAGACCCTGGGTGGAAGGCCTGGAGAACATACCGGCCGAGGGCCCCGCCATCCTGGCGAGCAATCACCTGTCCTTCTCGGACTCCTTCTTTCTGCCCGCGGTCCTGGACCGCAAGGTCACCTTCATCGCGAAGGCCGAGTACTTCACCACGCCCGGTGTGAAGGGCCGACTGACCGCCGCCTTCTTCAAGGGCGTCGGGCAGCTCCCGGTGGACCGCTCCGGGGCGCGCGGCGCCGGCGAGGCCGCGATCAAGAGCGGCATAGAGGTGCTGGAGCGCGGCGAGCTGTTCGGCATCTACCCCGAGGGCACCCGCTCGCCCGACGGCCGGCTCTACCGGGGCAAGCCCGGCGGCCTCGCGCGCGTGGCGCTCGCCACCGGTGCGCCGGTCATCCCGGTGGCCATGATCGACACCGAGAAGATCCAGCCGCCCGGCAAGGTGGTGCCGAAGCTGATGCGGCCCGGCATCCGCATCGGCAAGCCGCTGGACTTCAGCCGCTACCACGGCATGGAGCACGACCGCTTCGTCCTGCGCGCCCTGACCGACGAGGTCATGTACGAGATCATGAAGCTGTCCGGCCAGGAGTACGTCGACATCTACGCGACGGCGGCCAAGCGGCAGATCGCGGAGGCGGCGAAGGCCGCCAAGGAAGCGGAGAAGAAGGCCGAGGAGTAGGCGGGGAGCCGGGGGAGTGGGGGGCCGGGGGGACATGCCCGAGCGCGAGCGCGTGATGAGGATGTCGGTCGAGCTGCCGCTGTGGCGCGCGCTCGCCGGCTACCGCGTGCTGACCATGCTGTACGCCATCGGTCTGGGCGCCACCAGATACGACCTCTTCACGCACCCTTGGGTCGCCGTCTGCTACTTCGCCGTCCTGTTCGTCTGGACCCTCGCCACCTTGCCGAGGGTCCGCAACGCGGCGAGCTGCACCAAGCCCTTCCTGGCCGCCGACCTGACCATCGCCCTCACCGGCGTCCTGATCACCCCGCTCGCCGACAGCCATCAGCGGATCGCGGGCGGCCCCACGCTGCCGTCGATATGGACCGGCGGTGCGGTGCTGGCCTTCGCGATCAAGGGCGGCTGGCGCTGGGCCGCCGCCGCCTCCACGCCGGTCGCGCTGGCCAACCTGGTCGAACGCGGCCATCCCGCCCGGGACACCGTGCACAGCCTGATCCTCGTCTGGGTGGCCTCCATCGGCATCGGCTACGTCGTGGAGGTCGCCCGCGCCTCCGAGCGCACCCTCGCCCGCGCCCTGGAGATCGAGGCGGCGACCCGGGAACGGGAGCGACTGGCCCGGGACATCCACGACAGCGTGCTCCAGGTGCTGGCCATGGTGCAGCGGCGCGGCGCGGTCATCGGCGGCGAGGCGGCGGAGCTGGGGCGGCTCGCCGGGGAGCAGGAGGTGGCGCTGCGCACGCTGGTCTCCGGCGGTCTGCTGCCGGTCTCCCGGGTGTCGGAGGACACCGCGGCCGGGGCCGTCGTACGGGCGGTGGACGAGCCCGACGACGAGGGACCGGTCGATCTGCGCTCCCTGCTCGCCCCGTACGCCGGCGCCCGGGTGAGCCTGGCCGAGCCCGGTGCGCCGGTCGAGCTGCCCCGGCCGGCCGCGCGGGAGGTGGCCGCCGCGGTCGGCGCCGCCCTGGACAACGTCCGCGAGCACGCGGGCGAGCAGGCCCGGGCCTGGATCCTGGTCGAGGACGAGCCGGACGGGATCGTCGTGACCGTCCGGGACGACGGCCCCGGCATCCCCGAGGGCCGGCTCGCCCAGGCCGAGGGGGAGGGCCGGCTCGGCGTGGCCCAGTCGATCCGGGGGCGGCTGCGCGACCTGGGCGGCAGCGCCGAACTCGCCTCCGTCCCAGGGCAGGGCACGGAAGTGGAACTGAAGGTACCGAAGAACGCGAAGGCGGGGCGTCGATGAGCGAGCAGCAGGACCCGATCAAGGTCATGGTGGTGGACGACCACCCCATGTGGCGCGACGCGGTCGCCCGGGACCTGACCCAGTCCGGCTTCCACGTGGTAGCCACCGCCGCTGACGGCGAGCAGGCGGTCCGCCGCGCCAGGGCCGCCGTGCCCGACGTCCTCGTGCTGGACCTCAACCTGCCCGCCAAGCCCGGCGTCCAGGTGTGCAAGGAAGTCGTCGGCCACAACCCGGCGTTGCGCGTCCTCGTCCTCTCGGCGAGCGGCGAGCACGCCGATGTGCTGGAGGCGGTCAAGTCCGGCGCGACCGGCTACCTGCTGAAGTCGGCGTCCACCGAGGAGCTGCTGGACGCGGTGCGCCGTACCGCCGTCGGCGACCCGGTGTTCACGCCCGGTCTCGCCGGGCTGGTCCTCGGCGAGTACCGCCGGCTGGCCGCCGAGCCCGGGCCCGCCGCCGACACCGACGAGCCCGGCGCGCCCCGGCTGACGGACCGGGAGACGGAGGTGCTGCGGCTGGTCGCCAAGGGACTGAGCTACAAGCAGATCGCCGAACGCCTCGTCATCTCCCATCGCACGGTGCAGAACCACGTCCAGAACACCCTCGGCAAGCTGCAGTTGCACAACAGGGTCGAGCTGGTGCGGTACGCCATAGAGCGCGGACTGGACGACGAGTAGGGCCCGCCGCGCGGCCGTAAGCCTGAATCACCCTTCCCGCCTCTCCCGATGTGACGTGAATCACCATTAGCGTGACTCTGTGTCAGGGAACCGCGGCGAAGGGACATTTCCATGCGGGTCGGAGTACTGACCGGAGGCGGCGACTGCCCCGGGCTCAACGCCGTCATCCGGGGCATCGTCCGCAAGGGCGTGCAGGAGTACGGCTATGACTTCGTCGGCTTCCGGGACGGCTGGCGGGGTCCCCTCGAAGGCGACAGCGTCCGTCTCGACATCCCCGCGGTGCGCGGCATCCTGCCCCGCGGCGGCACCATCCTCGGCTCCTCGCGCACCAACCCCCTCAAGGCGGAGAACGGCATCCGCCGGATCAAGGACAACCTGGCCAAGCTGGACGTCCAGGCCCTCATCGCGATCGGCGGCGAGGACACCCTGGGCGTCGCCGCGCGGCTGTCCGACGAGTACGGGGTGCCCTGCGTCGGGGTGCCCAAGACCATCGACAACGACCTGTCGGCCACCGACTACACCTTCGGCTTCGACACCGCCGTCAACATCGCCACCGAGGCCATCGACCGGCTGCACACCACCGCCGAGTCCCATATGCGGGTCCTGGTCGTGGAGGTGATGGGCCGGCACGCCGGCTGGATCGCCCTGCACTCCGGCCTGGCCGGCGGCGCCAACGTCATCCTCATCCCCGAGCAGCGCTTCGACGTCGACCAGGTCTGCGCCTGGGTGACCTCCCGGTTCCGGGCGTCCTACGCGCCGATCGTGGTCATCGCCGAGGGCGCCATGCCGAAGGACGGCGACGTGGTGCTCAAGGACGGCTCGCTGGACTCCTTCGGGCATGTCCGGCTCTCCGGGGTCGGCGAGTGGCTGGCCAAGGAGATCGAGGGCCGCACCGGCAAGGAGGCCAGGACCACGGTCCTCGGCCATGTCCAGCGCGGCGGCACCCCGAGCGCCTTCGACCGCTGGCTCGCCACCCGCTTCGGCCTGCACGCCATCGACTGCGTCCACGACGGCGACTTCGGCAGGATGGTCGCCCTGCGCGCCACCGACATCGTCCGCGTTCCGCTCGCCGAGGCCACCGCCCGCCTGAAGACGGTGGACCCGAAGCTGTACGCGGAGGTCGGGGTGTTCTTCGGCTGAACGCGGCGCGTTCCCGGTACCGGCCCTCGTCGCCTCGCCGCGCGAGGGCCGCTGCACCGGGGTCGGTTCTACAGGGCGGGCCGCCGCTCGGAGAACGTGCTCGTCCCGCGCAGCTGACCGACCAGCTCCCGCACGATCGCGACCCCGTTCAGGCTGAGGACCGACTCCGGGTGGAACTGCACACCCGCGAACCCGGGACCCCGCAGGGCGTGCACCTCGTCGTTCGCCGCCCGGCTCACCTCCATGCCGTGCGCGGCCAGTTCCCGGGCCGTCTCCTCGTCGCAGCGGGCGACGAAGCTGTTGTAGAAGCCGACGGTCTCGGGCCGCCCGAACAGGTCGATCGCGGTCTGCGCCCCCTGGTACGGCACCTCCTTGCGGACGATGTCCAGCCCCAGCTCGGCCGCGATCAGCTCATGGCCCAGGCAGACGCCCAGCACCCCGTGCCGGTGCCCCCGGAGCACGGTGGCGGTCAGCTCCCGCAGGAACCGCATCTTCGGGTCGGCCAGATCCGCCGGGTCGCCCGGTCCGGGGCCGAGCACCACCGGGCCCTCGTGCGTGAGCACGGCCGCCCGCAGCCCCGGCTCGTCGTACCGCCGCACCGTCACGTCCAGGCCGCCCGAGCGCAGCACATGGGCCAGCATCGCGGTGAAGGTGTCCTCGCCGTCCACGACCAGGGCATGGCCGGTCAGCTCGCGCGCCGGCTCCTGCATCCGCAGCCAGAACGGCGCGAGCGCGGCCCGCCGGCCGTCCAGCGCCGCCCGCACCCGCGGGTCGTCGGCCAGCCGGGGCCGCTCGCGCTCCGCGCGCGGCCGGGACGGCCGTACCCCGAGGGCCGCCAGCACCCCCGCCGCCTTCGCGTGCGTCTCCGCGACCTCGCCCGCCGGGTCCGAGCCGCGCACCAGGGTCGCCCCGACCGGGACGCGCAGCCGCCCCTGGGCACAGATGTCGGCGGTGCGGATCAGGATGGGGGAGTCCAGGGTCTGCGCGCCCCCGGAGTCCCGGCCGAGCAGCGCCAGCGCGCCCGCGTAGTAGCCGCGCCCGCCGACTTCGTGGCGCTCGATCACTCGGCATGCGTTCTGCACCGGCGAGCCGGTCACCGTCGCCGCGAACATGGTCTCCTTCAGCACCTCCCGCGCGTCCAGGGAGGACTTGCCGCGCAGCTCGTACTCGGTGTGCGCGAGGTGCGCCATCTCCTTCAGCCGCGGCCCGACGACGACCCCGCCCATGTCGCCGACGGTGCACATCATCTTCAGTTCCTCGTCGACCACCATCGACAGCTCCTCGATCTCCTTGCCGTCGGCGAGGAAGGAGAGGAGATGCCCGGGCGTCGGGCCCTCGGCGGGATAGCGGTACGTCCCGCTGATCGGGTTCATCACGACCGTCCCGCCGGACATCCGGACGTGCACCTCGGGGCTGGCGCCGACCAGCGTGCGGTCCCCGGTGTGCACGACGAACGTCCAGTACGCGCCCCGCTCGCCCGCCAGCAGCCGCCGGAACAGCGCGAGCGCGTCGGCGCGGCCGAACCCCGGGATCTCGCCCTCGTAGGTGCGGCGGATCACGAAGTTCGCGCCCTCGCCCCGGCCGATCTCCTCGGCCAGCACCCGCCCGACGATCTCGCCGTACTCCTCGTCGCCCACGTCGAAGCCACCGCCCTCGACGCGCACCTCGTGCGCCGGGAGCTGCGCCAGCGCCACGTCCAGCGGAACCTCGTACGACTCCTCGGGGGTGAGCACCAGCAGCGGGGTGCCGTCGTCGCGGACGTCGAAGCCGCGCTCGCGGATCTGCCGGAACGGGACCAGTGCCAGTCCCTCGCCGGGCAGGTCGGCGAGCCGGTCGCGGCGGGTCACCGGGCCGAGCAGGACCTCCACCGTGTGCTCGTCGCGGCCCGGGGTGCGGCGGCGGAGCAGGGCGAAGGGGCGGTCGTCGTGCAGGAGCTGTGCCAGGTCCATGGGTCCTCTTCCGTCGATGTCGGTGAGGAACGACCCCGGACACACCGAAGGCCGCCCCTCGGGCGGCCTTCGCGAAGTCTTGCGTACGCGCAGTCAGTGGGCCGCCGGATGAGCGGTCCACCACCAGTTCTGGATCGAAAGCGCGAACATGACGAAAACCCTACCGCACCCGCCCCCCGGTCCACAGGACAACCCGCGCGTCTCACCCTTCGAGCCAGAAGATGGGGCATGCGACACGACCCCGTAATGTTTACGAGGTGACCGTGAACGCTAAGACCAGCCCGAGCGCTGGCAACACCTGGCGAGACCTGCCCGCGGCGCAGCAGCCCGAGTACCCCGACCCCGAGGCTCTGCGCGCAGTGATCGCGGACCTCGAGTCGTATCCGCCGCTCGTCTTCGCGGGCGAGTGCGACCAGCTGCGCGCCCGGATGGCGGCCGTCGCCAAGGGAGAGGCGTTCCTCCTCCAGGGCGGCGACTGCGCCGAGGCGTTCGACGCGGTGTCCGCCGACCACATCCGCAACAAGCTGAAGACGCTGCTCCAGATGGGTGCCGTCCTCACCTACGCGGCCGCTGTGCCCGTGGTGAAGGTCGGCCGTATCGCCGGGCAGTACTCCAAGCCCCGCTCCAAGCCGACCGAGACCCGCGACGGCGTGACGCTCCCGGTGTACCGGGGCGACTCCGTCAACGGCTTCGAGTTCACCGAGGCGTCCCGCATCCCGGACCCCGAGCGGCTCAAGCGCATGTACCACGCCTCGGCGTCCACGCTGAACCTGGTGCGCGCCTTCACCACCGGCGGCTACGCGGACCTGCGCCAGGTGCACGCCTGGAACCAGGACTTCGTGAAGACCTCGCCGTCGGGCCAGCGCTACGAGCAGCTCGCGCGCGAGATCGACAACGCGCTGAACTTCATGCGTGCCTGCGGCACGGACCCGGAGGAGTTCAAGACCGTCGAGCTGTACTCCTCGCACGAGGCGCTGCTGCTGGACTACGAGTCCGCCCTGACCAGGGTCGACTCGCGCACCGGCAAGCTGTACGACGTCTCCGCGCACATGGTGTGGGTCGGTGAGCGCACCCGCCAGCTGGACGGGGCGCACATCGAGTTCGCCTCGAAGATCCGCAACCCGCTCGGCATCAAGCTCGGCCCGACCACGACGGCCGAGGAGGCGCTGCAGTACATCGACCGCCTCGACCCCGAGCGGGAGCCGGGCCGGCTGACCTTCATCGTGCGGATGGGCGCCGACAAGATCCGCGACAAGCTCCCCGAGCTGGTGGAGAAGGTCACGGCGTCCGGCGCGACGGTGGCCTGGGTGACCGACCCGATGCACGGCAACACCTTCGAGGCGGCCTCCGGGCACAAGACCCGCCGCTTCGACGACGTGCTCGACGAGGTCAAGGGCTTCTTCGAGGTCCACAAGGCGCTCGGCACCCACCCGGGCGGCATCCATGTGGAGCTGACCGGCGACGACGTCACCGAGTGCGTCGGCGGCGGCGACGAGATCTTCGTCGACGACCTGCACCAGCGCTATGAGACGGCCTGCGACCCGCGGCTGAACCGCAGCCAGTCGCTGGACCTGGCGTTCCTGGTCGCGGAGATGTACCGGGACCAGTAGGGTCCGGCCGGACCTGTGGGCGATCTGGGGCGCGGATCACATCCGATCCGCGCCCTTCCCCACTTTTGCGGGCCCTGTGCGGCGGGTAAGGTTAGGTTTGCCTCACCGATCAAGGGGATGGCAGTAATAGAGCGATCCCGTCGGGAGGTGAGTCCGCGTGTACGTCTGCAGCTGCTTCGGCATCACCGAGGCCCAGGTCAAGCAGCACGCGGAGGACGGTGCCTGCACCCCCCGCCAGATAGCCTCCGCCTGCAAGGCGGGCACGGACTGCGGGAACTGCGTACGGCGCATCCAGGCGCTGCTCGGCCGGGGTGCCTGCCCCCGCCGGGAGCTGATCGACCGGCGCGTCCCGGCGCTGGAGCGGCTGGACGACGCGGCCTAGCGGTCGTGCGGGCCGGCGCTCAGTGTGCGGAGAAGCCGCTGGTGCCCGGGCCCGAGGGGTCGGGCCTTTGCTCGATCACGGTCGAGAGGTACAGCGCCTCGCCCAGCTTGTCCACGAGTTCCAGCTGGGTGTCCAGGTAGTCGATGTGGTGCTCCTCGTCGGCCAGGATCGCCTCGAAGAGGTTCGCCGAGGTGATGTCGTTCTTCTCGCGCATTACCTGGACGCCCCGGCGCAGCCGGTCGATCGCCTCGACCTCGATCTGCCGGTCCGCCTGGAACATCTCGGTCACCGTCTGCCCGACCCGGACATGGAAGAGCCGCTGGTAGTTCGGCAGGCCGTCCAGCAGCAGGATGCGGTCGGTGAGGATCTCCGCGTGCCGCATCTCGTCGAACGACTCTTCCCGGGTGTACCTGGCGAGCTTCGACCACCCCTTGTGGTCCTGCAGTTTGGCGTGCAGGAAGTACTGGTTGATCGCGGTCAGCTCGGCGGTCAGCTGTTCGTTGAGCAGCTCGATGATCTCGGGGTCGCCCTGCATCGCAATGGACTCCTTCCAGGTAAACCGGACCCGGCCGATAGCGCCGCATGATGGCATCGGCGACGAAGATCGTCCAGTAAGTGCGCACTTAGTAAATATGTACTGAATCGATGCGCCTTGCCCGGTTTTCGGGAGGGTGGTCAAGGGCACTGCCCCAGGTCTGTCAGGATGGATACATGGGTCATCCGGTGGAGCGCGAGTCTGGAGCAACGGCAGGGTCCGAGCTTCCGCCGGGTCAGCGGCTCCAGCGCGGCTGGCCGGTCACGCACTACGGACCCGTCCCGAAGTTCCGCCCCGAGCGCTGGGAGTTCCGGGTCTTCGGCGCCACCGCCGACGGTGACAAGCACATCTGGAACCACGAGGAGTTCACGGCCCTGCCGTACACCACCGTGGTGGCCGATCTGCACTGCGTGACGAAGTTCAGCATGATCGGCGCGGAGTGGGGCGGCATCCCCGCCCGCACCATCCTGGAGCTGGCCCCGCCGGCGCCGGAGGTCACCCATGTGATGGTCTGGGCGGAGTACGGCTTCAGCTCGAACCTCCGCCTGTCGGACTTCGCCTCGGACCGCACCCTCTTCGCCACCCACAAGGACGGCGAACTCCTCACCGCCGAGCACGGCTTCCCGGTCCGCCTGATCGTGCCCCACCTGTACGCCTGGAAGGGCCCCAAGTGGGTCCGCGGCGTCGAGTACATGACCGCCGACCGCCGCGGCTTCTGGGAGGAGCGCGGTTACCACAACATCGGCGACCCGTGGAAGGAACAGCGGTACTCGTACCAGGAGGAACCGGGGGAGGGGCCGGAACTCTGACCGGCGGGGATCTCGGCGCCGGTACCATCTCCGGGGACGAGAACACCGGTTCGCTCGCGTGACCGACCCCGGCGCCTCATCCGTCCCTGAGCTTCTTCAGGCGTTCCACGTCCGCCGCGTGTCCCAGCTTGCCGCCGGGCGTCTCGATGATCAGGGGTACGCCCTCGGTCGCGGGGTGGGCCATCAGGGCCCGGAAGGGGTCCTCGCCGATGTGGCCGGCGCCGATGTTCTCGTGCCGGTCCTTGTGCGCGCCGACCACGTCCTTGGAGTCGTTGGCGTGGATCAGCTTCAGGCGGCCCTCGCCGACGGTGTCCACCAGCAGGTCCAGGGTCTGGTGCATCCCGCTCGGCCCGGTCAGATCGTGACCTGCGGCGAAGACGTGGCAGGTGTCCAGGCAGACCCCGAGCTTCGGGTGCGCGTCGAGTGCCTCGAAGTACGGTCCGAAGTCCCAGGTGCGCGAGCAGAGCGAGGCGCCCTGCCCGGCGGTCGACTCCAGCAGCAGGAACGGGTCGTCGTCGTGCGTCAGCTCGTCCAGCAGCGGCAGCATGTGCGCGCGCACCTGCTTGAGCGCCACCTCCCGGGCCCGCCCGCCGGTCGCGCTCCCGGTGTGCACGACGACACCCAGCGCACCGATCTCCCGCCCGCGCCGCAGGGAGTGCCGCAGCGACTCCACCGACCGCTCCACGGTCGCCTCGGTGTGCGAGCCGAAGTTGATCAGGTAGGGCGCATGGACGTACGCCGGGATCGACTCCTCGGCGCAGGCCGCGCGAAAGGCCTCGTCCTGCCGGGGATTCCCGGCGGGCGTGGCCCAGCCCCGCGGGTTGGCCACGAAGACCTGCACGGTCTCCGCCCGCAGCTCGCGGGCGTACGACAGCCCGACGGAGTGCAGGCCACCGGCGACGGGGACATGACCGCCGACGGGGTTGCGGGCGGGGGAGGCCGGGAGCGAGGGGGAGGTTGGTGAGGTCATGGCTCACCCAGCATGCCAGGACGTGTGGGAAGGTCCTCGATCAGGGTACGACTGGCTCCAGCGCACCTGTGCGGACGCCAGGGCAGGGTGTGCATGGGGAGCCGTCGGCTTCTCGCTGCCGGACGGAGGCAGGGTCCTCGTGGAACCGGTCGGCGAGGACGTCTACGGCCTGGAGGAGATCTCGGTCAACGGCGGCACGGTCGTCAGGCGAGCGCAGGAGGGCCTCGCGGACGCGCCGTCGTACGGCCCCTGGTGGAGGCCATCGTCCGGCTCGGCGCCGGACGGCTCCGTGAGCGCCTCCCCGGACAGCGCGAGGGCGGCACGCAGCGGGGGCCAGGACCGGGCCGGCCGGGCCATCGGGATCACGCAGGTCACCGCCGCGTCCGGTGCCCTGCCTCGCAGGACCGTCAGCCCATCGCTCGGGAGGTCGCCGCGTCCTTCACACCGCGGCCGCTGTACCCCTTGCCGACCTTGCGGCCGTGTCGGGCGCGTCGTTCAGCTGGATCAGCGCCGACGCCGGCCCGCCGGGGGTGGGGAACCGGTCGCCGACCAGGGATCGTCACGGTGGCGTCCGGGTCGTCCTGCCACGGCCGACCGAGGGCGGATGCTCAGCTGCCAGACATCGGTTGCGGCCAGCTCCGCCACCGGTTCCACCCCAAGAGGCCCATCGACGGCGGCCAGTTGGCACTGTTGCCGACGGGCCCGCAAGCGTCCTGGTCAGCGGATGGTGATCGTGATGGTTGCGCCCTTGGGCGCCTTGTCGCCGCCCTGCACCGACTGCTTCTTCACGGTGTCGCCGAACAGCCCGAGCAGGCCGCGGTCCTCGTTCACCTTGAACCCGGCGCCCTCCAGCGCCTTGTGGGCGTCGTCGACGCTGTCGCCGACCACGTCCGGCACCTCGACCATCTCCGGTCCCTTGGACAGCGTCAGCGTCACCGTGTCGCCCTCGGCGGCCTGGCTGCCGTCGCCCGGGCTCTGCTGGGCCACCTTGCCCTTGTCGTACTCGGAGTTGACCTGCTGGGGCGCGATCCGCACCTTCAGCCCGGCGTCCGTCAGCTGCTGTCTGGCGTCGGCCGGATCGTCACCGGTGACGTCCGGCACGTCGATCGGGCGGCCCTTGCTGACGGTCAGCGCGATCGCCGACCCGGCGTGCCGCTTGGTGCCGGCCTGCGGAGTCGTCGCGATCACCGAGCCCTTGGCGACGTCCTCGCTGAACTCCCGGGTGACCATGCCCGGTTCCAGCCCGTCCGCCTTCAGCCGCGCCCGCGCCTCGGCCAGGGGACGGCCCGCGACATCCGGCACGTTCACCGTCGCCGGGCCCAGCGAGATGGTCAGTGTCACCGAGTCGTGGTCACGGATCCGGGCGCCGGGCGCGGGATCGGTGCCGATGACCGTGCCCCGCTGGACCGCGTCGTTGTACTCGCGCTTGACCTGCCCGACCTCCAGGCCGGCCGACCTCAGCCGGTCCCGGGCCTGTGCCTCGGTCTTCGCGAGCAGCGGCGGGACCTTCGTGAACTGGCCGGAGTTTATGTACCAGACCCCGGCGCCCACGCCGAACACCACCAGCACGGCGGCGACGATCGTCAGCACCAGGCGCCGCGACCGGCGCGGCGGCAGCGGCGGCGCCTGCAGCCGGCTGGTGTGCTGGACGCCACCCCCGGCCGGCTCCTCCTCGTTGACGGGCAGCGGCCGAGATGGGGGTCCCCCCGGGCGAGCGAAGCCGAGCGTGGGGGACGTCAGGGAGCGCGGTATCACGCTCGTACGGTCGCCGGCGTTGTCGTGCACCGCGGACAGCGCCTGCGGCGGCACCGCGTCCAGCTGCTCGTCGCTCAGTGCCTGGCGCGCCTCGCGCACCTGGGCGAGCAGCGCCACGGCGTCGTGCGGCCGGATGTCCGGGGTGCGCGCGGTCGCCGAGGCGACCACCTCGTCCAGCTCGAACGACAGCCCGGGCACCAGCGCCGAGGGCGGCGGCACATCCTCGTGGATGTGCTTGTAGAGGACCTGGGCGGGGGAGTCCCCGGAGTGCGGCTTGCCGCCGGTCAGCATCTCGTAGAGGACGACACCGCACGCGTAGACGTCGACGCGCGGATCGGCGGTGCCCTGCTCGATCTGCTCGGGCGCGAGATACGACACGGTCCCGAGGACGGCTCCGGTCGTGCTGGTCTGGGTGTCCACGGAGCGCACGAGCCCGAAGTCGGCGACCTTGACCCGACCGTCGTCGCCTATCAGCACGTTCTCGGGCTTCATGTCCCGGTGCACGAACCCGGCCCGGTGCGCGGCGCCGAGCGCGGCGAGGACGGGTTCGAGGATGTCCAGGGCCGCGCGGGGCTGCAGCGCCCCGCGCTCGCGCAGCACGTCCCGCAGGGTGCACCCGGCGACGTACTCCATCGCCAGGTACACGTACGACCCGTCGGTCCCCTGGTCGAAGACCTGCACCACGTTCGGGTGCGCCAGCCGGGCGACGGACTTCGCCTCCCGGATGAACCGCTCCACGAAGGATCCGTCGGCCGCGAGCGTCGGGTGCATCACCTTCAGCGCGAGCACTCGGTCCAGACGGGTGTCCAGGGCCCGGTAGACCGTGGCCATCCCGCCGACCGCGATCCGCGCGTCGACGCGATAACGGCCGTCGAGCACCTGCCCGACGAGGGGGTCCTGAAGGGTCGTATCCACGCAGGGGAGTCTACGAGGGGTGACCGACAGTTCCCCCGCCGAGACCGTTTTCCCCAGGCACTGAAGCTGACCTGTAACGCTTCCCACACCACCCACGCACCCGCGGTCGCCGACGGCGGGGACGCCCCACGGGGAAGTCCAGCCTTCCAGCAGGCGGTAACTGGCGGTGCGCGGGTGGGAGAGCAGTGGGCGGGTGCGGCACAGGGTCAGAACGCAGGACGCTCGGGATCCAGCACGGCCAAGCCCTCCGCCGGAGACGACGCCTCCGCGAAGTGCCGGCGCGGAATCCGCCCCGCCAGCCGAGCCAGCCGACCCCCCTCCACGGCATGCCGCATCGCCGCCGCCATGAGCTCCGGCTCCTGCGCCCGCGTCACGGCGGAGGCGAGCATCACCCCCGCACACCCCAGCTCCATGGCCAGCGCGGCATCGGACGCCGTACCGGCCCCCGCATCCAGAATCACCGGCACACGCGCGTGCTCGACGATCAGCTGGAAGTTGTGGGGGTTGCGGATCCCGAGCCCGGACCCGATCGGCGACCCCAGCGGCATGACGGCGGCACAGCCCACGTCCTCCAGCTTCCGCGCCAGCACGGGATCGTCATTGGTGTACGGCAGCACCGTGAACCCGTCGTCGACCAGCGTCTCCGCCGCCTCCAGCAGCTCCACCGGATCCGGCAGCAGGGTCCGCTCGTCGGCGATGACCTCCAGCTTGATCAGGTCCGTGCCCAGCGCCTCCCGCGCCAGCCGCGCGGTCAGCACGGCCTCGCCCGCCGTGAAACAGCCCGCCGTGTTCGGCAGCACCCGGATGCCGAGCCTCTCCAGCACCGACAGCACCGAACCGTGCACGGAAGGGTCCACCCGCCGCATCGCGACCGTCGTCAGCTCCGTACCCGAGGCGACCAGCGCCCGCTCCAGCACCTCCAGGCTGGGCGCACCGCCGGTACCCATGATCAGCCGCGACGAGAAGGTCGTACCCCCGAGGACCAAGGGATCGTCGGCCATGGCTCAGCCTCCCTGGACCGCGGTGAGGACTTCGACCCGGTCGCCCTCGGCCAGCGCCGTGGTCGCCCACTGCGCGCGCGGGACGACGGTCTCGTTGACGGCGGCGGCCACCCCGGCGGGCGACGGCGCCAGCGACCGTACGACGGCGTCGAGAGCGGTGCCCGGAGCGATCTCCCGCCGCTCTCCGTTGACAGAGATGGAAACGGTGAGGGAGATGCTCATGCGGGCTGCTCCATGAGAACGGCGGCGCCGAAGCGCTGCGGTGTGAAGGGACGGGCTTCTTCCGGGAGCCGGCCGCTCGCCAGCACATCGGCCAGCACATCCCCGGTGACCGGCGTGAGCAGCACCCCGTTGCGGTAGTGCCCGGTGGCCAGCAGCAGCCCTTCCAGCCCGGACGGGCCAAGCAGCGGCGCGTTGTCGGGGGAGCCGGGGCGCAGCCCGGCCCGGGTCTCGGTGAGCGGCAGTTCGGTGATGCCCGGCACCAGCTCATGGGCGTCGCGCAGCAGCTCGTACACCCCGCCCGCGGTGACGGTCGTGTCCCAGCCCAGCTCCTCGCTGGTCGCGCCGACGACCAGTTCGCCGTTCTCACGGGGCACCAGATAGACATGGCTGCCGCGGACCACGGCCCGTACGGTACGGCTGAGGAACGGCGCGTACCGGCGCGGCACCGTCAGCCGCAGCACCTGCCCCTTCACCGGCCGCACCGGCGGCAGCAGCGCCTCCGGCACGCCCGCGAGCCGCCCGCTCATGCTGCCTGCCGCGAGCACCACCTGCCCGGCGCGCAACTCGGTGCCGTCCGCGAGCGTGACCCCGGCGGCCCGGTCCCGTACGACGTCCAGCCGCTCGGCCCACGCGCGGTGGAACACCACGCCGGCCCGCTCGCACGCGGCCACCAGCGCCGCCGCAAGCCGCCGCGGGTCGATCTGGTGGTCGCCGTCGACCCGCAGCCCGCCGCGCACCCCGGGCGCCAGCATCGGCTCCAGGCGCCGGCACTCCCGCCCGGACAGCCACTCCGAGTCCAGTCCGGAGCGCTGCTGCAGGGCGTGCAGTTCACGCAGATGGGCGCGGTCGTCGGCGTCGAGCGCGACCGCGAGGGTGCCGCAGCGGCGGTAGCCGAGGTCGTGGCCGGTCAGCTCGGTCAGCTCGGCCGCGAAGTCCGGGTAGCGGCGGGCCGATTCCAGGTTCAGGGCGAGCAGTTTCTCCTCGCCGTAGTGGAGTTCGGTGACCGCGGCCAGCATCCCGGCCGCGACCCGCGCGGCCCCGCCACCGGGCTCGGGGTCCACCACGGCCGTCGCCAGCCCGCGCTGCGCCGCGCGCCAGGCCGTGACCAGGCCGATGATTCCGCCCCCCAGGACGAGGACGTCGGACGTATCGGACGTACGTGACGACATGGGCGTCCAGCCCCTCCCTTCGCCGGCATGACCCGGATCAGGTTCGTACGGTCGGAGGCCGCCAGCCTCCCTCTCAG
Source organism: Streptomyces sp. NPDC002076 (assembly GCF_053593835.1). Lineage (NCBI taxonomy): Bacteria > Bacillati > Actinomycetota > Actinomycetes > Kitasatosporales > Streptomycetaceae > Streptomyces > Streptomyces sp. NPDC002076. The sequence continues at coordinate 109,354 of NZ_JBSFDI010000004.1, forward strand.
CCCGGTGCGTCCGGGCTCCCGCGAGTGCTTGTACGGTGGCCACCCTAGCCCGCCCCCCTCGTCACCCGTAAGGGAGCCCCCGCCGATGGCCCGGTCGCTCGACGGACTGATCCTCGCCCCCGTGGCGGACCAAGCCCCAGGTCAGGTGGGTACCCGCACCCGGTTCGCGTACCACGAGAAGGACGGCGAGATCTGGGCCGAGTACACGGGCGGCGATGTCGTACGCGGTCATCTGGTCGGCACCCGGGAGGGTGACCGGCTGGACTTCCGCTACGTCCAGCTGAAGACCGACGGGACTACCTCCTCGGGGCACTGTGTCTCCACGGTCGTGGAGCTGCCGGACGGGCGGGTGCGGCTGGAGGAGACCTGGGAGTGGGAGTCCCAGGCGGGGGCCGGTACGAGCGTTGTGGAGCAGGTCACCGGGCACGCCCGCTGACTGACGCGTTGTCACGTGTCTATGGTGATCGGGTGAGCGAGCAGACAGCGCAAGGGGGCACGTCAGCGGGGCGGCGCGTGGTCGTCGTCGGTGCGGGCATGGCCGGGGTGCAGACCGCGGTCGCGCTGCGGGAACTGGGCTTCAAGGGCCCCGTCACCGTGATCGGCGCGGAGCCGCACCAGCCGTACGACCGGCCGCCCCTGTCGAAGGCCGTGCTGCTCGGCAAGGCCGAGGACTCCGCCTTCGACGTGGACTTCGAGTCCCTCGGCGTCGAGCTGCGGCTCGGCTGCGAGGTGCTGGGCCTGCGCCCCGCCGAACACGGGCTGGACACCGAGGCGGGCCCGGTGCCGTACGACGTCCTGGTCCTCGCCACCGGCGCCGAGCCGATCACCCTGCCCGGCACCGAGGGGGTGCCCGGGGTGCATCTGCTGCGCACCCTGGACGACGCCGAACGGCTGAAGCCGGTGCTCGCCCGGCAGCACGACATCGTGGTCGTCGGCGCCGGCTGGATCGGCGCCGAGTTCGCCACGGCCGCCCGCGAGGCCGGCTGCGCGGTGACCGTCGTGGAGGCCGCCGACCGTCCGCTCGCCGGCGCCCTGCCCCCCGAGGTCGCGGCCCCCATGACCGGCTGGTACGCCGACGCGGGTGTGGAACTGCGCACCCACGCGCGCGTGGAGCGCATCGAGCCCGGCGCGGTGGTGCTCGCCGACGGTACCCGGCTGCCCGCGGGGGCCGCCGTCGTCGGCATCGGCGCCCGCCCCGCCACGGCCTGGCTGGCCGGCTCCGGCGTCGAGCTGGGCCCGCACGGGGACGTCCTCGCCGACGACCGTCTGCGCACCTCCGTGGAGGACGTGTACGCCGTGGGCGACTGCGCCTCCTTCCCCTCCGCCCGCTACGGCGAACGGCTGCTCGTCCACCACTGGGACAACGCCCTCCAGGGCCCGCGCACGGTGGCCGCGAACATCCTCGGCGAGACCCCGGCGGTCTACGACCCGGTGCCGTACTTCTGGTCCGAGCAGTTCGGCCGCTTCGTGCAGTACGCCGGTCACCACGCCGCCGCCGACCGCATGGTCTGGCGCGGCGACCCGTCCAGCCCGGCCTGGACGGTGTGCTGGCTCCACGAGAACCGGCTGATGGCCCTGCTGGCGGTGGGCCGTCCGCGTGATCTGGCGCAGGGCCGGCGGCTGATCGAGGCGGGCCGCGCCATGGACCCCAAGGCCGTGGCAGACCCTGGAAAGCCCCTGAAGGACGCCGCGGTCGACTAGCCAGGGGGCTCCGGGCGGCGCCCGTAAGGGGCGCGGGGCTGTCTCTGATATGCGGCTACCGCCGCGTGGGCGCGAGCAACCACGACGAACCCGCACCCGACGGACGACACAACCCGGCACCGACCACATCGCGGCCGAAGCGGCGGAGCGCCTACGCTTGTCCTGTGACCGAGATTGACGCAAAGATCGATGCTCTCGTCCCCGCCTGGCTCACCCTCCCCGACATCGCCGAACAGCTCGGGGTCGAGGTGACGCGTGTGCGGCAGCTGGTCAAGGAGGGCCAGCTCATCGCCGTACGCCGGGGTGAGAACCGCGCACTGCACGTCCCCGCCGCCTTCATCGACGGGGACAAGGTCGTCAAGGGCCTGGCCGGCACCCTGACGCTCCTGCGGGACGACGGCTTCACGGTCGAAGAGATGATCGAGTGGCTCTTCACCCCCGACCCGACCCTGCCCGGCACCCCCGCGCAGGCTCTGAGCGAGAATCGCGGCACGGAGGTGAAGCGCCGCGCCCAGGCGCTCGCCGTCTGAGCCGAATCGCACATGAGGGGTGGTGTGCGGGGCCGTCGTGGCCCGCACACCACCCGCCGAAGCCGCCAGGGACACCGACCAGGGGGGACCCACGTATGTCCGACACCGCACGCGCCGCGCTCACGGACGCCCGCCTGTACCTGTGCACGGACGCGCGCACGCGCCAGGGCGACCTTCCCGAGTTCCTGGACGCGGTCCTGGCCGGCGGTGTCGACGTCGTGCAGCTGCGCGACAAGGGCATGGAGGCCGCCGAGGAGCTGGCGCACCTGGAGGTCTTCGCGGACGCCTGCGCCCGGCACGGCAAACTTCTCGCGGTGAACGACCGCGCGGACGTCGCCCACGCCGCCCGCGCCGATGTGCTGCACCTCGGCCAGGGCGACCTGCCGGTCCCCGCGGCCCGCGCCATCCTCGGCGACGAGGTCCTGATCGGCCGCTCCACGCACGCCGAGTCCGAGGCCGCCGCGGCCGCCGTGCAGGAGAGCGTGGACTACTTCTGCACCGGGCCCTGCTGGCCCACCCCCACCAAGCCCGGCCGCCACGCCCCCGGCCTCGATCTGGTCCGGTACACGGCCGGCCTGGGCACCGACCGCCCCTGGTTCGCGATCGGCGGCATCGACCTCGGCAATGTCGACCAGGTGCTGGACGCGGGTGCCCGCCGGGTGGTCGTGGTCCGCGCGATCACCGAGGCCGACGACCCGGGAGCGGCCGCGGCCGAGTTCGCGAAGAGGCTGCGGCAGGGCTAGCGGCCTGGCCGCCGGCTCCTCTGTCCAGGTTCTGTCCAAGGGGTGGACAGGAAGGCGACATTTCGGGCAAATCTCCGTGCTCCGGTTGGGGGACCGCTCGCCCCTGGCTAACCTGCCGGTATGGCCCTCGGAACCCCCTCCACCAGGACTGATCGCGCACGCACCGTGCGCGACATGCTCGCCTCCGGCAAGGCGACGTACTCGTTCGAGTTCTACGCGCCGAAGACCCCCCAGGGCGAGCGGAACCTGTGGAACGCGCTCAGAAGGGTCGAGGCCGTCGCCCCCGACTTCGTCTCCGTCACCTACGGCGCCGGCGGTACCACCCGCACGACCACGGTCCGGGAGACGCAGCAGATCGTCGTGGACACGACGCTCACGCCCGTCGCCCACCTCACCGCGGTCGACCACTCGATCGCCGAACTGCGGAACATCATCGGCCAGTATGCGGACGCCGGGATCCGCAACATGCTCGCCGTGCGGGGCGACCCGCCCGGCGACCCGATGGGCGAGTGGGTGCCGCACCCCCGGGGACTGACGTACGCGGCCGAACTCGTCCGGCTCATCAAGGAGTCGGGCGACTTCTGTGTGGGAGTCGCCGCCTTCCCGGAGATGCACCCCCGTTCCGCGGACTGGGACACCGACGTCGCCCACTTCGTGGACAAGTGCCGTGCGGGTGCGGACTACGCCATCACACAGATGTTCTTCCACCCGGAGTCGTATCTGCGGCTGCGCGACCGCGTGGTGGCCGCGGGCTGCGAGACCCCCATCATTCCCGAGATCCTGCCGGTCACCAGCGTGAAGATGCTGCAACGGGTGCCCAAGCTCAGCACCGCCCTGTTCCCGGACGCCCTGAAAGAGCGGATCCTCACAGCGCAGGACGATCCGGCGGCGGTACGCTCCATCGGTATCGACTTCGCCACGGAATTCTGCGCTCGGCTGCTCGCCGAGGGAGTGCCCGGACTGCACTTCATCACGCTGAACAACTCCACGGCGACCCTGGAAATCTACGAGAACCTGGGCCTGCACCACCCCCCGCAGGCCTAGACCGGCCGCACCGTGATACGACACACTGCGTAGCGGTTACTGGGAGAGGGGCGTACATGGGCTGGACGGTCCTCTACATCGCGTTCGGCATCGTCGCACTGTGGTTGCTGGGCGAGGTGCTGCTGCAGTACAAGGCGCGCCTGCGCTGGCGGCTGCTCGCGTTCGCCGGCTTCCTCGGCGTCGTGTTCGGCGTGCTGATGCCGTCCGTGATCGTGATCGGCATCGGTGCCATCGCCTTCGCGGTCGGCCAGACCTATGTCACGTTGTCGTTCCGCCGCGGCTTCGCCGCCGGCTGGGCGGTCAAGCGCCCCGAGCCCGGGGCCGAGGCCGAAGGCGGCAGCAAGCGCCGCCGCGGCAGGGCCGACCGGCACGACCCGCTGGACGGCCCCGACCAGGAGCAGTACCTCGGCCCGGAGGACGGCCGGGACGCCGACGAGGCCGGCTACGGCCAGGGGTACGGCGACTACGACGACCACGACCGCGACGACGTCTTCGCCCCGGCCGGGGCGCAGGCCACCGAGCGCACCGCGGCCGAGAGCACCGCCGTCTACGAACCCCAGCCGCTGCCCGAGGACACCGGCTCCTACGGCGTCTACGGCGACACCGCCTACGCGGGCGCCGCCCAGCCCCAGGCCACCGAGCAGCAGAACTACGCCTACGACTACTCCGGCTACGGCCAGCAGGGGTACGGCTACGACACCAGCGGCCAGCAGGGCTACGCCAACTACTCCGACCCGTACATCGGCAGCCAGTCCTACGGCGGCGCCTCGTACGACACCGGCTACTCCGGGCAGTACGACCAGCAGGGCTACGCCCAGGCCCCGTACGGCGGCGGCTACGGCGAGACCCCGGCGGGCGGGGTGTGGGTGCCGCAGCAGCGCACCGACGAGACCTACGGCGGCGAGCTCCCGCAGGAGCAGCCGTACCCGTACGAGAACCAGGGGCACGGGTATGCCCAGCAGCCCGGTGCCGGGTACGACGAGCAGTACCGTTTCTGAGGCCGTTCCGCTTCCGAGGCCCGGCCACCCCGGCTCACTGGGAGCCGCGGAACTCCGGGCCCTCCACGATCAGCCCTGCCACCAGCGCGCCCGACATGCCCGCGTGCGGCAGGCCGCCGCCGGGGTGTGACCAGCCGCCGACCCGGTACAGACCGGGCAGCCGCGTGGTGTTCGACGGGTGCAGGAAACGCCCCTGGCCGGCGGCCAGTGCGGGGGCCGGCACCGCGCCGAGGAAGGCGCCCGTCTCGTCGTCGGTGTGGTCGGGTGTGCGCACCTCCTGCCACAGGACCCGGTCCCGCAGGCCCGGTATCACGGCCTCGGCGGCTTCGAGGAGATGCTCCCTGTACTGGCGGACCGTGCCCTCCTCGTCCCAGTCGGCGGCGCTCGGCACCACCGCGGACAGCACCACGGACTCGTGACCGTCGTCCGGTCTGAGCGCGGGGTCGTCCGGGCGCAGCACGGTCACCGTGGGCGCCGGCGGCTGATCCCCGTCCGCCGCGGCCAGGAAGTCCAGCTCGGACTCCGGGTCCGGCGCATGGACGACCGTGCGATGTGCGGCACCGGCCTCGCCCCCGCCGCGCAGGGCCAGCAGCACGGCGAACCGCCCCGGACAGGTCGTGAACGGATCGGCCCGCACATCCCCGGACTCGTCCAGCGGACGGTCCGTCAGCGCCTTCAGCCACGCCGGGTCCACGTCGGCCACTACATGATCCGCCTCGGCCACCGTGCCGTCTCTCAATTCCACGCCCGCGGCCCGGCCGTCCTTGACCAGGATGCGCAGGACCTCCGCGTCGAAGGCGAACTCCACCCGCCGCTTCACACACCGCTCGTACACCGCGCGCGCCAACTCCCGGATGCCGCCGCGCACATACCAGGTGCCGAAGGCGTGCTCCATGTAGGGCAGGACGGCCGCGCTCGCCGGAGTGGTCCGCGGATCGAGGCCGTGGGCGAGCACGGAACTCGCCAGCAGGGCCGCGAGGCGCTCGTCGCGCAGCTCCCAGGTGCCGATCTCGGAGAGCGTGCCGGCCCGCCGCGTGCGCAGCAGCCGCTTGTGCGGGACGGCCGGATACGGCTCCTGGTCGGCCAGCACCCGCCAGTTGGGCCACAGCGGCTCCTCCAGCAGCGGCCTGCGGGTGCGGTCCCAGGCCTCCCGGGCCCGCACCAGGAACTCGCCCCAGCGCTCGCCCGCGCCCCCGCCCAGCGCCTCGTCCAGTGCCGCGACCACGCCCGCGCGCGAGGCGTTCGGCAGCGACACCCCGGTGCCGTCCGCGAAGAGGTGCCGTGCGGACGGATCGACCTGGACCAGGTCGACGCAGTCCTCCAGGGGCTCCTTGCCGGTCTTGACGAACAGATCGCGGTACACAGCGGGCAGCGTCAGCAGGCCCGGGCCGGTGTCGAAGCCGAACCCGTCCCGCTCGAAGCGGCGCACCGCACCGCCATACGTGTCCGTGCGCTCGTACACCACCACCCGGTGGCCCGCGACGGCCAGCCGGGCGGCGGCCGCCATCGCGCCCATCCCGGCGCCGATCACCGCAATCCGTGCCATGCCTGCGACTTTATCGACCGCCACTGACAATCCGGCCCGCGGGAGGCCGGGGCGCTCGCCGGGCACGGCCCGCAAGCGTGGGCACGCGTGCGCAGGCCTGAGTATCCGTACTCAGGTCGCGAGATGAGTACGCGCGCGGATGTGCCGCGACCTGTGCGGACGGGAGAGTGGAGACACGGCAAGGGGGCGCGGCCCGGCACCGCCGACACGGGGCGGCGGAACGGCGCCTGCCACCCTGCCGCTCCTTCCGCCGATCCGTCGGCGGAAGCGAGCCGGGGGACCCGGGGACGACCGCCCACGGGGGACCACAGGGGGAGTACGGGGGAACGGGAGGCGCCGGTCCGGCAGCGGACCGGCGCCTTCCTCATGTGCTCAGCCCTTTCCGCTCACGCGTCCCTGGAGGAGCCGGGACAGGGCCGCGTGGACGTCGTCCAGGGACCGCTCCGGCTGGAAGGACTTCCAGTCCAGCGCGGCCACCAGGACCATGCCGACCAGCGCGGCCGCCGTCAGCTGTACGTCGATCTCGTCGCTGAACTCGCCGGCCGCCACGCCCTCGCGCAAGACCTTCTCCACCACCGCGACGGCCTGCTGCCGGACCACCATCAGCGTGGACTGCCAGGCCCGGTTGGTGCGCCACAGCTCGGCCACGTACAACTGGGTGAAGGCCGGATAGCGGTCGATGAAGGCCAGGCCCGCGCGGATCATCGCGTCCAGCGCGTCCACCTTGCTGCCGCCCGCCCGCGCGGTCTGCTCGGCCGCCTCCTGCAGAGAGGCGGTGAGCAGGCCCACCCCGTGCCGCAGCAGCTCCTCGAAGAGGACCGACTTGCTCGCGAAGTTGTAGTAGACCGTGCCCTTCGCGACCCCGGCCCGCTCCGCGATCTCGTCCACCGTGGTCGCGGAGAAGCCCTGCTCGGCGATGAGCGTGACGGCCGCCTCGTAGAGCTTCTGCCGGGTGGCCTCGCGGCGCGTGCTGCCGCCGGACCTGGCGCTGCTGCTTTCCATGGCCCTGATTCTCACAGGTACGCGCGCGTGCGGGGCCTCGCCCCGGTTCACAGGCTCAGTTCCGGGTGCAGCCGGTCGAGCGTCCACACCTGGCGGCGCCGGGCCGCGAGGGCGGTCAGCGCGAGCGCGCCCGCGGTGAAGACGGCCAGCACTCCGCACGCCTGCCAGACCGGGCCCAGCCCGCCGCCGGTGATCAGCCGGCGCAGCGCCTCCACGATGTAGCTCATCGGCAGGAACGGGTGGATCGCGGTGAAGAAGCCCGGGCTGGTCTGCACGGGGTAGGTGCCGCCCGCCGAGGTCAGCTGGAGCATCAGCAGCGCGAGCACCAGGATCCGGCCGGCCGCGCCGAAGCGGGCGTTCAGCCACTGCACGATCGCCGCGAAGCAGGCCGTGACCAGGCACAGGAAGCCGATCGTGCCGGCCGCGCGGAGCATCTGCAGACCGATCGCCCAGTGCAGTACGGCCATCAGCGCGGCCACCTGGAGCACACCCACGGCGACCACCGGCAGCCAGCCCGCGAGCGCGATCCGCCAGGCCGGCGAACCGGCCGCCAGGGCACGCCGGTTGAGCGGCGCGATCAGCATGTAGGCGACCATCGCGCCCACCCACAGGGACAGCGGGATGAAGTACGGGGCGAATCCGGTGCCGTAGTTCGGCGCCTTGTGCAGGTCATGGGAGGCCAGCTGGACCGGGTCGGCCATCACACTGGTGCGCCGGTCGCGGTCCTTCTTGTCGTAGTCCGGGATCTTCCTGGCGCCGTCGTGCAGTCCGCCGGCGAGCTTCCCGGAGCCGTCGGAGAGCTTGTAGAGGCCGCCGTTCAGGGTCTGGGCGCCCGACGCGGCCGTGCCGATGCCCTGGTCCAGCGTGGTCGCGCCGGCCTGTGCGGTCCCGAGCCCGGCGTGCAGCTTCTCGGCGCCGTCGGCGACCTTCTGAGCGCCGGCGTTCAGCTTGTCGATCTTCCGGACGGCGTCGTCGACGTCCTCGTACAGGTGCGGTGCCCGCTCCTCGAGGGCCGCCGCCTGCTTCTGGAGGGTGCCGAGGTTGTCCCGCATCGTCTTCAGGTCGCCGTCCTGGTCCGCGATCAGCGTGTTGAGGTCGTCGGCGACGGTGGCCACCTCGGCGGCGGCCGTCCTGGCGCGCTTCAGCTGGGGGCAGTACGGATCGGGAATGGCCGCGGTCTCGCAGCGCGCCCGGTAGATCTCGTCCAGGACGGCGGAGTTCGTGCGGGCGGCCTTCGCGGCGCCCGGGGCGAGCTTCACCAGGACGTCGAGATTGTCCTTGACGGTCCTGGCCGAGTCGGCGACCAGCCGGGCGGTGTCCCCGATGGTCTTCTCGTTGTCCTTGAGGTAGGGGGCGGCCTGGCCGTAGACGCCGTCGACCTTGTCGGCGAGGGCCTGGGTGCCGTCGGCGACCCGGCGGGACCCGTCCTGGAGGTCGCCTGCGCCCGTGTTCAGCTTCGTCAGGCCCTTGGCCAGTTGGCCGCTGCCGCTCTTGGCGTCCTTCAGCCCGTCGGCGAGGTCCTTGGAGCCCTTCTCCGCCTTCCCGATGCCGGAGTTCAGCCGGTCGGCGCCGTCGGCGGCCGTGACGGTCTTGTCGTGGATGCCGGAGAACGAGACGAAGATCTTGTCCAGGAAGGTGCGGGAGGCCTTGGCGGAGGCGGCCGAGCGGACCTCGTTGAAGACGGTCCGGGAGATCTGGCCGACGATGTAGTTGTTGGCGTCGTTGGTGCGCACCTGAAGGGCGCCGGTCTCGGGGGAGTTGCCCGAGCTGGAGGCGATCCGCCGGCTGAAGTCGGCCGGCATGGTCAGCGACAGGTAGTACGTGCCGTTCTCGACGCCCTCGCGGGCCGCCTCGTCGCTCACCTCGTGCCACTCGAAGGTACGGCTGTCGCGCAGCCCGTCCACGATGTCGGCACCGGCGCTGATCCTCTTCCCGCCCGCGGTGGCGCCCTTGTCGTCGTTCACCAGGGCCACCGGGATGCGGTCGAGGCGGCCGTACGGGTCCCAGAAGGACCACAGGTACAGGGCGCCGTAGAGCAGCGGCAGCACGAGCAGCGCGACCAGGGCGGCACGCGGCAGCCGACCACGCCCGAAGCGCCTGAGTTCCAGCACGGCGAGCCTAGGCGAGCGCATCGACGTCCTCCTTCGGGTCGCTCTTCTCGGCGCTCTCGCCGTCGGTCTCGTCTCCCGTGCCGGACTCGGCTCCGGCGTTCTTCGCGTCGCCCGTGCCGGCCGTCTCGCCGGTGTCCTGCGGCCCCGTCGGTACGACGACGCAGTCGCCGGGGGCCGTGCGGCAGACGACCGCCACCGTCGTCCCCGCGCGCGTGAGCGAGCGCAGCAGCTCCCACAGTTCGCCGCGCTCGGCGTCCGAGAGCTTGGTGTCGAGGTCGTCGACGCCGAGCAGCCCCGGCCGGCCGAGCAGCGCCAGGGCGATGGACAGGCGCAGCTCCTGCGGCCGTTCCAGGTCGCGCACGGCCGTCCGGGAGCCCTTGGGCAGCGCTTCCAGGTCGAGTCCGGCGGCGGCCAGGGCCGCGTCGACGCGCAGCCGTGCCTCGTGCACGCGCTGGGTGCGAGGGCGCAGCAGTTCGCGCAGGGCGTCGCCGAAGCGGCTCTGCAGCAGGGCCCGTTCGCGCAGGTGCTCGCCGACGGTCAGGGCCGGCTCCAGGTCGGTCACCCCGGCCACGTTGGCCACCGCGCTGACCCGGCGCAGCCGGGCCATGTGCCGGGGGAGCCGGAACCCGCCGACGGTGGCCGTGCCCTCGGTGGGCTTCATCCGGCCCGTGAGCGCGAGCAGCAGACAGGTGCGCCCGGAGCCGGACGGTCCCTCGATCGCGATCAGTGAGCCGGGCTCCGCGTCGAGGGTGACGCCCCGGAAGGCCCACCCCCGCGGCCCCTTGAGCCCGAGGCCCTCCGCCTTGACGTGCACGCCGTCCACAAGCCCCCCTGCGGCTTCGTGATTTTTGAACTGACTGGTCAGTGCAAAAATACGCCCGAACCTACGATCGAAGCAAAACCCCAGGTCAGAACGGATTGTCAGTGCCATACCGCACGATGGGCACATACGGCACCCGTGCCGTCACCCAGACGACAGGAGGTTCGTCATGGCCAACCCGTCCGCAGCCGCCGCTCGCCGGCGCCGCGCCACCGGCCCTGCCCCCTCACTGACCGGCCCGGCGAGCGACGTGCACCCCGTGCTCCGCCGGGCCACGGCCCCGCCCGCCGCCCTCGACCTGCTCGCCCAGGCCCGGGCCGCACTGGACGAGGCCACCGTCCTGGAAACGCCGAACGAGCGCTATGCGACGGCCCACCTCGCCGCCCTGCGCACCGCCGCCGCCGTGCTCGCCGCCCGCGGCCGCCCCGAGACCTCCCCGCGCCGCCGCGCCCGGATCCGCAGCGCCTGGGAGGTACTGCCCGAGATCGCCCCCGAACTGACCGAGTGGAGCGCGCTGTTCGCCTCCGGCGCCGCCCGCCGGGCCCGTGCCGAGGCCGGCATCCAGGGCGCCGCGAGCCGCCGCGACGCCGACGACCTGATACGGGACGTGGCGATGTTCCTGCGCATCGTCGAGCGGATGCTCGTCCTCCAGCCGGTCCTGCCCCAACCCCGCCAGGATCCCGGGGAACCGGACGGCCCGAGCGCGCGCGGTGAGCTTCCGGACGCGGGCTGACCACGGGAAGTCCGGCGTTCGAGACGCGTCCGGCCGTATCCGTCCGCGGTGACCGGCAGGGCGGCGCAGGCAATAGGGTGGAGTCGCCTGAAGCGATCCAGCCCTGCCGAGGAGTCAACTGCCGTGTCGGACCCGATGCGCCCCCGCGCCTCCCTGCGTACCGCCGTGGTCTGGGAGGTCCTCCAGGACGCCCTCGACCGCCGGGTCAAGGCCACGGGACGGGAGTCACTGGACGTCCTCGACACCGGAGGCGGCAGCGGCAACTTCGCCGTGCCCGTGGCCCGGCTCGGCCACCGCGTCACCGTCGTCGACCCCAGCCCGAACGCGCTGTTCGCGCTGGAGCGCCGGGCTGCCGAGGCCGGCGTCGCCGAGCGGGTCCGCGGCGTCCAGGGCGATGCGCACGGCCTGTTCGACGTGGTCGAGCGCGGCGGTTACGACACCGTGCTGTGCCATGGCGTGCTGGAGTACGTGGACGACCCGGCCGAGGGCATCCGCAACGCCGTCGCCGCGCTGCGCTCCGAGGGCGTGCTCAGCCTGCTCGCCGCCGGCCTCGGCGGCGCCGTGCTCGCCCGCGCCCTCGCCGGCCACTTCACGGAGGCCCGGCAGGCGCTGCAGGACCCCGAGGGTCGCTGGGGTGCCGGCGACCCGATGCCGCGCCGGTTCACCGCCGAGCAGCTCACCGCGCTGGTCGAGGGCGCGGGCCTGACCGTCGGGGCCGTGCACGGCGTGCGGGTCTTCGCCGACCTGGTCCCCGGCGTGCTCGTGGACACCGAGCCCGGCGCCCTGGACGCGCTCCTGAAGCTGGAGGCCGCCGCGGCCGAGCTGCCCGCGTTCCACTCCGTCGCGACCCAGCTGCACGTACTCGGTGAGACGCCGGGTGCCGCCGAGGGCTGAGCGGACTGCCGTGACCCGCCGCTGATCAGGGCCTTGGCAGCGGATGGAGTACGCCACAAGACCCCCGATCGAGGGGTTTGCGCCGTATGATCGAGGTACACCGCCCGGCATGACGGGTCGGCCGCCGGGGAATGGAAGCCTCAGCGAGCCGGGACGGCCATGACGGATTCCGGTTGGCCAATTGGCGTAGAGGGGCGGGTTTCACGGGGGCGATTCCCTGCCTATCCTGAAGGGACCCCCCGGGTCGCCCCGGCGACTGCACGATGAGGAGGACTCCGTGCCGCTCTCGGAGCACGAGCAGCGCATGCTCGAGCAAATGGAGCGAGCGCTGTACGCCGAAGATCCCAAGTTCGCGTCGGCGCTTGAGGGAAGCGGGCTGCGTACGTACACCCGGCGGCGGGTCTACCAGGCGGTCGCAGGCTTCCTCGTGGGTATCGCGCTCCTCATGGCCGGAATGGTCGCGCAGCTGATCTGGGTCAGCGTGGTGGGTTTCCTCGTCATGCTGGGCTGTGCCGTGCTCGCCGTCACCGGCTGGCGCAAGGCTCCCAAGCCGGGCGAGCAGCCCGCGGGTGCCGCTCGTCGCCAGGTGCGGCCGAGGCGCTCCATGATGGATCGCATCGAAGAGCGCTGGCAGCGCCGCCGGGACGAACACGGCCATTAGCCGGCCGACGGTTTTCCCGGAGTTCCCCGGACACCGACAGACACCATGTGAGGGGCGACCACCAGCGGTGGTCGCCCCTCACACATGCTCTCAGCCCTGCTGCTGGGACGGCCGGCGCAGCCGGCCGGGCCGGGCCCCCGCCACCCGCGCCCTGAGCGCCGACCAGCGGGCCGACACCGCCCACAGCACCCGCACCGAGGAGCGGGGCAGGAACAGCGCCCGCAGCCGGGTGCCGGTGCTCGCCGTGCCGCGCAGCCCCTCGATCACCCGGCGCACATCCGCCGCGGTACCCTCCGCCGGGCGCGGCCGGGGCGCGTACAGCACCTGCTCCACCGCGTCCGCGACCCGGTGCACCGCCCCACCGGTCGCCTGGTCCAGCCGCCCGAGCTCGACGATCCGGGCGGCCGCCCGGCGCGGGGTCAGCGACTCGTCCGGCGCGATGCCGTGATCCCAGGCGCTGTCCGTCAACTCCTGCCAGGCCGCCAAGGCGTGCGCGGCCGCGCCCTGCTCGGTCCGGGCGTGCCCGCCGAGCCGCACCGAGCGCACCCGCGTCCGCCACAGCAGCGGCGACAGCGGAATCGCCAGGACCACCAGCGCGGCCAGGCCGATCAGGGCATACCGCCACGGGCCCGGGCCACCGCCGCCGCTGTGCGGGGCCGCCGCGGCGGACCCGGTGTCGCAGCCCTGCAGCCTGACCGCATCGTGCGCACAGCTCTGGCTCGGCGAGGCCGCCGCCGAGGGCGCCGTGGAGGACTGGTGCGACGGCAGGGTCTGGTCCGGCAGCGAGCTGCCGGGCGTGTCCGACTGGGTGTACGACGGCGTGGTGCCGCGGGTCGGGGTCGGCTCGAAGCGGGTCCAGCCCACACCCTCGAAGTACAGCTCGGGCCAGGCGTGTGCGTCCTTCTGGTTCACCGCCACCGTGCCGTCGGGCTGCGGGGTACCGGGCGCGAAGCCCACCGCGACCCGGGCCGGGATGCCGAGGGTGCGGGCCATCGCCGCCATCGCGAAGGAGAAGTGGACGCAGAAGCCCTGCTTCTTCTTCAGGAAGGTCGCGATGGCGTCGGGGCCGCGGCCGACCTCGACCTGGGTGTCGTACTGGAAGCCGCCCGTCACGGCGAAGTAGTCCTGGAGTTTGACGGCCTCCTCGTAGTGGCTGTGCGCGCCCGCGGTGATCTCCTTGGCGGTCCTGGCCACGACCTTCGGCACCGAGGACGGCACCTTCGTGTACTCGCGCTTCAGGGCCGCCGGCGGCTCCGGCGCGGTGGACAGCTGCTCCGCGGTCGGCTGCACGTCCAGGCTGGTGACCTGGTAGGTCTCGCCACGCGTGGTCTGGTCGTGGTCGCCGACCAGGGTCATGCCGACCGGCTCGTAGCGCCAGCGGCCGCCGATCCGCACACCGCTCGGCGGGTACGGCATCGGCAGCCAGTCCTGGGCGTACCAGTCCGACGCCGAGACCGTCGTCGTCACCGTGCCGCGCTTGACGTCCGCGTCGAGGCCGATGGGCGTCGGGAACTTGTCCGGTACGCCGACGATGTGCCGCTGGGCCGGCTTCCAGGTGGTGCCGTCGAAGTCGTCCAGGGACACTATCCGCAGATACAGGTCCGAGATGTCGTTCGTGCTGGTCTTCAGGGACAGCACCTGGCGGTCGTTGTTCGTGTTCAGGCTGTCGCGCAGTGACACCAGCGGATTGACCGCGGAGATCGTGCCGCCGTCGCCGTTGCCCACTCCCACGCCCGTGCGGGCGGCGTCCAGCAGGCCTCCCTGCATCGCGGGCAGGGCGAGCGGCACCACCAGGGCCGCACCGAGCGCGACCGCGCCGATCCGGCGTCCGGTCCGCACCGGGGCCATCGCGCCGTCCTCCGGGGAGCCCTGCGTACGGGGAGCGCCGCCGAAGACCCGGCCCCACTGCGCCAGCCGGTCCCTGCCCTCCGCGAGCAGCAGCATCAGATAGCCGGCCGCCGCCACCAGGAACCACAGCCAGTCGGCGCCGCCGTCGGACAGCCCGGCGGCCACCGAGTACAGCGCGAGCAGCGGCAGCCCGGCCGGGGCCGCGCTGCGGAAGGTCACCGCGAGCGTGTCCACCAGCAGGCCGATCAGCAGCACGCCGCCGATCAGCATCAGCTTGATGCCGTCGGTCAGCGGCGCCGGTATCGCGTACTCGCTGACGTCGGTCGAGCCCTGCTGGAGCAGGTCGGCGAAGTGCCGGAAGGCGTCCGGGCCGGGGATCAGCCCGATGACCGCGTACTCCCGCGCGAAGACCAGAGTCAGCAGCACCAGGGTGACCAGCGCCTGCGCCAGCACGGTCAGCGGCCGGGCCAGCGGCACCCGGCGGGCCGCCGCGCCCACCCCGGTCTGCACGGCCACCAGCGGGACCAGCTGGAGCAGCCAGGTCGGCTCGGCCACCAGGGGCAGCAGCGCGCAGGAGGCCATCAGCGTGGCCGCGGCCGCGCACAGCGCCAGTCGAGCCCGGCCGCTCATCGCGTCGCCTCTCCGCCCACCGCGGCCAGGCCCGAGCGCTCCCGGTCCGCCTGCTGCCACAGCCCGTTCAGTGCCGCGCCGCGGGGCACGCTCAGCGCCGTCCAGCCCGCCTCGCGCAGCATCCGCAGCCGCTCGGCGTGCCGGTCGCCGGGCCGCGACACATCGGTCGCCTGCCGCACCCAGGTGTCCGGATCCAGCACGAAGGCGACGGCGCCGCCGCTGCGCCGGCTCATCTTCGCGACCGTCGTGGCCTGCTCCTCGTCCAGGTCGCCGAGGAAGGCGATCAGCAGCCCCTCGTTGCCGCCGCGCAGCACGTCGTACGCCCGCGAGAGGCCCGTGCCGTCGGAGTGGTCGATCACCGCGAGGGTGTCCATCATCAGTCCGGCCGCCTCCGCGGTCTCCTGGCCGGCGCCCGCGAACCCGTCGGCGCCCTCGCCGGGCACCACACTGCCGCTGTCGGTCAGCAGCCGTACCGAGAAGCCGCGTTCGAGCATGTGCACCAGCACCGAGGCGGCGCCGGAGACGGCCCACTCGAAGGCCGAGTCGGGGCCCGCGCCCTCGTAGGCACCGCCCCGGGTGTCCAGCAGGACCGTGCAGCGCGAGCGCCGGGGCTGCTCCTCGCGCCGCACCATCAACTCGCCGTAGCGCGCGGTGGATCGCCAGTGCACCCGGCGCAGATCGTCGCCGTAGCGGTAGCCGCGCGGGATCACGTCGTCCTCGCCGGCCAGGGCCAGCGAGCGCTGCCGCCCGTCGCCGTACCCCTTGGCCTCGCCGCTGAAGCGGACCGGGGCGAGCGGCTCCACGCGCGGGATGACCGTGAGGGTGTCGAACGTCGAGAAGGAACGGGTGAGTTCGCACATTCCGAAGGGGTCCGTGAGCCGCAGCTGCAGCGGGCCCAGCGGATAGCGGCCGCGCAGGTCGGAGCGGACCCGGTAGGACACCTCGCGGCGGCCGCCCGGCTCCACCCGGTCCAGCACGAACCTCGGGCGCGGCCCGAGGACGTACGGCACCCGGTCCTGGAGCATCAGCAGGCCGGTGGGCAGCCGGGAGACGTTGTCCATCCGCAGGTGTACCCGGGCCTCGCTGCCGGCCGGCACGCGCGCGGGGGAGAGCCGACGGGTGCCGGCCACCCGGTAGCGCGTGCGGTACACCACGGTCGCGCAGGTCAGGGGCAGTGCGGCCAGCAGCAGGCCGACCCGCAGCAGATCGCTCTGGCCGAGGACGTACGCGCAGATCGCGGCCGCGATACCGGCCGCCAGGAAGGAACGGCCGCGGGTGGTCAGCCCCGCCAGGGCCGTACGGACGCCGCCGGACTCGCCGCGGTCGGCCTCCGCCTGCCCCGTCCCCCCGGCACTCATCACAGACTCCGCGGGGGCTGCTGGGGATACGCCGGAACGCCACGGCCGAGTCCGCCGAAGTCGCCCTGCTGCCCCGGCGCGGCGGGCACCGGGGTGTGCTGCAGGATCTCCTGCACGACCTGCTCGGCGGTACGGCGGTTCAGCTGGGCCTGGGCGGTGGGCAGCAGACGGTGCGCGAGGACGGCGACGGCGAGTGCCTGGACGTCGTCCGGAAGCGCGAACTCCCGGCCGGCGAGGGCCGCGGACGCCTTGGCCGCCCGCAGCAGATGCAGCGTCGCGCGCGGGGAGGCGCCGAGTCTGAGGTCGGGGTGGGTGCGGGTGGCGGCGACCAGTTCCACCGCGTACCGCCGGACCGGCTCGGCGACATGCACCCCGCGCACGGCCTCGATCAGCTTCACGATCTCGTGCGCGTGCGCCACCGGCTGCAGGTCCGCCAGCGGGCTCACCCCGCCGTGGATGTCCAGCATCTGCAACTCGGCCTCCACGCTCGGGTAGCCGACGGAGACGCGGGCCATGAAACGGTCGCGCTGGGCCTCGGGCAGCGGGTAGGTGCCCTCCATCTCGACCGGGTTCTGCGTGGCCACCACCATGAAGGGGCTGGGCAGTTCGTACGTCTGCCCGTCGATGGTGACCTGGCGCTCCTCCATGGACTCCAGCAGCGCCGACTGAGTCTTGGGCGAGGCGCGGTTGATCTCGTCACCGATCACGATCTGCGCGAAGATGGCGCCCGGCTTGAACTCGAAGTCCCGGCGCTGCTGGTCCCAGATGGACACACCGGTGATGTCCGAGGGCAGCAGGTCGGGCGTGAACTGGATGCGCCGCACCGAGCAGTCGATGGACCGCGCCAGCGCCTTGGCCAGCATCGTCTTGCCCACTCCGGGGACGTCCTCGATCAGCAGGTGGCCCTCGGCGAGCAGCACGGTCAGCGCGAGCCGTACGACCTCGGGCTTGCCCTCGATCACGCCCTCCACCGAACCGCGTACCCGCTCCACCGTGGCGGTCAGATCTGTGAGGCTCGCTCGATCGTCATAGGTCGTCACCCGGCCCTCCTCGGCCCGTTCTTTCCGGGCCGACGCTACGTGCGAAACCGGCCCACCCCGAAACACGGACACCACGCGGGAAAAGTTCCGCGCGACGCCACTCCCCGCATTCTTGCCGCCGTTACCGATTCGTGTCACTCGCCTGTGGACAACTGCCCGCACGATGTCGGTCTTACGACTTTTTCGACCACATCTTCGATACGGCGATACGGCGATGGCGGGATGCTTCCGGGGCGGCCGGCCGGTCCGCCGGTCAGGCCGGGTCGACCTCGCGCAGCAGACCGGTGCGCACGTCGAACACGAAACCGCGCACGTCGTCGGTGTGCAGCAGGAACGGCGAGGTGCGCACGCGCTGCATGGACTGGCGTACGTCCTGGTCGACGTCCCGGAAGGCCTCCACCGCCCAGGCCGGCCGCTGGCC
This sequence comes from Streptomyces sp. NPDC002076, assembly GCF_053593835.1. Classification (NCBI taxonomy): domain Bacteria; kingdom Bacillati; phylum Actinomycetota; class Actinomycetes; order Kitasatosporales; family Streptomycetaceae; genus Streptomyces; species Streptomyces sp. NPDC002076. Next base: position 127,434 of record NZ_JBSFDI010000004.1, read on the forward strand.
GACCTCCATCTCCAGGTCGTGCCGGAAGTCCTCGGTGATGGTCTCCATGCCGCATCCGGTGTGGTGGATGAGCACGACGCTGCGGGTGCCGAGCGCCCGCTGGCTGATGGTCAGGGACCGGATCACGTCGTCGGTGACGACACCGCCCGCGTTGCGGATGGTGTGACAGTCGCCGAGCTGCAGGCCGAGCGCGGCGTGCAGGTCGAGACGCGCGTCCATACAGGCCACGACCGCGACCTTGAGCACGGGACGGGCGTCCATCCCGGGGTCGGTGAACTCGGCGGCGTACGTCTGGTTGGACTCGACAAGGCGGTCGGTCACGGTGCCAGCGTCGGTTATGGCGCCTTCGGATCCAGTGGGCACTGCTGCGGAAGTCGTCATACCCATGACGTTACTGGTCACCCCCGGTCCCGTCCTCCTGTGAGAGCGGGACAAAAAACGTCATCGCGGCTTGTTGTGAGCTACCCCACAGGGAGGGCAAACCTCCTCCGGACGGATGAATCCCGTCGAATTGTGGCTCCCGCCGCGATGCGGTAGGCGACGCGCAGGCCGGTTGATTGACCGCGAGACAGGGTGGACTAAAGTGACGCGAAGCGGGAGGCGTGGCTCTCCCTGCTGGTAAAACCCCCGGAGACCCCGGCTCACCCCGGACCGTCTCCCCACGTGCGCGGCGCGTACGTACGGCTCGGCCTCCTCCCGCTCCCGGTCCGGCTGACGCTTCCGGCGCCGGCAGGCCTCCCCTACACGAGCTGGCGGGGACCCGGCGGTGCGTGCGGGCCCGCCGGAAGATGAGAGGCCCCCTTGAGCCAGAGTCGACACGTCCCGGTGATGCTCCAGCGGTGCCTGGACCTGCTGGCGCCCGCCCTGGAGCGCCCGGGAGCGGTGGTCGTCGACTGCACCCTCGGCCTCGGCGGCCACAGCGAGGCGCTGCTGACCCGGTTCCCGGAGGCGCGACTGATCGGCCTCGACCGGGACAAGGAGGCGCTGCGCCTGTCGGGCGAGCGGCTGGCGCCCTACGGCGAGCGCGCCACCCTGGTGCATGCCGTCTACGACGAGCTGCCCGACGTACTGCACAAGCTCCGCATCGCGCGCGTGCAGGGCGTTCTGTTCGACCTCGGGGTCTCCTCCATGCAGCTGGACGAGGCCGACCGCGGCTTCGCCTACGCGCAGGACGCGCCGCTGGACATGCGGATGGACCAGACGACCGGCATCAGCGCCGCCGAGGTCCTGAACACCTACCCGGCGGGCGAACTGGTACGGATCCTGCGCGCGTACGGCGAGGAGAAGCAGGCCAAGCGGATCGTGGCCGCGATCGTGCGCGAGCGCGAGAAGGAGCCGTTCAGCAACAGCGCGCGGCTGGTCGAGCTGATCCGTGACGCTCTGCCGCAGGCCGCCAAGCGCACCGGCGGCAATCCAGCCAAGCGCACCTTCCAGGCGCTGCGCATCGAGGTCAACGGTGAACTGTCCGTCCTGGAGCGGGCGATCCCGGCGGCGGTGAAGGCCCTGGACGTCGGCGGCCGCATCGCCGTCCTCTCGTACCACTCGCTGGAGGACCGCCTGGTCAAGCAGGTCTTCGCGGCCGGCGCGGCCTCCACCGCGCCGCCCGGGCTGCCGGTGGTGCCCGAGCGCTACCAGCCGCGGCTCAAGCTGCTCACCCGGGGTGCCGAACTTCCCACCGAGGAAGAGGTCGCCGAGAACCGCCGGGCCGCACCGGCCAGGCTGCGCGGCGCCGAACGCATCAGGGAGGACGCCGAGTGACCGAGACGGGTCGGTTGGATTCCCGAACCCACTGGGGGACTCACGGGGATTGCCGGTCTCACCAGGGGCGTCAGGGACATTCCCGAACTCGCCAGGGAGGTCGTGTGGCCTCCCGCAGGTACCGGGCGGCCCGCATGCTTCGCCGAGCCCCCCAGGACAGCCGCGAGGATCTCCGGCCGCACCGGGGGACCGACGAGGGATCCCGCACTCGCGGGGGTTCCCTGGCTCGCCCGGAGCGCCAAGCCGAGTCCGGAACGCACCGGCCTCGCCGTGCGGTTCTCGGGACTCGCCGGGAGTGCCGCGAGGGTCCCAGGTCTCGCCTGGAGTGCCGAGTGGACTTCGGAGCGCGCCGGGCTCGCCGTGCGGACCTCGGGACTCGCGGGGAGTGCCGCGAGGGTTCCCGGACTCGCCTGGAGTGCCGAGTGGACCTCGGGACTTGCCGGGAGCGCCGTGGGGGTTCGCGTACTCGCCTGGAGTGCTGCCGTGGGGACGCCGGAACATGCTGGGATCGCCGTGCGGATCTCGGGACTCGCCGGGAGTGCTTCGGGGGTTCCCGGAGCCACCGGGAGCGCCGCGGGGACTCCGGGACTTGCCCGGGGCGCCGCGTGGAGCGCCGTAGTCATGCGGAGTGCCGCGCGGGTTTCCGGGGCGAGCGGCTGAGCTGCGAGGAGCCCCTGACCGACCGGGGGAGCCGTGAGTAGGAAACCGCAGTTGAAGGGGCGGGCCGCGCGGCTTGTGCGGCTCTTTCCGGCCGGCCGGGCCCGGGCCGCCCGCACCCCGTTCGTCCTGCTCGTCGTCCTGCTCCTCGGCGGCGGTCTCATCGGACTGCTGGTGCTCAACTCCGCGCTCAGCGAAGGCTCGTTCAAGCTCGCCGACCTGCAGAAGCGGACGAAGAACCTGACCGACGAGGAACAGGCCCTCCAGCGGGACATCGACGCCTACTCCTCTCCCGACGCCCTCCAGCGCCGCGCCCGCCAACTCGGCATGGTCCCCGGCGGCGACCCGGCCTTCCTCGGCTCCGACGGCAGGATCAAGGGCGTCCCGAGCGCCGCCACCCCCGAGTCCGCCGACTTCACCGACCCGGTCGCCCCCGAGGCCCTGACCCCGGCTCCGGCCCCGCCCACGACCTCGGGCACACCCACCACGCCGGCCTCGGTCACGCCCTCCGCCACCGCATCGTCACCGGCACAGGGACAGCCCCGGTCGGCCGCTGTCGCCTCCGCCCGCGCGGGGGCCGTTCCCCCGCACCCGTCCACCCCCCAGCCCATTCCCACCCCGACCCCCGGCAGGTGACGGAAGTGTCCGACAGGGAACCGCCGCGCCGTCGTGTGCCCGGGCCGGCCAAGCCGCCGCGGCCGAGGAGTGCCGTACAGCGGCAGCCCGCGCCCGGTGCGCGTCCGGTGCGGCGGCCGAGCGGCGCTCGGCCGCCGTATCAGCGCCCACTCCGGCTCGGCAGCCCGCGACCCCGGCTGCGCCTGGTCAGCCTCACGCTGACCCTGGTCCTGATCGCCTTCGTCGTACGGCTGCTCCAGGTGCAGGCCGTCGACGCCAGTGCGTACGCCGCGCGGGCCGAGCAGAACCGGTATGTCGTGCACACGCTGGCCGCCGAGCGCGGCGGGATCACCGACCGCAACGGCGTGGCCCTCGCCATCAGCGAGGACGCGTACGACATCACGGCCGATCCGACGATGTTCAGCAGCAAGCAGCTGAAGGTCGACGACGGCCCGGAGCAGGCCGCCGCGCTGCTCTCGCCGATCCTCGGGCAGAGCCAGGGCGACATCGTGAAGAAGCTCCGGCCGAAGAACAAGGACTCCCGGTACGCCCGGCTCGCCACCAGGCAGACCCCGCAGGTCTGGAAGCAGATCAAGGACCTGAAGGCCGCGCTCGCCAAGAAGGCGGAGACGGACAAGACCACCGTCAACGTGCTCGCCGGCGTCTTCGCCGACCCGAGCAGCCAGCGGGTGTACCCCAACGGCGACCTCGCCGCCGGGATACTGGGCTGGGTCAACGCCGACGGACAGGGCGGCGGCGGCATCGAGCAGGAGCTGAACAAGCAGCTGTCCGGGAAGGACGGCAAGATCCGCTATGCCCAGTCCGGAGGGCGTGAGGTGCCCACGGCGGGATCGACGGAGACGCCCGCCGTGCCCGGTTCCGACGTCGAGCTGACCATCGACCGCGACATCCAGTGGGCCGCGCAGAACGCCATCACCCAACAGGTGAAGAAGTCCAAGGCCGACCGCGGTTATGTCGTCGTCCAGGACACCCGCACCGGGCAGATCCTGGCCCTGGCCAACTCGCCAGGTTTTGACCCCAACGACCTGTCGAAGGCCGACGGCGCGGCCCTGGGCAACGCGGCCGTCCAGGACGCCTACGAGCCCGGCTCCACCGCCAAGGTGATGTCCATGGCGGCCGTGCTGGAGGAGAACGCGGCCACTCCGTTCACCCACGTCGTCGTACCGAACCGGCTGCATCGTGGCGACCGGCTCTTCTCCGACGACGTCGACCACGCCACCTGGAACCTCACGCTGAACGGCGTCCTCGCCAAGTCCAGCAACATCGGCACCATCCTGGCCACCGGCCAGCTCGGCAGGACGCAGCCCGAGGCCAACAAGGTCCTCTACTCCTACCTGCGCAAGTTCGGCATCGGCCGCTACACCGGACTCGGCTTCCCGGGCGAGACCCCGGGCATCCTCGCGCCGTACCAGAAGTGGTCCACCTCGCAGCAGTACACGATTCCTTTCGGCCAGGGCTTCTCCATCAACGCCGTCCAGGCCGCCTCGGTCTACTCGACCATCGCCAACGGCGGGGTCCGGATCGAGCCGACCCTGGTGCGCGGCAGCAAGGGCGCCGACGGCCGTTTCACCCCCGCGCCCAAGCCCAAGCAGACCCGCGTGGTCAGCGAGAAGACGGCCCGGGCCGTGGCCATGATGCTGGAGTCCGTCGTGGACGACGAGCAGGGCACCGGCGTCAAGGCCCGCATCCCCGGATACAACGTGGCGGGCAAGACCGGCACGGCCAACCGTGTGGATCCGGCCACCGGCAAGTACCACGGGTACACCTCGTCGTTCGCCGGCTTCGCACCCGCGGACAACCCCCGCATCACCGTCTACTGCGCCATCCAGAACGCCACCTCCGGCAGCTACTTCGGCGGCCAGATCTGTGGCCCCATCTACAAGCAGGTGATGGAGTTCGCCCTGAAGACCCTCCAGGTCCCGCCGACCGGGGCGCCGGCCGCGAACCTGCCCGTCGACTACAAGCCCTGATCAGCACACCGGAACACCAGGAAACGAACTCGTGACAACGATCACCCCGGAACCCGGGAACCAGGCGGCCGAGAACCCCTCGCTTCGCTCCGGAGCGGGTACGCCCGGTACGCTCACCGCCGTGCCACACGCTGATCAGTCCCAAACCACCCAGAAGGGCCAACCCGTGACATATCCGGGACTGCCCCGGCCGACGCTGCTCCCCGCCACACCCCTCGCGGAGCTCGCCGACCAGCTGGGTGTCACCGCGCCGGAGGGCGCCGCCGAGATCAAGGGCATCACCCATGACTCGCGCGCCGTCCGCCCCGGCGACCTGTACGCCGCCCTCCCGGGCGCCCGGCTGCACGGCGCCGACTTCGTCACCCAGGCCGCGAGCCTGGGCGCCGTCGCCGTGCTCACCGACCCCACGGGCGCCGAGCGCGCCGCCGCGACCGGACTGCCCGTCCTGGTCGTCGACGACCCGCGCGGACGGATGGGGGAGCTGGCGGCCACGATCTACCGGCACCCGGGCCGCGATCTGCTCCAGATCGGCATCACCGGCACCTCCGGCAAGACCACCACCGCCTATCTCGTCGAAGGCGGCCTGGGCGCGTCCCGCCCCGCCGGCCTCATCGGCACGGTGGAGATCCGCATCGGCGACGAGCGCATCAAGTCGGAGCGCACCACCCCCGAAGCCACCGACCTCCAGGCCCTGTTCGCGGTCATGCGCGAAAGAGGCGCCGAGGCGGTCGCCATGGAGGTCTCCAGCCACGCCCTGGTCCTCGGCCGGGTCGACGGCTGTGTCTTCGACATCGCCGTGTTCACCAACCTCAGCCCGGAACACATGGAGTTCCACTCCGACATGGAGGACTACTTCCGGGCCAAGGCACAGCTGTTCACCCCGAAACGCAGCAAACTCGGCGTGATCAACGTGGACGACGCGTACGGCCGCCGGCTGGCCGAGGAGGCCACGGTCCCCGTCGTCACCTTCTCCGCCGAGGGCCACCCCGACGCCGACTGGCGCGCCGAGGACGTCCAGGTCGGCCCGGTGGACTCGACGTTCACCGTCGTCGGCCCGGACGGCGAGCGGATCCACGCCAAGTCGCCGATCGCCGGTCCCTTCAACGTGGCGAACACCCTCGCCGCCGTCGTCGCGCTCGCTGCCGCCGGTCTCGACCCGCAGACCGCCGCCGACGGCATCGCCGCCGTCCCGGGCGTCCCCGGCCGGCTGGAGCGCGTGGACGCCGGGCAGCCCTACCTCGCGGTCGTGGACTACGCCCACAAGACCGACGCCGTCGAGTCCGTGCTCAAGGCGCTGCGCAAGGTCACCAAGGGCCGCCTGCACGTGGTCCTCGGCTGCGGCGGCGACCGCGACCGGACCAAGCGCGCCCCGATGGGCGCCGCCGCGGCCCGGCTCGCCGACACGGCCGTACTGACCTCCGACAACCCCCGCTCCGAGGACCCCCTGGCGATCCTCGCGACCATGCTCCAGGGCGCCGCCTCCGTGCCCGCGCACGAGCGTGGCGAGGTGCTCCTGTTCGAGGAGCGGGCCGCCGCGATCGCCGCCGCCGTGGGCCGCGCCCAGGCCGGCGACACCGTGCTGGTCGCGGGCAAGGGCCATGAGCAGGGCCAGGACATCGCCGGCGTGGTCCGTCCCTTCGACGACCGCCAGGTGCTCCGCGAAGCCATCCAGAAAACCCAGGGATGAAAATCCAGAAGATCCAGGGGATGAACTTGTGATCGCCCTCTCCCTCGCCGAGATCGCAGCAGTCGTCGGCGGGCAGACGCACGACATACCGGATCCGTCCGTGGAGGTCACGGGACCGGTCGTCCGGGACTCCCGCGAGGTGGTGCCCGGCAGCCTGTTCGCCGCCTTCGTCGGCGAACGCGTGGACGGCCACGACTACGCAGCGCAGGTGATCGAGGCGGGCGCGGTCGCCGTACTGGCGTCGCGCCCGGTCGGCGTGCCCGCGATCGTCGTCGACGACGTCCAGACCGCGCTGGGCGCCCTCGCCCGGCACGTCGTACGCCGGCTCGGCGCGACCCTCGTCGCCCTGACCGGCTCGGCGGGCAAGACCAGCACCAAGGACCTGATCGCGCAGGTGCTGCAGCGCAAGGCGCCGACGGTGTTCACCCCCGGCTCGCTCAACAACGAGATCGGGCTGCCGCTGACCGCCCTGTCCGCCACCGAGGAGACGCGGTTCCTCGTGCTGGAGATGGGCGCCCGAGGCATCGGGCACATCCGCTACCTCACCGACCTCACGCCTCCCAGGATCGGCCTGGTTCTCAACGTCGGCACCGCCCACATCGGCGAGTTCGGCGGCCGCGAGCAGATCGCCCAGGCCAAGGGCGAGATCATCGAGGGCCTTCCGGAGGACGGCGCCGCGATCCTGAACGCCGACGACCCGCTGGTCCGCGCCATGGCCCCCCGTACCAAGGCGAAGGTGGTCCTTTTCGGAGAGTCGGCCGAAGCGGACGTACGCGCCGAGAACGTGCGACTCACGGACAGCGGACAGCCTTCCTTCAGGCTTCTCACACCCTCCGGTGCAAGCGATGTGACCATGCGCCTGTACGGTGAGCATCACGTGTCGAACGCGCTCGCCGCGGCCGCCGTCGCCCATGAGCTGGGCATGTCCGCGGAAGAGATCGCCACCGCGCTCTCCGAGGCGGGCTCCCTCTCCCGCTGGCGGATGGAGGTCACCGAGCGCCCGGACGGCGTGACCATCGTCAACGACGCCTACAACGCCAACCCCGAGTCCATGCGGGCCGCCCTTCGGGCGCTCGCGGCCATGGGCAAGGGGCGCCGCACGTGGGCGGTGCTCGGCAAGATGGCCGAGCTGGGGGACGAGGCGCTCGCCGAGCACGACGCCGTCGGACGGCTCGCCGTCCGGCTCAACGTCAGCAAGCTCGTCGCCGTCGGGGGGATTGAGGCCTCCTGGCTGCAACTGGGCGCATATAACGAGGGTTCGTGGGGTGAGGAGTCGGTGCACGTGTCCGACGCACAGGCGGCGATCGACCTGTTGCGCAGCGAGTTGCGCCCGGGGGACGTCGTGCTCGTGAAGGCGTCCCGTTCGGTGGGTCTGGAGAGCGTTGCCCAGGCGCTCGTCGAGACCGGTGCCGAGGGCGAGGTTGCCGCCCGATGATGAAGCAGATCCTGTTCTCAGGAGTCATTGGCCTCTTCCTGACGCTGATCGGCACCCCGCTGCTGATCAAGCTCCTCGCCCGCAAGGGCTACGGCCAGTACATCCGTGACGACGGTCCGCGCGAGCACGCCAGCAAGCGCGGTACGCCGACCATGGGCGGTATCGCCTTCATCCTGGCGACGATCGCCGCGTACTTCCTGAGCAAGCTCATCACCGGTTACCCGCCCACCTACTCGGGGATCCTGGTCCTCGGCCTGATGTTCGGCATGGGCCTGGTCGGCTTCCTCGACGACTACATCAAGATCGTCAAGCGGCGTTCGCTGGGCCTGCGGGCCAAGGCGAAGATGGCCGGCCAGCTGATCGTCGGCATCTCCTTCGCGGTGCTGTCGCTGATGTTCGCCGACGCCCGTGGCAACACCCCGGCCTCCACCAAGCTGTCGTTCATCACCGACTTCGGCTGGACGATCGGCCCGGTGCTGTTCGTCGTCTGGGCGCTGTTCATGATCCTCGCGATGTCGAACGGCGTGAACCTCACCGATGGTCTGGACGGACTGGCCACCGGCGCCTCCGTGCTCGTCTTCGGCGCCTACACGTTCATCGGCGTCTGGCAGTTCCAGGAGTCCTGCGCCAACGCGCAGACCCTGACGAACCCGGCCGCCTGCTACGAGGTGCGCGACCCGCTCGACCTCGCGGTGATCGCCTCCGCCCTGATGGGCGCCTGCCTGGGCTTCCTGTGGTGGAACACCTCGCCGGCGAAGATCTTCATGGGCGACACCGGTTCGCTCGCCCTCGGCGGTGTCCTCACCGGTCTGGCCATCCTCTCCCGCACGGAGCTGCTGCTGGCCATCATGGGCGGTCTGTTCGTCCTCATCACCATGTCGGTCGTCATCCAGGTCGGCTCCTTCCGGCTCACCGGCAGGCGCGTCTTCCGGATGGCGCCACTCCAGCACCACTTCGAACTCAAGGGCTGGTCCGAGGTCCTTGTGGTGGTCCGATTCTGGATCATCCAGGGCATCTGTGTGATTGTCGGACTGGGCCTCTTCTATGCAGGATGGGCAGCGGAAAAGTGACCTCCACCTCGGAGCTCTACGACTTCCAGGGCAAGCACGTCACCGTCGCCGGGCTCGGCGTCTCCGGCGTCCCGGCGGCGAAGGTGCTGCACGCGCGCGGGGCGGTCGTCACGGTCGTCAACGACGGCGACGACGCACGCGCGCGTGAGCAGGCCGCCGAACTGGAGGCGCTCGGCATCACCGTGCGCCTCGGCGACGGGGCGACCCTGCCGGAGGGCACCGAGCTGATCGTCACCGCGCCCGGCTGGAAGCCCGACAAGCCCCTCTTCACGGCGGCGGCCGCAGCGGGCGTGCCGGTCTGGGGCGACGTCGAGCTGGCCTGGCGCCTGCGCGGACCCGACGCTGCGCCCTGGCTGGCCGTCACGGGCACCAACGGCAAGACCACGACCGTGCAGATGCTCGCGTCCATCCTGCGGGCCGCGGGCCTGCGCACGGCCGCCGTGGGCAACATCGGCGTCTCGCTGCTGGACGTGGTGCTCGGGGACGAGGAGTACGACGTCCTCGCCGTGGAGCTGTCCAGCTACCAGCTGCACTGGGCGCCCTCGCTGCGCGCCCACTCGGCCGCCGTTCTCAACCTCGCCCCGGACCACCTCGACTGGCACGGCTCGATGGAGGCGTACGCCAAGGACAAGGGCCGTATCTACGAAGGAAATCGGGTCGCCTGCGTCTACAACGTGGCCGACAAGCTGACCGAGGAGCTGGTGCGCGAGGCCGACGTGGAGGAGGGCTGCCGGGCCGTCGGCTTCACCCTCGGCACCCCCGCCCCCTCCCAACTCGGCGTCGTGGAGGGCATCCTGGTCGACCGCGCCTTCGTCGAGAACCGGCAGAAGAACGCCCAGGAGCTGGCCGAGGTCTCCGACATCAACCCGCCGGCCCCGCACAACATCGCCAACGCCCTCGCCGCGGCGGCCCTCGCGCGTGCCTTCGGGGTGCCCGCCAAGGCCGTACGGGAGGGCCTCAAGGCCTTCCGCCCGGACGCGCACCGCATCGCGCACGTCGCCGACCTCCACGGGGTCGCGTACATCGATGACTCCAAGGCGACCAACACCCATGCCGCGGAAGCCTCGTTGGCGGCATATGAGTCGATCGTATGGATTGCGGGTGGTCTGGCGAAGGGCGCGACGTTCGACGAGCTGGTCGCCAAGTCGGCGAAGCGCCTTCGCGGTGCCGTCCTGATCGGCGCCGACCGTGAGCTGATTCGCGACGCCCTCGCGCGACACGCCCCGGAAGTACCCGTGGTCGACCTCGACCGGACCGACACTGGGGCGATGCTCCAGGCGGTGACGGAAGCGAAGCGGCTCGCGAAGCCCGGTGACACGGTGCTGCTGGCCCCGGCCTGCGCCTCCATGGACATGTTCACCAACTACAACCAGCGCGGTGACGCGTTCGCGGCGGCGGTCCGCGAACTCGGCGCGGGCGCCTGACGGCGGGTCTCGGCCACCTGGGGTGCTTCGGGACCCTTTGGAGGGACGCGTGAGGCTGATGTGGCTCGGGTTTGGTCGGCGGGTGCGAGGAGCTGGTGATGTCCGGTAGCCGTACAGGCCGTCCACCGGCTCAGCGCGCCGCCAGAAGGCCCGCGGCGCCCCGCCCGCCGCGCGAGAACTCCGTACAACGGCTCTACACTCGCGCTCGCAAGGCCTGGGACCGGCCGCTGACCGCCTACTACCTGATCGTCGGCGGCACCCTGCTGATCACCGTGCTGGGTCTGGTGATGGTCTACTCGGCCTCCCAGATCACGGCGCTGCAGCTGTCGCTGCCCGGGTCGTACTTCTTCCGCAAGCAGTTCCTCGCCGCGGTCATCGGCGGCGTACTGCTGTTCGTGGCCTCCCGCATGCCGGTGAAACTGCACCGGGCGCTGGCGTACCCGATCCTCGCCGGCGCCGTCTTCCTGATGGTCCTGGTGCAGATCCCCGGGATAGGGATGGCGGTCAACGGCAACCAGAACTGGATCGCCCTCGGCGGCTCCTTCCAGATCCAGCCCAGCGAGTTCGGCAAGCTGGCCCTGGTGCTGTGGGGCGCGGACCTGATCGCCCGCAAGCAGGAGAAGAGGCTGCTGGCCCAGTGGAAGCACATGCTGGTGCCGCTGGTGCCGGTCACCTTCCTGCTGCTCGGGCTGATCATGCTCGGCGGCGACATGGGTACGACGATCATCCTGACCGCGATCCTGTTCGGGCTGCTGTGGCTCGCGGGAGCGCCGACCCGGCTGTTCTCCGGGGTGCTGAGCGTCGCCGGGCTGCTCGCCGCGCTCGCCATCTGGTCCAGCCCGCACCGGCTGAACCGGCTCAGCTGCATCGCCGCCACCGACCCCGGCCCGAACGACATGTGCTGGCAGGGCGCGCACGGCATCTATGCCCTCGCCTCCGGCGGACTCTTCGGTTCCGGTCTCGGTGCGAGTGTGGAAAAATGGGGCCAACTGCCGGAGGCCCACACCGACTTCATCTTCGCCGTCACCGGTGAGGAACTGGGGCTGGCGGGGACGCTGTCGGTGCTCGCCCTGTTCGCGGCTCTAGGCTATGCGGGTATCCGCGTGGCCGGACGCACGGAGGACCCCTTCGTGAGGTACGCCGCGGGAGGCGTGACCACCTGGATCACCGCCCAGGCGGTGATCAACATCGGTGCGGTGCTCGGTCTGCTGCCGATCGCCGGCGTCCCTCTCCCGCTGTTCTCCTACGGAGGGTCCGCCCTGCTGCCGACCATGTTCGCCATCGGGCTGCTGATCGCCTTCGCGCGCGACGAGCCCGCTGCGCGGGCGGCGCTTGCGATGCGGCAACCTCGCTTTGGTAGAAAGCGGGCGGGAGGCTCCGGTGCCGAGCGGGGGCCTCGGAGATGGAACACGATGCGACGGCGTGCCTCGGCGGCGCGTTCGTCCGGAGAGCGGTGAATTTCGGTGCATGTCGTACTCGCCGGTGGGGGGACCGCCGGCCACATCGAGCCCGCGCTCGCCCTCGCGGACGCCCTGCGCAGGCAGGACCCCACCGTGGGGATCACGGCCCTGGGCACGGAGCGCGGCCTGGAGACCAAGCTCGTCCCGGAGCGAGGCTACGAGCTGGCGCTGATCCCGGCGGTGCCGCTGCCCCGTAAGCCGACCCCCGAGCTGATCACCGTCCCGGGCCGGCTGCGCGGCACCATCAAGGCCGCCGAGCAGATCCTGGAGCGCACCAAGGCGGACGTCGTGGTCGGTTTCGGCGGCTATGTCGCCCTGCCCGGCTATCTGGCCGCCAAGCGCCTCGGCGTGCCCATCGTGATCCACGAGGCCAACGCCCGCCCCGGTCTGGCCAACAAGATCGGCTCGCGGTACGCGGCCCGGGTCGCCGTCTCCACGCCCGACAGCAAGCTGCGCGACGCCCGCTACATCGGCATCCCGCTGCGCCGCTCCATCGCCACCCTGGACCGCGCCGCCGCCCGCCCCGAGGCCCGGCACCGCTTCGGCCTCGACCCGAACCTGCCCACACTGCTCGTCTCCGGCGGCTCCCAGGGCGCCCGCCGTCTCAACGAGGTCGTCCAGCAGGTCGCCCCGTGGCTGCAGCAGGCCGGCATCCAGATCCTGCACGCGGTCGGCCCGAAGAACGAACTGCCGCAGGTGCACCAGATGCCGGGAATGCCCCCCTATATCCCGGTAAGTTACCTGGACCGGATGGACCTCGCGTACGCCGCGGCCGACATGATGCTCTGCCGTGCGGGCGCGATGACCGTCGCCGAACTCTCCGCCGTCGGACTCCCGGCCGCCTATGTCCCGCTGCCCATCGGCAACGGCGAACAGCGGCTCAACGCCCAGCCGGTGGTCAAGGCCGGCGGCGGCCTCCTGGTCGACGACGCGGAACTCACGCCGGAGTGGGTCCAGCAGAACGTCCTGCCCGTGCTCGCCGATCCGCACCGGCTGTACGAGATGTCCCGCGCGGCAAGCGAGTTCGGCCGCCGGGACGCCGACGAGCTGCTCGTCGGCATGGTGTACGAGGCGATCGCCTCGCGCCACCACTAGCATCGGCGAGTGAGCCGAAGGGGCGCGCCCCGGAGGTGAGCCGAGCCAAGAAAGGGAGCGCGCGTGGCCGGACCGACGACCGCCGAGCGCGGTGAACGCCAGCAGGAGTCGTCCGGCCCGCCGCTCGTCCGCAGGCTCAGGAGACCGCCTCTTCGTACGATCGTCATCCTGGCCGCGCTCGCCGTGCTCCTCGGGGCCGGTGGCATCTGGGTGTTGTACGGCTCGAGCTGGCTGCGCGTCCGGCACGTCTCGGTGTCCGGCACGCGCGTGCTCACCCCCGACGAGGTGCTGGACGCGGCGGACGTACCGGTCGGGGCGCCGATGATTTCCGTCGACACCGATGGCATCGAAGCCCGACTTCGCCGGAAATTGCCCCGAATTGACACCGTTGATGTGGTCCGGTCCTGGCCCCATGGAATCGGTCTGAAAGTGACCGAGCGTACTCCGGTTCTGATTGTCCGAAAAGATCGGAATTTCATCGAAATCGACCACGAAGGTGTCCGATTCGCCACGGTTTCTCAGGCGCCGAATGGCGTTCCGGTGCTGGAATTGTCCGTCTCCCGCAGGGGTTCCGGCTCCGCGAGCTTCCGCCGCTTCGGCACCGACCGATTGGTGCGCGAGGCGGTCCTGGTCGCCGGCGAGCTGCCGGCCGCCGTGGCGGCGGACACCCGGACCGTCCAAGTCCGTTCCTACGACGACATCTCGCTGGAGTTGGCCGACGGCCGCACGGTCGCATGGGGCAGCGGCGAGAACGGTCGCGCCAAGGCGCGGACCCTCGCAGCTCTCATGAAAGCAGCTCCCGGCGCGCGGCACTTCGATGTCAGCGTTCCCACCGCCCCTGCGTCATCGGGTAGTTGACGCACATCGGCGCAGGCCAGCACCCTGGTTGGGCACTGCTACGGCTGATCACATAGGGTGAAAAGAAAAACGGGAGGTTCGGCGTGTTCGTTGAACGGGCGCCACTTGTCGACTTAGTGTCCTGTTCAGAAGACTCCAGGAAACAGACACACTGGTAACCCTAAACTTCAGGGTTAGGGTTCGGGTCGGCGTTACGGACCGTCCCATTCGGCATCTGTCGTCCCGGCGCGGGGCACCGCACGACGACGGCAACGTAATTCGAGGCGAGAGGCCTTCGACGTGGCAGCACCGCAGAACTACCTCGCAGTCATCAAGGTCATCGGTGTCGGCGGCGGTGGTGTCAATGCCATCAACCGGATGATCGAGGTCGGTCTCAAGGGCGTCGAGTTCATCGCCATCAACACCGACGCTCAGGCGCTGTTGATGAGCGACGCCGACGTCAAGCTGGACGTCGGCCGCGAACTCACCCGCGGACTCGGCGCCGGAGCCAACCCGGCCGTCGGCCGCAAGGCCGCCGAGGACCACCGCGAGGAGATCGAGGAGGTCCTCAAGGGGGCCGACATGGTCTTCGTGACGGCCGGTGAAGGCGGCGGCACCGGCACCGGCGGCGCGCCCGTCGTGGCCAACATCGCACGCTCCCTCGGCGCCCTCACCATCGGCGTGGTCACGCGCCCGTTCACCTTCGAGGGACGGCGCCGCGCCAACCAGGCCGAGGACGGCATCGCCGAGCTGCGCGAAGAGGTCGACACCCTCATCGTGATCCCCAACGACCGGCTGCTGTCCATCTCGGACCGCCAGGTCTCGGTCCTGGACGCCTTCAAGTCCGCCGACCAGGTCCTGCTCTCCGGTGTCCAGGGCATCACCGACCTCATCACCACCCCCGGCCTGATCAACCTCGACTTCGCCGATGTGAAGTCGGTCATGTCCGAGGCCGGTTCGGCCCTCATGGGCATCGGCTCGGCCCGCGGCGACGACCGCGCGGTGGCCGCGGCCGAGATGGCGATCTCCTCGCCGCTGCTGGAGGCGTCCATCGACGGCGCCCGGGGCGTGCTGCTCTCCATCTCCGGCGGTTCCGACCTCGGTCTGTTCGAGATCAACGAGGCGGCCCAGCTGGTCAGCGAGGCCGCCCACCCCGAGGCCAACATCATCTTCGGCGCGGTCATCGACGACGCCCTCGGCGACGAGGTCCGGGTCACCGTGATCGCGGCCGGCTTCGACGGCGGCCAGCCTCCGGCCCGCCGGGACAACGTCCTCGGCTCGGCCTCGACTTCGGCGGGCTCGCGCCGCGAGGAGCCTGCGGCCCGGCCGAGCGAGCCCAGCCGTCCGTCCTTCGGCTCGCTGGGCAGCGTCAAGCCCAAGGAGGAGCCGGAGCCCGTGCCCGAGCCGGTGGCCGACCTCCCGGCCGCCCCGCCGGTCCCCCCGGCACAGCGGACCTCCTACGCGGACAGCGCGGCCGAGGAGCTGGACGTCCCGGACTTCCTGAAGTGATAGGACGGCGCGAGAGCGTGAGCGGCGCGCACTTCGCCTTCACCGACCGGTGGGGCGGGGTGAGCGCCGCTCCGTATGAGGAGCTCAACCTCGGCGGCGCGGTCGGCGACGCCCCCGAGGCGGTACGGGCCAACCGGGACATTGCGGCCAAGTCGCTCGGCATCGACCCGGACCGGGTCGTCTGGATGAACCAGGTGCACGGCGCCGATGTGGCCGTGGTGGACGAGCCCTGGGGAGAGCTCCCGGTGCCGGAGGTCGACGCGATCGTCACCGCGCGCCGCGGACTCGCCCTCGCCGTCCTCACCGCCGACTGTGTGCCGGTGCTGCTGGCCGATCCCGTCGCCGGGGTCGCCGCGGCGGCGCACGCGGGCCGGCCCGGCATGGTCAAGGGGGTCGTCCCCGCCGCCGTACGGGCCATGGTCGAACTCGGCGCCGAGCCGGGCCGGATCCTCGCCCGCACCGGACCGGCCGTCTGCGGGCGCTGCTACGAGGTGCCGGAGGCGATGCGCGCCGAGGTGGCGGCCGTCGAGCCGGCGGCGCACGCTGAGACGAGCTGGGGTACGCCGGCGGTCGACGTGAGCGCCGGGGTGCACGCGCAGCTCGACCGGCTCGGGGTGTGCGACCGGGCGCAGTCGCCGGAGTGCACGCTGGAGTCGGGCGACCACTTCTCGTACCGCCGTGACCGCACCACCGGGCGGCTCGCGGGCTATGTCTGGCTGGACTGATAGGGCATGACGGACCGTAAGACCCAACTCGCCGCGAACCTGGCGAAAGTGGAGGAGCGCATCACCGCCGCGTGCGTGGCGGCCGGGCGCAAGCGGGAGGAGGTGACCCTGATCGTGGTCACCAAGACCTACCCGGCGAGTGATGTGCGGATTCTGTCGGAACTCGGTGTGCGTCACGTCGCCGAGAACCGCGACCAGGACGCGGCGCCGAAGGCCGCGGCTTGCGCGGATCTGCCGCTGAAATGGCATTTTGTCGGTCAGTTGCAGACCAACAAAGTCCGTTCCGTGGTCGGTTATGCCGATGTCGTGCAGTCCGTGGATCGTTCCAAGCTCGTCACAGCTCTGTCGAGGGAGGCCGTGCGGGCCGGGCGTGAGGTCGGCTGTCTCGTCCAGGTCGCGCTGGACGCGGGGGAGAGCGGGCGGGGCGAGCGCGGAGGTGTCGCGCCGGGCGGAATCGAAGAGTTGGCCGACCTCATCGGTGAAGCACCGGGACTGCGGCTCGACGGGCTGATGACGGTCGCTCCGCTCACCGGGGAGTACGCGGGACGCGAACAGGCGGCGTTTGAACGGCTCATGGATTTGTCGACCGACCTGCGCCGAGCCCATCCGGCTGCAACCATGGTGTCGGCAGGGATGAGTGCGGACCTCGAACAGGCCGTGGCCGCCGGGGCGACACATGTGCGCGTCGGCACTGCGGTACTCGGAGTCCGCCCCAGGCTCGGGTAACGTCGCCAGGAAGTCGGACCACAGCAGAAAATATGGTCAGTGCCTGTGAAGACGGGCACAACGACCTCGTGGATCGCGGGCACTTGGCAGTCGTCAGCCGATCCACCACAGAGCGGAGGACTCAGAGCATGGCCGGCGCGATGCGCAAGATGGCGGTCTACCTCGGCCTCGTGGAGGACGATGGGTACGACGGCCGCGGATTCGACCCCGACGACGACTTCGAGCCCGAGTTGGACCCGGAGCCCGAGCGGGATCATCGACGGCACGAATCGTCACACCAATCGCACAGTGCACATCAGTCCCAAAGGGACGAAGAGGTGCGAATCGTGCAACCGCCCGCGCCGCGCGAGCCGGTGGTCCGATCGACTTCGCTCGCCGCGGAATCCGGGCGTCCGGCGCGCATTGCGCCCGTGGCGTCCATCACACCAGAACGTCAGTCCCTAGAGAAGAACGCACCGGTGATCATGCCCAAGGTTGTGTCCGAGCGAGAGCCTTACCGGATCACCACGCTGCACCCGCGGACCTACAACGAGGCCCGTACCATCGGGGAACACTTCCGTGAGGGCACCCCGGTGATCATGAATCTGACTGAGATGGATGACACAGACGCGAAGCGACTTGTCGACTTTGCGGCCGGTTTGGTGTTTGGTCTTCACGGCAGCATCGAGCGGGTGACGCAGAAGGTGTTCCTGTTGTCTCCTGCTAACGTCGATGTCACGGCGGAGGACAAGGCCCGCATCGCAGAGGGCGGGTTCTTCAACCAGAGCTGAGACACAGGCAACCGGATCGAGGCTCGGAAGAGCATGGAACAGGGGAGAGGGAAGCGCAGACCATGAGCGTGTTCGTCACGGTGGTCCACACCGCGCTGCTGGTGTTCCTCGCCGTGCTCATCTTCCGGCTCGTGATGGATTATGTGTTCCAGTTCGCCCGCTCGTGGCAACCCGGCAAGGCGATGGTGGTCGTACTGGAGGCCACCTACACTGTCACCGATCCACCGCTGAAGCTTCTGCGGCGGTTCATCCCGCCGTTGCGTCTCGGGGGCGTGGCGCTCGACCTGTCCTTCTTCGTACTGATGATCATCGTCTACATCCTCCTCTCCATCACGGGGAGCTTCATGTGATGAGGGTGGACGATACGGTCTTGCCGACTGCCGATGACTACGTTGAGGTGAAGAGATGCCGTTGACCCCCGAGGACGTGCGGAACAAGCAGTTCACGACCGTCCGCCTCCGAGAAGGCTATGACGAGGACGAGGTCGATGCCTTCCTCGACGAGGTCGAAGCCGAACTGACCCGTCTGCTCCGCGAGAACGAGGACCTGCGCGCCAAGCTGGCCGCGGCGACCCGTGCGGCCGCGCAGAACCAGCAGAACATGCGCAAGGGCCCGCCGGAGCAGGACCAGCAGCCGCACCCGCAGCAGCAGGGCATGCCGCAGCAGGGCATGCGAGGTCCCGGCGCTCCGGTGCCCGCCGGCATATCGGGCCCGCCGCAGCAGCAGATGGGCGGCCCCATGGGTGGCCCGCCCCAGCTGCCGAGCGGCGCCCCGCAGCTGCCCGCCGGTCCCGGCGGTCAGGGCGGCCCGCAGGGTCCCGGTCCGATGGGCCCGGGTCCGATGGGTCAGGGCCCGATGGGCGGCCAGCCGCCCATGCAGCAGATGGGTGGCCCGATGGGCGGCCCCATGGGCGGCCCGATGGGCGGCCCCGGTCAGGGCCCGGGTGGCGACAGTGCCGCCCGTGTCCTCTCGCTGGCCCAGCAGACCGCCGACCAGGCGATCGCCGAGGCCCGCTCCGAGGCCAACAAGATCGTCGGCGAGGCCCGCAGCCGCGCCGAGGGTCTGGAGCGTGACGCCCGTGCCAAGGCCGACGCCCTGGAGCGGGACGCGCAGGAGAAGCACCGCGTCGCGATGGGCTCCCTGGAGTCCGCCCGCGCCACGCTGGAGCGCAAGGTCGAGGACCTGCGCGGCTTCGAGCGCGAGTACCGCACGCGCCTGAAGTCGTACCTCGAGTCCCAGCTGCGCCAGCTGGAGACCCAGGCCGACGACTCCCTGGCCCCGCCGCGCACCCCGGCGACCGCGTCGCTGCCGCCGTCCCCGGCGCCCTCCATGGCTCCGGCCGGCGCCCCGTCCTACGGTGGCAACCAGACGATGGGCGGCAACCCCGGTCCGTCCGCCCCGTCCTACGGCGGCCAGCAGCAGATGACCCCGGCCATGACCCAGCCCATGGCCCCGGTCCGCCCGCAGGGCCCGTCCCCGATGGGGCAGGCACCCTCGCCGATGCGCGGGTTCCTGATCGACGAGGACGACAACTGAGCACCGGGCACTAGTACGACAACGGCGTCGGCAGCGCTCAACAGGGCGGGCCCCCAGGACTTCGGTCCCGGGGGCCCGTCCTGTTTACGCGGGTTGAGTGAAGAAACAGAAGGGCCCGGCCTCCGAGACGGAGACCGGGCCCTTCGCAGCGGGTTCGGCGCTTACGCCTTCCGCAGCCGGAACGTGAGAGACAGCCCCTCGTCGGTGAACGGCTCACCAAAGCTGTCGTCGCCCTCGCCCTGCTGGAAGTCCGTCGACAGAACCTCCTCGGCGATCAGCTCACTGTGCTCGGCGAGCGCGGCGACCACCGCGGGGTCGGTCGAGCCCCAGCGCAGAGCGATCCGGTCGGCCACGTCCAGGCCGCTGTTCTTGCGGGCCTCCTGGATCAGCCGGATCGCGTCACGGGCCAGGCCCGCCTGCCGCAGCTCCTCGGTGATCTCCAGGTCCAGCGCCACCGTGGCGCCCGAGTCGGAGGCCACGGACCAGCCCTCGCGCGGGGTCTCGGTGATGATCACCTCGTCGGGAGCGAGAGCCACCGTCTCACCGTCGACCTCCACCGAGGCCGTGCCCTCCCGCAGTGCGAGGGAGAGCGCGGCCGCGTCGGCGGCGGCGATCGCCTTGGCCACGTCCTGCACCCGCTTGCCGAACCGCTTGCCCAGCGCGCGGAAGTTGGCCTTGGCGGTGGTGTCCACCAGGCTGCCGCCGACCTCGGACAGCGACGCCAGCGAGGAGACGTTCAGCTCCTCGGTGATCTGCGTGTGCAGCTCCGGGTCCAGGGACTCGAAGCCGGTCGCGGCGATCAGCGCGCGGGACAGCGGCTGACGCGTCTTGACGCCCGACTCCGCGCGCGTGGCGCGGCCCAGCTCCACCAGTCGGCGGACCAGGACCATCTGCTTCGACAGCTCCGGGTCGATCGCCGCCAGGTCCGCCTCCGGCCAGGAAGCCAGATGCACGGACTCCGGCGCGCCCGGGGTCACCGGCACGATCAGGTCCTGCCACACGCGCTCGGTGATGAACGGCGTGATCGGCGCCAGCAGCTTGGTGACCGTCTCCAGCACCTCGTGCAGCGTGCGCAGCGCGGCCTTGTCGCCCTGCCAGAAGCGGCGGCGCGAACGGCGGACGTACCAGTTGGACAGGTCGTCGACGAACGCGGACAGCAGCTTGCCGGCCCGCTGGGTGTCGTACGCCTCCAGGGACTGCGTCACCTGGTCGGTGAGCGCGTGCAGCTCGGACAGCAGCCAGCGGTCCAGCAGCGGGCGCTCGGCCGGGGCCGGGTCGGCCGCGCTGGGCGCCCAGTCCGACGTACGGGCGTACAGCGCCTGGAAGGCCACCGTGTTCCAGTACGTCAGCAGGGTCTTGCGGACGACTTCCTGGATGGTGCCGTGGCCGACCCGGCGGGCCGCCCACGGGGAGCCGCCGGCCGCCATGAACCAGCGCACCGCGTCCGCGCCGTGCTGGTCCATGAGCGGGATCGGCTGCAGGATGTTGCCCAGGTGCTTGGACATCTTGCGGCCGTCCTCGGCCAGGATGTGGCCCAGGCAGACGACGTTCTCGTACGACGACTTGTCGAAGACCAGCGTGCCGACGGCCATCAGCGTGTAGAACCAGCCGCGCGTCTGGTCGATCGCCTCGGAGATGAACTGCGCCGGGTAGCGGCTCTCGAACAGCTCCTTGTTCTTGTACGGGTAGCCCCACTGCGCGAACGGCATCGAACCCGAGTCGTACCAGGCGTCGATGACCTCCGGCACGCGCGTGGCCGTCTTGCCGCAGCCGTCGTGGCGGCAGGCGAAGGTGACCCCGTCGATGTACGGCCGGTGCGGGTCCAGGCCCGACTGGTCGGTGCCGGTCAGCTCGGTCAGCTCCGCGCGGGAGCCGACGCAGGTGAGGTGGTCGTCCTCGCAGCGCCAGATCGGCAGCGGGGTGCCCCAGTAGCGGTTGCGGGACAGCGCCCAGTCGATGTTGTTGTTCAGCCAGTCGCCGTACCGGCCGTGCTTGACCGTGTCCGGGAACCAGTTGGTCTTCTCGTTCTCCTGGATCAGGCGGTCCTTGATCGCCGTCGTGCGGATGTACCAGGACGGCTGCGCGTAGTAGAGCAGCGCGGTGTGGCAGCGCCAGCAGTGCGGGTAGCTGTGCTCGTACGCGACGTGCTTGAAGAGCAGGCCGCGCTGCTGCAGGTCCGCGGTGAGCTTTTCGTCCGCCTTCTTGAAGAAGACGCCGCCGACCAGCGGGACGTCCTCCTCGAAGGTGCCGTCCGGGCGGACCGGGTTCACGACGGGCAGGCCGTAGGCGCGGCAGACCTTGAGGTCGTCCTCACCGAAGGCGGGGGACTGGTGGACCAGACCCGTGCCGTCCTCGGTGGTGACGTAGTCGGCGTTCACCACGTAGTGGGCCGGCTCCGGGAACTCCACGAGCTCGAACGGACGTTGATACGTCCAGCGCTCCATCTCGGCGCCGGTGAAGGTCTGGCCCGTGCTCTCCCAGCCCTCGCCGAGCGCCTTGGCGAGCAGCGGCTCGGCGACGACGAGCTTCTCCTCGCCGTCGGTGGCGACGACGTAGGTGACCTCCGGGTGCGCGGCGACCGCCGTGTTGGACACCAGGGTCCAGGGGGTCGTCGTCCACACCAGGAGCGCGGCCTCGCCGGCGAGCGGACCGGAGGTGAGCGGGAAACGGACGTACACGGACGGGTCGACGACCGTCTCGTAGCCCTGCGCCAGCTCGTGGTCCGACAGGCCGGTGCCGCAGCGCGGGCACCAGGGGGCGACGCGGTGGTCCTGGACCAGCAGGCCCTTGGTGAAGATCTCCTTCAGCGACCACCAGACCGACTCCACGTACTCGGGGTCCATGGTCCGGTACGCGTCGTCCAGGTCGACCCAGTAGCCCATGCGGGTCGTGAGCTCGGCGAAGGCGTCGGTGTGCCGGGTCACGGACTCACGGCACTTGGCGTTGAACTCGGCGATGCCGTACGCCTCGATGTCCTGCTTGCCGGAGAAGCCCAGCTCCTTCTCGACTGCCAGCTCCACGGGCAGGCCGTGGCAGTCCCAGCCGGCCTTGCGGGCCACGTGGTAGCCGCGCATGGTGCGGAAGCGCGGGAAGACGTCCTTGAAGACGCGCGCCTCGATGTGGTGGGCGCCGGGCATGCCGTTGGCGGTGGGCGGGCCTTCGTAGAACACCCATTCCGGGCGGCCCTCGGACTGCTCCAGGCTCTTGGCGAAGATCTTCTGCTCGCGCCAGAAGTCGAGCACGGCGTGCTCAAGAGCGGGCAGGTCGACCTGTGCGGGCACCTGGCGGTACGTCGGCGCTGTCATCTGCGAGCATCCTCCAACGGACTTGCTGCCTTCCGTCGGAGGGACGAGAGCCTTCGATCCTGCCTACGCCGTCTGCGGCGCGCTCCCGCGGTACCACCCTCCTTGGCCCTCCGCCACGCCCTACGCGCCGGTGAGCCCCCTCATTGGGGTCGCGAAGCCGGCTCTACTCACCGTGGCCTGCTGGCTGTGGCTTTCTTCCGGCGGCTCCGGGGTGATCTTCACGTCGCGCTCGCCCCCGGGCTCACACCGTCCCCGGGTCGCTCTGGGCTGCGTACGCCGCTACTCGTCCCCATCCACGCTTTTCGCTCCGCCCAGTGTACGGCGCCGCGCGGACAGCGGCCGACCGGTTTTCCGCGCGGTGCGGCCGCCGGCCGCGTGACGGTCCGGGATGACCCGAATGGCCAGGTGGCGGGCGCCCGGGTCCGGGCGGGCCCGGGCCGGCGGATTACCCGGCGGGGAGCTGGGCACAACGGATGCAGGCCCGCTGCGCGGGGAGTGCGGGCGGGCGAATCGGGCGGTGCGCCCCGTTGCCGCGGGACTCAAGTCGATTTATCGTCCCAGCACGATTCGCGAGCAACATCACAGTATGTGAAGGGGTCGCGGCCATGGTGGCGAAAAGGACCGCCGTACAGCAGCCGGCGACCGGCCGGCGCGGGGGCGCGATTGCCTCCGGCGGCGAGGCCAAGGCAGTGGACGGCAGGAAGCGGCCGACCGCGGGGAGGGGCGCGCAGCCGGCCGTGAGGAAGACGGCGCTGAGGGCGACGTCCGTGAAGCAGCCGGCCGCCGGGAAGTCGGCCGCGCGGAAGACCGCGGCGAGGGACCCGGCCGCCGAGGAGAAGGCGCCCAGGAAGTCCGTGGACAAGGCGCTGACGGCCGAGGAGGAGACCGCCGTCAAGAAGACGGCCGCCAGGAAAACCGCCGCCAAGAGGACGGCCGCCGACAAGTCGGCCGCCGAGAAGTCGGCTGTCAGGAAGTCGGCGGGCAAGGAGGCGGCTGTCGAGGAGGCGGCTGTCAGGAAGTCGGCGGGCAAGGAGGCGGCTGTCGAGGAGGCGGCTGTCAGGAAGTCGGCGGGCAAGGAGGCGGCCGCCGAGAAGTCGGCTGTCAGGAAGTCGGCGGGCAAGGAGGCGGCCGCCGAGAAGTCGGCTGTCAGGAAGTCCGCGGGCAAGGAGGCGGCCGCCGAGAAGGCGGCGGCGGGGGAAGAGACGGCCAGGAAGACGGCGGCCGGGAAGACGGCGGCCGGGCCGGCCAAGAAGGCCACCGGAAAGGAGACCGCCGACAGGCAAACCGCCGCCAGGGAGAGGCAGGCCAAGAAGGCGGTTGCCGAGAAGGTCGTCGGCGAGAAGACGTCGGCCGAGAAGACGTCGGCCGAGAAGACGTCGGCCCGGAAGGCGGTCGCCGCGGACGGGGTGGCGGTGGCGGCCGAGGCGGCCCCGAAGGAGCCGGTGGCAGAGAAGTCCGCTGGAAAGAAGCCGGCGGCGAAGGGAGCGGCGCAGGAGACGGCCGGCAAGAAGGCGCCGGCCCGGAAGGCCGGCGGCAGGAAGGCGGCCGCGAAAGGCGCCTCCACGGAGGCGGCCGACACGAGCAGGGCCAAGAAAGCGGGCGCGGCGCGGGCCGCGGAGCAGACGGGAGCCACGACAGTGGTTGCGAAGAAGACTCCTGGCACGGCCACGGCGGAGACCGCCCTTCCCAAGGCGCGAGTCGGCGCGGCGGAGCCCGGCGAGCTGGCGGTGCGCCCCGGTGAGGACCCCTGGACCCCGGAAGAGGTCGCCGAGGCCCGTGCCGAGCTGCTGTCCGAGGTGGAGCGGCTGCGCACCGAGATCAGCTCCTCCGAGGCCTCCCTCGCGGGCCTGATGCGGGACTCCGGGGACGGCGCCGGAGACGATCAGGCGGACACCGGCACCAAGAACATCACCCGCGAGCACGAGCTGGCGCTCGCCGCCAACGCGCGCGAGATGCTGGTCCAGAACGAGCACGCCCTGGAGCGGCTGGACGCGGGCACCTACGGCCTGTGCGAGAACTGCGGCAACCCCATCGGCAAGGCCCGGATGCAGGCCTTCCCCCGGGCCACGCTGTGCGTCGAGTGCAAACAGAAGCAGGAACGCCGCTCCTGACTGTGCGGGGCCGTGCCGTAGTCTCGTCCTCAGTCAGGCACCTAGGTTGAGGGACTCACGTGGCAGAGGCGGAGCGCATCATCGGTACGCCGGACACCCCGGACGACGGCGGCGAGCGGACGGCTGCGGCCGGCTCCGGTGCGTCCACCCCGGCCGCCGCGTCCGGCGCGGGCGGGCATGAGGCCCCGGCCGAGGCCCGGAGTGGTCGTGGGCGCCGGATCGCCCTGCTGTTCGCGGTGGCCGCGTTCGCTTACGCCCTCGATCTGATCAGCAAGCTGCTCGTGGTCGCCAAGCTGGAGGGCCATGAGCCGATCAGGCTGGTCGGGGACTGGCTGGAGCTGAACGCCACCCGCAACCCGGGTGCGGCCTTCGGCTTCGGCGCGGCCTTCACGATCATCTTCACCCTGATCGCCGCGGCCGTGATCGTGGTGATCATGCGCCTGGCCCGCAAGCTCTACAGCTACCCGTGGGCCATCGCGCTCGGCCTGCTGCTCGGCGGCGCCCTCGGCAACCTGACCGACCGGATCTTCCGGTCGCCCGGCGTCTTCGAGGGCAAGGTCGTGGACTTCATCGCGCCCAAGGGCTTCGCCGTGTTCAACCTGGCCGACTCGGCGATCGTGTGCGGCGGCATCCTGATCGTCCTGCTGTCCTTCCGGGGCCTGGACCCGGACGGCACCGTTCACAAGGACTGAGGCCAGGGCCGTCCACAGGCGGTTTTCCACAGGCTCGTGCGGGCCGCTGCCACCCGTCCGGCATACTCGACGGGTGAGCACGATTCCCGAGATCCGTACCCTGCCCGTGCCCGACGGCCTGGAGGGCGAGCGCGTCGACGCCGCCATCTCCCGCATGTTCGGCTTCTCCCGCACCAAGGCGGCGGAGCTGGCCGCGGCCGGCAAGGTCCAGGTCGACGGCACGGTGGTCGGCAAGTCCGAGCGGGTGAGCGGCGGCGCCTGGCTGGAGGTCGAGATGCCGCAGGCGCCCGCGCCGGTGCAGGTCGTCGCCGAGCCGGTCGAGGGCATGGAGATCGTGCACGACGACGAGGACGTGGTCGTGATCGTCAAGCCCGTCGGCGTGGCCGCGCATCCGTCGCCGGGCTGGAGCGGCCCCACCGTCATCGGCGGTCTCGCCGCCGCCGGGTACCGGATCTCCACCTCCGGCGCCGCCGAGCGCCAGGGCATCGTGCACCGCCTGGACGTGGGCACCTCGGGCCTGATGGTGGTCGCCAAGTCGGAGCGGGCATACACCTCGCTCAAGCGCCAGTTCAAGGAGCGCACGGTCGACAAGCGCTACCACACCCTGGTCCAGGGCCACCCGGACCCGACGAGCGGCACGATCGACGCGCCCATCGGCCGCCACCCGAACCACGACTACAAGTGGGCGGTCACGGCCGACGGCAAGCCCTCGGTGACGCACTACGACCTCATCGAGGCCTTCCGCGCCGCCTCCTTGCTGGACGTGAAGCTGGAGACCGGCCGCACCCACCAGATCCGCGTCCACATGTCCGCCCACCGCCACCCCTGCGTCGGCGACCTCACCTACGGCGCCGATCCCACCCTGGCCAAGCGGCTGCGCCTGACCCGCCAGTGGCTGCACGCCGTGCGCCTCGGCTTCGAGCACCCCGGGGACGGCCAGTGGGTGGAGTTCGAGAGCGCCTATCCCGAGGACCTGCAGAAGGCCCTCGACCAGGTCCGCGAGGAGACGTACGCGTGAGCGCGCCCTACACCGTCCGGGTCGCCGAGGACCCCGCCGATCGCGAGGCCTGCTTCGCGGTCCGCAAGGAGGTCTTCGTCCGCGAGCAGGGCGTCGACGAGACCATCGAGTACGACGCCTACGATGCGGTCGCCGTGCATGTGCTCGCGGTCCGTGAGGACGGTGTGCCGCTCGGCACCGGGCGGCTGCTGCACGGCGAGGCCGCGGCGGCGAAGACCGGCGGGGACGCCTCGGTGGGCTCCCTGGGGCGGCTCGCCGTCACCCGTGAGGCCCGCGGGCTGGGCGTCGGCGTGGCCCTCGTGCGCGCCATCGAGGAGGCGGCACGCGCGCGTGGCCTCACCGCGGTGGACCTGCACGCACAGACCCACGCGCTGGGCTTCTACGAGGGGCTCGGCTACGCGGCGTACGGCCCGGAGTTCCCCGACGCCGGCATCCCGCACCGGGCGATGCGCCGGGAGCTGTAGAAGCCCGCGCAGCGCCCTGCGGCGGCAGGCGTCCGGGTTGGTCGGATGGCAGGCTGGAGGCCTGCCGTGTGACCGTCGACCCCCGGAGCGCCGGCCGTGGATCAGTTGGCTCTGCTGTTCGTCCTGCTCCTCGGGGCCCTGGTCAGCGTCCCGGTGGGGGACCGGTTCGGGGTGCCGGCGCCGGTACTGATGACCCTGTTCGGCGGCGCCCTCGCGGTGGCCGACTTCGTGCCGAACGTGAACATCCCGCCCGAGCTGATCCTGCCCGGGCTGCTTCCGCCGTTGCTCTACGCCGCCGTGCGGCGCACCTCCTGGCGGCAGTTCGCGGCCAACGTCCGCCCGATCCTCCTGCTGGCCGTCGCGCTGGTGTTCGTCACGATGGTGTGCGTGGCGTTCGTCGCCGGCGCGATCGTGCCGGGACTGCCGATCGCCGCCACCTTCGCGCTCGGCGCGCTGATCGCCCCGCCGGATCCGGTCGCCGCGACCAGCGTCGCCGGGCAGCTCGGGCTGCCGCGCCGCCTGGTGTCGATCCTGGAGGGCGAGGGGCTCTTCAACGACGTCACCGCCATCGTGCTGTACCACGTGGCGATCGCCGCCGTCGTGAGCGGCTCGTTCTCGGCGTGGCGGGCCGGGGTGGACCTCGTGCTGTCCGCCGTCGTCGCGGTGGCCGTGGGCCTGGTGCTCGGCTGGGGCGCGAACAGGCTCATGGACCTGCTGGGCGATCCGACCCTGCAGATCGGCATGACCCTGCTGGTGCCGTACGCCTCCTATGTGCTCGCGGAGAAGCTGCACGGCTCCGGGGTGCTCGCGGTGCTCACCACCGCGCTGTTCCTCGCCGAGTACGCCACCGACGCCGACGACGTGATGACCCGGCTGGCGGGGCACACCTTCTGGGACATCATCGACACCCTGGTCACCGGTGTGGCGTTCGGGCTCATCGGCCTCGAACTGCACAACGCCATCCGCACGGCGCAGGGGCGCTGGGGCGAGCTGCTGGGCTGGGCCGCCGCCGTGGTGGGCGTGGTGATCGTCGTACGGCTGGTGTGGCTGCTGCCGGCGACCTGGCTGACCAAGCGGCTGCACGCGCGGCGGGACTACGACGAGGAGATCCCGGTCAGCTGGCGGGAGACCGTCGTGATGTGGTGGTCCGGAATGCGCGGGGTGGCCTCGGTGGCGCTGGCGCTGGCCATCCCGCTGAAGACCGACGCCGGCTCCCCGTTCCCCGACCGCGACGAGATCGTCTTCATCGCCTTCGGGGTCATCATCGTCACGCTGGTCCTGCAGGGGCTCACACTGCCGTCCCTCGTGCGGTGGCTCGGGGTGCGCGCCGACTCCGAGCGGGAGAAGGAGTTCGAGAAGGAGCTGGCGGTGCGGGCCACGAAGGCGGCCAAGCGCAGACTCCGGGAGATCGAACAAGTGGAGGACCTGTCCGAGGAGCTGTCCGAGCAGATGCTGCGGCGTGCCTTCGACATCGGGATCCGGATCAGTCCCGACATGGGGGAGGAGGAGCGGCGGGAGGCGCAGCACCAGCGGGCCAAGCGGCTCAGGCGGGTCCGGAACATCCAGAACGAGATGCTGAGCGCGGCGCGGCACGAGGTGCTGGCGGCGCGGAGCGAGCCGGGGGCGGATCCGGAGATCGTCGACCGGGTGCTCAGGCATCTCGACGTGCGCAGTTTGCGGTGAGCTGAGCCCTGTGCATGAAAAGTCATATGAACATGGCGTACCTGTGGATAAATACCGGCATCGTCGGCCGATCACTCCTACTCTCGGATCATGACTCGCAACATCGTGATCAGTGGTGGCGGTACGGGCATCGGGCTGGCGACGGCGCAGATGTTCGCGGCGGACGGCGACCGGGTGCTGTTGCTGGGGCGGCGCGCGGAGGTGCTGGAGAAGGCCGCGGTACCCGGCTCCCTCACCTATGCGGCCGATCTGACGCAGCCGGCGGACGTACGGGGCGTAGCAGAGTTCGTCGCCCGGGAACTCGGCACGGTCGACGTGCTCGTGCACAGCGCCGGAGGCGCCGGGGGCCAGCATCCGCCGACCGGTGCTGAGGACCCTCTGGAGCAGGTGGCCCATGCCTGGACCGACAACTTCCGGCTCAATACCCTGACCGCCGCTCTGCTCACGGAAGCCCTGAAGGACCGGCTCGCCGAACCGGGCGGGCGGGTGCTGTTCATCTCGTCCATCGCCGCCTACCGGGGTTCCGGCAGCGGCGCCTACGCGGCGTCCAAGGCCGCGCTGCACCCGTACGCACACGATCTGGCCCGGCAGCTGGGACCGCACGGCATCACCGTGAACGTGGTCGCGCCGGGCTTCGTCGAGGACACCGAGTTCTTCGGGGACTCGATGGACGAGGCCCGGCGGGCGCAGCTCATCGCCGAGACCTCGACCGGACGTGCCGGGATACCGGGAGACGTGGCCGCGACGCTGCACTGGCTGGCCTCGCCCGGCGCCGCGCACGTCACCTCACAGGTCATCCAGGTCAACGGCGGTGCGGAACGCGGACACTGACGGGCTCCGCGGGCGGCCGCACCGCATCGGCGGTGTTGACCCGGGGCAGCGCGTAGGGGTGCTCCGCCGCCAGCCAGGTGATCATCTGCTCGCGGACCGTGACCCGCACCGTCCAGATGTCGTCGGCGTCCTTCGCGGTCATCAGGGCCCGCACCTGGACGGTGTTGGGCGTGCTGTCCGTCATCACGAGTCCGTAGGCGCGGCCGTCCCAGGCGGGGCTCTCGCGCAGGATGTCGCGCAGCTTCTCGCGCATCGCCTCGATGGGCGCGCTGTGGTCCAGGTGCCAGAAGACGGTGCCGGTCATCTGCGGAGTGCCCCGCGACCAGTTCTCGAAGGGTTTGGAGGTGAAGTACGACACCGGCATGGTGATACGGCGCTCGTCCCAGGTCCGTACCGTCAGAAAGGTCAGGGTGATCTCCTCGACCGTGCCCCACTCGCCGTCCACGACCACCGTGTCGCCGATGCGCACCATGTCCCCGAAGGCGATCTGCAGTCCGGCGAACATGTTGGACAGGGTCGACTGGGCGGCGACACCGGCCACGATGCCGAGGAGGCCCGCCGAGGCCAGCAGCGAGGCACCGGCCGCGCGCATCGCCGGGAACGTCAGCAGCATGGCGGCGATCGCCACGACGATGACGATCGCCGACACCACCCGCATGATCAGCTCCACCTGCGTGCGCACCCTGCGCACCCGGGCCGGATCCCGGTGCGCGCGGGCGTAGCGGCTGTAGGTGGTCTCGACGATCGCCGCGGCGATGCGGATCACCAGCCAGGCGGCGGAGCCGATCAGCACCAGTGTCAGCGCCCGGCCGATGCCGACCTGGTGCCGCTCCAGCAGCTTCGCCTGGTCGTAGGACCCGCGGAGCAGGGCGGCGCAGAGCACGAGCTGGTAGGGGATGCGGCCGCGGCGCAGCAGCTCCCACA
Source organism: Streptomyces sp. NPDC002076 (assembly GCF_053593835.1). Lineage (NCBI taxonomy): Bacteria > Bacillati > Actinomycetota > Actinomycetes > Kitasatosporales > Streptomycetaceae > Streptomyces > Streptomyces sp. NPDC002076. The sequence goes on from NZ_JBSFDI010000004.1 coordinate 157,757, forward strand.
GCGGTGAGTCGTGGTCGCGTTCGTCGGCCTTGCGCAGCAGCCGGTCGGTGGCCCAGCCGATCGCCAGCGTGAGCAGCACTGTCCCGCCGAGCACGATCACAGGGCGGACTAGGTTCTCCATGCCCCCGCTTCTAACCGGTGCCTCGCGGACATGAACATGTGAGTTCCGCGTGTTCGCGGGTACGGCGGCTCCGGCGATCTCGCCCCGGCTGGCACCATGGCCTCATGAACATCATGCTTTTTCACTCGACCTACGGCCTCAGGCCCGCGGTGCGCGAGGCCGCGGACCGGCTGCGCGCGGCCGGACACGAGGTGTGGACGCCGGACCTCTTCGAGGGGCGCACGTTCGACACCGTCGAGGAGGGCATGGAGTTCAAGGAGTCGCTCGGCAAGGAGGAACTGCTGAAGCGGGCCGTGCTGGCGGCGGCCCCCTACTCGGACCGCGGACTGGTGTACGCCGGGTTCTCGCTCGGCGCCTCGATCGCCCAGACCCTCGCCCTCGGCGACGACAAGGCGCGCGGGCTGCTGCTTCTGCACGGCACGTCGGACATCGCGCCGACGGCGCAGGTGGACGAGCTGCCGGTGCAGCTGCATGTGGCGGAGCCGGATCCGTTCGAGACGGACGACTGGCTGACCGCCTGGTATCTGCAGATGGGCCGCGCCGGAGCCGACGTGGAGGTCTACCGCTACGCCGGTGCCGGGCACCTCTACACCGACCCCGGGCTGCCCGACTACGACGCCGAGGCCGCCGAGGCCACCTGGCGGGTGGCGCTCGGCTTCCTCGACGGCCTGCAGTCCGGATAGCCGCCGCTACACCGGGTCGTAGGTCCGCTCGACCTTCTGCGTGCCGCTGCGGGTGCGGTAGGAGCGCACCCACTGGGAGGTCGCGTTCTGGTCGGTGCGGTCGGACAGGACGTAGTAGTCCATCTGCGCGTGGTCGGCGGTGATGTCCAGCACGCCGTAGCCGTGCCGGTCGGTGTCCACCCAGTGGACGTGCCGGTTGGCGACCTCGATGAGCGGCGCGGCGACGGCGGAGACCGTGCCCTCGGGGACCTTGACGATGTCGTCGAGGTTGTCGGAGGTCACCGAGGTGATCACGAACTCGGTGGCCGCCGACGGCGACAGCGGATAGGTGCCCGCGTCCACCGGCACGTCGTTGGCCCAGGACATGTGGATGTCACCGGTGAGGAAGACGGTGTTGCCGATGCCGTTCGAGCGCAGGTGGTCGAGGAGTTCGCGGCGGTCGTGGGTGTAGCCGTCCCACTGGTCGGTGTTGACGCCGATGCCGTCCTGCGGCAGATCGAGCAGCTTGGCGAGCGGCTTGAGGAGGTCGGCGGTGAGGGAGCCGATGACGAACGGCGCGATCATCACCGAGTTGCCGACCAGCCGCCACTTGGTGTCGGAGGCCTTCAGCCCGGCCTTCAGCCAGTCGAGTTGGGCCCGCCCGGTGATCGTGCGGTTCGGGTCGTCCACTGAGCCGCTGCCCGCGGACGCCTGCTGGGAGCGGAAGGAGCGCAGGTCCAGCAGGGACAGGTCGGCGAGCTTGCCGAAGCGCAGCCGCCGGTAGGTGGTGCCCTCGATCGCGGGGCGGACCGGCATCCACTCGAAGTAGGCCTGCTTGGCGGCCGCCTTGCGGGCGGTCCACGTGCCCTCGGCGCCCTCGGTGTGGTTGACCGCGCCGCCCGACCAGGCGTTGTCGGCGAACTCGTGGTCGTCCCAGATGGCAACGACCGGCGCCTTCAGATGCAGGGCCTGGAGGTCGGGGTCGGTCTTGTACTTCGCGTGCCGGATCCGGTAGTCGGCGAGCGTGATGATCTCGTTGGCCGGTGCGTGCGGGCGGACGACCGTGCCGCGCGCCGCGTACTCGCCGGACTTGTACTCGTAGATGTAGTCGCCGAGGTGCAGCCAGGCGTCCAGGTCGCTGCGGGCCGCGAGATGGCGGTAGGCGGCGAAGTAGCCGGCCTCCCAGTTGGCGCAGGTGACCACGCCGAAGCGGAGGTTCGGCACCGTCGCGTCCGACGCCGGCGCGGTGCGGGTGCGCGCCACCGGGGAGTCGGTGCCGCCGGCCGAGAAGCGGAACCAGTAGTCGGTGGCCGGCTGCAGGCCGCGGACGTCGGCCTTCACGGTGTGGTCGGAGGCGGCGGTCGCGGTCACCGAGCCCTTGGCGACGATGCCGGTGAACGCCTTGTCCCTGGCGACGACCCAGCTCACCTCGGTGTCCGGGCCCACCCCGGAGCCGGGTACGGCGTCGGGGGTCGGGGTCACCCGGGTCCACAGCAGGACGCCGTCGGGCAGCGGGTCACCGGAGGCGACACCGTGCAGGAAGGCGGGGGCCTGGTCGGCGGCGCGCGCCGGAAGGGAGGCGGCGAGCGGGCCGGCCAGCGCAGCGGTCGCCGCCGCGGCCTTGATGACCGTACGGCGGCGGGGCGAGAGAGAGTTGAGGCCTTCGGCGGCCGAAAGTGATCTTTTTCGACTGGTCACGACCGGTCAGGTTACTGACCGGTACGCACACAAGAGCGGGCGAACTCCAATGTTCGCCCGCTCTTCACGGGAAGGACGGATTCCGCCCGGGGCGTCAGCCCTTGAGCGCCGCGTCGATGGCCTTGTCGAATTCGGCCACGGTCATGGGCGGGTTCTTGCCGTCGGCGCCCGTCAGCGTCTTGCCGTCCATCTTCAGGGTCGGGGTGCCCTGGATGCCGTCCTTGTCGAAGATCTTGGACTCCTCCAGCGCCCACCGGTCGTAGGTGCCGTCCTTCACTGCCTTCTGGAACGCCGCGTTGCCCTTCAGGGCGGGGACCGTGTCGGCGATCTTGATCAGATAGGCGTCGTCCTTGAACTTGTCGTCGTTCTCGTCGGGGTGCCACTTCGTCGAGTACATGGCGGACTTGTACTCGAGGAACGCCTCCGGGCTGACGTTGAGCGCGGCGCCGAGGGCGCTCAGCCCGTTCTTGGAGCCCACACCGGGCAGGTTCTTGTCGAGGAAGGTGGCACCGACGTACCGGAGCTTGAACTTGCCGTCGTCTATGTCCTTCTTCACGGTCGAACCGACCGTCTGCTCGAACTGCGCGCAGACCGGGCAGCGCGGGTCCTCGTAGATGGTGAGGGTCTTCTGGGCGGTGCTCTTGCCGATGACGACGGTCGTGCCGTCCGCGCCCGAGGTGTTGGCCGGCTTCACGAGCGGCTTGGTCTTCGCGGCGTCCCAGCCGGTGGGCGTGTTCGCCTGGACGACCGCATAGCCGATGCCGCCGGCCGCGGCCAGCACGGCCACGACCGAGGCGGCCACGATGACCTGCCGCTTCGCCTTGTCGCGCTTGGCCTGCCGCTCGCGCTCCTCGCGCAGCCGCTCCCGCGCCGCCGTCTTCGCCGTCTGGCTGTTCCGCTTGCTCATATTGGTGATCTCCGTGTGGGACGCGCACATGCCGTACGCGGGATACGTGTGGGGGACTGGGTGTGCTCAGATGCCGTCGCGCAGACGCGCTCGATGGGCGCTGCCCGGTCGGCGTCGCTCAGGTGGTGCCGCTCAGCCGGCGGCGAGGGCGGGCGAGCACGGCGGTCCACGCCGTCCCAGAGAGTGCACGAGAAGCCGGTCGCGGGCGGCGGCCCGGCGCGGGGCCGGGCGCGGCAGCCGGCGCGCCGGGGTCAGCCGGACGGCGACCGCGGCGACCGCGAGCAGCAGCGGCCGGAAGGTGGTGGCGGCGACCGCGCGCAGCAGCTGCATCAGCGCCCGCTCGCCCCGGCGCAGCCAGGCGGCGGCGAGCAGACCCACGACGACGTGCGCGGCGAGCAGCAGCCAGGCCGCCACCGGGCTGGCGTGCGCGAGCAGCGCCCCGGGACGGCCGTGGGCCCCGGTCATCTGGGCCAGCGGGGAGCCGACGGCACCGCCCTGGCACAGCACGTCGAAGCCGAACGCGTGCAGGGGGCCGGCGACCGGGCCGCCCGCCCTGCCGTAACAGGTGTTCTGGCCGGTGGTGAACACCGTGTCGGCGGCCAGTTCCAGCGGGATCAGCAGGGCCGCGATCCGGCCGAAGCCACGCTCGCGTCCCGCCAGCGCATACGCGGTGGCGAACACCGCGGTGGCGACCGCGAGCACGGTCGCCACCGGCAGCGGGGCCCGGGACAGCAGCACGTGCGACGCGGTGCTGAGCGTCACGACGACAGCCGTGAACAGCGCCGCGCGCACGGTTCTGAGCTGGATCCCGGGTATGTCCATAGCGAGAGAAAGTCTGGCACGTAGCCGAGTAAGGGACCCTTAAAGGGTGCCTGTGAGTACGGGAAGGTTACAGCCCCGGAATCCGGCCGTTGCGGAACAGGTCGACGAAGATCTGGTGGTCGGCACGCGCGCGTGCGCCGTAGCCGTGCGCGAAGTCCACCAGGAGGGGCGCGAAGCCCTCCTCGTCGGCGGCGATGGCCGCGTCGATGGCCCGCTCGGTGGAGAACGGCACCAAGGACTCGCCGGAGGTGTCGTCCGCCGCCGCGTGCATGGTCGCCGTGGCCCGGCCCAGGTCGGCGACGACCTGCGCGATCTCCTCCGGGTCGTCGATGTCGCCCCAGTCCAGGTCGACGGCGTACGGCGAGACCTCGGCCACCAGCTGGCCCGCGCCGTCCAGCTCGGTCCAGCCCAGCCACGGGTCGGCGTGCGCCTGCAGGGCGCGCTGGGAGATCACCGTGCGGTGGCCCTCGTGCTGGAAGTAGCCGGCGATGGCCGGGTCCGTGATGTGCCGGGACACGGCCGGGGTCTGGGCCTGCTTGATGTAGATCACGACGTCGTTCTCCAGGGCGTCGCTGTGGCCCTCCAGGAGGATGTTGTACGACGGCAGGCCCGCCGAGCCGATGCCGATGCCGCGGCGGCCGACGACGTCCTTCACGCGGTAGGAGTCCGGGCGGGCCAGGGAGGAGTCCGGCAGCGTCTCCAGGTAGCCGTCGAAGGCCGCGAGGACCTTGTAGCGGGTGGCCGCGTCCAGCTCGATGGAGCCGCCGCCCGGCGCGAAACGGCGCTCGAAGTCCCGGATCTCCGTCATCGAGTCCAGCAGCTCGAAACGGGTCAGCGAGCGGGCGGCGCGCAGGGCGCCCAGCAGTGGGCCCTCGGCGGTGTCCAGGGTGAACGGCGGCACCTCGTCGCTCTTCGCGCCGGTGGCCAGGGCGTGGATCCGCTCGCGGTACGCGCCCGCGTAGACGCGCACCAGCTCGGTGATCTGCTCGTCGCCGAGCGCCTTCGCGTACCCGATGAGCGCGATCGACGCCGAGAAGCGCTTCAGGTCCCAGGTGAAGGGGCCGACGTAGGCCTCGTCGAAGTCGTTGACGTTGAAGACCAGGCGGCCGTTGGAGTCCATGTACGTGCCGAAGTTCTCCGCGTGCAGATCACCGTGGATCCACACGCGCGAGGTGCGGTCGTCCAGAAATGGACCACCGCGCTTCGAGCCGAACTCCTTATTTGCAGTCAGGTCGTGGTAGAAGAGGCACGCCGTGCCCCGGTAGAACGCGAACGCCGAGGCCGCCATCTTCCGGAACTTCACCCGGAACGCGGCCGGATCGGCGGCCAGGAGCCGGCCGAAGGCGGTGTCGAAGACGGCGAGGATCTCCTCGCCGCGCTGCTCGTCGTTGAGCTGGGGGAACGACATCGCTGGGTGCCTCCTGGTGCTTTCCGTGCATACCTGTACGACAGCGTTTCTGCCGTCTCCAACGGGCGACGCCACGCGGGAGTGCCCGGTTCCCGCATGAAGGTACGCAGGGATCCCCCGCCTGTGTCAGTCCCGGGGCATAGACTTCGACGCTGACCCCAGAACTGTCCGCCCGCCCGCCACCCCGTGTTTCCGTTGGAGGCCATACCGTGTCAAAGCCGCCCTTCACGCACCTGCACGTCCACACCCAGTACTCGCTGCTGGACGGTGCCGCGCGGCTCAAGGACATGTTCAACGCCTGCAACGAGATGGGCATGACGCACATCGCCATGTCCGACCACGGCAACCTCCACGGGGCGTACGACTTCTTCCACTCCGCGAAGAAGGCCGGAGTCACCCCGATCATCGGGATCGAGGCATATGTCGCCCCCGAGTCCCGGCGCAACAAACGCAAGATCCTCTGGGGCCAGCCGCACCAGAAGCGGGACGACGTCTCCGGTTCCGGCGGTTACACCCACAAGACGATGTGGGCCGTGAACAAGACCGGTCTGCACAACCTCTTCCGCCTCTCCTCCGACGCCTACGCCGAGGGCTGGCTGCAGAAGTGGCCCCGGATGGACAAGGAGACCATCGCCCAGTGGTCCGAGGGCATCGTCGCCTCCACCGGCTGCCCCTCCGGCGAGGTGCAGACCCGGCTGCGCCTCGGCCACTTCGACGAGGCCCTGAAGGCCGCCGCCGACTACCAGGACATCTTCGGCAAGGACCGGTACTTCCTGGAGCTGATGGACCACGGCATCGAGATCGAGCGCCGGGTCCGCGACGGCCTGCTGGAGATCGGCAAGAAGCTCGGCATCCCCCCGCTGGTCACCAACGACTCGCACTACACCTACGCGCACGAGGCGGGCGCCCACGACGCCCTGCTGTGCATCCAGACCGGCAAGAACCTCTCCGACCCGGACCGCTTCAAGTTCGACGGCACCGGCTACTACCTGAAGTCCACGGACGAGATGTACGCCATCGACTCCTCGGACGCGTGGCAGGAAGGCTGCGCCAACACGCTCCTCGTCGCCGAGATGGTCGACACGGACGGCATGTTCGAGAAGCGCGACCTCATGCCCAAGTTCGACATCCCGGAGGGCTACACCGAGGTCACCTGGTTCAAGGAGGAGGTCCGCCGCGGCATGGAGCGCCGCTACCCGGGCGGCGTCCCCGAGGACCGCCAGAAGCAGGCCGACTACGAGATGGACGTCATCATCTCGATGGGCTTCCCCGGCTACTTCCTCGTGGTCGCCGACTTCATCATGTGGGCCAAGAACAACGGCATCGCCGTCGGCCCCGGCCGAGGCTCCGCGGCCGGTTCGATCGTGGCCTACGCCATGGGCATCACCGACCTCGACCCGATCCCGCACGGCCTGATCTTCGAGCGGTTCCTCAACCCCGAGCGCATCTCGATGCCCGATGTCGACATCGACTTCGACGAGCGCCGGCGCGTCGAGGTGATCCGGTACGTGACCGAGAAGTACGGCGCCGACAAGGTCGCCATGATCGGCACCTACGGCACCATCAAGGCCAAGAACGCGATCAAGGACTCCGCGCGCGTGCTGGGCTACCCGTACGCGATGGGCGACCGCATCACCAAGGCCATGCCCGCCGACGTCCTCGGCAAGGGCATCCCGCTGTCCGGCATCACCGACCCAAGCCACCCCCGCTACAGCGAGGCGGGCGAGGTCCGCGGGATGTACGAGAACGAGCCGGACGTGAAGAAGGTCATCGACACCGCGCGCGGTGTGGAGGGCCTGGTCCGGCAGATGGGTGTGCACGCCGCCGGCGTGATCATGTCCAGCGAGACCATCACCGAGCACGTCCCGGTGTGGGTCAGGCACACCGACGGCGTGACCATCACCCAGTGGGACTACCCGAGCTGTGAGTCGCTCGGCCTGCTGAAGATGGACTTCCTGGGCCTGCGCAACCTCACGATCATGGACGACGCGGTCAAGATGGTGAAGGCCAACAAGGGCCTCGACATCGACCTGCTGTCCCTGCCGCTCGACGACCCCACGACCTTCGACCTGCTCCAGCGCGGCGACACCCTCGGCGTCTTCCAGTTCGACGGCGGCCCCATGCGGTCCCTGCTGCGGCTGATGAAGCCCGACAACTTCGAAGACATCTCCGCCGTGTCGGCCCTGTACCGCCCGGGCCCGATGGGCATGAACTCCCACACCAACTACGCCCTGCGCAAGAACGGGCAGCAGGAGATCACGCCGATCCACCCCGAGCTGGAGGCGCCGCTCAAGGAGGTCCTGGACGTCACCTACGGCCTGATCGTCTACCAGGAGCAGGTGCAGAAGGCCGCCCAGATCATCGCCGGTTACTCGCTCGGCGAGGCCGACATCCTCCGCCGAGTGATGGGTAAGAAGAAGCCCGAGGAACTGGCGAAGAACTTCACCATCTTCCAGGCCGGCGCCCGCAAGAACGGCTACAGCGACGAGGCCATCCAGGCGCTCTGGGACGTGCTGGTCCCCTTCGCCGGCTACGCCTTCAACAAGGCGCACTCCGCCGCGTACGGCCTGGTCTCCTACTGGACCGCCTACCTCAAGGCGAACCACCCCGCCGAGTACATGGCCGCGCTCCTGACCTCCGTCAAGGACGACAAGGACAAGTCGGCGGTCTACCTCAACGAGTGCCGCCGCATGGGCATCCGGGTGCTCCCGCCGAACGTCAACGAGTCCGAGGCCAACTTCGCCGCCCAGGGCGACGACGTGATCCTCTTCGGCCTCTCCGCCGTCCGCAACGTCGGCACCAACGTGGTCGAGTCGATCATCAAGTGCCGCAAGGCGAAGGGGAAGTACGCCTCCTTCCCCGACTACCTCGACAAGGTCGAGGCGGTGGTCTGCAACAAGCGCACCACGGAATCGCTCATCAAGGCCGGCGCCTTCGACACCATGGGGCACACCCGCAAGGGCCTCATGGCGCAGTACGAGCCGATGATCGACAACGTGGTCGCGGTCAAACGCAAGGAGGCCGAGGGGCAGTTCGACCTCTTCGGCGGCATGGGCGAGGACACCAGCAGCGAGCCCGGCTTCGGACTCGACGTGGAGTTCTCCACCGACGAGTGGGACAAGACCTATCTGCTCGCCCAGGAGCGGGAGATGCTCGGTCTGTACGTCTCCGACCACCCGCTCTTCGGCCTGGAGCACGTCCTCGCCGACAAGGCCGACGCGGGCATCGCCCAGCTCACCGGCGGCGAGCACGCCGACGGCGCGGTCGTCACCATCGGCGGCATCATCTCCGGCCTGCAGCGCAAGATGACCAAGCAGGGCAACGCCTGGGCGATCGCCACCGTCGAGGACCTCGCCGGCTCCATCGAGTGCATGTTCTTCCCGGCGACCTACCAACTGGTGTCCACCCAACTCGTCGAGGACGCCGTGGTGTTCGTCAAGGGACGCCTCGACAAGCGCGAGGACGTGCCCCGGCTCGTCGCCATGGAGCTGATGGTCCCGGACCTGTCCAACGCGGGCACCAACGCGCCGGTGATCCTCACCATCCCGGCCGTGAAGGTCACTCCGCCCATGGTCAGCCGCCTCGGCGAGATCCTCAGCCACCACAAGGGCGACAGCGAGGTCCGTATCAAGCTCCAGGGCCCGCGCAAGACCACCGTGCTGCGCCTGGACCGGCACCGGGTCAAGCCCGACCCCGCGCTCTTCGGCGACTTGAAGGTGCTGCTCGGCCCGTCCTGCCTGGCCGGCTGACGCCGCACCCGACGCCGGCACGCACGAAGGGGCGCACCCGTCAAGGTGCGCCCCTCCTGCGTGCCTGGGCTTCAACTGCCCTTTAGTTGTGGCCGAAGCTCTTTCGCTTCTTGCCTGCAACATCCGCGGGACTGCCCTGGATGTGCGACACCGGTGACTCGTGAGCCTCCGTCTGCCGCTGCGCGTGCTCGTTGCTCTGCTCGGCGTGCGACGCGCGGTTCTGCGGGCCGGCCTGCTTGCGGTTCTTGTTCTTGGCCATGGTGATCTGCCTCCTGTGGGGGATCTAGGGGCCAGGGCCGGGACCAGATTCACATACGCTGACATCAAGCGCATGTCGGATAATTACCGTGTGTGACAGGGCAGGTGGGCGAGCGGGATCCGGAAACGCCACGCCGAAGATCGAGTTCGGGCCGTTAACCCCCGCGCCGTCGGGCAGACTCGAAGGAAGCCCGAAGCAAAACCTCCCGGGAAGAGGGTGAGTCGCGTGGACCGCTGCATCGTCCTGGTGGACGCCGGGTACCTGCTGGGAGCCGCCGCCAGCCTCCTCGCCGGTGAGCCCTCGCGGTCCCGGATCACCGTCGACCACACCGCGCTGATCCAGGCCTTGCGGGTGCGCGCGGAGTCCGACACCGAGCGTCCCCTGCTGCGCATCTACTGGTTCGACGGCGCCCCCGACCGTGTCCCCCAACCGGAGCATCGCCGGCTGCGCGTGATGCCCCGGGTGACCGTCCGGCTCGGCGCCCTCACCCGCAGCGACGGGCGCTGGGCGCAGAAGGGCGTGGACGCGGCCATGCACGCCGAGCTGACCGAGCTGGCCCGCAACCGCGCCTGCTCCGACATCGTCCTCGTCACGGGTGACGGCGATCTGCTGCCCGGCATGATGGCCGCCAAGGAGCACGGCGTCGCCGTCCACCTGTGGGCCGTACAGGCCGCCGACGGCGACTACAACCAGTCCGAGGACCTGGTCGCCGAGGCCGACGAGCGGCGTGTGCTGGACCGCGCCTGGATCACCCAGGCCGTCCGCGCCAAGGAACTGACCGGCGTCTGCGCCCCGCCGCCCGCGCCCCGGCCCGAGATCGCCGCCATCCTGTCCGCGCCGCTGCCCGAGTCCGCGCTCGCCGCGGCGGCCGAGCGGCCGGCCGAACAGGGCGCGCCCCAGCCGGCCGTGGCGGTGACGGAGAACGGCACCCAGGAGCGGGCCACCGCCCACAAGGGCGTCCCCACCCCGAAGGACCTCGCCGCGCTGCGCGCCCCCGGCACCCCGTCCGCCCAGCACCCCGCGACCGCGACCCTGCGCTGGTCCTCCGACAAGGGCTGGGTGGACCGGCCGGGCGCGGTCGAGCCGCCCGAGGTCGCCGCAATGCCGACGCTCGCCCAGCTCACCACGGCCGAGCAGCGGTGGGCCGACCGTGAGGAGGACATCACCACCGTCGGCGGCGACCCCTACGAGGTGGGACAGGTCTTCGCCCGCCGCTGGATGTCCCGGCTCGGCGACCAGGGCCAGCTGCAGAAGCTCTCGCAGCTGTATCCGCGCATCCCCCACCGCATCGACGGCGAGCTGCTGCGGTACGCCGCGCGGTTCGGGTTGCTCGCCCACAAGGACGACCAGATCGACGAGCACGACCGTTACGCCATTCGGGCGGGGTTCTGGCGGGAGATCGACGTTCCGGCGGCGGCGGAGAGCGCGACGGGGGAATGACGGCGGGGATTTCTTACCGGTCGCGTACGGAACCGGCCCCAAAGGCGAGTAAAGCGGTCCGACCCCGTACTCTCGTCCCTTGTGAGTACGCGCGCGGCACAGGCACCTCGGTATGACGAGGTCGTACGCGTGCGCGGGCTCGGCAAGACCTATCCGGCCGTGAAGGGCCGTCGGGGTGCGCCCGGCACCCCCGAGGTGCGGGCCACCGACGGGGTCGACCTGGACGTGCGGCGCGGCGAGGTGTTCGGGCTGCTCGGGCCGAACGGCGCCGGCAAGTCCACGCTCGTACGGCAGCTCACCGGGCTGCTCCGGCCGGACACCGGCAGCATCGAGATCCTCGGGCACGACATCGTCCGGCACCCCGAGCGGGCCGCGCGCCTCCTCGCCTACCTGGGGCAGGAGTCCTCCGCGCTGGACGAGCTGACCGTCTCCCTCGCCGCCGAGACCACCGGACGCCTGCGCGGGCTGGAGGTGACGCGGGCCCGGGCCGAGCGCGACGCCGTCCTGGAGGAGCTGGGGCTCACGCCGATCGCCGGGCGGGCGCTGAAGAAGCTGTCCGGCGGGCAGCGGCGGCTCGCCTGCCTCGCCGCCGCCCTCGTCGGCGAGCGCCCGCTGCTCGTGCTGGACGAGCCGACCACCGGCATGGACCCGGTGGCCCGGCGCGCGGTCTGGGCGGCCGTGGACCGGCGGCGCGCCGAGCGCGGTACGACCGTGCTGCTGGTCACCCACAACGTCATCGAGGCCGAGACCGTGCTGGACCGGGTCGCCGTCATCGACCAGGGCCGGGTGATCGCCTGTGACACCCCGGCCGGGCTGAAGGAACGGGTCGCCGGAGAGGTGCGGGTCGAGCTGGTGTGGCGGGACCGGGCGCCGCTCCAGGTGCCCGAGGTCGCCGCGCTGCGCGAGCGCGCCGTGGAGTCCGGCCGGCGCTGGACGCTGCGGCTCGCGCCCGAGGAGGCCCGGGCCGCCGTCGCCACCGTGACCGGTGGGGCCGCCTTCGCCGCCCTGGACGACTTCACGCTCGCCACGCCCAGCCTGGAGGACGTCTACCTGGCGCTCGGCGGCGAGGCCCGGAAGGGGTTGGTGAAGGCGTGAGCGCGGCGGACGTGCGGTGCGTATGGGTCTGTACGCCGGTCCACGCGATTGCGGTACGGAAGAGGGGCAGCTCGACGTGAGTGTCGTACCCGCGGAGGTTCTGCCGGGCGGTGCCCCGGCCGTGCCGGAGACGGCACGGGGCGCGGCCGAACTCGGGCCGGCCGCGCGGCTGTGGCCGTCGCTCGCGGCCGTCTACCGGGCGCAGCTGTCCCGGGCCCGGGTGGCCCGGATTCCGCTGCTGTTCGTGGCGACCTTCCAGTCCGTCGGCATCACCGTGATGATGCGGGGCGTCGTCGACAGCGGCAGTGAGGCCCAGTCCGTGGTGGCGGGGTCGTCGGTGCTGGTCGTCGCCTATGTGGCGCTGAATCTGCTGGCGCAGTACTTCGGGCAGTTGCGGGCGAGCGGCGGGCTCGACCACTACGCCACCCTGCCGGTGCCGCCCGCGGCCGTGGTGCTGGGCGCGGCGGCGGCGTACGCCTCCTTCACCGTGCCGGGGACGCTGGTGACGGCCGTCTTCGGGTGCGTCCTGTTCGGGCTGCCGCTGGGCAATCTGTGGATTCTCCTGGCCGTGATCCCGCTCGCCGGGGCCGCGCTGTCCGGGCTCGGCGCCGCCTGCGGGCTGCTCGCGCCGCGGCCCGAGCTGGCCACGCTGCTCGGGCAGCTGGGCATGTCGGCGGCGCTGCTGCTGGGTGTGCTGCCGGCCGACCGGATGCCGGAGGTCGTACGGCTGGCGCGGGACCTGCTGCCGTCGACGTACGGCGTGGAGGCGTACGCCCGCACCTTCGGGGCCCATCCGGACTGGGCCGTCGTGCTGATCGACCTGGGGGTGTGCGCCGGTGTCGGAGTCGTCTCGCTGGCCGTGGCGGCCTGGGCGTACCGCAGGGCCGCCGTCCGGTGACGCGGCGCACAGCGCGACCTGGCACGATGTCAGGGTGACCGCACCGTTGACTCCGCCTACGCCGCCGCACAACCAGTCCCCGGACGATGTCTGGCAGGCGCCGCCGCCTGCCGGGATGTCCGAGGGCGTGTACGAACAGGACGGCCCCGGGATGAAGACCGAACTGCGGGATGCCGCCGTGATCACTGTGGCGGTGGCACTGGGCGGGGTGTTGCTGGGGCTGCTGTGGTGGTGGCTGGCGCCGCATGTGCCGCTGGTCGGCGATGTGGTCGACGACAGCTGGGTCGTCTACCTCAAGGACAGCGAGGGCGAGCAGGCGGCGGGCGTGGACGGCACCTTCACCCTGCTGGGGCTGGGCTTCGGGCTCGTCAGCGCGGTGGTGGTCTTCCTGCTGCGGCGGCGCGGGGGTGTGCCGGTCGTGGTGGCGCTCGGGCTGGGCGCGCTGCTCGGGTCGGTGCTGGCGTGGCGGTTGGGGGTGTGGCTCGGGCCCATGTCCGACGTGCTCGCGCATGCCAAGGCGGTGGGGAAGGGGGTCACCTTCTCGGCGCCGCTGAAGCTGAACGCCAAGGGGGCGCTGCTGGCCTGGCCGCTGGGCGCGTTGCTGGTCCACCTGGGCCTCACGGCACTGTTCGGCCCCCGCGACCCCGAGTTCGGCCCCGGGGACCCCGAGACACCGACCCCGTGACCACGGGGGCTCCGCCCTCCTGGACCACCCGCTTCCCACCCACCCGAATCGGTCGGCCCCCGGCAGACGGCGGAAGTCCGCCCTCCGTCAGCCCCGCCCGATAGGTGCCAGCACCGCGTTCGTCAGTTCGGTCAGGGCCGCTGGGGACAGTTCCACCTCGAGGCCCCGGCGGCCTGCTGAGATGCAGATCGTTTCGTGGGCCCCGGCGGAGTCGTCCAGGACCGTCGGGAGTTTCTTGCGCTGGCCCAGGGGTGAGATGCCGCCGCGGACATAGCCCGTGGTGCGCTCGGCCAGGGTCGGGTCGGCCATCGTGGCTCGTTTGCCGCCCACCGCCGCCGCGAGGGCCTTCAGGTCCAGGGAGCCGGACACCGGGACCACCGCAACGGTCAGGGCGCCGTCGACGTCCGCCACCAGGGTCTTGAAGACGCGGTCGGGGGAGACGCCCATCGCCTCCGCCGCCTCCTCGCCGTAGGAGGGGTGGGAGGGGTCGTGGTCGTAGGAGTGGACCGTGAAGTCCACGCCGGCCGAGGACAGGGCGACCGTCGCGGGGGTGCCGCCGGACTGCTGCTGTTGCTTCTTCGACTTCTTCGCCATCCGTCCTGCTCCGCGGTTCTTCCTCGTCTCGGGCTCGTCCCGCCGTCGCCGTCAGTTCAAGCTCGTCGGCGCCCGTGTCAGCTCGAAGGCGGGCAGAGACGGAAGACTACGGATGATGGCGGTCTCGGCGCGAAGGAGTTTCAGCTCGTCGCGCAGGCGGGACGCGGTGTCGGGGGCCTGGAGCAGCCGCTGTTTCGTCGGCGTGTCGTGCACCATCGCCGCCGCCACCAGGTATGACACCACCGAAGGGTCGTCCGGGAGCTCCGCGCCGGTCGACAGCGAGCGCTCCCGCGCGCCCGCCAGCCGCTTCTGGTACTGGCGGAAGGAGCGCAGCACCCCCTCGGCCAGCGCGCCCGCCTCGTCGCCCGGCTCCTCCGGCAGCTCCTCCAGCTCCGCCGTCAGGAACGGGCCCGACGCGTCGACGGAGAGCAGCCGCACCCGGGTCGTGCCCGTCGCCAGCACCTCGAACGTGCCGTCGGACCGCTCCCGGACGGTCGCCGCGTCCGCCACACACCCCACCCCGTGGAAGGACTTCAGAGGGTCCGGGCCGAAGCCGGCGGCCGGCCCGCGGTCGGGCTGCGCCGTGGGGTCCGGCATGCCGGGGGCGCTCGGCGCCACCTCGTAGCCGTCGCGGATGGCCACGACGGCGAACCGGCGCGGCTCGTCCTCCGGTGTCTTGAGCAGCTCGCGCATCATGGCGCGATAGCGCTCCTCGAAGACGTTCAGCGGCAGCACGAGCCCCGGGAACAGCACCGTGTTCAGCGGGAAGAGCGGGAGACGGACGGTGGTCACGACGCACCAGCCTAGTGGTCACCGGCGGGCGCGTGTCCGCCGCGCTCGTCGAGGGTGGCTTCAGGCGCGCTCATCAGGGCCATGAGGCCGGCGGGGGCGGGCCGGGATCCCGCCGTCAGCAGGTGCTCGCGCAGCCGCAGGAAGTGGCCGAGCGGGTCCTCGGAGAACCGTTCCCAGGGGAAGGACGTGGCGTACGGGCCGATCCGGCTGAGCTCGGCGCGCGCGTCCTCCCAGCGGTGCAGGCGCAGCAGGACGTACAACAGCTTGTTGCGGACCTGTGCGGCCCACGGGTCGGCCGTGGGGAAGCGGGCGGAGAGCGTGAGCGCCCGGTCGGCAGCGGCATTCAGCCGGGGGCGCGGGATCTCGGGGCCGCTGCCGTCGATCAGGTAGCCGAAGGCGGCCCGGGCCGGCAGGGCCTGGACGAGCGAGTCGGCCGGGGCGTCCTGCGCGGCCAGCTCGGCGAAGTCGAAGCAGGCGCCGTGGGAACCGCGCCGGAAGCTGGCCAGGTAGCGCAGGGCGGCCACATGGCAGCCGTAGTGGTGTGGGGCGCGGCGGACGGCCGCCTCCCACAACTCCTCGAAGTACCGGTGACCGGCCCGCGAGCCGCGGGCGTGGTCGAGCGCGATCCGCCAGGGCACCGGGTCGCGGTCGTCGGCGCGGGCGGCGGCGGTGATCAGCGGGCTCACCTCGCGCAGCAGCTCGGCGCGGGCCGGCGAGGGCCAGGCGCGGTCCACGGCCAGCTGTGCCTCGACCAGCAGGGCGTCGGGCTTCGCCGGGGCGGCCGCCCGCCAGGACTCGAACCACTCGGGACGCGAACGGGCGAAGGCGGCCAGATGCCGGACGTACCGGTCGTGGTTCTCCCACTCGCCGCCGGTGCGGGTGGTCGCGAGCAGTGCGGCCGCGGCCTGGTACTCGCCCCGGCCGGCCGCGACCAGAGCGGGCGAGAGGCGGTCGTCGGGTGCGTCGAGTACGACCTCGTCCCCGGTCGGCGGTCGGCCGGCCGGGCGCGCGGAGCGTTTGGTCATCCGGGTGGGGCGGATGAACGAGGGGAGCAGAACCA
The DNA here is from genome assembly GCF_053593835.1 of Streptomyces sp. NPDC002076. NCBI lineage: Bacteria > Bacillati > Actinomycetota > Actinomycetes > Kitasatosporales > Streptomycetaceae > Streptomyces > Streptomyces sp. NPDC002076. The sequence continues at coordinate 173,947 of NZ_JBSFDI010000004.1, forward strand.
TGGTGCCGACCATTGAAAGACCGCAGGTCGGCCGCGCGCCAGAGGCTTCGGGCAAGTCATGGAAAGTTGTATGGCGGACGGTCAAGGACCAGTAAAGGTGATTCTTCAACCTTTGAGACGTGTGTGGCTTTCGCACCCCTAAGAGGACTGGCGTGCCGCCATCGCACGCCCCAGGGCGGCCGTCGCCTGTGCCGCCCCGCGCTCCTCGGGCGCCCGTCCGTCGCGCGCCCGGCGGCCGGCGTTCGCCCCCCAGTGGCCCGCCTCAGCGCTGCCCGCGCAACCCGGTTGCTCGCCTCCGCGCCGCCCGCGCTCTCCGGGTGGCCGTACTCTGCGTCGCGCGCCCGGTGGCCGGCGTTCGCGGCCCCCGGCGGCCCGCCTCAGCGCTGCCCGCGCAGCCCGGGTGGCGCGCCTTCGTCTGGCCTGCGCTCCGGGCGACGTCTTCTGCGGCGCCCGTGCTTCTTGGGCGGTCGGCGTCTGCGCAGTTCGTGTATTCCCGGGTGGCGCGCCCGGCCCGCGCCCCGGCGACTTCTTCTGCGGCGCCCGCGCCTCTTGGGCGGCTGGCGTCTGCGCCGCGCCCCACACCCCGGCCCGCGCCTCCGCGCTCGGCCCCCGGCGGCCGTCCGCCCCGCCCGCACCGCCGCCAAGTACCCCGCCCCGCCACCGCCCCGCGCCCCCTCGCAGCCGTCCGTACCGCCAAGCGCCGCCCCGCCCCGGTGCTCAGCTTCGCCGGAGCAGTCGGGTCGCGCCCGCTGCCACCGTCGTCGCCAGGATCCAGCCGAGGAGGATCATCACGGCCGCCAGCCACTGCCAGCCGCCGCGCAGTTGCCACTGGCCGACCTGGCCCAGGTCGATCACCGGCAGCAGCAGGTCCAGGGTGAACAGGGCCGGGCTCCAGTACGGGTGCGCGTCGTGGCTCGTCGGCGGATGGTCCGCGTGGGCGAACGCCAGCGTGCCCGCCGCCCACAGCACCGCCATCCACACCGCGGCCCGGCCGGGGCGGTAGCCGTAGGCGACGGTCCAGTCCTGGACGTACCCCCAGAACTTCCCGGCCAGCGGCAGCGTCTCGCGGCGCCGGCGCTGTTTGGCGAGCAGCACCTCGCGCGCGTCCTCGTCCTCCCCGGCCGCCCGCAGCACCGCCGCCAGCCGCTCGTACGGCTCCGGGGCGTACTCCGCGGTGGCCGCCGCCACCCAGTCCAGCCGGCCGGCCAGCGGGAACGGGCCGCGCGGGACGAGGTTCTCGTACACGAAGCCGCCCATGTGCAGATTGCCGGGGCCCGGCCAGCTCGCCGCGCGGTCCACCAGGCTGACGATCCGCGCACCGGACAGCACCACCTTGCCGCGCTGCGGCCCGTCCCCGAGGAAGCGCAGCTCCGACGCGTGCACCCGGCGCAGCGACAGCTCCTGGTCGTCGGTGAGGGTGAGCCGGGCCCGTTCGAAGTCGACGGCGTCCCCGAACCGCCCGTCGTCCAGCCGTATCCCGCCCCGGCAGTCGAAGCGCTGGATCCGCGTCCCGCGCGCCGGTGTCGTGCCGCTCAGCAGCGGGCTGCCGACGCCGGCCGGGGTCAGGTACAGGGTGCGCTCGACGGTCAGCTGGGGGGCGTTCAGGGCGTAGCGGGAGTACGGGTTGTCCAGGTTCGCGCCGCGCAGGCTGAGCGAGACGCCCACCTTGGCGCCGCGCAGCCGCAGCTCTCCGTGCGACTGCAGCATCTCCGCCTGGAGGTCCTGGCCGACGGTCATGCCGTCCGCCGAGATCGACCGCCCGCTGCGGTCGCGGTACACCACCGCCTCGTTGAGCATCAGATCGGTGCCGATGTGCGCGTCCGTCAGCCGGGCCCCGTTCTGGAACCGGCAGCGCGCCAGATGCAGATCGCCCTCGGTGTGCACCCGGGCCGCCTCCAGCCGGGGCACCGCGCAGTCCACCATGCGCAACGTCGTGAACCGGGCCTCCGGCAGCAGGACCTCCTCGTCGAAGCGGCAGCCGCGCAGCTCGACGTACGGCCGTACCGCGCCGCCCGAGAGGTCCAGCGTGCCGGTGATCCGCACGCTGGTCAGCTTCAGCGAGGACACCCGGCCCGCGAGCGCCGGCGGGCCGTCCAGCAGCAGCCACGCCACGATCCGCGCCCGCACCGTGCGCTCCGGACCCCAGGGGTGTCCGCCGTGCGGATCGTCCACCACGGTGTCCCCGCAGCTCAGGTCGTACACACTGCCGTTGCGGAAGGCCTGCCACATGCCCGCCTCGGCCGCGGTCAGCTCGTCCGGCAGGTCCCCGGCGACGACGCCGGTCCCCTCGGTCACCTTCGTCCTCTCCTGGTCCAGTGCTCGCGTACAGCCGTTCATGCCCGCTGAGTGACGCCCGGAACACTAGACGTGAAGGCGATCTTCCAAGTTCCGCCACGTTCTGTATCAGCCATTGATACGCGTCCACGGCCCGCGACGGCGGTCTGAGAGAATTGGGGCTGTGATTTCCCGAATCGATCTGCGCGGCGACGCCCTTCCCGAGGGCCCCGCCCTGCGCGACCTGCTGCCCCGAGCCGACTTCGATGTTCAGGCCGCCCTGGAGAAGGTGCGTCCGATCTGCGAGGCCGTGCATCATCGTGGCGACGCGGCGCTGATCGACTTCGCCGAGAAGTTCGACGGAGTACGGCTGGAATCCGTCCGTGTCCCGGCAGAGGCGCTCACCGAAGCGCTGGACGCCCTCGACCCGGCCGTGCGCGCCGCGCTGGAGGAGTCCATCCGCCGCGCCCGCCTGGTCCACCGCGAGCAGCGCCGCAGCACCCACACCACCCAGGTGGTGCCGGGCGGCTCCGTGACCGAGAAGTGGGTGCCGGTCGAGCGCGTCGGGCTGTACGCGCCGGGCGGCCGGTCCGTCTACCCGTCCTCCGTGATCATGAACGCAGTACCGGCCCAGGAGGCCGGGGTCGAGTCCATCGCGCTCGCTTCCCCGCCCCAGGCCGAGTTCGGCGGCCTCCCGCACCCGACGATCCTCGCCGCCTGCGCGCTGCTCGGCGTGGACGAGGTGTACGCGGCCGGCGGCGCCACCGCCGTCGCGATGTTCGCCTACGGCACCGAGTCCTGCCCGCCCGCCAACATGGTCACCGGGCCCGGCAACATCTGGGTCGCCGCCGCCAAGCGCTTCTTCACCGGCAGGATCGGCATCGACGCCGAGGCCGGCCCGACCGAGATCGCCATCCTCGCCGACGACACCGCCGACCCGGTGCACGTGGCCTCCGACCTGATCAGCCAGGCCGAGCACGACCCGCTCGCGGCGGCCGTCCTGGTCACCGACTCCGTCGAGCTGGCCGAGGCGGTGGAGAAGGAGCTCGAGCCGCAGGTCGCGGCCACCAGGCACGTCGAGGACCGGATCGTGCCCGCCCTCAAGGGCCGGCAGTCCGCGATCGTGCTGGTCGACGGCATCGAGGAGGGCCTCAGGGTCGTCGACGCGTACGGCGCCGAGCACCTGGAGATCCAGACCGCTCGGGCTTTTGAGGTCGCCGACCGGGTCAAGAACGCGGGCGCGATCTTCATCGGCCCCTGGGCCCCCGTCTCGCTCGGCGACTACGCGGCCGGGTCCAACCACGTCCTGCCCACCGGCGGCTGCGCCTGCCACTCCTCGGGCCTGTCCGTCCAGTCCTTCCTGCGTGGCATTCACATCGTGGACTACACGAAGGACGCGCTCGCCGAGGTCGCCCATCACGTGGTGACGCTGGCGGAGGCGGAGGACCTGCCGGCGCACGGCGCGGCGATCAAGGCGAGGTTCGGCTGGAAGGTACCCGAGAGCAAGTGAGCGACGTGAGGATCGACGATCTTCCCGTACGGGACGAGCTGCGCGGCAAGTCCCCCTACGGCGCGCCCCAGTTGGACGTCCCCGTACGGCTGAACACCAACGAGAACCCCTACCCGCTGCCCGAGCCGCTGGTCGATCGGATCGCGGAGCGGGTGCGGGAGGCCGCCCGCGGCCTGAACCGCTACCCGGACCGGGACGCGGTCCAGCTGCGCACCGAGCTGGCCAAGTACCTGACCAAGACGGGCAAGTACCCGCTCGGCATCGAGAACGTGTGGGCCGCCAACGGCTCCAACGAGGTCATCCAGCAGCTGCTGCAGACCTTCGGCGGGCCGGGCCGTACGGCGATCGGCTTCGAGCCGTCGTACTCGATGCACGCGCTCATCGCGCGCGGCACCGGAACCGGCTGGATCTCGGGTCCGCGCAACGAGGACTTCACGATCGACGTCGCGGCGGCCGTCGAGGCGATCGCCGAGCACAAGCCGGACGTCGTCTTCATCACCACCCCCAACAACCCCACGGGCAACGCGGTCCCGCCCGAGACGGTCCTCGCGCTGTTCGAGGCGGCGCAGGCGGCCAAGCCGTCGATGGTGATCGTGGACGAGGCGTACATCGAGTTCAGCCACGGCGACTCGCTGCTGCCCCTGCTGGCGGGCCGCCCGCACCTCGTCGTCTCCCGCACGATGTCGAAGGCGTTCGGCGCGGCGGGCCTGCGCCTCGGCTATCTCGCCGCCGACCCGGCGGTCGTGGACGCCGTCCAGCTCGTCCGGCTGCCGTACCACCTGTCGGCGATCACCCAGGCGACCGCGCTGGCCGCCCTGGAGCACACCGACACCCTGCTCGGATACGTCGAGCAGCTGAAGGCGGAGCGGGACCGGCTGGTCGCCGAGCTGCGCGCGATCGGCTACGAGGTCACCGAGTCCGACGCGAACTTCGTGCAGTTCGGCCGGTTCACGAGCGCCCACGAGGCCTGGCAGAAGATCCTCGACCGGGGCGTCCTGGTCCGGGACAACGGCGTACCGGGATGGCTGCGGGTGTCCGCCGGCACCCCGGAGGAGAACGACGCGTTCCTCGACGCGGTCCGTGAGTTGAAGAAGGAGCTTGAGGCATGAGCCGCGTTGGACGCGTGGAGCGCACCACCAAGGAGACCTCGGTCCTCGTCGAGATAGACCTCGACGGCACCGGCAGGACCGACATCGCCACCGGCGTCGGCTTCTACGACCACATGCTCGACCAGCTCGGCCGGCACGGGCTGTTCGACCTGACCGTGAAGACCGACGGCGACCTGCACATCGACTCCCACCACACCATCGAGGACACCGCCCTCGCGCTCGGCGCCGCCTTCAAGCAGGCGCTCGGCGACAAGGTGGGGATCTACCGCTTCGGCAACTGCACGGTGCCGCTGGACGAGTCCCTCGCCCAGGTGACCGTCGACCTGTCCGGCCGCCCGTACCTCGTGCACACCGAGCCCGAGAACATGGCGCCGATGATCGGCGAGTACGACACCACGATGACCCGGCACATCCTGGAGTCCTTCGTCGCCCAGGCGCAGATCGCGCTGCACGTGCACGTGCCGTACGGGCGCAACGCGCACCACATCGTGGAGTGCCAGTTCAAGGCGCTGGCCCGGGCGCTGCGTTACGCCTCCGAGCGCGACCCGCGCGCGGCCGGCATCCTCCCCTCCACGAAGGGCGCGCTGTAAACCCATGAACAGCCTCTCGTCCCTGCTGATCGTCGTCGGTCTGTTCCTGGTCGGCGGCATCGTCTCCTTCGTCAAGCAGAAGATGCCCGCGAGCCTGATCGTGCTGCTCTCCATCGGCGCGGGCCTGTGCCTGGTCGCGGGCGTCATGCGGCTGGGGGTGTGGAATTGACCGACTCCAAGAAGGTCGTGGTCTTCGACTACGGCTTCGGCAACGTCCGGTCCGCCGAGCGTGCCCTCGCGCGCGTGGGCGCCGATGTCGAGATCACGCGCGACTTCGACAAGGCGATGAACGCCGACGGACTGCTCGTGCCGGGCGTGGGCGCCTTCGCCGCCTGTATGCAGGGCCTGCGCGCCGCGCGCGGTGACTGGGTGGTGGACCGGCGGCTGTCCGGCGGACGGCCCGTGATGGGCATCTGCGTCGGCATGCAGATCCTGTTCGCGCGCGGCATCGAGCACGGCGTGGAGGCCGAGGGCCTGGACGAGTGGCCCGGCACGGTCGCACCGCTGCAGGCCGAGATCGTGCCCCACATGGGCTGGAACACCGTCGACGCCCCCGCCGACTCCGAGCTGTTCGCCGGCCTCGACGCCGACGCCCGCTTCTACTTCGTGCACTCCTACGCCGTCCACGACTGGGCTCTGGAGTCGCACAACCCGCTGATCGCGGCCCCGAAGGTGACCTGGTCGACGCACGGCAAGCCGTTCGTGGCCGCCGTGGAGAACGGCGCCCTGTGGGCCACCCAGTTCCACCCCGAGAAGTCCGGCGACGCCGGCGCCCAGCTCCTCACCAACTGGATCGGAACCCTGTAGACCATGGCCAAGCTCGAACTCCTCCCCGCCGTCGACGTCCGCGACGGCCAGGCCGTCCGCCTCGTGCACGGCGAGTCCGGGACCGAGACCTCCTACGGCTCCCCGCTGGAGGCCGCCCTCGCCTGGCAGCGCTCCGGCGCCGAGTGGCTGCACCTGGTCGACCTGGACGCGGCCTTCGGCACCGGCGACAACCGTGAGCTGATCGCCGAGGTTGCGAGGGCGATGGACATCAAGGTGGAGCTGTCCGGCGGCATCCGCGACGACGCCTCGCTGGCCGCCGCCCTGGCCACCGGCTGCACCCGGGTGAACCTCGGCACGGCCGCCCTGGAGACCCCCGAGTGGGTCGCCAAGGTCATCGCCGAGCACGGCGACAAGATCGCGGTCGGCCTGGACGTGCGCGGTACGACCCTGCGCGGCCGCGGCTGGACCCGCGACGGCGGCGACCTCTACGAGACGCTGGAGCGCCTCAACAAGGAGGGCTGCGCCCGCTACGTCGTCACCGACATCGCCAAGGACGGCACCCTCCAGGGCCCCAACCTGGAACTGCTGAAGAACGTGTGCGCGGCGACGGACCGCCCGGTCGTGGCCTCCGGCGGCGTGTCGTCCCTGGACGACCTGCGCGCCATCGCCGGGCTGGTACCCCTCGGTGTCGAGGGCTCCATCGTCGGGAAGGCCCTGTATGCGAAGGCGTTCACCCTGGAAGAGGCCTTGGAGGCTGTGTCGTCATGACGTCCGAAGCCGTGCGGCGCGTGCAGAGCGGAAGTCCCTGGGAAGAGAGTTTCGGTTTCGCACGTGCCGTCGCGGCGGGGGACCGCGTGCTGGTCGCCGGCACGACGTCCTTCCGGGGCGATGTCCTGTACGGCGAGGGCGACCCGTACGAACAGGCCAAGGTGGCGTTCACCAGCGCCATCGAGGCGATCGGCGAGTTCGGGCTCGGCATCGGGTCCGTGATCCGTACACGGATGTACCTGACCCATGTGCGGGACGTGGACGCCGTCGGCCGGGCGCACAAGGAGCTGTTCGACTCCGTGCGCCCGGTGTCGACGCTGCTGGTCGTCGAGGGGTTCGTCGATCCGCGCATCCTGGTGGAAGTGGAACTTGAAGCATTCAGAGGAGCCTGAGCAGTCATGACCCTGGCGGTCCGAGTCATCCCCTGCCTGGACGTGGACAACGGCCGGGTCGTCAAGGGCGTCAACTTCCAGAACCTGCGCGACGCGGGCGACCCCGTCGAGATGGCCAAGGTGTACGACGCCGAGGGCGCCGACGAGCTGACGTTCCTGGACATCACCGCGTCCTCGGGCGACCGGGAGACGACGTACGACGTGGTGCGGCGCACCGCGGAGCAGGTGTTCATCCCGCTGACGGTCGGCGGCGGCGTCCGTACGGCCGAGGACGTGGACAAGCTGCTGCGGGCGGGCGCCGACAAGGTGGGCGTGAACACGGCGGCGATCGCGCGCCCCGACCTGATCCGGGAGATCGCGGAGCGCTTCGGCCGGCAGGTGCTGGTGCTGTCGGTGGACGCGCGCCGCAGCGAGTCGGGTTCCTTCGAGGTGACGACGCACGGCGGCCGCCGCGGCACCGGCATCGACGCCGTCGAATGGGCGCACCGGGCGGCCGAGCTGGGCGCCGGGGAGATCCTGCTGAACTCCATGGACGCGGACGGCACCAAGGACGGCTACGACCTGGAGATGATCGCGGCGGTTCGCAAGCACGTGACCGTCCCGGTGATCGCCTCCGGCGGCGCGGGCAGGCTGGCCGACTTCCCGCCGGCGATCGAGGCGGGCGCGGACGCCGTGCTGGCCGCGTCGGTGTTCCACTTCGGCGACCTGCGGATCGGCGAGGTGAAGGAGACGCTGCGGGCGGCGGGGCACCCCGTGCGCTGACGCTGCGCCGGGCTTCGGCAGATACGAAAGAGAGGTTGCGCAAAATCTGTTGTGCAACTTTTCTTTCGTATCTGGGGTCGGGGTATGGCTCGTGAACAGGAGCGCCGGATCACGGACGTGGGCACGCTCAAGGCCCTCGCGCACCCGTTGCGCGCCCATCTGTACCGGCTGCTGTGCATGGAGCGGGTGGCCACCGCCTCCCAGTTGGCCGACCACGTGGACGAGGCGGTGTCCCTGGTCAGCTACCACCTGCGCAAGCTCGCCGACCACGGGCTGATCGAGGAGGCCGAGCCGCAGACGGCGGACGGGCGGGAGCGCTGGTGGCAGCCGGCGTCGGACGGAGTGCGCATCCGGGACGAGGACTTCCGGGGCGAGCCGGGAAAAGCCGCCGCACACCTCGCGGCCACGCGTCTCTTCCACGACCAGCGGGCCGACCAGTACCGCCGCTACCTGGACGAACGCCCCACCTGGGGGCCCGAGTGGAACACCGCGTCGGTGGACACCGAGTCCTGGATGCGGCTGACCCCGGCGGAGCTCACCGCGCTGAAGGACGAGCTGGATGCGGTCCTGCGCAAGTTCGACGAGCGGGGCCGGGCCGCCGAGGCCGCGGGCGAGACCGAGGGACGCGAGCACGTCGCGCTCTACCTGTACGGCTTCCCGTTCCGCCGCTGAGAGGACCCCCCGCCCGTGACCGCCACGCTCACCCCGTCGGCGACCGCGCCGCATGCCCACCGCGACCCCAATGTCCTGCGCTGGCTCGCCGCCTACACCGCCTCGATGCTCGGCGACAGCGTGTACTACCTGGCCCTGTCCTGGGCCGCCGTACAGGCGGGAACGCCCGCACAGGCCGGCCTCGTGATGTCCGCCAGCGCGCTGCCCAGGGCCGTACTGATGCTGGGCGGCGGAGTGATCGCCGACCGGTTCGGGCCGCGCCGGGTCGTCATCGGCAGCGACGCCGCGCTCCCCCACTCTCGGCTTCGCTCGAGCGGGAGGTGCCCCCATCGCGGCCGTCCTCGCCGTGGCCGCCCTGCTGTTCCTCACCAGCCCGGGACTGTGGCCGCTCGCCGTGCTGGCGCTGGTCTTCGGCACGGTCGACGCCGTGTTCATGCCCGCCGTGGGCGCCCTGCCCGCCCGCCTCACCGGGAAGGGCCAGCTCGCGCGGGTCCAGGGGATGCGCGGCCTCGCGATCCGGTTCGCCGGCGTGGTCGGGGCACCGCTCGGCGGGCTCGGTGTGGCCGTCGGCGGGGCCGCGACCGCGTTCGCCCTCGCCGGGCTGCTCATCGCCGTGTCCGTGCCGCTGCTGGTCTCCGTACGGGTACGGGACCTGCCCGGGGACGACGCGCCCAGGGTGCCCGGGACCGCGTGGAGCGACCTGAAGGCCGGCCTGCGGTACATCCGCGGCCACCGCGTCCTCGCCCCGCTGATGCTGGCCATCGCCCTCGGCGACCTCGGTTTCGTCGGCCCGCTGAACGTCGGGCTGACCCCGCTCGCCGAGCGGCGCGGCTGGGGTGCCTCCGGCATGGGCTGGGTGCTGGCCGGATTCGGGACCGGCGCGGGAGCGGCCTCGCTGCTGCTGACGGTCCGGGGGCGGCTGCCGCGCGCCGGGCTGGTCGCCGGGTGGGCGTGTGCCGTGGGGGCCGTGGCCGTCGGCGCCCTCGCGTTCGTACCCACCCTGGCCGCGGCCGTCGGCACGGCGCTGCTCGTCGGCCTGCTCACCGGGCTCAGCGGCGCCCTGTGCGGGGCCCTGCTGCAGACCCAGTCCGGCCCCGCCCATCTGGGCCGGGTCACCGCGGTCTCCAGCCTGATCAGCCTCGGCCTCACCCCGCTGTCCATGCCGCTCGCGGCCGCCGCGATCGGCGCCTTCGGGCTCGGGCCGGTCTACGCCGTCAGCGCCTGCGTCTGCGCCCTGGGCGGGGTCGTCGCCCTCGCCGTACCGTCCCTGCGCCGCGCGGAACTACCAGGCTGAACTCCTTGAAACCGCTCAGATGCCCAGCTGCCTGGACTCGTTCAGCTTGGTGATCGCATCCGTCTCGCCCTCGACCTCCACCTCGGCCGCGTTCTGCCGCCCGAACACGAACATCAGCAGCTCCGACGGCTCGCCGGTCACCGTGACCACCGGCGCGCCCCGGTGCGCCACGGCGGTCTGCCCGTCCGGGCGGCGCAGCACCAGGCCCGTCGGCACACCCCGGGCCACCAGCCGCGCGGTGCGCTCCAGCCGGGACCACAGGGCGTCCTGGAAGACGGGGTCCAGCTCGCGCGGGCTCCAGTCCGGCTGGGCCCGGCGGACGTCCTCGGTGTGCACGTAGAACTCGACGATGTTGGCCGCCTCGTCGACCTGCTTGAGCTGGAAGGGGGAGAAGCGCGGCGGGCCGGTACGGATCAGCTGGATCAGCTCCTCGTACGGCTTCGCGGCGTACTCGGCCATCACCTTCTCCAGGCGCGGCGCGAGCTGCTTGATCAGCGTGCCCCCGGCCGCGTCCGGGCGGCGCTCGCGCACGACGACATGCGCGGCCAGGTCCCGGGTCCGCCAGCCCTCGCAGAGGGTGTCGGCGTCCGGACCGACGGTTTCCAAGAGGTCCGCGAGCAGGAGCCGTTCACGCTTGGCGAAGGTCGACATGGGGTCAGCCTACGACCAGGTGCTCGGTCCGCCCGCCCGTCACCCGACCACCACCCCTCAACGAGGCGCTTCGCGCCGCCGTGACCATCCACCGTCACCCGACCGCCACCCCTCAACGAGGCGCTTCGCGCCGCCGTGACCATCCACCGTCACCCGACCACCACCCCTCAACGAGGCGCTTCGCGCCGCCGTGACCATCCAATGGACACGGCACCGGCACTGTCGTACCCGCGCGGCACAATGGCATCCATGACCAGTACGACCGGGATGCCCCGGCCCAGCAGCCTCGACCCGGAGATCGCCGCCCGCCTCAAGCGCAGCGCGGACGGTCTTCTGCCCGCCATCGCCCAGCAGTACGACACCGGTGAGGTGCTCATGCTCGGCTGGATGGACGACGAGGCGCTGCATCGCACCCTGACCACCGGCCGCTGCACCTACTGGTCCCGCAGCCGCCGGGAGTACTGGGTCAAGGGCGACACCTCGGGCCACGTCCAGTGGGTGAAGTCGGTCGCGCTGGACTGCGACGCCGACACCGTCCTGGTCAAGGTCGACCAGGTGGGCGCGGCCTGCCACACCGGCGCGCGCACCTGCTTCGACGAGGACGTGCTCCTCAAGGACGCCGATTCCGCCGCTCCGGCATCTGATCAGTAAGGTCGGCCGCCATGGACCTCGAGACCTTCCGCAAGCTCGCCACCGACCGCCGCGTGATCCCCGTGACGCGCAAGCTCCTCGCCGACGGCGACACCCCGGTCGCGCTGTACCGCAAACTGGCCGCCGAGCGCCCCGGCACCTTCCTGCTGGAGTCCGCGGAAAACGGCCGCTCCTGGTCCCGGTACTCCTTCGTCGGCGTCCGGTCCGCCGGGACGCTGACGGAGCGCGAGGGACAGGCGCACTGGCTCGGCACGCCGCCGGTCGGCGTGCCCGTGGACGGCGACCCCCTGAAGGCGCTGCGCGCCACGATCCAGGCCCTGCACACCCCGCAGCAGGAAGGCCTGCCGCCCTTCACCGGAGGCATGGTCGGCTATCTGGGCTACGACATCGTCCGCCGCCTGGAGAAGATCGGCCCCGGCGAGCGCGACGACCTGAAGCTGCCCGAGCTGACCATGCTCCTGACCAGCGACCTCGCCGTCATGGACCACTGGGAGGGCTCGGTCCTGCTGATCGCCAACGCGATCAACCACAACGACCTCGACACCGGTGTGGACGAGGCCTACGCCGACGCCGTGGCCCGGCTCGACGCCATGGAGGCCGACCTCACGCGCGCGGTCGCCCAGCCCCCGGCCGTGCTGCCGCCCTCGGAGCTGCCCGAGTACACCGCGCTGTGGGGCGGCCCCGACTTCCAGGTGGCCGTCGAGGACGTCAAGGAGCGCATCCGCGCGGGCGAGGCCTTCCAGGTCGTGCCCTCGCAGCGCTTCGAGACCCCGTGCAGCGCCAGTGCCCTCGACGTCTACCGGGTGCTGCGGGCCACGAACCCGTCCCCGTACATGTACCTGTTCCGCTTCGAGGGCTTCGACGTCGTCGGCTCGTCCCCCGAGGCGCTGGTGAAGGTCGAGGACGGGCGCGCGATGGTCCATCCCATCGCCGGCACCCGGCCCCGCGGGACCACCCCGCAGCAGGACCAGGCCCTCGCCGAGGAGCTGATGGCCGATCCCAAGGAGCGCGCCGAGCACCTGATGCTGGTCGACCTCGGGCGCAACGACCTCGGCCGGGTCTGCGAGCCCGGCTCGGTGGAGGTGGTCGACTTCATGTCCATCGAGCGCTACTCGCACGTGATGCACATCGTCTCGACCGTCACCGGCAGGGTGGCCGAGGGCCGCACGGCCTTCGACGTGCTCACCGCGTGCTTCCCGGCGGGCACCCTCTCCGGCGCCCCCAAGCCCCGCGCGATGCAGATCATCGACGAACTGGAGCCGTCCCGGCGCGGCCTGTACGGCGGCTGCGTCGGCTATCTGGACTTCGCGGGCGACTCCGACACCGCGATCGCCATCCGCACCGCCCTGCTGCGGGACGGCACGGCATATGTGCAGGCCGGAGCCGGCATCGTCGCCGACTCCGACCCGGTGGCGGAGGACCAGGAGTGCCGCAACAAGGCGGCGGCGGTCCTCCGCGCGGTGCACACGGCCAACAGGCTCAATTCATAGGGGAGTTCAGCCGGTGAACGCGGCGGTGCCGTTCGGGGTGCCGAGCCCCGTCGGCCCGTCGTACCCGGTGGTGCTGGTGCACAGGTACGAGCCGCCGCAGCTGCCGTTGGAGCCGCTGGTGACGTCGTTCAGCGCCGAGGTGTGCGCGTACGGGAAGGACGCCGGGTAGGAGCCGGCGGACGGGGTGCCGGCCAGCGCGTAGGTCGCCGCGATCAGCGGGGAGGAGGCGCTGGTGCCGCCGAAGACCATCCAGCCGCTGCCCTGCCCGTAGGTGTCGTACACCGCGACACCGGTGTTGGGGTCGGCGACCGCCGAGACGTCCGCGACCGTGCGGTTCGCACAGCCGGAGTCCTTCTGCCAGCTGGGCTTGGCGTCGTACGCGGAGCAGCCGGAGCCGGCCCCGCTCCACACCGTGTCGGTCCACCCACGGCTGTTGGAGGCCGTCTTCAGGGACGTACCGCCCACCGCCGTCACGTACTTGGACGCCGCCGGGTACTCGACGCCGTAGCCGTTGTCACCGGAGGAGACGGTGATGGCGACGCCCGGGTGGTTGAAGTAGGTGGAGTCGTACGTCGCGTCGCTGGAGGACTCGGAGCCGCCGTAGCTGTTGGAGACGAACTTGGCACCCAGGTTGACGGCGGTGTTCACGGCCGTGCCCAGGTTGGTCATGCTCGACGAACTGGCCTCCACCAGCAGGATCTTGCAGTTCGGGCAGGCCGCGCTGACCATGTCGAGGTCGAGCGAGATCTCCTCGGCCCAGCCGGAGTTGCCGCGCGGGTACTTGGTGCCGCCGGTCTGGTTCACCTTCTGGAAGCAGCCGTTGGCCGTGGTGCAGGCGGACAGGCCGTACTGGGAGCGGTAGACGGCGAGGTCGGACTCGGCGCTCGGGTCGTCGTAGGCGTCGACGATCGCCACCGTCTGGCCCGAACCGCCGCTCGCGGAGGGCAGGTTGTACGCCGCCTGCAGCGAGGCCGGGCCGTAGCCGGAGGGCGCGGCGGCCGCGGTCAGATCGCTCTCGGCGTGCGCCGACTTCGGGGTGCCCGAGGTGACCTTGAGGGCGTTGCAGGCCATCTCGCCCTTCTGCGTCGGGGCGCCGCAGGCATGCGCGACGGTGACGCCGTGGGACGAGGAGGCGGTGGCCTGGGCGGCCTGGCCGACCGGGGCGGCCAGGGCGAGGGCGGCCGTGGCGAGTGTGGCCACGGCGGTGAGGGAAGCGGTTCTGCGCAACGTACGTCCTCCGCGAGGTGGGTGAACCGGGAAGGGCTGTGGGGGGTGCGCGAGTGCCACCACGGCGCGTGGTGTCGTGCCGTGGTGGCGCAGAACGTACGGATGGCGGGGCCACGTCAACAAGATGGATGTTGAACTGTGAACGTTCCTTTGCAGTTCCTGAGACGTTCATGTGCAGTTCGTGAGCAGATCATGGCCGAAACTCGACCCATCCATGGCTTGACGGACCCGGGTGACGGTTCGCACGGGGTTCAGGCGATAGTGGAGTACGTGACTGCTGTTCCTCACCCTCGTACCGAAGCCGCCGAGCCTGTCCGGTCCGGCCGGCGGAGCCTCGCCGTGGCCCTCCTGTGCGGTGCGCTCGGCGCGGCCGTGGCGCTGCTCGCCACCCGGCAGCGCTGGGCCGAGGGCACCGCGACGGTGGCCGGCGGCGCGTTCCCGCTGACCGCCAAGGGCAGCGACGTCACGGGCGTCCCCGCGGCCCTCGCCATAGTGGGTCTCGCCGCGCTCGTCGCCGTCTTCGCCGTCCGCAGGGCCGGCCGGCTGGTCGTCGCCGGGCTGCTCGCGCTGTCCGGCGCCGGCATCATGGCCGCCGCGCTCGTGTCCGCCTCCGACAGCTCCGCGCTGGACGAGAAGGCCGCACAGGCGAGCGGCGACACCTCCGCCACTGTCGCCGCGCTCAGCCACACCGGCTGGCCCTACGTCGCGGCCGCCGGCGGACTGCTGATCCTGCTGGCCGGCCTGCTGGCGCTGCGCTACGGCAACCTGTGGCCCGCCATGTCCGGCCGCTACGAGCGCGGCACCGACCGCCCGCGCCGCAAGGCCCGCCCGGTCGACCCGGAACGGCCCGAGGAGATATGGAAGGCCCTGGACCGGGGCGAGGACCCCACCGGGACCTGAACCCCCGGCCCGGGTGTGGCGAACCAGACGCCACCCCCGCGTCCGGCACGGGCGTGCGTACGGGACAATGGACGACGAGCGTCCGGCTCGGACAGTGACGGTCGGGCTCGGAGCCGTACGACACGTACGCCGCTCTTCTGGGACACGTACACAGCAACGAGGAGCACAGACATGGCGGGCAGCAGCCACGGCCACGGTCACACCCCGGCCGCCTGGACCGGTGTCATCATTTCCTTCATCGGTTTCTGCGTCGCGGGCGCCTTCATGGTGATGGCCCAGCCGGTCGGTTTCTGGGCCGGCATGGTGCTGATCCTCGGCGGCGCGGTCGTCGGCGGCATCATGCGCGCCATGGGCATGGGCCAGAAGCAGGTCCCGCTCCAGATGAGCGGCGCCCCCCTCGCGACCCGTGAGCCGGCCGGCGCGGAGAGCTGAAGCCCGGACATCGCTTCCCCGAGGGGCGGCCCGGCACCCGCAGAGGGTGCGGGCCGCCCCTCGCGGTGTCCAGGGGGATTCCGGTGGCCGGACGCGCGTGCTGCCGGACCGCGGGGGACAATGATCGTGTGAACGCCGAGAGCCGTCCGTTCCCGCTCGTCGCCCGTACCGCGCCCGCCGGCCCGGTGTGGCGGCGCCTCGCCGTCCCGGCGGGGCTCCTCGCGGCCGTCGCCGGGGCCTTCGCCTACGTGGGCGCCGTCGACCCGAACGAGCCCGGCCACTACCCGGTCTGCCCGCTGTACCGGATCACCGGCCTGTACTGCCCCGGCTGCGGCGGACTGCGCAGCGCTCACGCCTTCGTCCACGGCGACCTGCTCACCGCGCTGCGGGACAACGCGCTGGGCGTGGCCGCCTACCTGGGCTTCGCGGTGCTGTGGACCGTATGGGTGGTGCACGCCGTGCGCGGCCGGCCGGTGCGGCTCGATCCGCGGCCGGCACACCTGTGGGCGCTCGGTGCGCTGCTGCTGGTGTTCACGGCTGTCCGGAACCTGCCCTCGGGTGGCTGGCTGCACCCTTGATCACATAGTGGAGGTCCAGGTAGTGGGACCGGCGTCCACCGGATGCGAGGGCTCCGCGCTCCTGCGGATACCATCGCAGTGACCACGGGTTTTCAAAAACCTGAAGGAACCACCGTCTGAAAGGGGGCCGCTCGCGTGAGTGTGCTCGACGAGATCATCGACGGAGTCCGTGCCGACCTCGCGGAGCGGCAGGCACGCGTCAGCCTCGACGAGCTCAAGGAGCGCGCGGCCAAGGCTCCCGCCGCCAAGGACGGGGTGGCCGCGCTCAAGGGCGACGGCGTCAAGGTGATCTGCGAGGTCAAGCGCTCCAGCCCCTCCAAGGGCGCGTTGGCGGCGATCGCCGACCCGGCCGGGCTCGCCGCGGACTACGAGGCGGGCGGCGCGGCCGTCATCTCCGTCCTCACCGAACAGCGCCGTTTCGGCGGCTCGCTGGCCGACCTGGAGGCCGTCCGCGCGCGTGTGGACATCCCGGTGCTCCGCAAGGACTTCATCGTCACGTCGTACCAGCTGTGGGAGGCCCGGGCGTACGGCGCCGACCTCGCCCTGCTGATCGTGGCCGCCCTGGACCAGCCGGCCCTGGAGTCGCTGATCGAGCGCGCGGTGTCGATCGGGCTCACCCCGCTCGTCGAGGTGCACGACGAGGACGAGGTCGAGCGGGCCGTGGACGCGGGCGCCAAGGTCATCGGCGTCAACGCGCGCAACCTCAAGACCCTTGAGGTGGACCGCGGCACGTTCGAGCGGGTCGCGCCGGAGATCCCCGACCACATCGTCAAGGTCGCCGAATCCGGTGTCCGTGGCCCGCACGACCTGATCGCCTACGCCAACGCCGGCGCCGACGCGGTCCTGGTCGGCGAATCCCTGGTCACCGGGCGCGACCCCAAGACCGCCGTCGCCGACCTGGTCGCCGCGGGCGAACACCCCGCGCTGCGCCACGGCCGGAGCTGATCACCCGGTAGGCTGACCCCGATGACTCTCACCGTGACGACCGTCGACCGGTACGCCCGCCTGGCGCGCGGCTGCCGCCCAAGGGGCTGCCGCGCCCCGGCGAGGCGCGTCCACGGTCGTCGCGTGCGTTACGTCATCGGCGATGAGCCCGGGCAGGTCAACGGCATGCGATGGCAGCAGCCAACCTAAGGGGCGCGGGGCTCTGTTTGATTTGCGGCTACCGCCGCGCGGGCGCGACAAGCCACTGACGGCCCGCAGTCAAAGGACAAATCCCCGCCCCCACGGCGAATAGTGTCTTTTCACACGCACTCACCGTGAGGTTTCGGCATGCCCAGCGATTTCTTCTTCCCTGACCCCACCGGCCAGGTGCCCAGCGCTGAGGGCTACTTCGGCGCGTTCGGCGGCAAGTTCATCCCGGAGGCCCTCGTCGCCGCCGTGGACGAGGTCGCCGTCGAGTACGACAAGGCCAAGCACGACCCCGAGTTCGCCCGGGAACTCGACGACCTGATGGTCAACTACACCGGCCGCCCCAGCTCCCTCACCGAGGTCCCGCGTTTTGCCGCGGAAGCGGGTGGCGCTCGCGTGTTCCTCAAGCGCGAGGACCTCAACCACACCGGCTCCCACAAGATCAATAACGTTCTCGGTCAGGCGCTGCTCACCAAGCGGATGGGCAAGACGCGCGTGATCGCGGAGACCGGGGCCGGCCAGCACGGCGTCGCGACCGCGACCGCCTGCGCCCTGTTCGGCCTCGACTGCACCATCTACATGGGCGAGGTCGACACCAAGCGCCAGGCCCTGAACGTGGCCCGCATGCGCATGCTCGGCGCCGAGGTCGTCGCCGTGAAGTCCGGCAGCCGCACGCTCAAGGACGCCATCAACGAGGCGTTCCGCGACTGGGTGGCGAACGTCGACCACACCCACTACCTGTTCGGTACGGTCGCCGGCCCGCACCCCTTCCCGGCCATGGTCCGCGACTTCCACCGCGTGATCGGCGTGGAGGCCCGCCGCCAGCTCCTGGAGCGCGCCGGGCGCCTGCCCGACGCCGCGATCGCGTGCGTCGGCGGCGGCTCCAACGCCATCGGCCTCTTCCACGCCTTCATCCCCGACGAGGGCGTCCGCCTCATCGGCTGCGAACCGGCCGGCCATGGCATCGAGACCGGTGAGCACGCGGCCACCCTGACCGCGGGCGAGCCGGGCATCCTGCACGGTTCCCGCTCGTACGTCCTGCAGGACGACGAGGGCCAGATCACCGAGCCGTACTCCATCTCGGCCGGTCTGGACTACCCGGGCATCGGCCCGGAGCACTCCTACCTCAAGGACTCCGGCCGCGGCGAGTACCGCGCGATCACCGACGACGCGGCCATGCAGGCGCTGCGTCTGCTGTCCCGCACCGAGGGCATCATCCCGGCCATCGAGAGCGCCCACGCCCTCGCCGGCGCCCTGGAGGTCGGCAGGGAGCTGGGCAAGGACGGCCTGATCGTCGTCAACCTGTCCGGCCGCGGCGACAAGGACATGGACACCGCCGCCCGCTACTTCGGCCTGTACGACACCGACGCCGAGGTGGCCGCCGACGAAGCCGACACCGCCGAGATCGAGGGGGACGCCAAGTGAGCGGGAAGATCCAGCTGCTGTCGGACACCCTGGCCACCGCGAAGGCCGAGGGCCGGTCCGCGCTCATCGCCTACCTCCCGGCCGGGTTCCCGACCGTGGACGGCGGCATCGAGGCGATCAAGGCCGTCTTCGACGGCGGGGCGGACGTGGTGGAGGTGGGCCTGCCGCACAGCGACCCCGTCCTCGACGGCCCGGTCATCCAGACCGCCGACGACATCGCCCTGCGCGGCGGCGTCAAGATCGCCGGCGTCATGCGCACGGTCCGTGAGGTGTACGGGGCGACCGGGAAGCCGGTGCTCGTCATGACCTACTGGAACCCCATCGACCGCTACGGCATCGAGCGGTTCACCGCCGAGCTGGCCGAGGTGGGCGGCGCGGGCTGCATCCTGCCCGACCTGCCCGTCCAGGAGTCGGCGCTGTGGCGGGAGCACGCCGAGAAGCACGGCCTCGCGACCGTGTTCGTCGTGGCGCCGAGCAGCAAGGACGAGCGGCTCGCCCAGATCACCGCAGCGGGCAGCGGCTTCGTCTACGCGGCCTCGCTGATGGGCGTCACCGGCACCCGCGAATCCGTCGGCGCGCAGGCCCAGAACCTGGTCGAGCGCACCCGCGCCACCGGCACCAAGCTGCCCGTCTGCGTCGGACTCGGTGTCTCCAACGGCGCTCAGGCCGCCGAGGTCGCCGGCTTCGCCGACGGCGTCATCGTCGGCTCGGCCTTCGTGAAGCGGATGCTGGACGCCCCCGACCACGCGGCCGGCCTGGAGGGGGTCCGCGAGCTGGCCGGGGAGCTGGCGAAGGGCGTGCGCGGACAGGCGTAACCGCAGGTCACTTTCCCTATCAGAACACCCCCGTCAGAACATTCGGTCACCCGAACGGGTGGACCTGGGACCGGGGAGGCGCGCTGCGCCTCCCCGGTTCGTTCTGGGGGTGTGAGCGAGAAGAACCGTGACGGAAAGCGCACCGCCCGGGAGCGGCTGGCGGTCGAGCGTGAGAAGCAGAAGGCCGCGGAGAAGCGGAGGCGCACGCTGATCGTGGGCGCGAGCATCGTCTGCGTCCTGGGCCTCGCGGCGGTGATCGGCGTGCTCGCCGCGAACGCCGGCAAGAACAAGGGCAGCGAGAAGGCGGGCCCGGTCGTGGCGCCCTCGGGCGCGCAGGGCAAGGACAGCCTCGCCGTCCCGGTCGGCAAGGACGGCGCCAAGTCGACGCTCACCGTCTGGGAGGACGTCCGCTGCCCGGCCTGCCAGGCCTTCGAGACCGCCTACCGCCCGACGCTCCACGAGCTGGCCGACTCCGGCAAGCTCAGAATCGAGTACCACCTGGTCCGGCTGATCGACGGCAACCTCGGCGGCACCGGCTCCCTGCGCGGCGCCAATGCCGCGGCCTGCGCCCAGGACGCCGGAAAGTTCCGCGACTACCACGACGTGCTGTACGCGAACCAGCCCAAGGAGACCGACGACGCGTTCGCGGACAACGACAAGCTGATCGACCTGGCAGGCAAGGTCGGCGGCCTGGACACCCCCGCCTTCCAGAAGTGCGTCAAGGACGGCACCCACGACAGCTGGGTCAACAAGTCCCACAAGGCCTTCCAGACCAGCGGTCTCAACTCCACGCCCACGGTCCTGCTCGACGGCAAGAGCATCTACCAGCAGCAGGGCATGACCCCGGCCAAGCTCAAGCAGATGGTGGAGGCCGCCAACCGCCGGTAAGGATCTTGCTTCCGCCGCCCGTTTTCTCACGCCCCCGTTATGGACCCGTAGCCGGGCTGCTTGCCGTCACCACGGCCCGGCACGGTAGCGTCGGACTTGCCATGGAACTTGCCTACATTCCCAGCCCGTCGCGCGGGGTGCTGTATCTCGGCCCCATCCCGCTGCGCGGCTACGCCTTCTGCATCATCATCGGCGTCTTCGTCGCCGTCTGGCTCGGCAACAAGCGCTGGATCGCCCGCGGCGGGCGGGCCGGCACCGTCGCCGACATCGCGGTCTGGGCTGTGCCGTTCGGTCTGGTCGGCGGCCGGCTGTACCACGTGATCACGGACTACGAGCTGTACTTCAGCCCGGGCCGTGACTGGGTGGACGCCTTCAAGGTGTGGCAGGGCGGCCTGGGCATCTGGGGCGCGATCGCGCTCGGTGCGCTCGGCGCGTGGATCGGCGCGCGGCGCCGGGGCATCCCGATGCCGGCGTACGCCGACGCCGTCGCCCCCGGCATCGCGTTCGCGCAGGCCATCGGCCGCTGGGGCAACTGGTTCAACCAGGAGCTGTACGGCCGTGAGACGCATGTTCCCTGGGCCCTGCACATCACCTCCTCCGAGGGCGGCCGGGTGCCGGGTTACTACCACCCGACCTTCCTGTACGAGTCCCTGTGGTGCATCGGCGTGGCTCTCCTGGTCATCTGGGCCGACCGCCGCTTCACGCTCGGCCATGGCCGCGCCTTCGCCCTCTACGTCGCGGCCTACTGCGTGGGCCGCGGCTGGATCGAGTACATGCGCGTGGACGACGCGCACCACATCCTGGGCCTCCGCCTGAACGACTGGACCGCGCTGATCGTGTTCCTGCTGGCGGTGACGTACATCGTGGTGTCGTCCAAGAAGCGGCCGGGCAGGGAAGCGGTGGTCGAACCGGGTCTCGCCGAGGGTCCGGCCGACGGTACGGAAGCTGCCGACGAGACCGAGGACAAGGCCGTGGACAAGGCTGAGAACAAGGCCGAGGACAAGACTGAGCCGGAAGCCGCGGAAGCCGCGGAAGCCGCGGAAGCCGTGGAGGCGAAGGACGAGGCCGAGTCGGCGACCAAGAAGAGCTGACCGCTGGTTTTACGACGCCGAGGGCGCCCGGAGTTCGTTCCGGGCGCCCTCGGCGCATGTGGGCGGGGGGAAGCGGGTCAGGCTCTCGCCGCCAGGGACAGGGTGCGGTGGGCCATCGCCACTACCGCCGCGTCGATGAATCTGCCGTCCGGGAGGGCCTGGGCGCCCTCTTTCGTCGCGGCTGCCTTCAGGACCGTCTCCGCGTGTTCGATCTCCGCCGGGGTGGGCAGGTAGGCCCGTTCGATCACCGGGAGCTGCCGGGGATGGATGGCCGCGCGGCCCAGGAAGCCGAGGGAGCGGCCATGGGCGCAGGAGGCGGCGAGGCCGTCCAGATCGCGGATGTCGGGGTGGACCGACTGCGGGGGTGGGGCGAGGCCGGCCGCGCGGGCGGCGACGATCACCCGGGAGCGCGGCCAGTCCAGGCCCGCGTCGGCCCGTACCCCGAGGTCGGCCCGCAGATCCGCCTCGCCGAGGGCGATGCCCCGCAGGGCGGGGTGGGCGGTGGCGATGGCGTGCGCGTGCTCGATGCCAAGGGCCGACTCCAGCAGGGCGTACAGCGGCACAGGGGTGGCGGCGGCGACCTGCCTGATCTCGGCCGGACCGGTCACCTTCGGGAGCCGCAGGCCCGCCAGGCCGGGGAGCGCGGCGAGGGCCGCCAGGTCGGCCGCGGCCCAGGGGCTGTGCGAGGCGTTGACGCGGACGTGGACCGGGACCGGCTGGGGGTCGATGAGGAGCTCGGCCGTGGCCGCGCGGGCGTACTCCTTGCGGTCCCGGGCGACCGCGTCCTCCAGGTCGATCACCACCACGTCGGCGCCCGCGGCCAGCGCCTTGGCCACCACGGGCGGGCGGTCGCCGGGGACGTAGAGCCAGGTGAGCGGGTGCGGGGTCACAGGGCGCCCTCCTCGCGCAGGGCGCGCAGCTCGGCGGGGGTGAGGCCCAGCTCGGTGAGCACGGCCTCGGTGTCCGCGCCGTGCGGGCGGCCGGCCCAGCGGATCGCGCCGGGGGTCGCGGAGAGCCGGAAGAGGACGTTCTGCATGCGCAGCGGGCCCAGCTCGGGGTCGTCGACGGTGGTGACCGTGCGCAGCGCCTGGTACTGGGGGTCGGCCAGGACGTCCCGGACGTCCTGGACGGGGGCCACCGCCGCCTGAGCCTTCTCGAAGGCCGCGAGGACCTCGGCGCGGCTGCGGGCGGCGATCCAGGAGCCGACCGCCTGGTCCAGGACGTCGGCGTGCGCGGCACGGTCCGCGCCGGTGGCGAACCACGGTTCCTCGGTCAGCTCCGGGCGGCCCACCAGGCGCAGCACCCGCTCCGCGACCGACTGCGCGGAGGTGGAGACGGCGACCCAGTGGCCGTCGGCGGTGCGGTAGGTGTTGCGCGGGGCGTTGTTCGCGGACCGGTTGCCGGTGCGTTCCTGGACATGGCCGAGCTGGTCGTACCAGGTGAGATGGGGGCCGAGGACCGACAGGATCGGCTCGATGATCGCCATGTCGACGACCTGCCCGGCGCCGGTGCGCTCCCGTGCGGACAGCGCGGTGAGCACGGCGTAGGCGGTCGCCAGGCCCGCGACCGAGTCCGCGAGCCCGAAGGGCGGGAGCGTGGGCGGCGCGTCCGGCTCGCCGGTGATCGCGGCGAAGCCGCTCATCGCCTCGGCGAGGGTGCCGAAGCCGGGACGGTGTGCGTACGGCCCGAACTGGCCGAAGGCGGTCACCCGGGCGAGGACCAGCCGGGGGTTGGCGGCGGCCAGTTCCGCCCAGCCCAGATCCCACTTCTCCAGGGTGCCCGGGCGGAAGTTCTCGATCACGACGTCGGCGGTGGCGGCGAGCCGGAGCAGGGTGGCACGGCCGCCGGGCGTGGACAGGTCCAGGGTGATGGTCCGCTTGTTGCGGCCGAGCACCTTCCACCACAGGCCGACGCCGTGCTTGGCCGGGCCGTGCCCGCGGGAGGGGTCGGGCCGCTCCGGATGCTCGACCTTGATCACCTCGGCGCCGAAGTCGCCGAGCAGTGTGGCGGCCATGGGGCCCGCGAACAGGGTCGCCAGGTCCAGCACCCGCAGACCGGACAGGGGCGGTGGATTCGTCGTACTCATGCGTCGTCGTACCTCACGCCGTGAACTGGGCGTCGATCTCCGGGCGGTACGGCATCGACACCGACGCCCCGGCCCGCTGGACGGAGATCGCCGCGGCGGCCGCCGCCCAGGACAGGGCCTCCTGTACCGGTTTCTCCTCGGCGAGGGCCACCGCGAGCGCGCCGACGAAGGTGTCACCGGCGCCCGTGGAGTCGACGGCGGTCACCTTCGGCGCCGGCGTCACGAGCGGTTCGGTGCCCCGGGCCAGATACAGGCTGCCGGTGGCGCCCAGGGTGACGGCCACCTCCGGCACCAGGTCCAGCAGGGCGGCGGCGGCCTCGCGCGGGTCGGTGCGGCCGGTGAGGGTGACCGCCTCGTACTCGTTGGGCACCAACAGGTCGGTCGCGGCGAGGAGTTCGGGCGGCAGCGGCTGGGCGGGGGACGGGGTGAGCACCGTACGGACCCCGTGCCGGCGCGCCGCCTGCGCACCCGCGACGACCGCGCGCAGCGGGATCTCCAGCTGCAGCAGCAGGGCGTCGGCGGAGGCGATCACTCCCTCGTCGCCGGGGGAGAGGTGGTCGACGGTGCCGTTCGCGCCGGGGATGACGACGATGGAGTTGGCGCCCTCGTCGTCCACCACGATGTGCGCGGTGCCGGACGGGCCCTCGACCGTGCGCAGGAAGTCGGTGTCCACGCCGGAGTGTTCGAGGGTGTCGCGCAGCCGCAGCCCGAAGGCGTCGTTGCCGACCGCGCCGATCATCGAGACGGTGGCGCCGGCGCGGGCCGCGGCGATCGCCTGGTTGGACCCCTTGCCGCCGGGGATGGTGTGGAACTCACGTCCCGTCACGGTCTCGCCGCGCTGCGGGGCCTTCGCGACATAGGTGACGAGGTCCATGTTCGTGCTGCCGAGGACGACGATGTGGGTCATGGGCGGGTCGCCTCCAGGTGGGTGAGATGGGCGAGGGTGTCGAAGCCGGTGCCGTCGAAGTCGGCGACGGTGGTGGCGAGCCGGTTCTTCAGCGGGGCCCGCCAGCGGTCGGGGAGCGCGGCGGGGTCGCCCGCGAGGAGCCCCGCGATGCTGCCGGCCGTGGCGCCGTTGGAATCGGTGTCCAGGCCCCCCGAGACCGCACGGCAGATGGAGCCGGTGAAGTCGCCGTCCGCGTGGGTGAGGGCGGCGGCGATCAGGGCGGTGTTGGGGATGGCGTGCACCCAGTGGTGGGCGGGGGAGTAGCGGGCGTGGAGCTCGTCGACGACGTCGTCGAAGTCCTGGTGGGACTCGGCCAGTCGGACGGCGTGGTCGATCGCCCGCGCGAGCCGGGAGCGGGGCGGGATCACCCGGCGGCCGGTGCGCAGACAGGTGTGGACGTCCTGGCATCCGGTGGCGGCGGTGGCGATGACGGCGGCCGTGAACATCGCCGCGTAGACGCCGTTGGCGGTGTGGGTGAGGACCGCGTCGCGGTGCGCCTGTGCGGCGGCGGCGCCCGGGTCGCCGGGGTTGGTCCAGCCGTGCACATCGGCGCGGATCAGGGCGCCGATCCACTCGCGGAAGGGGTTGCGGTGGCGGGCGGTGTGCGGGGGCTCGATGCCGGTGAGGAGGTTGCGGCAGGCGACGCGTTCGGCGGTGAAGGTGCGGCCGGGCGGGAGTTCGTCCAGCCAGAGCCGGGCCACGTCGTCGGTGCTGAAGGTCCTGCCGTGACGGCGCAGGAGCAGGAGGTTCAGGAGGGGGTAGTTGAGGTCGTCGTCCTCCGGCATGCCGTCGATGTTCTCGGCGAGGGAGGTGGGGGCGGAGCGGCGGTTCCAGGGGTACTGGGCGAGGAGGTCCTCGGGGACGCCGCGGGCCGTGAAGTACGTGGTGAGGGGCCAGTTACCGGTGGCCTGGGCGAGGGCTCGGATGCCGTCGAGGGGGAGCTTTTCGACGGGCTTGCCGAGGAGGCACCCGATGGCCCGGCCGAGCCAGGCGGCTTCCAGGCCGGCCGGGGTGGGGGCCGGCCGGGGGTGGGTTTCGCTCGCCCGCGCCGGCGGGTCCGGCCAGTTCGGGCACAGGGACTTGATGCGGGCCAGGTCGGTCGGCTCGTCGTGGGACAAGCCGCTGGGAAGGTCGGCCAGTTCGTCCAGGAGGTCTTCGGCCAGGAGGCGCAGATACCGCGAGACGCCGTGGGCGGACGCGCCCGCCCGGGGCGGGGCGTCCGGGCCGCCCGCCGCTCGCCACCGTGCCTCGATCGCCGACGGCTCCCGCCCGTCCAGGCGGGCCTGGCGCAGCTCGTGGCCGAGCAGGTCCTCCGGCTGGACCCAGGTCAGTCGGAGCATGCGCTGCCTCCGAGGGCGCTGAACGCCCGCTCGTGCGCGCGCCGCCGGCACACGTCCCGTTCGAAGACCTCCCGCGCGACTCCGGCCAGCGTGCGGGCCGGCTCCCACAGGTCCAGCCGGCTGGCCTCCGCCACCGTCTTCGCCCAGTCCTCCGGGACGGGCGAGCCCAGGGCGCCCGCGAGGGCACCGGCCATCGTGGCGATCGAGTCGCAGTCGCGGCCGTAGTTGACGGCACCGAGGACGGCGTGCCGGTAGTCGCCGCCGGAGACCAGCACCATGCCGAGCGCGATGGGCAGTTCCTCGATCGCGTGCAGCCGGGAGGGACGGCGGGCGGCCAGGGAGGGGGCGCGGTAGTCCGGGCCGACGGTGTCGTACGGGGCCACCGCCGCGCGCAGCGGCCCGAGCGCCGACTCGAAGTCGCTGTGGCCGCGGGCCGCTTCGCAGACCTTCTCGATCGCCTCGCGCGTGCCGTCCTTCGCCAGGGACAGACAGGCGGTGACGACCGAGTCCGGGGTCGCGCCCGGAGTCGCGGCGGCGGCGACGGCCGCGGCGAGGACACCGGCCGCCTCACGGCCGTACGACGACTGGTGCGCACCGGCGATGTCCAGTGCCTCGGCGTAGGCGGCGGCCGGGTTGGCGGCGTTGACCAGACCGACGGGGGTCATGTACATCGCCGCGCCGCAGTTGACGATGTTGCCGACGCCCGCCTCCCGGGGGTCTGCGTGACCGTAGGCCAGCCGGGCCACGAGCCATTTCTCGGCGAGGAAGAGGCGGTGCAGCGGCAGGGCCTCGGTCTCCAGCTCCGGGATCCAGCGCGGGTTCGTCATCAGGTCCGGGACCAGGTGGTCGGCGATCGCGTACGCGTCGAGGTGATCGCGCACTCGGGCGTACACCCGGATCAGCGCATGCGTCATCAGGGTGTCGTCGGTGACATGGCCGTCGCCCTTGTGGTACGGCGCGATGGGGCGGGCGGTGCGCCAGTCGTCGCCGTGCCAGGGGCCGACGACGCCGTGGACGCGGCCGCCGTGGCGCTCGGCGATCTGGTCGGGGGAGTAGCCCTCGACCGGGCCGCCGAGGGCGTCGCCGACGGCGGCTCCGACGAGGGCGCCGGTGATCCGGTCGTCGAGACCGGGCGGGGATGGTGGGCTGCTTTCTTCTTCTTTGAGTCCTTTGGACTCCATGGGCGTCATGCCCCGAATCATCCTCCTGGGTGGGCCGGTTGCGCGGCTTCCAGGAGTCCGGCGAGTTCCACCAGGTCGGTGCCGCTGAGACGGGGCAGGACGCAGCCGGACAGGGTCCGGCAGGCGTCCCGCCAGGTCTCCGGCACGGCCGCGCCACCCCCGAGGGCTCCGGTGAGGGCGCCCGCGAGGGCCGGGGCCGAGTCGGCGACCCGGGACAGGCAGACGGCGGCGGGTACCGCCTCGGCGATACGGCCGCGGGCGGCGGTGGCCAGGGCGAGGGCGACCGGGACGGTCTCGGCGGCGGCGATGCCGTAGCTGTAGACGTGGTCGACGATCTGGTGCTCCAGGAGCGGGACGAGGGCGAAGGCGGATTCGCCGTCCTCGGCGAGGGCCAGCGCGTGGCGGGCGTTGCGGCCGATCTCGGTGTCGGGCGGGAGTTCGGCGAGTGCGGCGGCCACGCAGGTGTCCGTCCCGGCGCCGGCGAGGGCGAGCGCGAGGGCCGCGGCCATGGCACGGGCGCCGTGCACGCCGTCGCCGTCCTGGGTGTAGCGGGCGTCGAACTCGGCGAGGGCGGCGGCGCGTTCGGGGTCACCGGGGTGGGCGACGGCGAGCACGCAGGCACGGACGCAGGCGGCGTCGTCGAAGTAGTGCGGGTTGTCGTGGCCGGTCGCGGGCGGACGCAGGCCGGCGGCGAGGTTACCGAGGCCGGAGCGGACGGAGATGCGGGCGCGCAGCGGGAGCACGGCGGACTCCACCTCGGGTGCGCGCTCCTCCGCGGCGGCGACCTCCGCGGCCACGGCGGTCCAGGTGAGGTCGATGGCGGCGCGGGTACGGCGCTCCCGGCTGAGGTCGCCGAGGGCGTCGTCGTCGCCGGCCCGCAGCACCGCCTCCGCGGCGAAGGCGGCCCACTCGGCGTCGTCGGAGGGACCGAGGCGGAGGGGGTCGGGGGGTTGGTTGAGGGCGATCGGTACCGGGAGGGTGGTGGTGGCGTTCTGCTCGGCGAAGGCGTCCAGCTCGCGGGTGAGGCGACGGGTCCACTCGGGCATACGGCTGGCCCGGTGCCGTGCGGCCGGCCAGCCGGCGGCGTCGCCCGCGGCCAGGCCGAGCAGGAGTCCCTCGATACGGCGCGCTGTCATGACTGCACCTCGCTGTCCGGGTGCCCGGAGTTCCCCGCCCCAACCAAGGGGCTCCGCCCCATGGCTCCCCGCTCGCCCGGCCGCCCACTTGACTCCGGCAGCACCCCCGGAAGCGCCACCCCCACCCCCCACTTCCCGCCCTCCCCCGGTACCAGCAGCTCCGCCACATCCAGGATGTGGTGGCCCGCCATGGACGGCAGGCAGCGGCCCCGGGCCGGGCCGATGGCGGAGGACCAGGTGGGCGGGATCGCGGAGATGCCGTGGGTCGCGCCGGACAGGGCGCCGGCCACCGCAGCCGTCGTATCCGCGTCGCGGCCCATGTTGACGGCCGTGAGGACCGCCTCCCCGAAGTCGCCGTCGGCCGCCGCGTACGCGCCGAAGGCGAGGGCGACCGCCTCGGGTGCCAGGTCGGTCCAGGGGTAGCCGCCGATGACGACCGCGGAGCGGACGGCGCGTTCGCCGCGGTGGGCGACGGCCACCGCCCGGCGCAGGGAGCGTGCCGTCCAGGAGTCCTCGGGGATCACCGCCAGGGCGGAGGCGATCACCGCCGGAACCGGCGCGCCCGTCATCGCCGCCGCCACCCCCGCCGCGACCGCCTGGCCGCCGTAGATGCCCTCGCCCTCGTGACTCACCGAACCGTCGATCGCCACCAGCCGGGCCGCTTCGGCGGGGCGGCCCGCGGCGAAGACCCCGAAGGGGGCCGCCCGCATGGCCAGACCGTCGCTCCAGGCGTGCCGGTGCTGGGCCGAGATCGGGGCGGCGAGACCCCGGCGCAGGTTCTCCAGCGTGCCGCGCTCGCTGAAGCCCGCGCCCCGGAAGGGGCCCTCGGCGCGGTCGGCGATCCACTCGTGCCAGGCCGCCTCGACATGGGCCGGGGTCAGCGCCGAGCCGTGCCGGGCGAGCAGCAGGCCCGAGAAGATCGCGTACTCCGTGTCGTCCGTGCCGGACGGAACGTCGGCCACATAGCCCGTGATGCGGCCCCAGCGGGCCCGGATCTCGGACGGCTTCAGGTTCTCCGCCGGCGCTCCCAGCGCGTCCCCGACGGCCAGGCCGAGCAGTGCCCCGCGGGCCCTTTCCCGGAGACCGGCGGCGTCGTCGGGCACCGAGGCCGGGGGAGTGCAGGCGATCGATGCCATGGGCGGACTCCTTCGGGGCCAGGAAGGCGCTTTGCGGATGTGTGCCACGGCGTGCGGCCGCACGAGCCCCCGCACTGCTCGAAGTCACCCGCTTGGCATCTGAGCAAGATCATGCACGGATGAGCAAAGGTCGGAAAAGGTGCTGGTTAGCCCAGCCTTTCCTTGCTGGCGGGAGTGGAAGAAGGGGCGTAGGTTCAGTGTTGTCGAAAAGTAGAACTCGTCCAAAGTTAGCTTTGGCTAAGCTATCCGGGGGGCCCGCATGGCCGTCATCGAAACCCAGGCCGCGCTGCACGAAGCGCACCGAGACAACCACACGCACCGCGATGTCAACGGCGGCTGGCTGCGCCCCGCCATCTTCGGCGCCATGGACGGTCTTGTCTCCAACCTCGCCCTGATGACCGGTGTGGCCGGTGGGTCCGCGAGCCAGCAGACCATTGTCATCACCGGCCTGGCGGGGCTGGCGGCGGGTGCCTTCTCCATGGCGGCCGGCGAGTACACCTCGGTGGCCTCCCAGCGGGAACTGGTCGAGGCCGAGCTCGATGTCGAACGCCGCGAGCTGCGCAAGCACCCCCAGGACGAGGAGGACGAGCTCGCGGCACTGTACGTCGCCCGGGGCGTGGAGCCCGCCCTGGCCCGGGAGGTCGCCCGCCAGCTGTCCAGGGATCCCGAGCAGGCCCTGGAGATCCACGCCCGCGAGGAGCTGGGCATCGACCCCGGTGACCTGCCCTCGCCGCTGGTCGCCGCCGTCTCCTCCTTCGGGTCCTTCGCCCTCGGTGCCCTGCTGCCCGTGCTGCCGTTCCTGCTCGGCGCGAGCGCGCTGTGGCCCACCGTGCTGCTCGCCCTCGCCGGACTCTTCGGCTGCGGTGCCGTGGTGGCCAAGGTGACCGCGCGCAGCTGGTGGTACAGCGGCCTCAGGCAGCTCGCGCTGGGCGGTGCGGCGGCCGGTGTGACGTACGCCCTGGGCACCCTGATCGGAACGGCCGTAGGATAGCGCCGCCGGTACCTATGCGTTGGGCCGCATAGGTAGCCGCGAAGGCCGTTACTCGCTGGTTTCGAATGCGTGACCACCGGGCATGAGCCGTAAGCGCTGTGGGCAATGACGCCTGCCGCACCCCCGTGGGGTGAGTGACAACGCTCCCCCCGCCCCCCATCGGGCCGCCGGACGCCGATCCGACCGATCTCGTCCGTCCGGTCCCCCTCACACGTTCGCCGCCACCGCGCGGCACCCAGGCCGTCATGTGCGGTCCCGCCGCCACGCGCGGCACCCTGCCGCCTCCGTGCGGCACCTACGCCACGGACCCCGTGGTGTCCGCATGTTGGAACGGTGTATCCGCTTCCTGGGAACCGCCCCATCATGTAACCTGCACGAAATTTTGAGATCACGCAGAGGGCCAACGTCGTCCCTCGGCAGCTGCCACATGCCTGATGACGACGACGGGAGAGCCGATGCGTACGCCGCGCCAGCCGTCCCAGCACTCCGCGAATGGCCAGAACTGGTCGTTCATGGATGCTCGCCCTGCTGCGCAGGGTATGTACGACCCCCGCAACGAACACGACGCGTGCGGCGTCGGTTTCGTCGCCACCCTCACCGGCGAGGCGTCCCACACCCTGGTTGAGCAGGCACTCACCGTGCTGCGCAACCTGGAGCACCGCGGTGCCACGGGCTCCGAGCCCGACTCGGGCGACGGCGCCGGCATCCTCTCCCAGGTGCCCGACGCCTTCTTCCGCGAGGTGGCCGGATTCGAACTGCCCGCCGCCGGCTCCTACGCCGCCGGTATCGCCTTCCTGCCGGTGGACGGAACCGCCGAGGCCGTCTCGCAGATCGAGACGATCGCCGACGAGGAGGGGCTCACGGTCCTCGGCTGGCGTGAGGTTCCGGTCGCCCCGGAGCTGCTGGGTGCCACCGCCCGCTCCACGATGCCGGTGTTCCGGCAGGTCTTCGTCACCGACCACGCCAGCGAGGGCATCGCGCTGGACCGCAAGGCCTTCGTGCTGCGCAAGCGCGCCGAACGCGAGGCCGGTGTCTACTTCCCGTCGCTGTCCGCGCGCACGATCGTGTACAAGGGCATGCTGACCACCGGCCAGCTGGAGCCCTTCTTCCCGGACCTGTCCGACCGCCGCTTCGCCTCCGCGATCGCGCTCGTGCACTCCCGGTTCTCCACGAACACCTTCCCGTCGTGGCCGCTCGCGCACCCCTACCGCTTCGTCGCCCACAACGGTGAGATCAACACCGTCAAGGGCAACCGCAACTGGATGCGCGCCCGCGAGTCCCAGCTGGTGTCCGACCTGTTCGGGCCGCAGGAGAAGCTGGAGCGGATCTTCCCGGTCTGCACGCCGGACGCCTCCGACTCCGCCTCCTTCGACGAGGTGCTGGAGCTGCTGCACCTGGGCGGCCGTTCGCTGCCGCACTCCGTGCTGATGATGATCCCGGAGGCGTGGGAGAACCACGACTCCATGGACCCGGCCCGGCGCGCCTTCTACGGCTTCCACTCCACGATGATGGAGCCCTGGGACGGCCCCGCCTGCGTCACCTTCACCGACGGCACCCAGGTCGGCGCCGTGCTCGACCGCAACGGTCTGCGCCCCGGCCGATACTGGGTCACCGACGACGGCCTCGTCGTCCTCGGCTCCGAGGTCGGCGTCCTCGACATCGACCCGGCCAAGGTCGTCCGCAAGGGCCGGCTGCAGCCCGGCAAGATGTTCCTCGTCGACACCGCCGAGCACCGCATCATCGAGGACGACGAGATCAAGGCCGCCCTCGCCGCCGAGAAGCCGTACGCCGAGTGGCTGGAGGCCGGCGAGATCGAGCTGGGCGACCTGCCCGAGCGCGAGCACATCGTCCACACCCACGCCTCGGTCACCCGCCGCCAGCAGACCTTCGGCTACACCGAGGAGGAGCTGCGCGTCATCCTCGCGCCGATGGCCCGCACCGGCGCCGAGCCGATCGGCTCCATGGGCACGGACTCGCCGATCGCGGCCCTGTCCGAGCGCCCGCGGCTGCTCTTCGACTACTTCACCCAGCTGTTCGCGCAGGTCACCAACCCGCCGCTGGACGCGATCCGCGAGGAGCTGGTCACCTCCCTGCGCTCGTCGCTGGGCCCGGAGGGCAACCTGCTCGACCCGACGGCCGCCTCCTGCCGCTCGGTCACCCTGCCCTTCCCGGTGATCGACAACGACGAGCTGGCCAAGCTCATCCACATCAACGCCGACGGCGACATGCCCGGCTTCAAGGCCGCGACCCTGTCCGGCCTGTACCGGGTCTCCGGCGGCGGCGACTCCCTCGCCGCGCGCATCGCGGAGATCTGCGCCGAGGCCGACGCCGCCATCGAGAACGGCGCCCGCCTGATCGTCCTGTCGGACCGCCACTCGGACGCCGAGCACGCGCCGATCCCGTCGCTGCTGCTCACCGCGGCCGTCCACCACCACCTCATCCGCACCAAGCAGCGCACCCACGTGGGCCTGCTGGTCGAGGCCGGTGACGTCCGCGAGGTCCACCACGTCGCCCTGCTGATCGGCTACGGCGCCGCCGCCGTCAACCCGTACCTGGCGATGGAGTCGGTCGAGGACCTGCTGCGCGCCGGCACCTTCCTGAACGGCCTGGAGCCGGAGAAGGCCATCAAGAACCTGATCTACGCCCTGGGCAAGGGCGTGCTGAAGGTCATGTCGAAGATGGGCATCTCCACCGTCGCCTCCTACCGCGGCGCCCAGGTCTTCGAGGCCGTCGGCCTGGACGAGGCCTTCGTCGACAAGTACTTCAACGGCACCGCCACCAAGATCGGCGGCGTCGGCATCGACGTCATCGCCAAGGAGGTCGCCGCCCGCCACGCCAAGGCCTACCCGGCCTCCGGCATCGCGCCGGCGCACCGCGCGCTGGAGATCGGCGGCGAGTACCAGTGGCGCCGCGAGGGCGAGCCGCACCTGTTCGACCCGGAGACGGTCTTCCGCCTCCAGCACTCCACGCGCACGGGTCGCTACGACATCTTCAAGAAGTACACGGACCGCGTGAACGAGCAGTCCGAGCGCCTGATGACGCTGCGCGGCCTGTTCGGTTTCAAGTCCGACCGGCAGCCGATCTCCATCGACGAGGTCGAGCCCGTGAGCGAGATCGTCAAGCGGTTCTCGACGGGCGCCATGTCGTACGGCTCCATCTCCAAGGAGGCGCACGAGACCCTCGCCATCGCCATGAACCAGCTGGGCGGCAAGTCCAACACCGGTGAGGGCGGCGAGGACCCGGAGCGCCTGTACGACCCGGCGCGCCGCTCGGCGATCAAGCAGGTCGCCTCCGGCCGCTTCGGTGTGACCTCGGAGTACCTGGTCAACGCGGACGACATCCAGATCAAGATGGCCCAGGGCGCCAAGCCCGGCGAGGGCGGTCAGCTGCCCGGCCACAAGGTCTACCCGTGGGTCGCGAAGACGCGTCACTCGACGCCGGGTGTCGGCCTGATCTCCCCGCCGCCGCACCACGACATCTACTCCATCGAGGACCTGGCCCAGCTGATCCACGACCTGAAGAACGCCAACCCGGCGGCACGTATCCACGTGAAGCTGGTGTCGGAGGTCGGCGTCGGCACGGTCGCCGCGGGTGTCTCCAAGGCGCACGCGGACGTGGTGCTCATCTCCGGCCACGACGGCGGTACGGGTGCCTCCCCGCTGACCTCGCTGAAGCACGCGGGCGGCCCCTGGGAGCTCGGCCTCGCCGAGACTCAGCAGACCCTGCTGCTCAACGGGCTGCGCGACCGGATCGTGGTCCAGACGGACGGCCAGCTGAAGACCGGCCGTGACGTGATCATCGCCGCGCTGCTCGGCGCCGAGGAGTTCGGCTTCGCGACCGCGCCGCTCGTCGTCTCCGGCTGCGTGATGATGCGCGTCTGCCACCTGGACACCTGCCCGGTCGGCATCGCCACCCAGAACCCGACGCTGCGCGACCGCTTCGCCGGCAAGGCCGAGTACGTGGTGAACTTCTTCCAGTTCATCGCCGAGGAGGTCCGCGAGCTGCTGGCCGAGCTGGGCTTCCGCTCCATCGAGGAGGCCGTCGGCCACGCCGAGGTGCTGGACGTCGAGCGCGCCGTCGACCACTGGAAGGCCCAGGGCCTGGACCTGGAGCCGCTGTTCCACGTGCCGTCGCTGCCCGAGGGCGCCGTGCGCCACCGGGTGGTCGAGCAGGACCACGGCCTGGAGAAGGCGCTGGACAACGAGCTGATCAAGCTCGCCGCCGACGCCCTGGCCGCGAACGACGCGACCGAGGCCCAGCCGGTGCGCGCCCAGGTCGCCATCCGCAACATCAACCGCACGGTCGGCACCATGCTCGGCCACGAGGTGACGAAGAAGTTCGGCGGCGCGGGTCTGCCCGACGACACCATCGACATCACCTTCACCGGTTCGGCCGGCCAGTCCTTCGGCGCGTTCCTGCCGCGCGGTGTCACGCTGCGCCTGGAGGGCGACGCCAACGACTACGTCGGCAAGGGCCTGTCCGGCGGCCGTATCGTCGTCCGCCCGGACCGGGCCGCCGACCACCTCGCCGAGTTCTCCACCATCGCGGGCAACACCATCGGCTACGGCGCCACCGGCGGCGAGCTGTTCCTGCGCGGTCGTACCGGTGAGCGGTTCTGCGTCCGCAACTCCGGGGCGCTGGTCGTGTCCGAGGGCGTGGGCGACCACGGCTGCGAGTACATGACCGGCGGTCGCGCGGTCGTCCTCGGCCCGACCGGCCGCAACTTCGCGGCGGGCATGTCCGGCGGCATCGCCTACGTCATCGACCTCGACCGCGACAACGTCAACTCCGGCAACGCAGGGTCGGTCGAGGCGCTGGACGAGGCGGACCAGCAGTGGCTGCACGACGTGGTGCGCCGCCACGCCGAGGAGACCGGCTCGACGGTCGCCGAGAAGCTGCTCGCCGACTGGGAGCAGGCCGTGGCGCGGTTCAGCAAGATCATCCCCAGCACGTACAAGGCAGTGCTCGCCGCCAAGGACGCCGCCGAGCGAGCCGGTCTGACCGAGACCGAGATCACCGAGAAGATGATGGAGGCGGCGATCAATGGCTGACCCGAAGGGCTTCCTGAACCACGGCCGTGAGGTCGCCAAGACCCGTCCCGTCGGTGAGCGCGTCAAGGACTGGAACGAGGTCTACGTCCCCGGTTCCCTGCTGCCGATCATCAGCAAGCAGGCCAGCCGGTGCATGGACTGCGGCATCCCGTTCTGTCACAACGGCTGCCCGCTGGGGAACCTGATCCCCGAGTGGAACGACTACGCCTACCGCCAGGACTGGTCGGCGGCTTCGGAGCGCCTGCACGCCACGAACAACTTCCCGGAGTTCACGGGCCGCCTCTGCCCGGCCC
This sequence comes from Streptomyces sp. NPDC002076, assembly GCF_053593835.1. NCBI lineage: Bacteria > Bacillati > Actinomycetota > Actinomycetes > Kitasatosporales > Streptomycetaceae > Streptomyces > Streptomyces sp. NPDC002076. The sequence goes on from NZ_JBSFDI010000004.1 coordinate 209,525, forward strand.
CCTGTGAGTCGGCGTGTGTGCTCGGCATCAACCAGCCGCCGGTCACCATCAAGAACGTCGAGGTCTCCATCATCGACAAGGCGTGGGACTCGGGCACGGTCGCCCCGCAGATCCCCGAGCGCCTGTCCGGCAAGACGGTCGCGGTCATCGGCTCGGGCCCGTCGGGTCTCGCCGCCGCCCAGCAGCTGACCCGGGCCGGCCACACGGTCGCCGTCTACGAGCGCGCGGACCGCATCGGAGGTCTCCTCCGGTACGGCATCCCCGAGTTCAAGATGGAGAAGCGGCACATCAACCGCCGTATCGAGCAGATGCGCGCGGAGGGCACCCGCTTCCGCACCGGCGTCGAGATCGGCCGGGACATCAACGCCCGCGATCTGAAGAAGCGGTACGACGCGATCGTTATCGCCGCCGGCGCCACGACCGCCCGTGACCTGCCGGTGCCGGGCCGCGAGCTCAAGGGCATCCACCAGGCGATGGAGTACCTGCCCCTGGCGAACAAGGTGCAGGAGGGCGACTACGTCACCGCGCCGATCTCGGCCGAGGGCAAGCACGTCGTCGTCATCGGCGGCGGCGACACCGGCGCGGACTGCGTGGGCACCGCCCACCGGCAGGGCGCTGCCTCGGTCACCCAGCTGGAGATCATGCCCCGCCCGAACGACGAGCGGCACCCGACCAACCAGCCCTGGCCGACCTTCCCGATCCTGTACAAGGTCACCTCGGCCCACGAGGAGGGCGGCGAGCGGATCTACTCCGCCTCCACCACCCACTTCGAGGGCGACGAGGACGGCAACGTGCAGTGGCTGCACCTCGCCGAGGTGGAGTTCGTGGACGGCAAGCTGACCTCCAAGCCGGGCACCGAGCGCAAGATCCCCGCCCAGCTGGTCACCCTCGCCATGGGCTTCACCGGCACCGACCGGGAGAACGGCCTGGTGGAGCAGTTCGGCCTGGAGCTCGACGAACGCGGTAACATCGCCCGCGACGCCGACTTCCAGACCAACGTGCCGGGTGTGTTCGTCGCCGGTGACGCCGGCCGCGGCCAGTCCCTCATCGTGTGGGCGATCGCGGAGGGCCGTTCGGCCGCCCGCGGTGTCGACCGGTTCCTGACCGGTGCCAGCGACCTGCCGGCCCCGATCCGCCCGACCGACCGCGCCCTGGCGGTCTGACGGCACCCCGTATAGACGTCCCGTACAACGGCGTACGGAACACCAGACGACGCCTGCCCCTGTCCCCGACCGGACGCCTGGGCAGGCGTCGTTGCTTTCCGCGGGCCGTGCCTACTCGTACCAGACGCCCGCGAGGGGTCCGCGCTCGGTGACGGCCCTCACCCCCGGCGGCAGAGCGGCCCTGCTCGGATCGCCGCGGATGTGCTGGTACAGCGTGGGCGTGGGCAGGCCGACGGTCTGGATCCAGCCACGGCCGTGCACATGCCCGGCCGCGATCAGCTCCTCCGCCTGGCCCGGTGGCGCCAGATCCTCGCGGTACAGCTGGCTTATCGTCCGGTCGTCGTCGGCGAAGGCGAACCGTGCCGCGTAGGCGTACCGGTCGGGGTTCAGCCATACGTACAGCACGACGGGCTTCTCCAGCACCGTCCGGAACCAGTCCGCCGACCGGTCGGCCAGCTCCTCGACCGTGCCGGTGGCCTCCAGGGCCCAGCTCGACGGGCGGTCGGTCAGGGTGAACAGCTGGTTGTGCAGACGGTCTCCGCGGACGCGGTCCCCGGTGAAGTGCACACCCGCGCAGAGCAGATGGAGCCGGCCCCCGGGATCGCTGAAGGACAGATGGGCCACCAGCGAATCCCACGCGTCCGTCCGCGCGAGCTCTCCGTCGACCCCTGCCGAGGCCCAACCGGCGGTGCGCTCCCGCAGCGCGGCCACGAAGGCGCGTTCGTCGTCGCTGAACTCGAACTCTTCGTCGTCTTCCGGTTCGATGACGAACCACGGGTGCTCAGGCATGGCCGGAAGCGTACGGTCGGCTCGGTTGCCGGACACCTGGTTTTCCCGCGCCCGTTCAGGCCGTCAGCGAGGTCACCTTCATCCAGGTGAGCGCCAGCAGCAGCGCCAGCAGGGCCACGCACACGCCCGCCTGGACCAGGGTGCGCCGGCTGTCCCGGGGCGCGTACGCGTAGGCCAGCGTCACCGCTCCGCCCGCGAGCAGGCCGCCGAGGTGGGCCTGCCAGGAGGTCAGCCAGGCGGAGATCACCAGCCAGGCCAGCAGCCCGCCCATGTACTGGTTGACCGCCCGCATGTCGTAGCCGAGGCGACGGCCCATCACGTAGTACGCCGCCCCCAGGCCGAAGATCGCGCCGGACGCGCCGACGGTGAAGGACGTGGGGGCGAGCAGCAGCACCAGCACCGAGCCGCCCAGCGCCGACAGCAGATACAGCGCGAGATAGCGGACCCGGCCCAGCTGTGCCTCGACCACCCGGCCGATGTTCCACAGCGCGAGCATGTTGAACAGGATGTGCGTGATGCCGAACGTGCCCTCGCCGGGCGTCAGATGCAGGAAGGCGCCGGTCAGCAGCCGGTACCACTCGCCGTGCGCGACGCCCTCCGGCAGGTAGCCCGCGGGCACGGTGCCGAGCATGGCGAAGCGGTCCTCGATGGACGGCCGCGCCAACTCGGCGAGGTAGGCGAGCACATTGAGCCCGATGAGGACATAGGTCACCAGCGGTACCGTGCTGATCCGGCCGCCGAACGCCGTGCGCGCCTGCCGGACCGACCGCGCGCCCTCCCTCACGCACTCCACGCACTGGTGGCCGACGGCCGCCTCGCGCATGCAGTCCGGACAGATGTAGCGGTCGCAGCGGGTGCAGCGGACGTGGGACTCCACCTTGGGGTGACGAAAGCAGGTGGTGACGGCGGACTCGGCGGTCACGGCCGGCTCCTTGGAGAAAGATCGGGACAGGGTGAGCCGGTGGGGACGGCGGCGAACAAAATAGCGAACTGGTGTGACGGGATCGACAACAGGGCCCAGTGATCACATAAGCTTCCCGGAAATCCGAGGGGGGACCATGGCCGCGATCAGTCTGCGCAAGGTGGAGGAGACCGCGCCCGCTCTCGTCGGCGCCTACCGGTCCGCCGGGGTGTCGCTCACCAAGCACGGCCTGGACGGGCTGCGCGCCGCCGTCTACCTGGTGGTCGACTACTCCGGTTCGATGAAGCCGTACTACGCGGACGGCAGTGTGCAGACACTCGCCGACCGGGTGCTCGGCCTGTCCGCGCACCTGGACGACGACGGCCGGGTGCCGGTCGTGTTCTTCTCCACGGACGTCGACGCGATCACCGACATCGCCCTCGACGACCACGAGGGCAGCGTCGAGCGGATCGTGGCCCGGCTCGGGCACATGGGCAGGACCAGCTACCACCTGGCGATGGACGCCGTCATCGACCACTACCTGGACAGCGGAGCCACCGACCCCGCCCTGGTCGTCTTCCAGACCGACGGCGGCCCGATCAACAAGCTCGCCGCCGAACGCTATCTGTGCAAGGCGGCGAAGCTCCCGCTGTTCTGGCAGTTCGTCGGCTTCGGCGATCCCGGCAGCCGGCAGTTCGAGTTCCTGGGGAAGCTGGACGAACTGGCCGTACCGGACAAGCGGATCGTGGACAACGCCGGCTTCTTCCACGCCGGCCAGGACCCGCGGCGGGTCTCCGACGCCGAACTGTACGACCGTCTCGTCGGCGAGTTCCCGCGGTGGCTGGCGGCCGCACGCGCCGCGGGCGTCGTCCGGCTTCCCTAACGACTGTTTGAAACAATCGGTGCGTGCCGACCAAGAAGAAGCCCCCGGTGACCGCCGCGGCAGCCCGGCGCGGTGAACTCCTCGGCATCGCCGCCGAGGTCTTCGCCGAGCACGGCTACAACGCCACCACCGTCCGCAGGATCGCCGACCACGCCGGGATGCTCGCGGGCAGCCTGTACTACCACTTCGACTCCAAGGAGTCGATGCTGGAGGAGATCCTGCGGACCTTCCTCGACGAGCTGTGGGACGGCTACGACACCGTCCTCGGCTCCGGGCTCGGGCCCCGCGAGACGCTGGAGGCGCTCGTCACCGAGTCCTTCCGGGAGATCGACCGGCACCGGGCCGCCGTAGCGATCTACCAGAAGGAGAGCAGACAACTCGTCGCCCAGGAACGGTTCGCGTTCCTCGCCGAGTCACAGGCCCGGTTCGAGAAGGCATGGCTCGGCACGCTGGAACGGGGGGTCGCCGAGCATGTCTTCCGCGCCGACCTCGACGTCCGCCTCACCTACCGCTTCGTGCGCGACACCGTCTGGGTGGCCGCCTCCTGGTACCGGCCCGGCGGCGGGCACAGCCCCGAGGAGATCGCCCGCCAGTATCTGTCGATGGTGCTGGACGGTATCGCCGTACGCGCATAGCGCGCCGCACGGTCAGCCGGTCAGGCGGGCCGCGGCGGTGCGCTGGCGCTCGCTCATGACGGACAGGAAGCGGATGACGGTCCGCAGCTCGTCCGTGCTGAACTCCGCGCAGGCCTCGACGACGTCCCGCGCCCAGTCCTCGAAGAAGCCGGCGAGTTCGGCGATCTTCTCCTGGTTCAGCTCGACCAGCACCCGGCGCTTGTCCGTCGGGTGCTTGACCCGCTGGACGAAGCCCTTGGCCTCCAGCCGGTCGATCAGTCCGGTGACCGAGGCGGGGGCGAGTCCGGTCAGCTCGGCGAGGTCCTTCGCGGTGAGCGGGCCGTGCCGCTGGAGGAGGTCCAGGGTCTTCTCCTCCGTCGCGTTCAGCCCCTGCTTGGCGGCGACGGCCGAGTGGAACATCACCGTGACCCCGCTGTGGACCCGGCCCACCTCCATGAGCTGCGCCAGCGTCTCGGACCGCGCCGCCTCGTCCCGCTTCTCGTCTGCCTTGGCCATGCCCCCAGGCTAACAAAAATTTCGTTCGACCGAACTAACGGCTTGCGGAGGGAGGGGTGCCGGTGCAACTCTTTCGTTAGGTCGAACGAAATAAATCCGGCCTGTCGACATCCGTTGCCCAGGAGCTGAGGAGTCCTCCATGTCCGCAACGCTCACCGAACCCGCCGCCACCACGGCGCAACCCCATCCGCGACGCTGGGCCGCGGCCGTCGTGATGATGATCGCGGCGCTCATGGACCTGCTGGACACCACGATCGTCAACGTGGCCGTGCCGTCGATCAGCCGCGATCTGCACGCCACGCCGAGCGACCTGCAATGGACGGTCTCCGCCTACCTGCTGGGCTTCGCCGCCGCCCTGATCGTCTCCGGCCACCTCGGCGACCGCATCGGCCGCCGCCCGCTCTTCCTCGCCGGTACGGCCGGCTTCGGGCTGGCCAGTCTCGCCTGCGGGATCGCCCAGTCGCCGGGACAACTGATCGCGGCACGCGCGGTGCAGGGCGTGCTCGCCGCCGTGCTGGTGCCGCAGGTGATCGGCTCGTTCCGCACCCTCTTCCAGGGCAAGGAGCGCGGGGCCGCCTTCGGGATGTACGGCGCCGTCGCCGGGTTCGCCTCCGCCGTCGGGCTGCTGCTCGGCGGGGTACTCACGGACGCCGATCTGTTCGGCTGGGGCTGGCGCTCGGTGTTCCTGGTGAACGTGCCGGTGGCCGTGGCGACCTTCGTCGCCGGGCTGCTGCTGGTCCCGGCCACCCGCGAGCGGTCGGCGGGCCGGCCGGACGTCCTGGGCAGCCTGCTGCTGGCCGGCGGCCTGGTCGCGATCGTGCTGCCCCTGGTCCAGGGCCGGGAGAACGGCTGGCCGCTGTGGGGCTGGTTGTGCCTCGGGGCAGGGGCGGTGGCGGTCGTGGGACTCGGGGTGTACGAGGCCCGGCGGCACCGCCCCGGGACGGTGCCCCTGCTGCCCGCCCGCGCCTTCCGGCTCCCCGCGTTCTCCGTGGGCGTGCTCGTCCAGCTGCTGTTCTCCATCGGCATGCAGGGCTTCTTCCTGGTCTTCGCGGTCTGGCTGCAGGCCGGTGAGCGGTACACGCCGATGCAGGCCGGGCTGGTGACGGTGGCCTTCTCGGCCGGCGGTTTCCTCAGCGCGCCCGCCGCGGACGGGCTCGCCGTACGGTACGGGCGGCTGGTGCTCGGCGCCGGGGCGCTGCTGATGGCGGGCGGCTTCGGCTGGGTGTGGTCCGTGGTCCGGCGCGCCGGCCGTGCATGCGGGGGCGTGGCCGCTGGTGCCGGGGCTGGTCGTCGCCGGCGCCGGACTCGGGTTCCTGGTGGTGCCGCTGGTGAACGTGGTCCTGTCGGCGGTGCCGGGGGAGCTGGCCGGCGGGGCGTCCGGGATCTTCTCGACGGCTCAGCAGTTCGGGGGAGCGGTGGGGGCCGCCGTGGTCGGCACGGTGTTCTTCGGGGCCGTCGGGCGGGGGATGACCGGGGCGTTGGGGGACGCGATGCCGTGGGTCGTGGGGGCGTTCGTGGTGTGCGGCGGGCTGTGCGCGGCGCTTCCTCGACGGGCGGCGGCCGAGAACCTCGGCTGACACACCGGGCCGGCTGGGGGCTCGGCCCCCAGACCCGGCTTGCCCACCCGCCCACTCGACCCGGCCGGCTGGAAGGCGAGGTCGAGGGCATCGGGCCCCTGCCGAGCGCGCCAGGCCGGGGGCCTGGGGGCGGAGCCCCAGTGGTGCCGTGAAGCTACGTGTCGCACTCCAGTACCGTCCGGCACAAACCGCACCGCGCCCGTACCCGCCCCTTCACCGGTATCCGGATCCGCTGGTGGCAGGTCGGGCAGGGGAACGTCACACGGAGGTGGCCGGCGGGGTCGGGGGAGAAGGCGTAGGGGGCCGTCGGCTGGACGCCGAAGGCGTGGCGGCGGTCGTGGGCATAGCGGCGCCGCCCCGCCCAGCCGGCCCCGGTCAGCGGCGGTTGCTGTTCGTCCCGGCGGGCCAGGGCCATGCCCTTGACGTACGCGTCGTAGGCCTGCGGGCTGGTGAACCACACCGAGGGGTCCTCCTGGAAGAGCAGCGCCCGCTTGGCCAGGACGTAACCGAACTCCTCCGGGGTGAGATAGCCGAGCTTCTGCGAGGAGACCGCGTCCTCCCGGAATGCGTCCAGCAGCAGCCAGCCCGCGCCGAGATACGTCGTCACCGTGTCCGTCAGGATCTCGTTCTCCGGCGTCGCGGGGAAGGAGAGGTCCAGGCGATGCAGATACACGTGCGCCACCTCGTGCGCGAGCGCCGCGCCGATGTCCCGGCGATGGGTGCGGAAACGGTCGTTCAGCTCCACGAAGTACTCGGGGCCCGCAGCCAGTTCGACGTTCGCCGCGTGGGTCATCTCCCGGAAGCCGACGATCAGCCGCGCATCCGGCAGCCGGAAGTGCCGTACGATCTCGCGGGCCACCCGCTGCGCGCCCAGATGCAGGTCGTCGGTGTCGCAGAAGGCCACGTCGGCGGGGAGCACGCTGGTCGAGAAGGTCTGGACGGTGTCGTAGGACAGCCGCTTGTACAGCGCGGTGATGGCGGCCCGCACCGTCTCCAGGTGCGGGTAGCCGTGCTGGACCGGTCCGCCGTTCGCCACGTCCGCACCCCCAAAGACGCCGGAACCCCTCTCCACTGTAGGCGGGACGGGCCGCTGGTCACACGGGCAGGAGACGGGGTGCCGGGTGGTCCGGGTCCGTGTCCTGCAGTTCCAGGACCCAGACCTCGTTCTCGCCCTCCCGCAGCACCGGGCCGGGCATGTACAGGGACCGCTGGGGTCCCACCGACCAGTAGCGGCCCAGGTTGAAGCCGTTGATCCAGACGAACCCGCGGGTCCGGCCGGGCAGCTCCAGCCGGGCGTCCCCGGCCCCGTGGACCGTGACGGTGCCCCGGTACAGCCCCGGTGCGCCCTCATCCGGCAGCGCGCCGAACCGCACCGCGTCCACACCGCCGTCGAACGCGCACAGATCCAGCCCACGCGCGCGTACCCCGTGCAGAAACTGCCGTTCGTGCAGGATGCCGCCGGTGATCCCCTTCGCCTCCCCGAACCGCGGCCCGTAGTTCACCCGCCCGAGCGACTCCACCCACAGCTCCACGCGCGCGGGGCCCGCGACGGGCTCCTTCAGCCGTGGCTCCTCCTCGGTGAGCACCCCGGCCCGCTCGCCGTCGACGTACACCACCGCGAGGTCCCGCAGCCCGCGCAGCGTCAGCGGGTACGGCTGCCGGGGGCCGGGCACGTCCACCTCGTAGCGCACCAGGCCCCGGGTGACGTGCAGTTCCTCGAAGGTGGGCGGCAGGGGTGCGACCCTCTCCGCGCCGCCCAGCGCCTCCAGGACGTCCGCCAGGGGCGCCCAGGCATCCAGCGTCACCTGCGCCGGGCCGCCCAACGGGGCGGGCATCGGCGGCGGTTCGGGCAGTGGCCCAAAGTGGTACGCGACCAGCACCTCGCGGAAGCGCCAGAACTTCTCCGTGGGGCGGCCGTACTCGTCCACGGGGGCGTCGTAGTCGTAGGAGGTCACGTCCGGCTCCAGCGGGCCCTCGTGCAGTTCGCCGCCGCCCCGGTTGGCACCCGCCCAGCCACCGAAACTCGTGCCGCCGTGGGCCATGTAGAGGTTCACCGACGCCCCGCACTCCAGGATCTCCCGCAGCGCCACGGCGGCCTGCTCCGGGTCCCGTACGACATGCTCGCCGGCCCAGTGGTCGAACCAGCCGCACCAGAACTCCATGCACATCAGCGGGCCCTCGGGGCGGTGGCGGCGCAGCGTCTCGAAGGCCACGCGCGCGTGGGAGCCGAAATTCACCGTGGCGAGCACCCCGGGCAGCGAACCGCCGGTCAGCATGTGGTCCTCGGGGCCGTCCGAGGTGAACAGCGGCACCGTGACCCCCTTGGCGCGCAGCAGACCGGCCAGCGCCTCCAGATAGCCGGTGTCACTGCCGTAACTGCCGTACTCGTTCTCCACCTGCACCAGGATCACCGGGCCGCCGCGGTCGATCTGCCGGGGCGCGATCTCGTGCATCACATGGTGGAACCAGTGCTCCACGTGGGACAGATAACGCTCGTCACGCGTGCGCACGTGCGTGCCCGGCTCACCCGTCACCCAGGGCGGCAGTCCGCCGTTCTCCCACTCGGCGCAGATGTAGGGGCCCGGCCGGACGATCGCCCACATCCCGGTCTCCCGGACCGCGTCCAGGAAGCGGCCGAGCGCCTGCACGTCCCGGTAGCCGCCCGGGGCCGGCCGGTGCAGGTTCCAGGGAACGTACGTCTCCACGCAGTTCAGGCCCATCGCCCGGAGCATCGCCAGCCGGTGCCGCCAGTGACCCTCGTGCACCCGGAAGTAGTGCAGCGCCCCGGACAGCAGCCGCACCGGCCGCCCGTCCAGCAGGAAGTCGGATTCTCCCACCGTGAACTCGCTCATGCGCCCAAGCCTCACCTCTTCCGGCGGCAGGCGCCATGGATGAAGATCGGCGCTGCTTGGACAAATCGTCTGGCCGAGTCGTCCGGCCGAGTCATCTGGACGAATCGTCTGGACGAATCGTTTGGACAGAACTCCGCGACGGAGCACGCCCGGGAGGAGCACCGGTGTACCAGACTTGGATGCGATTCTTCAGCCCGGGCCCCGCCCATCACCGCCTCGGTCTGGTCTGCCTCGGCGTGGGCCTCCAGCACGGCGCGCTGCCCACGGTCGGCCCGCGCGCCCTCGACCACCACGTGGCCGTCGTGATCAGCGCGGGCCGCGGCTGGTACCGGGGCGCCGACGGCCGCCGTACGCCCGTCACCGCGCCCGCGCTGCTCTGGCTCACCCCCGGCGTGACCCACCACTACGCGCCCGATCCGGACACCGGCTGGGACGAGGGCTTCGTGGACTTCGCCGGGCCCGCCACCACGACGTACACCGAGCTGGGCTACATCGAACCCGAGCGGCCCGTCGTCCCGCTCTCCGACGCCGCCGGACCCCGGGCGGTGGTCGCCCGCATCGCCCGCGCCGCCCGGCGCGGCAACCCGCTGCTGGAGGTGGAGACCGGCGCCGCCGTGCACGAACTCCTCGTCGCCCTGCGCCGCGCCCGCGCCGACCTCGCCCCGGACGGCGACCAGGTGCTCCAGGCACTCGCGCGGGACGCCTGCACGCCGATGAGCGTCGCCGACCACGCGCGCGTGCACGGCATGACCGCCACCGAACTGCGCAGTGCCGTCCGCCGGGCCGCGGGCTGCAGCCCCAAGGACTACCTGCTCGGCATCCGCCTCGGCCGCGCCAAGGAACTCCTCGCCGCCACCGAACTGCCGGTCGCCGCCGTCGCGCGCCGCGTCGGCTACGACGACCCCGCGTACTTCTCCCGGCTGTTCACCCGCCGGGTGGGCCTCGCTCCGGTCCGCTTCCGCGCCCAGCAGGGCCGTAGCGTGCCCGGCGGCTGGAGCGACCGCGTACCGGAACCGGACGATCCGCCTATGATCCACTCTCCGGACAGCCCGGAGGGCCGGCCCGGAGAACCCATAGGGTGACGTGCATGACCACCAGCAACACCGGAACCGGTGACGTGGACCCCGGGGTCCGCCAGGAACTGGAGCGGCTGCGCGACAGTATCGACAACATCGACGCGGCCGTCGTACACCTGCTCGCCGAGCGGTTCAAGGCCACCCAGCAGGTCGGCCGGCTCAAGGCCGTGCACCAGCTGCCGCCCGCGGACCCGGCCCGCGAGGCCCGCCAGATCGCGCGACTGCGCCGCCTCGCCGAGAACGCCAAGCTCGACCCGGCCTTCGCCGAGAAGTTCCTCAACTTCATCATCGCGGAGGTGATCCGCCACCACGAGCGCATCGCCGAGGACACCGCCAACGGACAGCAGACGGACGACTGACCCCGGCCGCCCGTCGGTGAGCGGGCGTGGAGGGTCGAGGGTCGGACAGGGGCGGGCGTCGGTGGGCAGCGCGGGGGGTCAGGAACGAGCCCGGAGCGGACAGCAATGGTCTGGAGCGCGCAGAGATCAGCCCAGCCCGGCCAGAGGTAGTCGGTGGCGGGAGGGCAAGGGAGCAGGCTGGACAGCCGGGGCGCGGGGACGGGCGCGGGGTGGTGAGTCGGACATATGTCGTGAACCCGTCCACCCCCTGTGCGCTGTCAGCGCGATCAGGCAGCATGGCCTGCATGTCCGTACTCACGCGCGATGAAGCGCAGCTCCGAGCACAGCTCCTCGACGTCCACCGCTACAAGGTCGAACTGGACCTCACGACCGGGGACGAGACCTTCGACTCCCGCACTGTGATCCGGTTCACCGCGCGGTCCGCCGGGGACACGTTCGTGGAGCTGAAGCCCGCCGAATTGCGCGCCGTCACGCTCGACGGGGACCCCCTCGACCCCGAGTCGCTCGACGACGGCCGGCTGGCGCTGAAGAACCTCTCCGCCGGGGAGCACGAGCTGCGCGTCGACGCGGCCATGCGCTACTCCCGCACCGGCGAGGGCATGCACCGCTTCACCGACCCCAGCGACGGCGAGACGTACGTCTACACCCAGATGTTCATGGACGACGTCCAGCGCGTCTTCGCCGCCTTCGACCAGCCCGACCTCAAGGCCGTCTTCGGGGTCTCCGTCAGGGCGCCCGAGGGCTGGACCGTGCTCGCCAACGGCATCACAGAACAGCGCACCGACGGCGTCTGGCAGGCCGCGCCCACCCCGCTGATCTCCACCTACCTCGTCGCCGTAGCCGCCGGCCCCTGGCACTCGGTGCGCACCGAGCACCGCGGACTGCCCTTCGGCATCCACTGCCGCCGTTCCCTCGCGCCCCACCTGGAGGCCGACGCCGAGGAGATCCTCGACGTCACGCGCGCGTGCTTCGACCGCTATCACGAGAAGTTCGAGGAGCCGTACCCCTTCGACTCCTACGACCAGGCGTTCGTCCCCGAGTTCAACGCGGGCGCCATGGAGAACCCGGGCCTGGTCACCTTCCGCGACGACTTCGTCTACCGCTCCGCCGTCACCGACGCCGAGCGGGAGACCCGCGCCATGGTCATCGCGCACGAGATGGCCCACATGTGGTTCGGCGACCTCGTCACCCTCAAGTGGTGGGACGACATCTGGCTGAACGAGTCCTTCGCCGAGTACATGGGCTACCAGACCACCGCCGAGGCCACCCGCTTCACCGGCCCCTGGACCGAGTTCGGCGTCACCCGCAAGGCCTGGGGCTACGACGCCGACCAGCGGCCCACCACCCACCCGGTCGCCCCCGAGAAGGTCGACGACACGGCCTCCGCGCTGCTCAACTTCGACGGCATCTCCTACGCCAAGGGCGCCTCCGCGCTGCGCCAACTCGCCGCCTGGCTCGGCGAGAAGGACTTCCTCGCCGGCATCAACACCCACTTCGCCCGGCACCGCTTCGGCAACGCCACCCTGGCCGACTTCATCGACTCCCTCGCCTCCGCCACCGAGCGCGACGTGCCCGCCTGGGCCGACAGCTGGCTGCGCACCACCGGCGTGGACCGGCTCACCCCCGTCGTCGCCGTCGCCGACGGAACCTGCGCGCTGACCGTCGACCGCACGGGCAGCCGGCCGCACCGCCTCACCGCCGGCCTGTACGACCACGACGTCGCCGACGAGGGCCGGCTGGTGCTGCGCGAGCGCCTCGACCTCGACGTCCCGCAGACCGCCCCGCAGCCCATCGGCAAGCGCCCCGCGCTGCTTGTGCTCAACGACGGCGACCTCACCTACGCCAAGGTCCGCTTCGACACCGAGTCCTTCGAGACGGTCCGCGCCGGCCTGTCGGGCCTGCCCGACCCGATCACCCGCGCGGTCGTCTGGAACGCCCTCAGGGACGCCGTACGCGACGGCGAACTGGCGCCCGCCGCCTACCTGGAGACGGCCCGCGCCCACCTCCCGCGCGAGACCGACCTCGCCCTGGTCCAGGGCGTCCTCGCCTTCGCCTCCGGCCAGATCGCCGACCAGTACCTCAGGCCCGAGGACCGCCCGGCCGCCCTCGCGACCCTCACCGCGCTCTGCCGCGACCTGCTGCGGCGCACCGAGGACGGCGATCATCCGGGCCTGCGCCTGATCGCCGTACGGCACCTGATCTCGGTGGCCGCCCACCCCGACACCATCGCCGCCTGGCTCGCCGACGGCACGGTGCCCGGCGGGCCGGAACTCGACCCCGAGCTGCGCTGGCGCATCCTCGGCCGGCTCGCCGTGCTCGGCGCCACCGGCGAGGCCGCCATCGCCGCCGAGCTGGAGCGCGACCCGAGCGCCACCGGCCAGGAGGGCGCCGCCCGCTGCCGTGCCGCCCTGCCCGACCCCGAGGCCAAGCGGACGGCCTGGGAGGCGATGTTCGCCGGCGACGACCTGTCCAACTACCTCTTCACGGCCACCGCCCAGGGCTTCTGGCAGCCCGAACAGGCCGATCTGGTACGGCAGTACGTGCCGCGCTTCTACGCGGACGCGGTCGCCGTCAGCGCCCGCCGGGGCCCGGCCATCGCGCAGGCCGCCGGCCGCTGGGCCTTCCCCGCCCACGCCGTCGACGCCGAGAACGTGCGCCTCGGCGAGGCCTGTCTGCGCGACGCCGACCCCACCCCCGCCCTGCGCCGCACCCTCGCCGACCGCCTCGACGACCTGGCCCGCGCCCTGCGGGTGCGCGGCGCGGAGACGGAGGAGGCGCAGACGGCACGGGCGGAGTAGGTCCGCCGGCGCAGGGCGCGGCTGGTCCCCGCCGACGATGCCGCGGTCCGGATCGTCCCCCTAGGCTCGAGCTGTCAGGAACGATCAGCCGAGCCATCGGAGGAACCTTCCGTGATCGCAGTGACCGGCGCAACCGGCAATGTCGGCCGTGCCCTCGTCGACCGTCTCCTCGCCGCGGGCCGGCCCGTGCGGGCGCTCACCCGCGACCCGCAGCGGGCCGCCCTGCCCGCCGGGGCCGAGGTGGTCCGGTTCCGGCCGGACGAGCCTGCCGCCCTGTTCGGCGGGGCGACGGCCCTCTTCCTGTACGCACAGGCGGGCACGGCCGACCTCCTCGAGGCCGCCCGCGCCCACGGAGTACGGCACGTCGTGCTGCTCTCCAGCGGCATCGTCCAGGAGGGCGCCGACGAGACCCACCCCATCCACGTCATGCACGCCACTGTGGAACAGCGGATCCGCGCCAGTGGGCTCGACTGGACCTTCCTGCGGCCCAACGCCTTCGCCACCAACGCCCTGCAGTGGGCGCCGCAGATCCGCGCCGGGAACACCGTCCGGGGCGTGTTCGCGGACGGGCTGTCCGCACCCATCCACGAGGACGACATCGCGGCCGTGGCCGAGCGTGTGCTGCTCGACGGCGGACACGAGAACGCCGTGCACCGGCTGACCGGTCCCGCGGCGATCACCAACGCCGGGCAGGTCGCGGCGATCGGCGCGGCCGTCGGCAAGGAGCTGACCTTCGTGGAGACCGACCCCCGCGAGGCCGGCCCCGAGCTGTTCCCGCACGTCCCGCCGCACATGCTCGAACGGCTCCTGCAGACCCTCGAGGAGACGGTGGGCGCACCGCCGGAGATCACCGACACGGTGGAGAAGCTGACCGGCGTGCCGGCCCGCACGTTCGCCCAGTGGGCGCGGGACCACGCGGAGGACTTCGGCGGAAAGGCCTGAGCACGTTCTTCCGCCGTACCCACTTTCGGGTTCCGATCGTTGAGCTTTCGGGACACACAGGGCGCTTCCGGTACAAGCTGAAAGCCCAAGGTCCCGTAAAGCCGGAAGCCAGGGTCGGTCCATGAGCGGAGGGACAGCCGATGAGCGATCAAGAACCTCTGCGCACGCCGCCCCTCGCCTCGGGCCCGAACGGCCCCGCCGCCCTGCGCCCCCTCCTCGGCACCGTCCTCGACGCGCTCGCGGCCGGCGCCCGGGCGCGGGGCGGCCCGTTGCCCGGCGGGGGACCGCAGGCCGTCGCCGCCCGTGTCGCCGAGGCGCTCGGGGACGTGCTCCCCGACCACGGCGACCCGGCCGCCCTGCGCGCCCTCGTGCACGCCCTCGCGGAGGGCGCCGCCGACCCCGCCGACCCGCTGTGCGCGGCCCATCTGCACTGCCCGCCGCTCGCCGTGGCCACCGCCGCCGACCTCGCCGTGAGCGCCCTCAACCCCTCCCTGGACTCCTGGGACCAGGCCCCGGCCGCCTCCGTCCTGGAAGCCGCCGTCACCCGCGCCCTCGCCCACACCGCCGGGCTCGCCGACGCCCTCATGACCACCGGCGGCACCGAGTCCAACCAACTCGCCCTGCTGCTCGCCCGCGAGGCACACGGCGGCAGTGTGCAGGTGATCTGCGGGGCCAACGCCCACCACTCGCTGCCGCGCGCCGCCTGGCTGCTCGGCCTGCCCGACCCGGTCGTCGTCCCGGCGGCCGGCGGCACCCTCGACGTCGCCGCGCTCGACGAGGCCCTCACCACGCTCTCCGGGCCGCTGCTGGTCGCCGCCACCGCCGGCACCACCGACGCCGGCCTGATCGACCCGCTGCCCGAGATCGCCGGCCTGTGCGCCGCGCACGGCGCCCGCCTGCACATCGACGCGGCCTACGGCGGCGGCCTCCTCTTCAGCGACCGGCACCGGGAGAAACTCGCCGGGCTGGAAGCCGCCCACACCGTCACCCTCGACCTGCACAAGCTGGGCTGGCAGCCGGTCGCCGCCGGCCTCCTCGCCGTCGCCCGCCCCGCCGAACTCGCCGTCCTCCACCAGCGCGCCGACTACCTCAACGCCGACGACGACACCGAGGCCGGACTCCCCGACCTGCTCGACCGGTCCCTGCGCACCACCCGCCGCCCCGACGTCCTCAAGATCGCGGTCACCCTGAAGACCCTCGGCCGCACCGGACTGGGCGCACTCATCGACCAAGTCTGCGCCCACGCAAGCGGGTTCGCCGCACTGGTCGAGGAACACCCCGGCTTCGAGCTGTACGACCGGCCCGTGATCAGCACCGTCCTGTTCCGGCCCACAGACGCCGCCGACGCCGCCGTGGCCGCCGTACGCCGCAGGCTGATGCACGACGGCCGGGCCGTCCTCGGGCGCGCCCGGCTCGACGGCCGCCTCTGGCTCAAGGCCACCATCCTCAACCCCCACACCCGGCCGGACGACCTGGCCCAGCTCCTGAAACTCGTCGAAGAAGGCACCCTCGCATGACCAACCCCCCACGCCACGAGCCCACGTCCCCCCGCGATCTGGTCGGCATCGGCATCGGTCCGTGCAACCTCTCGCTGGCCGCCCTCGCCCGCCCGCTCGCCGAACTCGACGCCGTCTTCTACGAACAGCGCCCCGGCTTCGACTGGCACCCCGGCCTGCTCATCGAGGGCGCCACCATCCAGGTGCCGTTCCTGGCCGACCTGGTGACCCTCGCCGACCCGACCAGCCCATGGAGCTTCCTGAACTACCTCAGGACCCGCGAGCGGCTCTTCCCCTTCTACTTCGCCGAGCGCTTCCACATCGAGCGCGCCGAGTACGACGCCTACTGCCGCTGGGTCGCACAGAGCCTGCCCGGGCTGCACTTCCGCCACCAGGTCGACGCCGTGCGCTGGAACCCCGAACGGGACGTGTTCGAGGTCGACTTCACCCAGCTCGACGCCGAGGGCGAAGCCGAAGCCCTGGGCCGTACCTACACGCGCAATGTCGTCCTGGGCGTCGGTACCGCGCCCTATGTGCCCACTCCGCTCAGGCCGCTGGTGGACGCCCCCGGCGTGCCGGTCGTCCACGCCGCCGACTACCTGGACCACCGCTCCGACATCCTCGCCGCCGGGCACGTCACCGTCGTCGGCTCCGGACAGTCCGGCGCCGAGGTCTTCCTCGACCTGCTCCGGCACCGCCCCGTGGGACAGGAGAAGCTGCACTGGATCGGCCGCAGCGAGGCGTTCGCGCCGATGGAGTACTCCAAGCTGGGCCTCGAGCACTTCACCCCCGACTACACCCGCTACTTCCACGCCCTCGCCGAGCCCGTCCGGGACCGGCTGGTCGCCGCCCAGTGGCAGCTCCACAAGGGCATCGACGCCGGCACCCTCGCCACCATCCACGACGAGCTGTACCGGCGCACCCTCGACGGCGGCTGGCCCGACACCGTCCTCACCCCGGGCGTCCGGGTCCGCACGGCGGGCCGCGTCGCCAACTCCAAGATCGAGCTGCACCTGGAACACCTCCAGCAGGACAGCCGCTCCCGGCTGACGACCGACGCCGTCGTCCTCGCCACCGGCTACCGCGAACGCCCGCTCGGCCGCCTCCTCGCCGGACTCGACCCCTACCTCCGCCGCGACAGCGGCGAACGCCTGCGCATCGACGAGGAGTTCCGGCTCGTCCTCGACCCGTCCGTGACCGGCTCGGTCTACGTCCAGAACGCCGAACTGCACACCCACGGCGTGGGCGCGCCCGACCTCGGCCTCGCCGCCTGGCGCAGCGCCACCATCCTCAACGCGCTCACCGGAAAGGAGCCGTACCCGCCGGCCCCCCGAACGGCCTTCACCACCTTCGGCCTCCAGGAGGACCGGCACCGAGTGCCACAGTCCCGGCACGGGCAGCACCTCACCCCCCTGGTCGAGGGAAGGTGACCGCACGGGTGGAATTCGCTCATCGGAGCGAGCGGTCGCACAATTCAACACTTGTCAATGACCCTTTACTCAAAGGTTGTTGAGTGGTCATGTGGGGCCGATTCTCTACCCACGGGTAAGGCCTAGGCTCGACGTATGCGCCGAGCAAAGATCGTCTGTACTCTGGGGCCCGCCACCGACTCGTACGACCAGATCAAGGCACTGGTCGACGCCGGAATGGACGTGGCCCGGTTCAATCTCAGCCACGGCACCCACGCCGAACACGAGGAGCGCTACCGGCGAGTGCGCAAGGCGGCCGACGAAACCGGCCGCAGCGTCGGCATTCTCGCCGACCTTCAAGGCCCGAAGATCCGGCTCGGCCGTTTCGCCGAAGGACCGGTACTCCTTGAACGCGGCGACACCTTCACCATCACCGTCGAGGAGGGCGTCGAGGGCGACCGCCACCAGTGCGGCACCACCTACGCCGGCCTCGCCGCCGACATCACCCCCGGCGAACGGGTCCTCGTCGACGACGGCAAGGTCTGCCTGGAGGTCACCGCCGTCGACGGCCCCCGCGTCCACACCCTCGTCGTCGAGGGCGGCATGATCTCCGACCACAAGGGCCTGAACCTCCCCGGCGTCGCCGTCTCCGTCCCCGCCCTGTCCGAGAAGGACGAGGAGGACCTGCGCTGGGCGCTGCGCACCGGCTTCGACGTCATCGCGCTCTCCTTCGTCCGCAGCGGCGACGACGCCAAGGGCGTGCACCGGATCATGGCCGAGGAGGGCCGCCGCCTCCCGGTGATCGCCAAGGTCGAGAAGCCGCAGGCCGTGGCCAACCTCGACGACATCGTCGCCGCCTTCGACGGTCTCATGGTCGCGCGCGGCGACCTGGGCGTGGAGATGCCCCTGGAGCAGGTGCCGATCGTGCAGAAGCGCGCGGTCAAGCTCGCCAAGCGCAACGCCAAGCCGGTCATCGTCGCCACCCAGATGCTCGACTCCATGGTCGACAACTCCCGGCCCACCCGCGCCGAGGCCTCCGACGTGGCCAACGCGGTCCTCGACGGCACGGACGCGGTGATGCTCTCCGGCGAGACCAGCGTCGGCAAGTACCCGGTCGAGACCGTGCGGACCATGGCGAAGATCGTCGCGGCGGCCGAGGAGGACATGCTCGCCAAGGGCCTGCCCCCGCTGACCGAGCGGAACAAGCCGCGCACCCAGGGCGGCGCGGTCGCCCGCGCGGCCGCCGAGATGGGCGACTTCCTGGGCGCCAAGTTCCTCGTGGCCTTCACCCAGTCGGGAGACACCGCCCGCCGCCTCTCCCGCTACCGCTCCCCGATCCCCCTCCTGGCCTTCACCCCCGAACCGGCCACCCGCTCCCAGCTCAGCCTCACCTGGGGCGCCGAGACCTTCCTCGGCCCGCACGTCGACTCCACCGACGCCATGGTCGACCAGGTGGACGAACTGCTGCTGAAGTACGGCCGCTGCGAGAAGGGCGACGTCGTGGTGATCACGGCGGGTTCCCCGCCCGGCGTCTCCGGCTCGACGAACATGGTCCGGGTGCATCACATCGGGGAGGACGACAGCCCGAAGGCGTGAGGAGAGAGCCTGAGGGCACGAAAAAGAGCCCCTCATCCTGAGGGGCCCACCGGAAGCCTGACCTTGGAATCCAAGGAAAAGTGCCCCGGGTCGGACTCGAACCGACACTGTACGGGTTTTGAATCCGTTGCCTGCTGCCAATTGGGCTACCGGGGCTCGCAGAATCCAAGGTTTCCCCCGACCCTCCGCGCGTCCACCATACCGTAGCTAGGTAGGCTCTTGTCAGCAGTACCCCTGTCCTGAACGAGGAGCCCCCGTGACCGCCGAGTCGCCCCAGCCCGTAGACGCGCCCGACGACGACAAGTCGCACGTGCCTCCGCTGACGACCCGTGTCGTCATCGCCGAGGACGAGGCCCTGATCCGGCTCGATCTCAAGGAGATGCTGGAGGAGGAGGGGTACACCGTCGTCGGCGAGGCAGGGGACGGTGAGCAGGCCGTGGAGCTGGCCCGTGAGCACCGGCCGGACCTGGTCATCCTGGACGTGAAGATGCCGAAGCTCGACGGCATCTCCGCGGCCGAGAAGATCGCCGAGGAGTCCATCGCGCCGGTGCTGATGCTCACCGCCTTCTCGCAGCGCGACCTCGTCGAGCGCGCCCGGGACGCCGGAGCCATGGCCTACCTGGTCAAGCCGTTCAGCAAGAGCGATGTCGTCCCGGCCATCGAGATGGCTGTCTCGCGCTTCACCGAGCTGAAGCAGCTGGAGCAGGAGGTCGCCGACCTCACCCAGCGCCTGGAGACCCGCAAGCTGGTCGACCGCGCGAAGTCGATCCTCCAGACGGAGTACGGCCTGACCGAACCGGCCGCGTTCCGCTGGATCCAGAAGACCTCCATGGACCGGCGGATGTCGATGCAGCAGGTGGCCGAGGCGGTCATCGCGGACAACGCGGAGAAGAAGGCGGCCAAGAAGGGCTGACCTGTACGGCAAAGGCCCGTGCCCCGGAGAAGGGGGCGCGGGCCTTTGCCGTCGTACGGGTCAGTCCTCGCCCAGATAGGCCTTGCGGACGGACTCGTCGTGCAGCAGGTCCTGCCCCGTGCCGGACAGGACGATGTTGCCGATCTCCATGACATGGCCCTGGTCGGCGAGCGAGAGCGCCGCCTGGGCGTTCTGCTCGACCAGCAGGATCGTCGTGCCCTGGGACTTCAGCTCGGCGATCGTCGCCATGATCTTCTGCATCATGATCGGCGACAGGCCCATCGACGGCTCGTCCAGCATGAGCAGCTTCGGCTGGGACATCAGGGCGCGCCCCATCGCCAGCATCTGCTGCTCACCGCCGGAGAGGGTGCCCGCGGCCTGCTTGCGCCGCTCGCCCAGGATGGGGAAGAGGTCGTAGGCGCGCTGGATGTCCTTCTCGATGCCGGGCTTGTCGCTGCGCAGGAACGCGCCGAGGCGCAGATTGTCCTCGATGGTCATGCGCGGGAAGATGTGCCGCCCCTCGGGGGAGTGGGCGAGGCCCAGGGAGACCACCTGGTGGGCCGGGACCTTCTTCAGCGACTTGCCGTTGAACCGGATCTGTCCGCCGACCGGCTTCAGCAGGCCGGAGAGCGTGCGCAGGGTGGTGGTCTTGCCGGCGCCGTTGGTGCCGATGAGGGTGACCACCTGACCGGCCTCGACCTTGAAGGAGATGCCCTTGACGGCTTCGATCTTGCCGTAGGCGACCCTCAGGTCCTCCACTTCGAGCAGTGCGGTCATCGGTCGTTCTCCTTGCCGGGCGCGGCGTCGGTCGTGGTCTCGGCGTCCGCCTCAACAGGCTCAACAGACTCAGCAGATTCGGCAGACTCGGCTGCCTCACCGGCCTCGGCGTTGGCCTCGGCGGCCTCCACCTCGGCCACCTCTTCGTCGCCGGGCGCGTTCTCGAAGGGCTCGCCGAGGTAGGCCGCGATGACGCGTTCGTCGCCCTGGACGGTGGCGCTGTCGCCCTCGACCAGTTTCTCGCCCTGCACCAGGACGGCCACGCGGTCGCAGAGGTTGAAGATGAAGCGCATGTCGTGCTCGATGACGAGGACGGCGATTCCCTTGTCCCGGATGGCGAAGACCAGTTCCTCGGTGGCCCGGGTCTCCTGCGGGTTCATGCCGGCCGTCGGTTCGTCGAGCAGCAGCAGTCCTGGCTCGCTGGCGAGCGCGCGGGCGATCTCCAGCTTGCGCTGCTCGCCGTAGGGGAGGTTGCGGGCGAGGTGCTCGGCCTTCTTCTCCAGGCCCACGAACTCCAGGAGTTCCATGGCGCGTTCGCGGGAGGCCTGCTCGGCGCGGTGGAATCCGGGGCCGCGCAGCAACGCGGACCACAGGCCTTCCTTGGTGCGGGTGTGCCGGCCGACGAGGACGTTCTCCAGGACCGTCATGTTCGCGAACAGCCGGATGTTCTGGAAGGTGCGGGCGATGCCGGCCGCGGTGACCTTGAAGGACTGCGGCGGCAGTACCTGGCCCTTGTAGCGGACCTCGCCCTCGGTGGGCACGTACAGGCCGGTCAGGCAGTTGAAGAAGGTCGTCTTGCCGGCGCCGTTGGGGCCGATCAGACCGACGATCTCGCCGCTGTGGACGGTGAAGTCGACGTTGCGTACGGCGGTGAGGCCACCGAAGCGCATGGTCACGCCGCGGGCGTCGAGCACGACCTCGCCGGGTGCGGAGGCGCCGGGGACGGCGTCCGTGGTGGTGGTGTCGGTAGTCATCGTGGTCAGGCCCCTGCCTTGGTGAGGACGGCGGGTGCTTCGGCTTCTTCGTGGAATTCGAGCTGGCGGCGCCGGTTGGGGATGAGGCCCTCCGGACGGAAGCGCATCAGCAGGATCAGGGTGACGCCGAAGGCGAAGAGCTGGTAGTCGCCCAGGAACTGCAGCTTGGCCGGGATCAGGTACAGCAGGGACGCGCCGACCAGCGGACCGGCGATGGTGCCCATGCCGCCGAGGACCACCGCGGCCAGCAGGAAGGCCGAGTTGGGCGGTACGGCGTAGGCGAACTGGTACTGCTCCGGGGTCACGGTGTAGGTGACGTGGCCCTGGACGGAGCCGGAGAGACCGGCCAGGCAGGCGCCCAGGGCGAAGGCGATGAGTTTGACCCGGAAGCCGTTGATGCCCATGGCGAGCGCCGCGGTCTCGTCCTCGCGGATGGCGATCCAGGCGCGGCCGATGCGGGAGTCGCTGCTGCGCCGGAACACCACGACCACGATGAGCGTGATGATCAGCATGAGCAGCAGGTAGTTGGCGAACCGGCCGATGGTGGTGCCCAGGATCTGGTGCTCCTGGCCGAAGTCGAAGCCCGCGATGTTCAGGTTCGGGATCGAGGAGATGCCGTTGGAGCCGTTGGTGACGTCCGGGCCCGAGGTGCCGTCCATGTTGAGGACGGTGATGCGGAAGATCTCACCGAAGCCGAGGGTGACGATGGCCAGGTAGTCACCGCGCAGTCGCAGGGTCGGGGCGCCGATGATGACGCCGAAGATCATGGCGACGACCGCGCCGAGCAACGCCGCGGCCCAGAACGGCCAGTTGACGTGCAGCGGGGAGGACGGCGAGCCGGAGACCAGGGCCGCGGTGTAGGCGCCGACGCCGAGGAAGGCGACGTAACCGAGGTCGAGGAGGCCGGCGAGGCCGACGACGATGTTCAGGCCCAGTGCGACGGTCGCGAAGATCAGGATGTAGACGCCGATCGTCGCGTACTGGTCGTTGGACTGGGTGAAGGGGAAGGCCGCGGCGGCGACGAAGGCGCCGATCATGGTGACGGTGCGGTGCTTCGCGGTGATCGCCGAGACCCGGGCCACGAGCCCGGCCTTGGAGAGGGCGGCGAAGCCGAAGCCGGCGGTGATGAGGAAGCCGATGAACAGCTCGTCGTACGGCGTGCTGACGCCGTAGCTGAAGACCCACAGGCCCACGGCCATGGCCGCGACGATGACGAGGATCTCGGCATAGGCCGGCAGGGCGCGCGCCGGTTCCGGAGCCTTGGCGACGAAGGCCGCCTTGAAGATGTTCCATTTCTGCCGGGAGTTGTGCCGGAACAGCTCCCAGCCGCGGTCGTCCGGGTCGGCGAGGTCGGGCTCCGGCCGCTCGAACGGCAGGGCCAGCGCGCCGAGCAGGGCGGCCAGGGTGGCCACGGCCACGACGAAGCCGCCGGGCTCCAGGTTCACCAGGCCGCCGAGCTCGTCGCTGATGGCGATGACGGTGTACCAGGCGGTGGCGAAGGTACCGAGCGCGGCCAGCTTCAGGGCCGCGTCGGCGCTTCCGGGCGTCAGCCACCCGAGGCCTTTGACGCCGTAGGAGGCGAGGCCGAACAGGGTGGTGAGGATGCCTCCGATCAGCACCAGGACCTGCAGGCCGCCCGGGTAGCCGTAGACGGTGAGGTCACCGGGGAAGTCGGCGGTCCAGGTCCAGGAGAGGAACGTGGAGACGATCGCGAGGGCGCCGCCGCCGGTGGCGAGGGCCCTGCCGAGCGGGGCCGGCAGACCGATGAGGCCGGACGGGGCGGCGGGGGGTGCGCTCGTGGTGTCGGGCGTCTCGGGGGTCTCGGATGCGGTGGTCTGTGTGGTCATCGGTGTCACGCCCTGTCCGCGACGCGTTCGCCGAGCAGGCCCTGCGGCCTGAACAGCAGTACGAGGATGAGGAGTACGAAGGCCCAGACGTCTGCCCAGGACTGGCTGCCGAACTTGTCCATGCCGGGGATGTCCGCGATGTAGGCGGTGGACAGGGCCTCGGCCACACCGAGGACGAGACCGCCGAGCATGGCGCCGTAGATGTTTCCGATGCCGCCGAGGACGGCCGCGGTGAAGGCCTTCAGACCGAGGAGGAAGCCCATCTTGAAGTCGATCTGGCCGTACTTGAGGCCGTAGGCGACGCCTCCGACGGCCGCGAAGGCGGCGCCGAGGGCGAACGCGATCACGATGATCCGGTCGGTGTTGACACCCATCAGCTTCGCGGTGTCCGGATCCTGGGCGGTGGCCTGCATGCCACGGCCGGTACGGGTGCGCATCACGAAGTAGGCGAGGAAGGCCATGCTGAGCGGGGCCGCGATCACCAGGAAGATGTCACCGGTCTGGATCGTGACGTTGCCGATGTCGAAGGGCCCGCCCGGAATCGTCGGGAAGGTGCGGGCGGACTTCGCCTGGGGGTACCAGGCCCACACCGCCTGCTGCAGGGCCAGGGAGAGGCCGATCGCGGTGATGAGGGGGGCGAGACGGGGGGCGGTGCGCAGGGGACGGTAGGCGAACCGTTCCGCTCCGACGGCGACCAGGACGGCGACCAGGACCGCGCCCACCAGCATGAGGGGCAGGGCGACCCACATCGAGGTGCCGTCCGGCAGTATGTACGCGTAGACCGTGAGCGCGCCGAAGGCGCCGGTCATGAAGATCTCGCCGTGGGCGAAGTTGATGAGCTGGACGATGCCATAGACCATCGTGTAGCCGATGGCGACCAGCCCGTACATGGATCCCAGTAGCAGGCCGTTGACCAGCTGCTGCGGCAGTTCGTTCACCGCATGTCCTCCGAGAGGTTCGGAAAGCTTCGACGGATGGGGCCGGATGCGAGGACGCGCGGGGCGCCAGTGGAACAGCGCCCCGCGCGGCTCTGTGGATGCGGGTGTGGGTCAGCTGCTGGGGGTGTAGGTGCCGGACTGGGCAGCCTTCCAGGCGCCGCCGTCGACCTTGTAGACGGTGAGCTGCTTGTTGGTCGCGTCACCGAACTCGTCGAAGGAGACCTTGCCGGTCACACCGTCGAAGGAGACGTTCTGCATCGCGGCGGTGACCTTCGCGCGGGCGTCGGACGGCAGCTTGCCGCCGTTGTCGTCGACGACCTTCTTCACGGCCTCGATGATCGACCAGGCCGAGTCGTAGGAGTAGCCGCCGTAGGCCGCGTAGTCCTCCTTGTAGCCCCCCGCCTTGTAGTCGGCGACGAACTGCTTGGCGGAGGCCAGGGTCTCGACCGGGGCGCCGACCGAGGTGGCGAGGTCGCCGGTGGCGGCGCTGCCCGCGAGCTTGATGAAGGTCGGGTCGTAGATACCGTCACCGCCGACCAGCGGGACGTTGGCGCCCGCCGACTTGATCTGCTTGCTGAGCGGACCGGCCTGCGGGTACTCGCCGCCGTAGTAGACCACGTCGGCGCCCGAGGACTTCACCTTGGTGGCGACCGCGGAGTAGTCCTTGGTGTCGGGGTTGATGTGCTCGGTGCCGACGACCTTGCCGCCGAGCTTCTTGAACTCGTCGGTGAAGGTGGCGGCGAGGCCGGCGCCGTAGGTCTTCTTGTCGTCGATGACGAAGACCTTGGTCTTCTTGGCCGTGTTGTAGACGTACTGGGCGGCGAAGGGGCCCTGGATGGCGTCCGTGGTCGCCGTGCGGAAGTACGACTTGTACGGACGCGACTTCGACGTCTGCCAGTTGGTGCCCTGGGTCAGGGCGGGGTTGGTGTTGGCCGGCGAGACCTCGACCAGCTTGGCGTCGTCGAAGACCTTCTGCATCGACTGGGCCACGGACGAGTTCAGCGGGCCGACCACGCCGAGGACGCTGTTGTCGCCGACGAACGCGGTTGCGTTCGACTGGCCCGAGGAGGGCTGCGCCTGGTCGTCCTTGGCCTCGATCTTGAAGGTGACGCCCTTGACGTAGTTCTTCTTGTTGGCGGTGTTGACCGCGAGGTCCACCGAGTTCTTGATGCCAAGGCCCAGTGCGGACAGGTCGCCGGTCAGCGGGGCGTCGACGCCGATGGTGACGGTGGTGCCACCGCCCTTGCCGGAGTCCGAGCCCTTTCCGCCGCTGTCGCGCGAACCGCAGGCCGTGAGGGTGAGTGCTCCCGCTGCCAGCGCGGCGGTGATGGCGATGAGCGAACGTTGACGCACGATCAGTCCTTTCCCCAGGACGACCGTTCCCCCCTGGAAACGGTCGAGCCGCGCGCCTGCCCGAATTGACAAGCCCAAGAGGCGATCCGAGGGCGCGGTGACTGGCCGTGACTCTAAGCGCGTGCGGGGAACGTGGAGGAGAGTCTGACCAAGGCTGTGACGCTCTTGTTATGACACGACGTAATGCAGAGCGGTACGCCGTGGGGGATAGGGCGGAATTACGGCCGATTCGCTCCGTCCGCAATGTGAGAACTCGCAGGACTCACCATGATCAATTCAGGCGTCTCAAGGGTTTTGGTGATGACGTGGCACTGTTGCTGCAGGCGACTTTCAAAGCCCGGGAGAGGTGTTGCGCGTAGCGCGGACCGAGGATGTAGCTCTGAGTCTGCATTGCGCGCGTATTACGCACAGTTACATTCAGGAAAGGAAGTCCGGCGTCCACGGGTAGTTTTCCGCATCGGGTCACGTGCATGGTTATCGTGATCTTGCGGTCGTAACCTGCCTTTGTCCGGAACGGCGTTCGCGGGTCCGTCACCAGCGAAAGTCCCGCGTACGGCTGGGTCACCCGGGCCACCGTGACCGGCGGCCCCGACCCCACGCTCAGTAGCACAGCGAAGCTGAAACTGCGGGGCGGGGCGCCCGCCGGAGTCGCCCGGCCGCCCACATACTCCACCACCACCGCCTGGGCGGGGTAGGGCGCCGGGGGCGGTGGCGGCTTCTGTGGCCGGGTGACGTAGAGATAGCCGCCGCCGGCCAGGAGGAGGACCGTCGCGGTGAGCGCGAGGGCGGCGCGCCGGTGGCGGACGTAGCGGGTCGCCAGGATCGAGCGAATCCGGCCTCGAGGAGCGGGAGTTGGGGCTGCCAGGTGCCTCGCGTCCGACGCATGTGTGCCCTCGCCGGGCTCCACGGGACCGATGCCGCTCATTGCCAGGGGCTTTCGGTCGGAGCGCCATGGCGATAGCGCTCGGCGCAGGCCGCGCGCGCCTGACGGTCGATCAACTTGGCTGCGGACGCGTCGCCTTGTCGCCCCCTCACGGCGCGCGCCGCTTCCACGACGTCCCGCAGGATCTCGTACTCCCCGTTGGACAGACCCATCGACTGGTAGTCGCCGTAGGTGCCGCCGTCGAGCACCTCGCGGGACCAGTGCGCGACGAGGCGGGTGCACAGGTCGGCCGCGGAGGTCTTCGAAGGAGAGGGGGAGGAGTTCTCCGAGGGGGAGGAGCGGGCAGCTGCTCCCGGGGCGGCGGACCCCTCGCACGCCGCCGTCCACAGAAGTGCCGGCAGCGCCAGCCCGAGCACCAGGAACCTCACCCCCGGCCGGGGGTCCCCTCGCCGTCCCATGAGCAGAAGCTAAGGGGAGGGGCGGCGGGGGGCAACGGTCCGGTGCCGGCTGTTCGGCCGGCGGGGGCAGTGGACCGGTGCCGGCCGGTCAGTCCGCGCCCGGGCAGTGGTCCCGCGTGAGCCGGTCGGTCCGCGCCTGGGCGGTGGTCCCGCGTGAGCCGGTCGGTCCGCGCCTGGGCGGTGGTCCCGCGTGAGCCGGTCAGTCCGCCGTGGGGGGTACCTGCGCCGCGTCGCCCGGCCGGGCGTCCCGCAGCAGGCAGGTCAGCCGGGCGCTGCACACCCGGCGGCCCTGCTCGTCGCTGATCACGATCTCGTACGTCGCCGTCGAACGGCCCCGGTGCACCGGTGTGGCCACACCCGTCACCAGGCCCGAGCGGACCCCGCGGTGGTGCGTGCAGTTCAGGTCCACGCCGACCGCGATCTTCGAGCTGCCGCCGTGCAGCATGGAGCCGACCGAGCCGAGCGTCTCCGCCAGCACCGCGGAGGCGCCGCCGTGCAGCAGGCCGTACGGCTGGGTGTTGCCCTCCACCGGCATGGTCCCGACGACCTTCTCCGCCGAGGCCTCCAGGATCTGCACACCCATCCGCGTGCCCAGATGCCCGGCCGAGAACAGGGCGGGCAGGTCGACACCGAGCGCGGCGTACTCGTCGATGACCTCCCGCGGGAATCTCACCTGCTGCTGCTCGCCCATGGGACCGGCTCCGTTCGTCGTACAGCTGTCTGTTGCGGCTGTCTGATGGCTGAGCAAACGCTCAGTCGGACGCCGATTGTTCCAGACGGGCCTGCGCCTGCGCCGTGTGACCTTCGAGACGTACGACCACGGACTTGCTGGCCGGGGTGTTGCTGGTGTCGGCGGTCGCGTCGAGCGGGACCAGGACGTTCGTCTCCGGGTAGTACGCCGCCGCGCAGCCCCGGGTCGTCGGGTAGTGCACGATGCGGAAACCGGGCGCCCGCCGCTCCACGCCGTCCTTCCACTCGCTCACCAGGTCGACGTACGACCCCTCGGCGAACCCGAGCGCCCGCGCGTCCTCGGGGTGCACCAGCACCACCCGGCGGCCGCCCGTGATGCCCCGGTAGCGGTCGTCCAGGCCGTAGATCGTGGTGTTGTACTGGTCGTGCGAGCGCAGGGTCTGCAGCAGCAGCCGGCCCTCGGGCAGTTCGGGGTACTCCACCGGCGCCGCCGTGAAGTTCGCCTTGCCGGTGGCGGTCGGGAAGCGGCGCTCGTCGCGCGGGGCGTGCGGCAGGGCGAAGCCGCCCGGCCGGGCCACGCGCGCGTTGAAGTCCTGGAAGCCGGGGACCACGCGCGCGATGCGGTCACGGATCGTGGCGTAGTCCTTCTCGAACTCCTCCCACGGCACGACGCTGCTCTCGCCGAGCACGCGGCGCGCGAGGCCGCAGATGATCGCGGGCTCGGACCTCAGCCGCGGGCTCGCGGGCGCCAGCCGCCCGCGCGAGGCGTGCACCATGCCCATCGAGTCCTCGACGGTCACGAACTGCTCGCCGCTCGCCTGCAGGTCCCGCTCGGTGCGGCCCAGCGTGGGCAGGATCAGCGCCCGCGCGCCCGTGACGACGTGCGAGCGGTTGAGCTTGGTCGACACGTGCACCGTCAGCCGCGCCCGGCGCATCGCGGCCTCGGTGACCTCGGTGTCGGGGGAGGCGGAGACGAAGTTGCCGCCCATGGCGAAGAACACCTTCGCCTCGCCGTCGCGCAGCGCGCGGATGGCCCGTACGACGTCGAAGCCGTGCTCGCGCGGTGGTGCGAACCCGAACTCCTTCTCCAGCGCGTCCAGGAAGGCGGGCGCGGGCCGCTCGAAGATGCCCATCGTGCGGTCGCCCTGGACGTTGCTGTGCCCGCGCACCGGGCACACGCCCGCGCCCGGTCGGCCGATGTTGCCGCGCAGCAGCAGGAAGTTGACCACCTCGCGGATGGTCGGGACGGCGTGCTTGTGCTGGGTGAGGCCCATGGCCCAGCAGACGATGGTGCGCTTCGAGGCGAGCGCCATGCCGAGGGCCTGCTCGATCTCCGCGCGCGTGAGGCCCGTCGCCTTCAGGGTCTCGTCCCAGTCGGCGGCGCGCGCGACCTCGGCGAACTCCTCGAAGCCGTGGGTGTGCTCGCGGACGAAGTCCTCGTCGACCGCGCCCTCCGTCTCCAGAACGAGCTTGTTGAGGAGGCGGAAGAGGGCCTGGTCGCCGCCGATGCGGATCTGCAGGAACAGATCGGTGAGGGCGGCGCCCTTCAGCAGGCCCTGCGGGGTCTGCGGGTTCTTGAACCGCTCCAGGCCGGCCTCGGGCAGCGGATTGACGCTGATGATCCTCGCGCCGTTCGCCTTGGCCTCTTCCAGGGCGGAGAGCATGCGGGGATGGTTCGTCCCCGGGTTCTGCCCCGCGACGATGATCAGGTCGGCCTTGTGGAGGTCCTCCAGCAGGACGCTGCCCTTGCCGATGCCGATGGTCTCGCTGAGCGCCGACCCGGACGACTCGTGGCACATGTTGGAGCAGTCCGGCAGGTTGTTCGTGCCCAGCTCGCGGGCGAACAGCTGGTACAGGAACGCGGCCTCGTTGCTGGTGCGGCCCGAGGTGTAGAAGACGGCCTCGTCGGGGGAGGAGAGGGCGGCGATCTCCTCGGCGACGATGTCGAAGGCGCGCTCCCAGCCGACCGGCTCGTAGTGCGTGCCGCCCTCGGCGAGATACATGGGGTGTGTCAGCCGGCCCTGCTGCCCCAGCCAGTACCCGCTCCTCGTCGCCAGGTCGGCCACGGAGTGCGCGGCGAAGAACTCCGGGGTGACCCGGCGCAGGGTGGCCTCCTCGGCCACCGCCTTCGCGCCGTTCTCGCAGAACTCCGCCTTGTGCCGGTGCTCCGGCTCCGGCCAGGCGCAGCCCGGGCAGTCGAACCCGTCCTTCTGGTTCACCCGCAGCAGGGTCAGCGCCGTGCGCCGCACGCCCATCTGCTGCTGGGCGATGCGCAGCGTGTGCCCGATGGCAGGCAGCCCCGCCGCCGCGTGCTTCGGCTCCGTGACCTGCGGCGCGTCCTGAACCGGATCACCCTTGGGCGGCTTCGTCGCCATCGCACGCTCCCCTTCGACTGCGTGTGAGAAGTACGGTGCCGATCCTCCCACGGGCCACCGACAACCGTGCCCGAGGGCAGACAAGAACACCGGCACTCCCGGTGACCGAGGGCAACCCTGCGCAGCCCGCCACTCGGTCCCGGACCGGAGTGTCAGTGCGGCGTGGCAGGATCGGGGACGTGGCAGAGACAGCATCGAAGAAGACCGACCAGACCCCCGGCGGTACCCGTCCCCGGCTGATGCTCATGGACGGGCACTCCCTGGCCTACCGCGCGTTCTTCGCGCTGCCCGCGGAGAACTTCACGACCGCGACCGGCCAGCCGACGAACGCGATCTACGGCTTCGCGTCGATGCTGGCCAACACCCTGCGTGACGAGGCGCCCACGCACTTCGCCGTGGCCTTCGACGTCTCGCGCAAGACCTGGCGCTCCGAGCGGTTCACCGAGTACAAGGCGAACCGCTCCAAGACTCCGGACGAGTTCAAGGGCCAGGTGGAGCTGATCGGCGAGCTCCTAGACGCGATGCACGCGCCCCGCTTCGCCGTGGAGGGGTACGAGGCGGACGACGTCATCGCCACCCTCGCCACCCAGGCCGAGGCCGAGGGCTTCGAGGTGCTTATCGTCACCGGCGACCGCGACTCCTTCCAGCTGGTCTCCGACCACATCACCGTGCTCTACCCGACCAAGGGCGTCTCGGAGCTGACCCGGTTCACCCCGGAGAAGGTTTTCGAGAAGTACGGATTGACGCCCGCCCAGTACCCGGACTTCGCGGCCCTGCGCGGCGACCCGTCCGACAACCTCCCCGGCATCCCCGGCGTCGGCGAGAAGACCGCGGCGAAGTGGATCAACCAGTTCGGTTCGTTCGCGGAGCTGGTCGAGCGAGTCGACGAGGTCAAGGGCAAGGCCGGGCAGAACCTCCGCGACCACCTGGAGTCGGTCAAGCTCAACCGCGTCCTCACCGAGCTGGAGCGCCAGGTCGAGCTGCCCAAGGCGGTCGCCGACCTGGAGCGGGCCGCGTACGACCGCAAGGCCGTCACGATGGTCCTGGACACCCTGGAGATTCGCAACCCGTCCCTGCGCGAGCGTCTCTTCGCCGTCGACCCCGGCGCCGAGGAGGCCGAGGTCACGCCGATCACCACCGACGGCGTGGAGCTGGACGGCAAGATCCTGCGCACCGGCGAGCTGGCCCCCTGGCTCGCCGAGCACGGCGCCGAGACCCTGGGCGTCGCCACCGTCGACACCTGGGCGCTGGGCACCGGCTCGGTCGCCGAGATCGCCCTGGCGGCGGCCGGGGGAGCGGCCGCCTGGTTCGACCCGGCCGAGCTGGACGAGGCCGACGAGAACGCGTTCGCGGCCTGGCTGGCCGACGCCGGCCGCCCCAAGGTGTTCCACAACGCCAAGGGCGCCATGCGCGTCTTCGCCGAGCACGGCTGGTCCGTCGAGGGCGTGACCATGGACACCGCGCTCGCCGCCTACCTGGTCAAGCCGGGCCGGCGCTCCTTCGACCTGGACGCGCTGTCCCTGGAGTATCTGCACCGCGAGCTGGCGCCCGCCGCCGCGGCCGACGGCCAGCTGGCCTTCGGCGCGGACGACGGCGCCGAGGCCGAGGCCCTGATGATCCAGGCCCGCGCGGTCCTGGACCTCGGTGAGGCCTTCGGCACCCGCCTGGAGGAGGTCGGCGCGGCCGACCTCCTGCGCGACATGGAGCTGCCCACCTCCGCCCTGCTCGCCCGCATGGAGCGCCACGGCATCGCGGCGGACCGCGCGCACCTGGAGGCGATGGAGCAGACGTTCGCGGGCGCCGTGCAGCAGGCCGTGAAGGAGGCGCACGCGGCCGCCGGCCACGAGTTCAACCTGGGCTCGCCCAAGCAGCTCCAGGAGGTCCTCTTCGGCGAGCTGGCCCTGCCGAAGACGAAGAAGACCAAGACCGGCTACACCACGGACGCCGACGCGCTGGCCTGGCTCGCCGCCCAGACCGACAACGAACTGCCGGTGATCATGCTCCGCCACCGCGAGCAGGCGAAGCTGCGGGTCACGGTCGAGGGCCTGATCAAGACGATCGCGGGCGACGGCCGTATCCACACCACGTTCAACCAGACGGTGGCCGCGACCGGCCGCCTGTCCTCCACGGACCCGAACCTCCAGAACATCCCGGTCCGCACGGACGAGGGCAGGGCGATCCGCCGCGGCTTCGTGGTCGGCGAGGGCTTCGAGTCCCTGATGACCGCCGACTACAGCCAGATCGAGCTGCGCGTGATGGCCCACCTCTCCGAGGACGAGGGCCTGATCCGGGCGTTCACCTCCGGCGAGGACCTGCACACCACGGCCGCCTCCCAGGTGTTCGGCGTCGAGCCGACCGCGGTGGACGCGGAGATGCGCCGCAAGATCAAGGCGATGTCGTACGGCCTGGCCTACGGCCTCTCCGCCTTCGGCCTCTCCCAGCAGCTGAACATCGAGGCGGCCGAGGCACGCGCCCTGATGGACGCCTACTTCGAGCGCTTCGGCGGCGTCCGGGACTACCTCCGCCGGGCGGTCGACGAGGCCCGGGCGACGGGCTACACGGCGACCCTCTTCGGCCGCCGCCGCTACCTGCCCGACCTCAACAGCGACAACCGTCAGCGCCGCGAGGCCGCCGAGCGGATGGCCCTCAACGCCCCGATCCAGGGCACGGCCGCCGACATCGTCAAGATCGCCATGCTGAAGGTGGACAGCGCCCTGCGGGCAGCGGACCTGAAGTCCCGCATGCTCCTGCAGGTCCACGACGAAATCGTCCTGGAGATCGCCCCCGGCGAGCGCGCGGCCGCCGAGCAGATCGTCCGCCACGAGATGTCCAACGCCGTCGACCTCCGAGCCCCGCTGGACGTCTCGGTCGGCGTCGGCCCGGACTGGGAGTCGGCAGCGCACTAGCCTGCGGCGCTCGGGCGGAGGGGCATCAGCCTGCGGAGGTCGGGCGGAGGGGGCGTTGCGGCCGAGGCCGGCCGCAACGCCCCCTCCGCCACCGCAACGGCGCTCAGCCCCCACGGCGCTCTCCGGCGGTGCCGGACCCACCGCAGTCCACGCCTCCGCCCCGCCCCACCAGCACAAGAACCCGCCACCCACACAGAGCACGTCGGCCGAACCCCCGGAGGGCCCCGTCACTCACGTGGACCCTGCCAAAACGCCCCCCACCCCCACAGCCGCAAAACTGCGGGCATGGGTATACGCATGCTTCACCGCCGGACGCCCGAGGCAGACACCCGGGCCTGGGCGGACGCCGCCTCGGCGCAGGCCATGCCCGCCTCGCCGGTCCCGGCCTTCGCGGCCGACGCAAGCACCGCCCGCATCCCCGTCGAGCTGACCGCGACCGTCCACAGGGCCGCCACGAACCTCCGGTACAGACTCACCGGCCTGACCGCCCCCGTGGACCGCGCCCCCGACTGGCGCCAGTGGGCCGACCTCGCTCGCGGCTATCTCGCCCTCGCGCTCACCGCGATCCCGAGACCGCGCCCCCGGCGCACCCTCACCGTCTTCGTCGCGTCCCTCACCGACCGACCGGCCGCCCCCGGCCCGCACCGCTCATCCCATCGGGATCACCTGGATCACCCGGATCACCGCGATCACCGCGATCACCGAGACGCCCAGGACCGTCCGGAACCGGACCCCGACGCCGGCCCCTGACCGCGACGGCGTACGGACCGGCCCGGCGCCCGCCGAAGCCGCACGGTGGGCACCGGATCCCGCGGCCGCTCCGGCGCACCCATGAGCGCCCACCGGCGCGCCGCCTCGGCCAGTGCACAGCCCCCGATGGCCGGAACCAGCCGCGTCCGCGGAGACGTACCTCCGTACCACCGTGACCACGCGTGCACGCGTGCGTGCCGCACCGCAGCGCGGCACCACGGCCGGCCGCCCCTGCCGACCCAGGGGCGACCTGAAGGCTCCGGCGAACGCGTGCGTGACCGCGCCGAATTCCCCGCCACCCGACAGGACACTCGTCGCTTAGCAGGGCATGTCGGGCGCGTGGCACGAACGGCCGCCGTATGGCCGAGCGTGACCGGTACCCGCTTATGGGGCGTACGCGACAACAGGAGTTGGCCAACCGGTGAAAACGGGCGGGAACGGGTCCCGACCTCAAGCAAGTTGTCGTAGGGTCACCTGCGGCGCGCCTGGCAGGCACGCCGCCGAACACACGTCGCACGGATGGAAGGACGCCACAGGGGCAACCGGAACAGCGGGTCAACCGTCACACCAGTGCGAGGCAGACAGACGGAGAAGGACTCACGCAGTCCACAGGAGGGGTTCACTCGATGGCGGCGCATTTCGGAAGGCGGCTGCGCAAGGGGGCGGCGACCACCGCCGTGGCCGCGGCGGCGGTCGCGGCTCTGTCCGCGTCCCAGGCTCCGGGAGTGCCCGGCGAGGACCACGGCAGACAGTCGACGGCCGGCGCCTCCGCTCCCGTACCCGACGCGCCCTCCGATGGCAACGCCACCGGCAACTCGCCGTACTACACGGACCTGCCGCCGCTGAACAGCCCCGACCCCAGCCCCTCGCCGAGCGCCACCGTCACCCCCGTCGCCCAGGGCGACGCCGAGGCCGGCATCCCGGCGACGGTCCTCGACGCCTACAAGAAGGCCGAGGCCGAACTGCGTTCCGCCAAGCCCGGCTGCAATCTGCCCTGGCAGCTGCTCGCCGCGATCGGCAAGGTCGAGTCGGGCCAGGCCAGCGGCGGCCGGGTCGACGCCGACGGCACCACGATCGGCCGGATCCTGGGCCCGGCGCTCGACGGCAACGGCTTCGCGCTCATCAAGGACACCGACCACGGCCTCTACGACGGCAACACCGAGTACGACCAGGCCGTCGGCCCCATGCAGTTCATCCCGTCGACCTGGGCCTGGGCCGGCCGCGACGGCAACGGCGACGGCAAGAAGGACCCCAACAACGTCTACGACGCCGCCCTCGCCGCCGGCCACTACCTGTGCCGCAATGGCTGGGACCTCTCGCGCGAGGACGAGCTGCACAGCGCGATCCTCAGCTACAACAACTCGCAGGACTACCTGAACACCGTCCTGTCGTGGCTGGAGTACTACCGCAAGGGCACCCACTCCGTGCCCGACGGCACCGGCAGTGTGCCCACCCACCGCAGCGACGACGGCACCCCGCGCGCCAACTCCCCGAAGCACTCGAAGGCGCCGAAGACCAAGCCCGACCCGAAGCCCAGCACGCCTGGGAACGGGAGCCCCAGCCCGACCCCGCCGAAGCCGCCCGTCCCGCCGAAGCCCCCGCAGACCCCCACCGACACCGTGGACCACCTGCAGGACGCGGGCACCGCCAAGCTCACCGCGATGGCCGGGCACGCCTTCACCGACCAGATCGGCACCCGCGCCGAGACCAAGGCCGGCAAGGCCGTCGCCAAGGTCAGGGTCCGGTTCACCATCACCGGGGACACCGACGCCACCTTCGCCGGCGGCGAGACCGTGGCCACGGTCACCACCGACGCCAAGGGCGTCGCCCTCGCACCGGCCCTCCAAGCGGGCGAGAAGACCGGCGACTTCAAGGTCATGGCCACCGTCGTGGGCCGCACGGTCAAAGGCCTCGGCTACTCGGCCACTGTCACCGAGCGCGCCGCCGACACCCTGGCCCGCACCAGCGACACCCCGCCGACCTGCACCCCGGGCGGCGAGTTCGCCGACCAGGTCCAGGTGAAGGCGACGT
Organism: Streptomyces sp. NPDC002076; assembly: GCF_053593835.1. NCBI lineage: Bacteria > Bacillati > Actinomycetota > Actinomycetes > Kitasatosporales > Streptomycetaceae > Streptomyces > Streptomyces sp. NPDC002076. The sequence goes on from NZ_JBSFDI010000004.1 coordinate 245,391, forward strand.
ACAAGGGCGCCGTCGCGGACAAGGTCGCGGCCACCGCCACCCTCATCAAGTCCGACACCGACGCCACCGAGAACGACAAGGGCCCGTACTTCAAGGACGCCGACGGCAAGCCCATTCGCACCCTCACCGGCCTCCAGACGGACGACAAGGGCCTGCTGACCCTGCCGAAGCTGTACGCGGACGACACCACCGGCACCTTCCTGCTCCGCATCACCACCGCCGGTGGAGCGACGCTCACCGTCGAACTGAAGGTCGCCGCCGCCGACTCCTCGCCGAGCCCGTCCCCGAGCCCGTCCGCCTCTTCCTGAGTACGACCGGCATCACGCGAGGGCGCCCTCCCCGCACGGCGGGGAGGGCGCCCTCGTTCGTGCGTGCACCGCTGTTCTCATCTCACCCGCCCGTTGCTACGGTGCCGAACCTGACGCACCATCAGGAACCCATGGGGACACGACCGTCCGCCGGGAGGCCCGTATGCGCGCCCTGATCGCCGCCGCGACCGGTCTGGCCCTCGCGCTCGCCCTGGTCCTGGCGATGACCGCCATGGGTACGCCGACGGGCCGGACATCCCCCAAGCCGCTGCTGACGACGGTGCCCTCGCATCCGTAGCCGCGCCCGTCCGGGAGGGAGGCCTTCCATGCGCCGCAAGGCAAGCCTGGTCCTGCTCGCCTGCGCCGTCTTCTGCGCGGCGCTGTCCCCGCTCATGCGCTGGTACGCCTTCCCGCGCCTGGCCAGGATCCCCGCGAACCAGTACCAGGACATGGTCCTGGAGGCCAAGGGCGCCACCCTCCTCGACTACGGCACCATGCGCGCGAGGAAGGTCTCCAAGGTCACCATCGTGCAGACCCTCAAGGGCGACGTGGCGGCCGCGCGGAAGATCGAGAGGACGGCGGGCCGGCCGGTCGTCGTCTGGGACAGCCTCTCCTACGTCCAGGGCCCCGACGGCAAGATGGTCTCCAAGGTCCCCGAGCGCTACATCTTCGACGCCCACAGCCAGGACCCCGTGCACGCCACCGGCGAGATGGTCGACGGCGACCCCGTGACCCGCCAGGGCATCGAGTTCAAGTGGCCCTTCCTGACCGAGAAACGCGACTACGAGTACTTCGACGCCCAGACCCGCACCACCAGCCCCATCCACTACAAGGGCACCCGGACCTTCCGCGGCCTGAAGGTCTACTACTTCGAGCAGACCATCCCCTGGACCAAGGTCCCCATGCCGAAGACCATGCCCGTCCAGGGCATCACGCCGGAGTCGGTCGCCAGGACGGGCACCACCCGCTGGTACAGCACGGTCCGCAGGTTCTGGGTCGAACCCGTCACCGGCGCGCCCGTCTACGGCGAGGAACTCCACAAGGAGGAACTGCGCGGCGGCACCCTGCTCGGCGGCCGGGACAGGGTCACCGCGTTCGCCGGGGACGTGAAGATGCGCGAGGACTACATCGAGCACACGGTCGCCCTGGTCAAGCACAACCGCACCCTGGTGCTGACACTCACCTCGTACGTCCCCTGGGGCTCCCTGGCCGCGGGAGTCCTGCTCCTGGCCCTGTCCCTCTGCCTGGAGGCCCGGGCCCGCCGCCCCCAGGACCCGGCGCCCACCGAACCGGCCGAACCCGAACCGGTCAGCGCCTGAGCCGGGCGTTGGTGTGCCGGGTGGGCTCGGCGGTCGCCGGGTCCTCGGGCCACGGATGCTTCGGATACCGCCCGCGCAGCTCGGCCCGGACGACCCGGTAGCCGTCCCGCCAGAAGGAGGCGAGGTCGGCCGTGACGGCGGCGGGCCGCCCGGCGGGGGAGAGCAGATGCACGAGCAGCGGCACCCCGGCGACGGCCGGCGTCTCGCGCAGCCCGAACATCTCCTGCAGCTTCACTGCGAGCACGGGCCGCTCCGGATCCCGATAGTCGATCCGGATTCTGGACCCACTCGGCACGGTGATCCGCTCCGGTGCCAACTCCTCCAGCCGTGCTGCTTCGCCGGTCGCCCACGGCAGCAGTCGCGTCAGCGCCTGCCCGGCGTCGATCCGGCCGAGATCGGACCGCCGCCGGGCCCGGCTCAGCTCCGGCTCCAGCCAGTCGTCCACGCGCGCGTGCAGCGCGTCGTCGGACACGTCCGGCCATGGCTCACCGAGATGCACCCGCAAGAAAGCGAGCCGCTGCCGAAGCGATTCGGCGTCGGGCGTCCACCGCAGCACCCCGAGCCCTTCCTGCCGCAGTCCTTCGAGCAGGGCCCCGCGTACGAGTGCCGGATCGGCGTCCTTCAGCGGCCGTACGGCCAGCTCGATGGCGCCGAGCCGCTCGACACGCCGGGCTACGACGTCGCCGTCGGCCCAGTGGACCTCGTCCCGCTCGGCGCGCAGAGTCCCGGCGGCGGCGAGTGCCACACCCTCGTCGACGGCGGCTCCGAGCCGCACGCGCGCGTGGCCCGTACCGGAGGGCCGATCGGCGACGGCGACGACGATCCAGGACGCTCCCCGCAACGCCGACCCATCGCTCAACTCGGCCCGCGTGCCGGAGGCCAGCAGATACGACCCACCGTCGCGCTTGGCCACCCGCTCGGGAAAGGCGAGCGCGGCGACGACCCCGGCGAGCCGCTCATCACCGGTAGTTGGTCCGACCTCAAGGGCACTTTCTGCCTGACGGCCACGGGCCAAGGGGTCGGAAAACTCCTGTGAGACGGCCCGCAGCCGCCGTACCTCCGCAGCCCACCGCCCCGCATAGGCGTCACCCGCACGCCGCGCACGACGCAACGCACCGGCGAGATCATCCCCGTAATCCCGCGGCACCTCTTCGGAGAGCAGCGCGACGACCTCCGCACCCCCGCCACCGGTGTCCACCAGTGCCCGCCCCAACCGAGGGTGCACCCCCAGCCGAGCCAGCCGCACACCCACGGACGTGACCCGGCCGACGGAGTCCACCGCCCCCACCGCCGTCAACGCGGAGCGGGCCGCCGCCATCGCGCCACCCGGCGGAGGATCGAGCAACGTGAGACCGGAGGCGTCCGGATCGCCCCAGCAGGCCGCCTGCAGGGCGAACGCGGTCAGGTCGGCCACCCTGATCTCCGGCGCCGGAAACGCCGGCAGACGCCCGTCCTCGGCTTCGGACCAGCACCGGTACACCGCCCCCGGCGCCTCCCGTCCGGCCCGCCCCGCCCGCTGCCTGCCGGCCGCCCGCGACGCCCGTACCGTCGTCAGCCCGCTCAGCCCGCGCGCGTGGTCCACCCGCGGCTCCCGCGCAAGCCCCGAGTCCACCACCACCCGCACTCCGGGCACCGTCAGCGAGGACTCCGCCACCGAGGTCGCCAGCACCACCCGGCGCCGCCCCGCGGGCGACAGCACCGCGTCCTGCACGGCGGCCGGCGCCCGCCCGTGCACCTGGAGCACGTCCACGTCCCCCACCTCGCCCAGTTGCCCCGCCACGCGCGCGATCTCCCCCACACCGGGCAGGAAGCACAGCACGTCCCCGTCCCGCTCGGCCAGCGCCCGCCGCACCACCGACGCCACATGCGCCGTCAGCGCCGGATCGGCCCGCATCCCGTGCGGCGGCCGTACCGGACGTACCGGAGGCGCCCACACGACCTCCACCGGATGCGCGGTGCCCTCCGCCTCGACCACGGGCGCTCCGCCCAGCAGCCGAGCCCAGCCCTCGGCGTCGGTCGTCGCCGACGCGGCCACCAGCCGCAGCTCCGGTCGCAGGGTCTGCCGTACGTCCCACAGGAAGGCGGCCACCGTGTCGGCGTCCAGATGCCGCTCGTGGCACTCGTCCAGCACGACGCTGTCGACGCCGGCCAGCTCCTGATCGCGCTGCAGTCGCTGCAGCAGCACACCGGTCGTCACGACCTCCACGCGCGTGTGCCGCCCCGCGACGCGCTCGCCGCGCACCGTGAAGCCGACGCTGTCGCCCGGCTTCTCGCCCAGCAGCCACGCCATCCGCCGGGCCGCCGCCCGTGCCGCGATCCGGCGCGGTTCCGCCACCACGACCCGCCGCGCGGGCCCGCCCCCGACCAGCCCCGCCAGCACGAGCGGCACCAGCGTCGTCTTGCCGGTGCCGGGCGGCGCCACGAGCACGGCGGTGCCGCCCTCCTCCAGGGCCTCGGTCAGGGCGGGCAGAGCCGAGCGCACGGGCAGCGCGTCCAGGGCGTCGTAACGGATCACGCCCCCAGTGTCGTACGCCGCCCGAAACGCTCTTCACACGCGCGTGCGTCAGCCGATCCCGCCGAGCGCCCGGTCCCGCTCGCACACGAAGATCGCCGTCCCCGGGATCAGACGGCCCCGCAGCGGGGACCAGCCGCCCCACTCCGCGGTGTTCCAGGCCGGCCACTCCGGCTCCACCAGGTCCACCAGGCGGAAACCGGAGGCCACGATGTCCCGGACCCGGTCGCCGAGCGTCCTGTGGTGCTCGACGTAGACCGCGCTGCCCTGCTCGTCCTGCTCCACATAGGGCGTGCGGTCGAAGTAGGAGGACGACACGGACAGACCCTCGGGGCCCGGCTCGTCCGGGAACGCCCAGCGGATCGGGTGCGTCACCGAGAAGACGAACCGGCCGCCCGGCCGCAGCACCCGGTGCACCTCGCGCAGCACCAGCCGCGGGTCGGCGACGAAGGGCAGCGCCCCGTACGCGGAGCAGGCCAGATCGAAGGAACCGTCCGCGAAGGGCAGCGCGCCGGCGTCGGCACAGACCAGCGGAAACGATCCGCCGATGCGTAGCGCGTGCTGCAGCTGGCGGTGCGAGAGGTCCAGGGCCACCGGGCGGGCCCCCTGCGCGGCCAGCCAGCGCGCGCACTGCGCCGCGCCCGCGCCGATCTCCAGGACCTCCTTGCCCTTCAGCTCCTCCGGCGGGCCGAGCAGCTCGGCCTCCACCTCGTCCAGGCCCTCCGGACCCCACACGAAGCGGTCGTCGCCGAGGAACGTGCCGTGCTCGACCTGGTACTCGTCCGCGTTGCGGTCCCACCAGCCCCGATTGGCCCGTGCGCTCTCCGTGACACCGGCGTCACGGCGTGTCGCCTCCGGCTCGAACGCCTCGGGTCCCTCGGGCTCATACGCTTCCGGCTCTTGGATGATCGGCTCCCTCGTCGTACTCTTCCGTCCAACCCGCCAGGGTCCGACACGGAGGCGGTCCCACAGGCCTGCCTGGCCTCAAAGGACGCTTCTTCTGCCGGTTATGCGGCGATCTGCCCCGGGTGTGCGCCTTCGCGCATTGACCATGTCCGGCTGCCCCCGTATGCTACAAGTTGCGCTGCGGGCCTGCGCTCCTCAGACGTAGCAGGCTGCGCTCGCATCTGTTGTATGTCCCCTCGGTTGTCGAGGCGCCGTCACCAGTATCTGGTGGGGCGCTTCCTTGGCTGTCCGGCTTCTGCAGAGCGAAACGGGCTCCCGGCGTAAGCAGTACCTACGACTTCAATGTCCGTACCGGAGCCCTTTCCCACATGACGAGCAGCACCGAGACCACCGCCACCACCCCGCAGGTAGCGGTCAACGACATCGGTAACGAGGAAGCCTTCCTCGCAGCGATCGACGAGACGATCAAGTACTTCAACGACGGCGACATCGTCGACGGCGTCATCGTGAAGGTCGACCGGGACGAGGTCCTGCTCGACATCGGTTACAAGACCGAAGGTGTCATCCCGAGCCGCGAGCTCTCGATCAAGCACGACGTCGACCCGAACGAGGTCGTGGCCGTCGGCGACGAGATCGAGGCCCTGGTCCTCCAGAAGGAGGACAAGGAAGGCCGCCTGATCCTCTCGAAGAAGCGCGCCCAGTACGAGCGTGCCTGGGGCACCATCGAGAAGATCAAGGAAGAGGACGGCATCGTCACCGGTACCGTCATCGAGGTCGTCAAGGGTGGTCTCATCCTCGACATCGGCCTCCGCGGCTTCCTCCCGGCCTCCCTGGTCGAGATGCGCCGCGTCCGCGACCTCCAGCCGTACGTCGGCAAGGAGCTCGAGGCGAAGATCATCGAGCTGGACAAGAACCGCAACAACGTGGTCCTGTCCCGCCGTGCCTGGCTCGAGCAGACCCAGTCCGAGGTCCGCCAGACGTTCCTCACGACCCTGCAGAAGGGTCAGGTCCGCTCCGGTGTGGTCTCCTCGATCGTCAACTTCGGTGCCTTCGTGGACCTGGGTGGCGTCGACGGTCTGGTCCACGTCTCCGAGCTGTCCTGGAAGCACATCGACCACCCGTCCGAGGTCGTCGAGGTCGGCCAGGAGGTCACCGTCGAGGTTCTCGACGTCGACATGGACCGCGAGCGCGTCTCCCTGTCGCTGAAGGCGACCCAGGAAGACCCGTGGCAGCAGTTCGCCCGCACCCACCAGATCGGCCAGGTCGTGCCCGGTAAGGTCACGAAGCTGGTTCCGTTCGGTGCGTTCGTCCGCGTGGACGAGGGCATCGAGGGTCTGGTCCACATCTCCGAGCTGGCCGAGCGCCACGTGGAGATTCCGGAGCAGGTCGTCCAGGTCAACGACGAGATCTTCGTCAAGGTCATCGACATCGACCTCGAGCGTCGCCGGATCTCGCTGTCCCTGAAGCAGGCCAACGAGTCCTTCGGTGCCGACCCGGCGTCGGTCGAGTTCGACCCGACCCTGTACGGCATGGCCGCGTCCTACGACGACCAGGGCAACTACATCTACCCCGAGGGCTTCGACCCGGAGACCAACGACTGGCTTCCGGGCTACGAGAAGCAGCGCGAGGAGTGGGAGCGCCAGTACGCCGAGGCGCAGGCCCGCTTCGAGCAGCACCAGCAGCAGGTCATCAAGTCCCGCGAGGCCGACGCCGCTGCTGCGGCCGAGGGTGGCGAGGCTGCGGCTCCGGCCGCGACCGGCGGTTCGTACTCCTCCGAGGGCGCGGACACCTCCGGTGCGCTGGCCTCGGACGAGGCGCTGGCCGCGCTGCGCGAGAAGCTCGCCGGTGGCCAGAGCTGAACGCTAGCCGCTGGGCTTAGCCGATAGCCGGCTCTGAGGGGCCGTACCTTTCGAGGTACGGCCCCTCAGGCGTTCGGGGCGGCCTTCCTGTTCTTCGCGTGCCGGTTCGTCATGGCCTACCCGTCCGTGAGATCGCTGATCAGCGGCGTGTCGCGGGAATGACCGCGTTCCAGGGGGCGTTGACCCTGAGGAACACGAGGAGGAGCGGTCACAGTGCTTGATCCGCAGGGTTTGTACGCATGGGAGCCGAAGGGCCTCGCCGTCGTCGACATGGCGCTCGCCCAGGAGTCGGCCGGCCTTGTCATGCTCTACCACTTCGACGGATACATCGACGCGGGCGAGACCGGCGACCAGATCGTCGACCGGCTGCTCGACTCACTGCCCCACCAGCTCGTCGCCCGTTTCGACCACGACCGGCTCGTGGACTACCGGGCCCGCCGGCCCCTGCTGACCTTCAAGCGGGACCGCTGGACCGACTACGAGGTCCCTGCCATCGAGGTCCGCCTCGTCCAGGACACCACGGGTGCCCCCTTCCTGCTGCTCTCCGGGCCCGAGCCGGACGTGGAGTGGGAGCGGTTCGCGGCGGCCGTACGGCAGATCGTGGAGCGGCTCGGCGTCCGCCTCTCCGTGAACTTCCACGGCATTCCCATGGGCGTCCCGCACACCCGCCCGGTGGATCTCACCCCGCACGGCAATCGCACCGACCTCGTCCCGGGCCACCGCAGCCCCTTCGAGGAGGCGCAGGTGCCCGGCAGCGCCGAGTCGCTGGTGGAGTACCGCCTGATGGAGGCCGGGCACGACGTCCTCGGCGTCGCCGCGCACGTCCCGCACTACATCGCGCGCTCGCCGTACCCGGACGCCGCCCTGACCGTCCTGGAGGCCGTCACGGCCGCCACCGGGCTGGTGCTCCCGGGCATCGCGCACTCGCTGCGCACGGACGCGCACCGCACCCAGACGGAGATCGACCGGCAGATCCAGGAGGGCGACGAGGAACTCACCGCGCTCGTCCAGGGCCTGGAGCACCAGTACGACGCCGCTGCGGGCGCCGAGACCCGGGGCAACATGCTCGCCGAGTCGGTGGACATCCCGTCCGCCGACGAGATCGGGCGCGAGTTCGAGCGGTTCCTGGCGGAGCGGGAAGGCGAGAACTGACCTCCGCCGGGCCCGCTGTCAGTGGCAGGGCCTAAGCTTCCGGACATGCTGAAGGTGGGCCTGACCGGTGGGATCGGCGCCGGCAAGAGCGAGGTGTCACGGCTGCTCGTGGAGCATGGGGCCGTGCTGATCGACGCGGACCGCATCGCGCGTGAGGTCGTGGCGCCGGGCACTCCGGGCCTCGCCGCCGTGGTCGAGGCCTTCGGCGAGGACGTCCTCTCCGCGGACGGCAGCCTGGACCGGCCCAGACTGGGCTCGATCGTCTTCTCCGACCCGGAGAAGCTCGCCGTCCTCAACTCGATCGTGCACCCCCTGGTGGGCGCCCGCTCCCGCGAGCTGGAGGAGGCCGCGGCCGCCGACGCCGTGGTGATCCACGACGTGCCCCTCCTCACGGAGAACGGCCTGGCGCCGCTGTACGACCTCGTGGTGGTCGTGGACGCGAGCACCGAGACCCAGCTCGACCGGCTGGTCCGGTTGCGCGGGATGACCGAGGAGGACGCACGCGCGCGCATGGCCGCGCAGGCGACCCGCGAGCAGCGCAGACAGATCGCGGACATCGTGATCGACAACGACGTCCCGCTGGACGCGCTGCACAAGCGCGTCGCCGAGGTGTGGGAGGACCTCGTACGGCGGGCGCGCGAGGGTACCGCGCAGTAGCGCCGGAATAGCGGCCCTCCCGCGGGCGTTGAAAGCGTGCAGTGAGGGAAGGACTCTGCCGTGCCCGAGACCAGCGGTTCCACCGGACGTACGCCGGAGACGCATGTCATCGACTTCCGTGCAGCCGAGCAGCTGCTCAACTCACGGGACCCCAGGGGCGCGGTGAAGCTGCTCGACCCGGTCATCGCCGCGCACCCGGAGAACACCGCGGCCCGGCTGCTGCGCGCGCGTGCGTTCTTCGCCGCGGCACAACTGCGGCCCGCCGAGCTGGAGTTCACGATCGTGCTGGAGCGCGAGCCGGACAACGCGTTCGCGCACTTCGCCCTGGCCCGCACCTACGAACGCCAGGGCCGCCCCGACCAGGCCAAACGCCATTTCCGTCTCGCGGCCGCGCTGGACCCGAACCCGAGGTACCTGAAGGCGGCACGCTTCGACGACTGACCCTTCGGCGACCGAGTGACCAGGGGCCGACCAGCCTGGTCGATCACGGATGCCGGTGCCTCGGCGGGCCCGGGAACGGTGGTCCGCTGTCCGGCGGCCGGTACGGCGGCACATCACGCCCCGGCTGATAGTGCGGGCCCTGCCGGATGTGTCTGACGATCATGGCCATGTCGACGGTGACCACCAGCCACAGCACCCCGCAGGCCGCCGCCCAGCCGGGGCGTCCGAGGAGCGCGAACGCCACCGTGCCGAAGACCGCCCAGACCAGCCCCCACACGGACAGCCAGAACCGCGCCCGCAGAGCACTGCGCGCGGTCGCCGGTTCACTACCCGTACGCATCGGAACACCACTCCTGCTTGCAACGTACTCTTCGGTGACGACGTACACCAACGGCGCTCGACCGTCGCTCGTCGAAGGGGGATTCCTTGCTGCCGGACGCCGACGACCTGCCCCAACTGCTCCTCGACCTGGCCGTACCGCACGAGGACATCAACGATCTGGTGGCCGGGCTGCGCCGGGTGACCGGTGACCCGGGAGTGCTCGGGCTCCTGGAGGAGTGCGTCGAGGAGTTGTTCCGCGGCCCGGAGGGGACCGGCCACCCACCCGATCTCGGCGAGCTCTTCGACGCGGCGCCGGCCGAGCTGACCGGTGTCTTCCCCGTGTACGTCTTCGTCGCCGCGGCCCCGCACACCCTCGCCCGGCACCGGGAACGCGGCATCCCGCCCGAGGTCTCCCGGCGCACCCTGGCCGACCTGGGCCGTCAGATGGCCGTGCACCGCAGACGGCACGGTACGACCGGCGTGCATGCGCGGCGCTGGCTCGTCCGCCACTTCCGGGGCGAGCTCTACCAGCTGGGCCGGCTGCAGTTCGAGCGGGCGCGGCTCGGACAGCGCTCGGCTCCCGTGCTCGCGGCGGCCGGCCTGGACGCCGCCCCCGGCACACCCTGTCTGAACCTGCACATCCCCGACTTCCACGGCCCGCTGACCCCGTCCGCCTGCGACCGCTCGCTGGCCTGGGCTCGCGAGTTCTTCGCCGTGCACTTCCCCGAGGAGCGGCCGGTGGCCGCACTGTGCCACTCCTGGCTGCTCGACCCGCAGTTGAAGCGGTACCTGCCGGCCGACTCCAACATCGTCCGCTTCCAGGACCGGTTCCGCACCGTCCGCGAGGACACCGAGCCGGCCGACACCGAACCCGTCCAGTTCGTCTTCGGCGACCCCGACCTGCCGGCCGCGGAGCTGCCCGCACGCACGTCCGTGGAGCGGGCCGTGGGGGACCATCTGCGGGCGGGCGGGCACTGGTACATCGGGCGCGGGTGGTTTCCGTTGCCGGCCGGACAGTGGGGCTGAGCTCAGGTCGAACAGGGCGAAGCAACTCGAACGGGTGAACTGTCGGCGCACGGGAACGGCCGTGCGGGGGCGGCCCGTTGTTCGGGCATGACGGTCGAAATGCGTGAGGGATACGAGGGCACGGGACCCGGTGCGATCACCCCGGACGGCTGCGCGGTCGAGCTGTACGAGCGGCTGCCGGTGGGCGACGAGCCGGACATCATCGCCGGGGCCGTACCGGCCGGGGCGCACATCCTGGAACTGGGCAGCGGAGTGGGTCGGATGACCCACCCCCTGCTCGAGCGCGGCTTCACGGTCACGGCGGTGGACGAGTCCGCCGACATGCTGAGCCGGATCCGCGGGGCGCGCACGATATGCGGCCCCATCGAGCAACTGGACCTGGGCGGCGAGACGTTCGGCGTGGTGATGCTGGCGTCGTTCCTCGTGCACGCCGGTGACGAGGAGGTGCGCCGAGGTCTGCTGCGCACCTGCGCCCGGCATGTGGCGAAGGACGGCTGCGTGCTCATCCAGCGGGAGGGAGAGGACTACCACACGAACGTGCCCAGGGAGCGGGTCGACCCGAGCGGCTTCACCGTACGGATCGTCTCCTCGGAGCCGGTCGGCAACGGCGTGAACTCGGTCCACGTCGAGTACGACTTCCCGGACGCGCACTGGACCCACACGTTCCTGGCCCGGCCGCTGACCAAGGAGCAGTTCGAATCGGCACTGGAGGAAGCGGGGCTGGAGGTGGACACGTATCTGACACCGGACCGCATGTGGGTGCGGGCGGTGCCGAAGGCATAGCGGGCACTCGGGCGGACGGGGCTGCCCGACAGCGATGAGTTCCCGGACCCTGTCCGGTCTACCTCGGTGAAAGCAATCGGCACCGCTTCCCCAGGAGACCCTCATGTCCGAGACCACCGCTCCCGTCACCCCCACCGGCTCCCTCAGCGGCCGCAGGCGCGCGGCCCGGGTCGCGCTGCGGACCGTGCAGGTGCTGCTCGCGTTGTTCTACGGCATCGCGAGCGCGCTGCCCAAGCTCATCGCGCACCCCTCGGCCGTCGAGTCCTTCGACAAGATCGGCTGGGGCAGCGGGGCCATGTACACCATCGGCGCGCTCGAACTTGCCGGAGCCGTCGCGCTGTTGATCCCCGTGCTGCAGTCCGTGGCGGCGATCGCGCTCAGCGCGCTGATGGTGGGCGCGTTCATCGTCCAGCTCACGGTCTTCGACGGCCAGAACGCGGCGACCCCGCTGATCCTCATGGTGCCGCTCACCCTGATCGCCTGGGCCCGCCGCGAGCACAACGGGGAGCTGCTGCGGTTGCTGCGGCGGCGGTGACCCGGGCGCGGCACCGACGCCGTCGGCCGGGCACGGGGGCCGGCCGACGGCGCGGACCGCTTGGTGTGGGGTGCGGGTTTCGGGTCGCTGTCCGCGGTGACGCCTGTCGGTCGCGTGGGATGCGGGTCCGTGTCGCTGGTGTGGGGTTTGGTGCGGAGGCGCGGACCGGTTCCTGCGGGGTGCGGCTTTCGGGTCGCTGTCCACGGTGATGCCCGTGGGCCGCGTGGGATCCGGATCCATGCCGGCCGGTCGAGGGCTTTCGGTCGGCGGTGCAGACCGGTTCCTGCGGGGTGCCGATTTCGGGTCACCGTCCCCGGGGATGCCCACCGGTCCCGCCGGACCCGGATCCACCGCGCTTGCCGGACCCACCGGACCTGCCGGACCCGCCGGATCCACCGCGCGCACCGGACCCGCCGCGGCCGCCCGATCTGGGCCCACCGCGGCCCCCGGGCCCACCAGGGCTGCCGGGCCCACCAGGGCTGCCGGGCCCACCCGGGCTGGCGAAGCCGCCGGGGGCTGGGGCGGCGCCGAAGGCGCCGGAGCCACCCGGAAGACTTGGGCCCGCGAGGCCGCGGAGGCGCTCCATCTCGCGGCGGTCGCGCTTGGTCGGGCGGCCGGTGCCGCGGTCGCGAAGCCCGGCGGGGGCAATGGCCTCGCGGGGCGGAGGCGGCGGGGAGTTGTCGACGTAGCACTGGGCGGCCACGGGAGCGCCGACCCGCTTGCGGATCAGGCGCTTGACGATCACGATCCGTTCCCGGCCCTCGTGCCGTAGGCGCACCTCGTCGCCGACGCGCACGGAGTAGGCGGGCTTCACCCGCTCGCCGTTCACATGGACGTGGCCGCCCCGGCAGGCGGCGGCGCCCAGGGAACGCGTCTTGATCAGACGCACGGCCCAGATCCAGCTGTCGATCCGGACCGTCTCACCCTTGCCCGGCCCCGCGGCCTCGGCGGCGGCCACCGCGCCGGCGATCTTCGAATCGGCCGGCTGCTCGGTGGAGGCGCCGGACCCCAGGGCGTCCTGTGAGTCCTGTGAGTCCTGGGCGTCCTCGGCGGAGCGGGGCCCATCCGGTCCGCTGGTCCCACGGTTCACGTTCTCGTCCGCATCCTCGGAAGCCATGCCCCCGACCTTAACTCCCCGGGCCGGGTGAGCCGGAGGCGATTTTCCCTGGATGGCGGGGTGCCGGGTGCCGGGTGCCGGGTGTCCTGGGCGCCGGGTGTCTTGGGCGCCGGTGCAGCGCACGGCCCGGCCGCCCCGCCTGGCGGACCCCGATGAATGCGCCGTGCCTCGCTGGTGCCGTAGTCCCCCGCCCCTCCCGCAGTCGGCTGCGGCGGACATCCGCGGTGCGCGTGGCCGGCGGTCGGTGCCCGTGCCGGTGGCGATCCGCGGGTTCGCGGCGGCGGCCCTGGGCGCGGCGTGCACGAGGGCCGATGGGGCATACGGTGGCCGTATGGACGACAGCAGCGCCCTCGCCCGGCTCGACCGGCGGGTCGCGGACTGCAGGGCCTGTCCTCGGCTGGTCGAATGGCGCGAGGAGGTGGCCCGGACGAAACGGGCCGCGTTCGCCGACTGGACGTACTGGGGCCGGCCGGTGCCCGGCTTCGGCCCCGCCGACGCACGGCTGGTGATCATCGGGCTGGCCCCCGCCGCGCACGGCGGCAACCGCACCGGCCGGATGTTCACCGGCGACCGCTCCGGAGACGTGCTCTACCAGGCGCTGTACGACGAGGGGCTCGCCTCGCAGCCCACGTCCGTCAGTGCCGACGACGGGCTGGAACTGTACGGCGTCCGTGTCACCGCGCCCGTGCACTGCGCCCCGCCCGCCAACAAGCCGACCCCCGGCGAGCGGGACACCTGCCGCCCCTGGCTGGTACAGGAGCTGAGGCTGCTGCGCCCGACACTGAGGGCCGCGGTCGTGCTCGGTGCCTTCGGCTGGCAGGCCGCGCTGCCCGCGTTCAGCGAGGCGGGCTGGACCGTGCCCAGGCCCCGCCCGGCCTTCGCCCACGGCACCCGGGTCGCGCTCGACGGCCTGGACCTCTTCGGCTGCTTCCATGTCAGCCAGCGCAACACCTTCACCGGCCGGCTCACCGCGGAGATGCTCCGCGAAGTACTGGGCACGGCAGCGGAGGCAGCCGGCCTGCGGTGACCGATCTCCAGCCGCCGCCCTTCGCCCGCCATCCGCCCGCCAGAGCCCGCAGTGGTCCTTCAGCCGGCGTCGCTGGGGTCGGTTCCGAACAGGTGCCGTACCGTCGAGCGGTAGTTGGCGCGGACGTGGTCGAGTGCGTGAGCGCGGGCGCGGTCGGGGTCACCGGAGGCGATCGCCTCGTACAACTCGCGGTGCTCGGTGAGGAGTTGGGGCCATTCCTCGTTCCGTCGGGTGAGCCAGCGCAGGCGGCCGTCGACCGGCTCCATGACCGAGATCAGCAGGCTGTTGCCGGCCAGGGCGCGGATGCCGTCGTGGAAGCGCGTGTTGATGTCCGTGATCGCCTCGGCGTCGCCCTCCTTCGTCGCCCGCGCCGCCTGGTCGAGCAGGTCCCGCAGCTCCGCCAGGGCCTCGGGGGTCACCCTGGACGCCGCCAGCCCCGCCGCGTACACCTCCAGCGCCTCGCGCAGCTCGAAGAGTTCTCTGACGTCGGTCGGATCCAGTCGGCGTACCACCGTGCGGCGGGCCGATTCGAAGAGGACGAAGCCTTCGGCGACCAGCGCACGGATCGCCTCCCGCACCGGCACGCGGGAGACCCCGAACCGCTCGGCGAGCTCCCGTTCGACGAGTCGGTCACCGGGGCCGAGGCGCCCGGAGATGATGTCCTCCCGCAGGCTCGCCAGGACGCGCTCGCGCACCGCGCCCAGGGGTTCGATCTTCGTCATGGCCCCATCTTCGCCGACACGGGGCGACTTTTACGGGGTCGTAACGGCAACGACATCGGTCCGAACGCTTGACGGCTGCACTATGTCAGGAGTTTGGTATACCAAACGCGACTGGCTGTCGGCCTCCCTGCCGGTGGTCCGTCCGAGTTCCTGCGGTATGGCCCCTTCGTCCCCCTGTCCAGGAGGCCCCGTGTCCCTCGCCGACCGCGCCGAAGCCACCGGCGTACCCGCCTTCGTCCCCGACCCCCGTCTCGTCAACGAGGACCTCGCCCCCGCCGAGCGGCGGAACTGGAAGGTCTTCGATCTCTTCGCCATGTGGATGTCCGACGTCCACAACCTCGGCAACTACACCTTCGCCGCCGGCCTGCTGGTCCTCGGCATGAACGTCTGGCAGGTCTTCACCTCCCTGCTCGTCGGCTTCGTGCTCATCTACGCCGGCATGAACTGGATGGGCAGGATCGGCCAGCGCCACGGCGTGCCCTTCCCGGTGGTCAGCCGGATCAGCTTCGGCGTCTGGGGCGCCAACATCCCCGCGCTGATCAGGGCCGTGATCGCCATCATGTGGTACGGCATCCAGACCTATCTGGCCTCCGTCGCCGTCAACGTGATGCTGCTGGCGGCCTGGCCGGGCCTCGACTCCCTCACCCACCACTCCTTCCTCGGCCTGAACGCGCTCGGCTGGATCTCCTTCGTCTCGCTCTGGCTGATCCAGGCGCTGATCATCAGCCAGGGCATGGAGGCCGTGCGGAAGTTCCAGGACTTCTGCGGTCCGGCGATCTGGCTGGTGATGATCGCACTGGCCCTCTGGGTCCTGGCCAAGGCGCACTGGAGCATCTCGCTCACCTCCACCCCGCACCCGGTGTCCACCGGTGAGCAGTGGCGGCAGTGGTTCGGCGCGATCGGCCTGATCCTCGCCACCTACGGCACGCTGATGCTCAACTTCTGCGACTTCTCCCGCTTCGCGCCCGACTACAGGACCGTCCGGCGCGGCAACTTCTGGGGACTGCCCATCAACTCCACCGCGTTCGTGGTCGTCTCCGTGATCGTCACGGCCGGCTCGCTGAAGGCGTTCGGACAGGCCATCACCGACCCGGCGGAACTGGTCGCCAAGGTCGGCAACACCTGGGTGCTCGTGATCGCCGCGTTCACGTTCGCGGTCGCCACCATGGGCGTCAACATCGTCGCCAACTTCGTCTCACCGGCGTACGACCTCGCCAACGTCTGGCCGCAGAAGATCACCTTCAAGGTCGGCGGCATGATCAGCACGGTGGCCGCGCTGCTCGTCACCCCCTGGAACCTCTTCTCCAACCCGACCGTCGTCAACTACTTCCTCGGCGGCCTCGGTGCCTTCCTGGGCCCGCTGTTCGGCGTGATCATGGTCGACTACTACTGGGTCAAGCGCGGCAAGGTCGACGTCGACGCGCTGTTCGACGCCCGGCAGGGCACCCCGTACCACTACCGCAGGGGCGTCAACCCGACGGCGTTGTGGGCGTTCCTGCCCTCCGCCGCGGTGGCCGCCGTGGTGGCGCTGGTGAAGAGCTTCAGCGATGTGGCGCCGTACTCCTGGTTCATCGGCACGGCACTCGCCGCCGGCCTGTACGCCCTGCTGACCCGCCGGGAGCGCGCGACGACGGCGAGGGAGGTCTGACCGGCGTGCGGATCATCGTCACCAACTGCAACACCACGCAGGAGATGACCGAGGAGATCGTCCGCGGCGCCCGCGCCGCCGCGGGCCCGGCCACCAAGGTGACCGGTCTGACCCCCGCCTGGGGCCCGGCGTCCGCCGAAGGCTGGCTGGACAGCTATCTCTCGGCCGCCGCCGTCCTCGACACCCTGCGGACGTACGACGGACCTCCGTACGACGCCGTCGTCCTGGCCGGCTTCGGCGAGCACGGCCGGGAAGGCGTGCGGGAGTTGGTGGACGTCCCGGTCGTGGACATCACCGAGGCCGCCGCCCACCTCGCGTGTCTCCTCGGCCGCCGCTACGGCGTGGTCACCACCCTCGACCGCTCCCGCGGTCAGATCGAGGACAGCCTGGAGACGGCCGGTGTGGCCCGGAACTGCGCCGCCGTCGTCGGCACCGGCCTCGGCGTCCTCGACCTCGCCGACGATCCGGGCCGCACCGAGGCCGCTTTCCTGACGGCGGCCGAGCGGGCCCGGGACGCGGGCGCCGAGGTCCTGGTCCTGGGCTGCGCCGGGATGACCGGACTGCAGCAGGCGGTGGGGGAGAAGCTCGGGGTCCCCGTGGTCGACGGCGTGGCGGCGGCGGTCAAGCTCGCCGAGTCCCTGGTCGCCCTGGGCCTGACCACCAGCCGCGCGGGCAGCTACGACAGACCGCTGCCCAAGGGGAGGAGATGGGGACGGCCGGCGCGGTGAGTCGCCAGGTGTGGTTTCCCGTCGCCACGGTGGGAGGCCGGCCGGGCTCAGGGCCGCCAGACATACCGCACGTCCGGCTCCCGCTCCTCGTTCCCGCTGCCGTCGGTGAACTCGGCCGCGGCGAAACCATGGCGCTCGTAGAAGCGGTGGGCGGGTCTGTTGACCTGGAAGGTCCACAGGTTCAGCCCGCCCGGGCTGCGCTCCTTGGCCAGCGCCACGAACCGGTCACCGACACCGCGCCCCCGCCACTCCGGGTCCAGGTACAGCTGCGACAGCAACTCCCCGTCCAGCACCATCAGCCCGACGATCCCGCCGTCGGCGGCCTCCGCCACCCAGGTCTCCCGGAACGGCACCACGACATCCCGGATGTACTCCCGGACCTCGTCGTCGGTGTGCGGCCGGACGACGGTGGGCAGGGCGGTGTCGAAGGACCGCAGATACACATCCGCGGCGGCACGGGCGTCCGCCGCCACGGCCCGGCGCAGCACGACCCCGTCCGTCACCGGTTCCCCTCCGGCTCCGGCACCACGGCCGTGGCCGTGATCTCCACCAGCTGCCCGGTGTAGCCGAGGCAGGCGACCCCGAGCAGCGTGGACGAGTGCGGACCCGCGCTCAGCCCGGAGGCCTCCACCACCTCCCACACCGCGGACAGTACCGGGGTCTCGCTGCTCACGACGTACACATCCGTCGTGACGACGTGTGCCAAGTCGCTGCCGACGGCGGCCAGTTGCTCCCGGAGGTTGGCGATCACCTGTTCGGCCTGCCGTACCGGATCCCCCGGGCCGACGATCTCCCCCTTCTCGTCGAGCGGCACGGATCCGGCGAGGAAGGCCAGCTTCGTCCCGGCCTCGACGACGGAGGCGTGGGAATAGCGGGGCGGTGGGAAGAGGACCGGGACGGTTACGCGCTGGATCACTGGGATTGCTCTCCTGAAACGACGGTGGACGACTTCCCGACGAATCCCGATGATCGGGCCCCTCGGCCCTGCACGCATCCGAATTACCAGGACGCCTCCGCCGACGGGACGCCGATGGCGGAGGCGTCGGCGTACGGGCTCTCCACTCGCCAACCGTCCGCGCGGGCCACGCGTTCGAAAATGCCGATCTTGTAGGCCAGCCTCTCCGGCTCCCCGATGTCGCACGACCAGCCTGCCCTGGCCCACTCCTCCTCACCGCGCACCAACGGACGCCCGCGGACCGCGAGATGCAGAGCGAGCGTGGAGCGTGCGTACACGCCCATCAGCTCACGTCTTCCGGCGATGCGCCGGTAGCCGGCGGTCTCCCGGAGCAGCAGTCGCCGTCCGTCGTCACCGGCGGCCAGCAGCGGTTCGCCCTCGACGAACAGACTCAGCTCGCCGCCCTCTTCCCGGACCTCGTACGCGGGCAGGAACGAAAGCCTGGCGAATCCCAGGGCATGCTTCCAGGAGGTCACCCACAGCCCGCGGTTGAGGTAGTAACGGACGGCCTCCTGCCAGGTCCAGTACGCGTCCAGACGGAATCCGTGCAGCCCTGCGGCGCGGCAGGCTTCGTACACCGTGTTCAGCACGGCGCCGGCGAGACCGTTGCGCCGTGCTGCCGGACGGACGTGGAGCGAGGTGACGCGGAGCGCGTCCGCGCCCGTCGGCCAGGTGTCGACGGCGACGGTGCCGACGACTCCCCGCCCGGACGTGCCCGACGAGCAGATCCAGTACCTCCTCGAAAAGTCGTCGCTGTGCGTGTACTCCCGCCCGGCCGAGCCCAGTTCGCGTCGCAACCGCTTCTCGGCCGACACCGTGAGCGAGTCCGGGTCACAGCTTGCGCCGAGGGCGCCCTCGGTGAGCGCGGCCAGGTCCCAGAGGCCGAACCGCCGTCCCTCACCGAAGGCGACGGGGCGCAGGAGAGGGGAGGCCGTCAGACGTTCGTGCACCCGGAGGGCTTGATCATCCTTCATGTGCCGGGAGCGTAGGGACAGCCGCGCAGGCCGTCCCCTCGCTGCGGGATCTTCGTCCTGGCCTGTCATGCGCCCGGAGGACCCGACTGTCGTTCACCCGCTTGCCGTTCGCACTCCTGTGCGAGGTCCGGGTACGCCTCGGCGATGGCGGCGTAGAGCCGGCGGCGCAGCAGTTCCTCGGCCGCGGCACGTCCCGTGCTCCCGCGCAGACCGTCCAGGAGCTCGTCGTACCGGGTCAGCCGGCGGCGCAGGTAGTCGACCTTCCAGCGGTTGAGCGTGTGCTGATCGGCCGGCTGTGCCGTCGCGGGTTCGGGCGTATGCCTCCGCCGCTCGTACACCCGCCTCCTGTCCCGCTGGTTGCGGTGTTCCACCGCCAGCTCCGCGAGCCGGCGCGCTGCCAGACGCGGCACGTCGATGGGTTCCGCCGCGATCCGCGCCAGCACCTCCCGACGCCGCCGGAGCGCGGCCGCCCGCGCCGCCGCGGACCGGCGGGCCGCGGCGGCCGAAACGGCCCGGAACTCCTCGCTGTCCTCGGCCGCCTCGACCCGGTCGAGGCGATACAGCCGTGTCCGCGGTGCCGAGTCGAAGTGCGGGTTGCTCCGCAGCAGATCGGGCTCGCCAAGCAGGTGACGGACCATGCCCGGTGTCCATCCCCGAGCGCGCAGCCCCGCCATCGACACATGCGTGCGCGGCTGCGGCGCATCCGCCCGGTGCTCCTGCTGCCGTGTGGCTTCCCCCGCCCGCTCGTGTCCGCTCTCGGCCCCGTCCCTGCCGTCCTGGATCATCACGACTGCCTCCCCCGTCGTCACACTGCGTTACGATTCCTTGATAACGCGTGCCACTGACAACGGGCTGTGACCAGGTTGTCGAAGCGGAAAGCCTCGCGGAATTTCGGGAGCGGACTCCGTGACGGCTGCGGCAGGCTGAGCCCATGCCCACGTCCAAGCCCTCGCCCCGGTTTCCCGATTCCGTCTTCCTCGACCGTACCGCCGACCGCCTCGCCGCCCTCCCCGCCGTCCGGGCGGTCGCCCTCGGCGGCTCCCGAGCGCAGGGCACTCACCGGGACGACAGCGACTGGGACCTGGCGATCTACTACCGGGGCTCCTTCGACCCCGACGACCTGCGGGCCGTCGGCTGGGAGGGCGAGGTGTCCGAGGTAGGCGGCTGGGGCGGCGGGGTCTTCAACGGCGGGGCCTGGCTGACGATCGACGGGCGCCGGGTCGATGTGCACTACCGGGACCTGGACGTGGTCGAGCACGAGCTGGCGGAGGCGCAGGCGGGACGGTTCCGGGTGGAGCCGCTGCTCTTCCATCTCGCCGGCATCCCGACCTATCTGATCGTGGCCGAACTGGCCGTCAACCAGGTGCTGCGAGGCACCCTGCCCCGCCCGCCGGACTACCCGGCCAGGCTGCGCGTCACCGCCGCCGAGCGCTGGCACGGCACCGCCCGCGCCACCCTCGCCTATGCAAAGGCCAACCACGCCTCCCACGGCCGCCTCACGGAGACCGCCGGGTCCGTCGCGACGGCCGCCGCCCAGGCCGCGCACGGAGTGCTGGCGGCACGCGGCGAGTGGGTGACGAACGAGAAACGGCTGCTGGAGCGGGCCGGACTACGGGGGATCGACGCGGTGGTGGGTGCGCTGCGGGCCGAACCCGAGGCCCTCGTCGCCGCCGTGACCGAGGCCGAGGAGATCGTCGCCGGCGCATTGCGTTCATAAAGTAACCGGCCCTCCCGGCCACCTTTCACGTGCCGGAAACGTGAGCGTCCCGTTCGCACCGAGAACGCCCCCTACCGTGGAAGCACAGCCACCCGGCCGCCGTCGTCCGAAGGCAAGGCACGTCCCGCCCGCGTACGACAGGAGTCCCGTGTCCCGGCCCGCCGCCCCCCTCTGGCTCGCCCATGCCCTGCGCGCCCAGCGCGGTCCCGTTCCCTGGAGCGCGGTGACCCGGGGCGCGCTCGCCGCCGGTCCGCTGCTGCTCGCCGGCGTCGGTACGGGACACACCGCCCCCGGCGTCCTCGCCGCCATCGCCGCGATGCTCGCCGGCATCAACGACCGGCCGGGCAGCCGGCGCGCCTCCGTCAAGCGGCTCGGGGTGCCCGCGCTCGCCGGGGCGCTCGGGCTTCTCACGGGGACGTATGCGGGGCATGCGCTGGCCGCCGTACCGCTGACCCTGACCCTCACCCTGCTCGGACTGCTCGCCGGTGGCATCAGCGCGGTCGGGCCTGTCGCCTCCGCCGCGGGAACGCAACTGCTCGTCGGCGCCGCGATCGGCGCCGGAATGCCGGCGGCCGAGAGCGGCTGGCAGCGGGCCCTCGCCTTCCTCGCCGGGGCCGGCTGGCTGCTTCTGCTGCGGCTCGCCCTGCCCACGCCCGGTTCCCTCGCCGGGGACTTCCGGTTCGACGGGGAGCGGGAGGCCGTGGCCGATGTGTACGACGCCGTCGCCGCCCTCCTCGACGCCGTGGGCGGTGAACACGCCACGGCCCGGCGGGCCGCGCTCACCGCCGCCCTCGACCAGGCCCAGGACGCCCTCGCCGGGCCCCGGCTGCGCCGGTACGCCAGTTCCGCCGCTGAGCGCCGGCTGCATGCGCAGTACGTGGCCGCCCTCCCGCTCGCCGAGGCCGCCACCGCGCTGTTCTGGGCGGGGGAGCCCGTCTCCCCGCGGACCGCGGCAGGGCCCCGGCGGCTCGCCGCCGCCGTCCGCGGCAACACCGGCACCGGCCCGCTGCCCGCCCCCCACCGGTCGGCCCCCGCCCTGCGCGCCCTCGACGACGCCCTGCTGCGCGCGGCCGAGGCCTTCGACCGGGACGAGGACGCACCACACCGGCCGCTCGCCCGCCGCCGGGACGTACGACACGCCGTACGCGCCGCGCTCGGCACCGGCGGACGCGAGTACGGGCTACGGGTCGCCCTCTGCTTCGGGGCCAGCGCGGCCATCGCCCAAGCGCTCCACCACGCCCGCTGGTACGGCCAGCACCAGCACTGGTACTGGCTGCCCGCCACCGCCGTGTTCCTCGTCAAGCCCGACCTCGGGCCGCTCGCCTCCCGCGTGCTGTGCCGAGCCGCCGGGACCGTGCTCGGCGCCCTGGTGTTCGCCGGGCTCGCCACGCTGCTGCCACGCCCGGCCGGGCTGATCGCGCTGGTCGCGGTCTGCGGGGCGCTCGTGCCGGTCGCCACCCGGCACTTCGCCGCGCTGACCGCCGTCGTCACCGTCCTCGTCCTCGCCCTGGTCATGGCCGGCGGCGAGCCGCAGGCCTCCCTCAGCCGGATCGGCGAGACCCTGCTGGCCTGCGCGCTCGTACTGGTCGTCGGGCATCTGCCGATGCCGGGGCAGCACGGCGGCGGGGTGCGGGAGCGGCTCGCCACGGCCGGGAGTGCCGCGCACGCATATCTGGCGCACGTCCTCGCCGAGTCCGACGACCGCGCCGAGCGGTGGGCGCTGCGCCGGGAGGCCTACCGCACCCTCGCCGAGGCGCGCACCGCCATCGCGCTCGCCGCCGCCGAACTGCCCGCCCTCGCCCGGCACACCGCGGGCACCGATGCCGTCGCGGACGTCCTGGAGCGACTTGTCGACACGACCACGGCCTGCGCCGTACACCTCGACGACACGGGCCGGCTCACGCCCCGGCACATCGGGCAACTCCAGGGCGCGCTGGGAGAGTTGCGGCTTCAGGGAGTCGAAGTACCGCTGCCCGCCGTGCAGCGGATCAAGGTGTAACCCCGCACCCTCGACCCGCCTGTCCCGTAAGGGAGTTGGAGTACGGGAGCGGGACGCCGGCGACGCGGCGGGTCCGAGGTGCCGGAAAAATCTTCGCGCGCGGCGATGAGTTCTGCGCCCGGCGGCGGTCACCACCCGGAACCGACCGCAGGACAGGAGGGCCCATGTCGCTTCCGGAGATCGTCTCGCGCGAGCGGTGGCGCGCGGCGCGCGAGGAATTGCTGCGCAAGGAGGAGGCGGTCAGACGGGCCCGCGAGGTGCTCGGGGAGGAGCGGCGGCGGCTGCCCATGGTCGAGGTCGACGCGGAGTACGTCTTCGAGGGTGGTGACGGCAAGGCCACCCTCGTGGACCTCTTCGAGGGCCGGGCCCAGCTCGTCGTCCACCACTTCATGTTCGCCCCGGAGTGGGAGACCGGCTGCCCGTGCTGCTCGGCCTTCCTGGACCAGGTCGGCCATCTCGCCCACCTGCGGGCCCGCAACACCTCCTTCGCGGCCGTCTCCAGGGCCCCGTTCACCCGGATCCTGCCGTTCAAGGCGCGGATGGGCTGGGTGGTGCCCTGGTACTCCTCGTCGTGCCCCTCGTCCCACGGCGACTTCAACGTCGACTTCGAGGCCACCGTGGAGTCGGACCGGGGGCTGGTCGAACGGCCGGGCGTCAGCTGCTTCCTGCGGGACCGCGACCGGGTCTTCCACACCTACTCGGTGTACGACGACGGGCTGGACGGACTCGGCACCCTCGCCGGTCTGCTCGACCTCACCGCGCTCGGCCGCGGCCCCGCCGGCAGCGACCGGACTCGCCTTCACGACGAGTACGACTACTGACACGGAGGGTGCGGTTCATGCCTCAATGTGACCGGTCCCGCACGCTCCGCGCCGAACGAGTGTAGGTAATGTCTCAGTCCCGTCACCGAGCGAGGCGTTTCCCTTCTCCTGGGCGTTAACTCCTACGAGTACGACGCTTTCTGGAGGTGCGAGATGGTGAACGGGCGAACGGTGCTCGAGCGCTTTCCCGCCGGTGGTCCGCGGGGCTCCCGGCCCGCGGAGGAGTTCGCGCACGCGCGGCGTCTGGAAGGCCTGCCCGCCGAAGTGGTCATGGACCTCGCGACGGACACCTTCCTGGTGATCGTGCGGGGGACCGAGGCGGCCGAGTGAGCACGCTGTCGCCGTCGGCCGTGCTCAGGCCGGCTTCGGCGCCGGTACCTGCGCCGTGAACTGTTCCGCCTGCAGCGCGTACAGCTCGGCGTAGACACCACCCCTGGCCAGCAGCTCCTGAGGCGTGCCGGACTCCACCAGCCGCCCGTGCTCCAGCACATGCACCAGGTCGGCATGCCGGACCGAGGCCAGCCGGTGGGTGATCAGCACGACCGTCTGCCCGCTGCCGGCCAGCGCCCGGATCTTCTCGAACACCTCCAGCTCGGCCCGCGCGTCCAGCGCCGCCGTCGGCTCGTCCACGATCAGCACCCGCCCGCGCCGGTACGCCGCCCGGGCGATGCCGAGCCGCTGCCACTGACCGCCGGACAGCTCGTGCCCGCCGCTGAAGTCGCGGGCCAGCAGCGTGTCCAGGCCGCGCGGCAGATCGGCGACCACCTCCTCGGCTCCCGCTTCGGCGACGGCGGCGGCCAGCCGTTCCTCGGTGATGGGCGCGGTCGAGCGGCCGACGGCCACGTTCACCCGGGCGGTGAACGGCCAGCGTTTGAAGTCCTGGGCCACCATGGCAATCCGCTCGGCGAGCAGCCGCCGGTCGGCCCGCGCCGCGTCGACGCCGTCCCACAGGATGCGGCCGCGGTCCGGGGTGTAGAGGCCCGCGAGCAGCTTGACCAGCGTGGACTTGCCCGAGCCGTTCTCGCCGACGAGCGCGATGATCCGGCCGAGCGGCAGCGTGAGGGTGACGTCGTCCAGGGCGGGGCGGGCTCGCAACCCGGCGGAGCCGGCTCGCAACTCACCGGTGGAGGCCTGCAACTCACCGGTGGAGGGGGCGGGCGTGTCACTCGGATAGCTGAAGGTGACGTGCTCGAACCGGATCTCCTTCGGGTCCTCCGGCAGGGCCTCGCCGCCCTCCGGGACGGCCCGCTCGGCCGCCTCCACGTACAGCCGCTGCAGATCCCCCACGAACAGGGCCTCCTCGTGCAGCTGGTTGATCTCCAGCACCAGTGTGTCCAGGCTCGACGCACCCGTGCGGATCGCGATCACCGCCGTACCCGCGACCGACAGGGCCATCGCGCCGGCCAGCAGCAGCGCCCCCAGTGTGGCGTAGGTCGCGAGCGTGGCGAGGCCCGTCCAGCCCGCCGCGATCAGTCCGGTCCGGGCGGCGAGCCGGGCCAGCCGGGCCTGCTCCGCCTCCGCCGTCTCCGACATGGACCGGAAGTGCCGCAGCAGGAACGGGCCGACCCCGTGCACCCGGATCTCCGGGGCCGCGGCCGGCTCGGTGAGCAGATGGCTGATCAGCCGGCCGGCGCGGGCGTGCTGCACCCAGACATGGAAGGACTCGTAGCGGCGCCGGGCGTTGGTCAGCGCGCTCCAGGCGCTCGGCAGGGTCATGGTGACCAGCAGCGGCAGCAGGAGCGGATGCAGCACCGCCAGCACGCCCGCGGCCGCGATCAGCGAGATCAGCGCGCCGATCACCCGGGCGCCGTAGGAGATCATGCGGCGCGCGGACTCGGCGCCGTACCGGGCGGTGTCCAGCAGTTTGTGAAAGGCGTGGTCCTCGATGGCGGCCAGCTCCACGTTCGCCGCCCGCTCCAGGTACAGCTCCGTCGCCACGCGCTCCACCTTGGGCTCAAGCCGCCCGATGGCGTGGGTGGAGGCCGCCCGCAGCAGCACGGCCACGAGCGATACGGCGGCCATGGCGAGCAGTGCGGGGGCCGCCGACCGGAGGCGCTGCTCGATGTCCGGGCCGGTCAGCAGCCTGGCGAGCGCGTTGTTCACGGCCAGCAGGCTCACCGCCTGGGCGGCGCCGCGCAGCGCCTCGGCGGCCAGGACGATCCGCGCGGCCCGCGCATCGGCCTGCAGGGCCAGCCGCAGACTGGACGCCAGCATGCCGGGCAGCCGGACGACCATCGCCCGGAAGCTCAGTTCCAGAAAGGCGTCCGCGTGCTCGTTCCAGCCCATGTCGTACCGCAGCGGTCCCCCGAACAGCAGCCGCTCCGACCCCGACACCACGGGTTCGGGCGTCCCCCGCTTCTTCCTCACCTGGCCTCCCGGAGCGTGACGGAACGGCCACTATCTCCGGGCGTACGGGTGGCGGGGGAGGGCGCGAGGGGGGAGTGCGGGGGAGTGAAGGGGGTGTAAGGCGAGCCCGCACCCCAGCGGGCGTCACCGCCGAGGCGAGCGCGGTCTCACGCCGCCCGAGACCAGTCCGGAGTAGTCCCGGTCACCCGGCACAGGGCCAGGTACAGCGGGATCGGCGGGGTGTACGGAACCGTGCCCTCCGGACGGTGGATGAGCCGTGCGGTGCCGGTGACCAGGGCGCCGGGGGCGTAGTGCGCCGGAGAGGGCCAGGGGAGGGCGTAGTCGGAGTCCGACGGGACGATCCACCACCAGCGGGCGCCGTCGGTGTACACACAGCCCAGCCGTGGCAGCCGGGGTACGACGAGCGGGCCGAGGCGGTCGGGCACGGCCACGGCGTCGCAGCCGAGCGGTGCGGTCATGCCCTCCGGCACCGCGAGCCGGCGGGGTGCGTCCGGGACGGACCTGTGCCGTTGCAGCCGCACCAGGGTGTCCAGACCGAGGGACCGCTCGGGGCCCTGGCCGGCGGTACCGACGGCAAGGGCGGTACGGGGGGCACGCGCGGCGCCGACGGCGCCGGGCCGGAAGGGGCTCGTGACGTGGTGCCCGCTGTCGTGCGCATCTGACTCGCGACCGTCCGGGCCGTGGCCGCCGGGGTCGTGGCCGCCGGAGCCGTGCCGTGCGGTCACGGGCGCTCCCCGGCGCGGTGCTGCTCGGGGGCTCGGTGCAGAGACTGGTGGGGTGGCCGGTCCAGGAATCGGTGGCGGTGGGGGTCCGGTGCCCCGGGGCGGTGCTGGGGCTCGGGTGCGAGAGGGCGGAGGTGCCCGGCGGCCCGTTGCCGGCCCTCCGGTGCCTCGTCCTCGCCGGAGTCGTCCGGGCGGCCCGGCTTGGGACGGGCGCCCCAGCCCAGGTCGGCTCGCGGAGCGGCGGTGCCGCGGTCCGCGTCGGTCTGGCGGGCCAGTTCGGCCCAGACCAGCAGCCCGGGCCCGTGTTCCTGCGCGCCCCAGGCCCGGCACAGCGCGTCGACGAGGAGCAATCCCCTCCCGTGCTCCTCATCGGGCCGCTGCGGGGACGGGTGGGGTTCGCCTGGGGCGCAGCCCTCGTCGCGTACGGCTATGCGCACGGTGTCGTCGTGATCCTGCAGCTCGCACACCACCCGACTGCTCGCGGTGTGCACGATCGCGTTCGTGACCAGCTCGGATACGACCAGGGCCGCGCTGTCGCAGGTGTCCGCGCACACCGACCAGCCGGTCAGCCGGGCATGCGCGAGGCGTCTCGCCTGGGCGACGGAACCCGGATGTGCGGCCAGCTCGAAGCGGAACCGGCGCCCGGCAGCGCCCCCGTCAGGGGCTGCTCCCGTGGCCGCACCGAGACCGGGGTGGTCTGCGGCGGCGTCTGTTCCTAAGGGCGCGGACGGAATCACGCTTGCCACTATCTCCCCGCCGTGAACACTTGGCAAGTGTCACTCTGAAAATTGCAGAGTGCTGTGTGACTCGGTCAGGGGCCGTGGCACACTGCTCGCAACAGCACGTCGAGCGGCGCCAATTGGGGTCATCGGAGGTCCGTCCCGGTCTTCGAATGCATCTTCGAATGGCGCCGCAGGGCTGTCGGGAGACATCTGTCAGGAAACCTTCGGTTGTCAGAAGGCGTCCGGTGGAGGCGTTCGGTGGAGGTGAGAGCGTGAGCGAACCGCGGTCCGCACCGACGGTGGGCCAGGTCGTCCTCGGCCGACGCCTGTTGGACCTGCGGGAACGTGCCGGACTGAAGCGTGAGGACGCCGCCCGCGTCCTGCGCGTCGCGCCCGCCACCGTCCGCCGTATGGAGATGGCCGAGGTCGCCCTCAAGATCCCGTACCTGCAACTGCTGCTGAAGTCCTACGGCGTGGCCGACGACGAGGCCGAACTCTTCGTCCAGCTGGCCGAGGAGGCCAACAAACCCGGCTGGTGGCAGCGCTTCCACGACATCCTGCCCGGCTGGTTCTCCATGTACGTAAGCCTGGAGGGCGCGGCCGGCCTCATCCGCTCCTACGAGCCGCACTTCGTCCCCGGCCTGCTCCAGACCGAGGACTACGCGCGCGGTGTGCTCAAGTCCGGTGCCATCGGCCAGACCAGCCCGGACGACATCGAGCGGCACGTCGCCCTGCGCATGCAACGCCAGCAACTGCTCACCCGTCCCGACGCCCCCCGCTTCTGGGCGGTGATGGACGAGACCGCCCTGCGCCGCCCGGTCGGCCCTCCGGAGGTGATGCGCGCGCAGATCGACAAGTTGCTCGAGGCCACGAAGCTGCCCCATGTGACGCTCCAGGTCGCCCCGTTCGCGAGCGGGCCGCACCCGGGGACGTACGGGCCCTTCGTGCTGTTCCGATTCGCCATGCCGGAGCTGCCGGACATGGTCTACAGCGAGTACCTGACCGGCGCCGTCTATCTGGACGCGCGCACGGAGGTGGCGACCCACCTCGAGGTCATGGACCGCATGGCGGCGCAGGCCGCTACGGCACAACGCACGAAGGAGATCCTCCGGGATCTCCGCAAGGAGCTGTGAATGGATCGCATCACGCCGCGCGGACACGTCTACAACGGCATGCCGGCGCGGGAGTTGGGCAGCGAGGGCTGGCACAAGCCCTGGAGCGGCGGCAACGGAGGGAACTGTCTGGAGGCGATGAAGCTCGCCGACGGCCGGATCGCCGTACGGCAGTCCACCGACCCGGACGGGCCGGCGCTGATCTACACCACCGCCGAGATGACCGCGTTCATCGAGGGTGCCAAGGCGGGGGAGGCCGACTTCCTGCTGTCCTGACCTTGAACCGCATGTTGCTACTCGCTCAACTTCCTTACTTTGGTACCGACTTGATCATTCATTGCGCCGGACGCTCATGACGCTCATGGAGTGCCGCATGACAGGGCAGGACCCGACGGCCGTGGCGATCGACACCAGCAAGCCGCATCCCGCGCGGATGTACGACTGGTATCTCGGCGGCAAGGACAACTACCCCGTCGACGAGACGATGGGTCGTCAGATGCTGGCCCTCGACCCCCGGGTGCCGGTGATGGCCAGGGTCAACCGCGCGCTCATGCACCGCGCCACCCGGTGGCTCGCCAGCAGGGCGTACGACAGTTCCTCGACATCGGCACCGGCATCCCCACCGAGCCGAACCTGCACGAGATCGCCCAGCAGGTCGCGCCCGAGGCACGGGTCGTTTACTGCGACAACGACCCGATCGTGCCGGCCCACGCCGCGGCCCTGCTGCGCAGCACACCGGAGGGCGCGACCGAGTACCTGCAGGCGGACGTGCGCGATCCGGACGCGATCGTCGCCGGCGCCCGGCGGGTCCTGGACCTCGACCGGCCGGTCGCGCTCTCCCTGGTCGCCCTGCTGCACTTCATCCCCGACGAGGACGGCGCGCACGACCTGGTCGGCCGGCTGCTGGCCGAACTTCCTTCCGGCAGCTACCTGATGATGACCCACGCCACGGCCGACTTCACCCCCGAGGAGTCGGCGGCCGCCACCGAGAAGCTGAAGGCGGCCGGCGTCACCCTGGCCCTGCGCTCCCGCGAGGTTTCACCCGCTTCTTCACCGGCCTCGATCTGGTCGAGCCCGGCGTCGAGATCGTCCACAAGCGGCACCCGGAACTGGGCCAGCCGGTCCCGGGCCAGGACGACGGGGTGATTCCGGGGCACGGGGCGGTGGCCCGGAAGCGGTAGACCCGCGCGGCGCGCCTGTTCAGCGCCAGGGTCGGCCACTGAACCAGCCCCGCGCCGCGCGCGCCGGGGACAACTGCGCCGCACGCCGCAGGCGCCCCACCCCTCACCCGGGAGGCAGCACCCCGCACAGCGCCTCCAGCGCCGCGCCGTAAGCATGTTCCGCGGCGGCCGCGTACCCCATCACCAGTCCGTCACCCATCGTCGTGGCCGTCTGCGGATGCCGGAACGCGTCGAGTCCGTCCACGGCGACGCCCTGCCATGCGGCGGCCTTCACCGTGGACCGCTCGGTGCCGGGCGGCAGCCGCAGCACCGCGTGCAGCCCGGCCGCGATGCCCGTCACCTCGACCTGCGGCGCGTGTTCCGCGAGCGCGGCGACGAGCCGGTCACGCCGGTGCCGGTAGCGCTGCCGCATACGCCGCACATGACGGTCGTACGCCCCGGAGACGATGAACTCCGCCAAGGCCAACTGGTCCAGGACGCTCGCCCAGCCCTCCCGCTCGCCCTTCGCCGCCAGCACGGGCCCGACATACCGCTCCGGCAGCACCATCCAGCCCAGTCGCAGCGCCGGCGACAGGCTCTTGCTGACCGACCCGAGGTGGATCACCCGCTCCGGATCGAGACCCTGGAGGGCGCCGACCGGCTTGCGGTCGTACCGGAACTCGCCGTCGTAGTCGTCCTCCAGTACCACCGTCCCACGCGCGCGTGCCCAGCCGATCACGGCCGCCCGGCGCTCCGGGTGCAGCGGGCCGCCGGTCGGGAACTGGTGCGCCGGCGTGAGCAGCACGGCCCGCTCCCGCCCGAGTACGTCCACTCGCGCGCCGTGCTCGTCCAGCGACAGCGGCACCGTGCGCACCCCGGCCGTGGTGAGGAGTCCCCGGTGGAAGTCCAGTCCGTACGCCTCCACGCCCAGCGGACCGCGCAGCACCCCGCCCGCGCCCTGGCCGAACAGCAGCCGCAGCGCATGCGCGAAGCCCGAGCAGATCACGATCCGGTCCGGCTCGGTCCGCACGCCACGCGCGCGTGCCAGGTATTCGGTCAGCGCCTCCCGCAGCTCACGCCGCCCGGCCGGATCTCCGGGCCCGAACGCCTCGTTCGGCGCCGCCTGGAGCGCCCGCCGATAGCAGGCCGACCAGGTCGCCCGCGGGAACGCCGACGGGTCCGGTGCGCCCTGCCGCAGATCGTGTCGCGGGCCACGCGCGCGTGGAGGTGTTTTCGCAGGCGTCCGTACGGCGTCCCGCAGCGGCTCCGCCCGGTCGGCGACCCGGGTGCCCGAACCCTGGCGGGCGGTCAGCCAGCCCTCCGCGACCAGTTCCGCATATGCGTCGGCCACCGTGTTGCGGGCCACGCCCAGATCGGCGGCGAGCGACCGGTACGGCGGCAACCGGGTGCCCGGCGCCAGCCGCCCGCCGCGCACCGCCTCGCGCAGCGCCCGGGTCAGCGCGGCCCGCCGCCCGCCCGGACCCGACAGCTCCAGATGCAGATCGGTGCCGATCCGCTCCGCGGAATTGACCCACGATTCCGTCATGGAAGTGCACCCTACAACCGGTCTATCGGGTCCATAGGTTGAGGCCATGACGACGAACACGAACACCGCCGCAGCCGACATCACCACCGTGATCGCCGAGGTCGAGGCCGCCCGCACCCGACTGGACTTCGCGAAGTCCGCCCCCAAGGTCTTCCGCGCCATCGTCGGCTTCGACGCCGCCGCCCGCGCCGGCCTGGACCCGGCGCTGGTGGAGCTGATCCAGATCCGCTCCTCCCTCCTCAACCACTGCGCCTACTGCCTGCACATGCACACCAGCGACGCCCGCAAGGCCGGCGAGAGCGAGGACCGGCTGCACATGGTCGCCGTCTGGCGCGAGGCACGGCACTTCTTCACACCCAAGGAACAGGCCGCGCTCGCGCTCACCGAGGCCCTGACCCTCGTCGCCGACGCGGGCGTCCCCGACACCGTCTACGCCGAGGCCGCGGCCCACTTCGACGAGGAGGAACTGGCCCACGTCATCGCCGTGATCTGCACGATCAACACGTGGAACCGGGTGGCCCTGTCGACGGGGAAGGTGGCGGGGACGGACGAGCGGAAGGGCTGAGCGGCGACGAAAGCTGCGGGCGTCGATCGCCCTGTGTCGCCGGCCACTCCACCTGCGGTACCCGATCTCGCCGGTAACCTCATACGGCCACACCGGCAACCACAACTGCGTATCCCGGCGGTGTCGAACCGGCCGTCACCAGAGCCGAGGACAGCCAACGGCGACAAGTAGCCGTCGGTCACGCCTACACCCTCATCGGCCGATCCCTCGGAGAGACCGGCGCAGGCAACCGTGAACTCCCGGTCAGCCAGCGGTCGACGGCTGCCGCCACCGCCCGCCCCTCCGCGATCGCCCAGACGATGAGCGACTGCCCGCGCGCCGCGTCCCCGGCGGCGAACACCCCGGGGACGTTGGTCGCGAAGCCGTCGTCCCGGGCGATCGTGCCGCGCGTTTCGAGCTCCAGCCCCAACTGCCCGATCAGCCCGTCCTTCTGGTCCGGCCCGGAGAACCCGAGGGCGAGCAGCACGAGATCGGCGGGCAGCGTCCGCCCGGTGCCCGGCACGGGGCTGCGTGACTCGTCGACCTCGACCAGGTGCAGCGACCGCACCCGCCCGCTGCCGTCCCCGTCGAAGTGGAGCGTGGACGCGGCGAACAGCCGCGCGTCAGCGTCCGCCGCCGGTGCCGTACGCAGGTCCCGGGCCTCCTCGTGCGCGGCCGTCAGCCGGTAGACCTTCGGGTACGTCGGCCATGGCTCGGTTTCCTCGTCGCGCTCGCTGCCCGGCTGCGCGTAGATGTCCAGCTGGGTCACGGACGCGGCCCCCTCGCGCACCGCCGTGCCCAGACAGTCCGCCCCGGTGTCCCCGCCGCCGACGATCACCACATGCTTGCCGGCCGCGGACAGCGGTGAAACCTCCAGATCCCCCTCACACACCCTGTTGGCCAGCGGCAGATACTCCATCGCCTGGTGTATCCCGTACAACTCCCGACCCGGCACCGGAAGTTCCCGCCACGCCGTGGCCCCCGTGGCGATGACCACGGCGTCGTACCGTCCGCGCAGCTCCACCGCCCCGACATCCCGCCCGACGGCCGTCGACGTACGGAACTTCGTCCCCTCGGCCCGCATCTGCTCGATCCGCCGCTCCAGATGCCGTTTCTCCATCTTGAACTCGGGGATGCCGTACCGCATCAGCCCGCCGATCCGGTCGTCCTTCTCGTACACGGCGACGGTGTGCCCGGCCCGGGTCAGCTGCTGTGCCGCGGCGAGCCCGGTGGGCCCGGAGCCGATGACGGCGACCGTCTTCCCGGACAGCCGCTCGGGCGGCCGCGCCTGGGCGAAACCTTCCTCCCACGCCCGGTCGGCGATCGCGCACTCGACGTTCTTGATGGTGACGGCCGGCTGGTTGATCGCCAGCACGCATCCCGCCTCGCACGGTGCCGGACACAACCGCCCGGTGAACTCGGGGAAGTTGTTGGTGGCGTGCAGCCGGTCGCTCGCCGCCCGCCAGTCCTCCCGGGAGACCAGGTCGTTCCACTCCGGGATCAGATTGCCCAGCGGGCAGGCATCGTGGCAGAACGGGATGCCGCAGTCCATGCACCGGTCGGCCTGCTTGCTGATGATGGGCAGCAGCGCTCCCGGGACATACACCTCGTCCCAGTCCCGCACCCGCTCCTCGACGGGCCGCCGCGGCCACTCCCGGCGCGGCGTGTTCATGAACCCCTTGGGATCGGCCATGGTCGTCTTCCTCGCGTACGGATACCGCGCGGGTATCGGTGTACGACGGGCCGTACGCCATTCGGGCGGCGTCCTTCGGCACTCTTTCGGCCACGATACGTCCGCCCCGGCCACCGCGCAGAGTGGTGGACAGCGCTTTCTCCGTGGCTTGTCAGGAGCCGGCCGCCCCGGGGCCCGCACGCAGATCAGGCGAGGGCCAGTACATAGACCAGTGCGGCCGCTGCCGAGGCACCGGTGCGGACGTGGTTCCAGAACGTCCACTCGCGCACGTACGCCGGCCAGTACTCGGCGGCCTCCGCGGCGCCCGGGGGCAGCCGGGCCAGCCGGTCGTTGCGGGGAACGTTGGCGACGATCGTCAGCCCGAACGAACCGAAGAGATACAGCGCGCTGCCCAGCAGCAGTTCGAGTTTCCCCTCATCCGGCCACACCACGAACGTCACCACCGCGATCATCGCGCTCAGCACCGCCGAGCCGTTGAACACCGTCATGAAGGCGGGCCGGACGGCGGCGACATTGATCGCGTTCATCGCCGCGACACCCTGCGCGGGCGGCAGCGCGGCGAGCCCCCGCATCACAAAGGTCGAGAACGCGCAGAACACCCCGGCCATCAGCCCGGTGCCGAGTACCCCCACCACGACCAGCACGAAGAACGGCCCGTCGATCATCTCCACGCCCCATCCCGTCTCGTTCCGCCCGGTACACGCCCGGCATCACCTCTTTTTCTCCTCCTTCCTTCTCCCCCACCTCCCTCCCTCTCCCGCTCAGCCTGCCTCCGCCCCGGCGTCCTGCCAGGCCCGCAGCACACCCTCCACAGCCGGGGCGATCCGGCGCCGTGCCTCGTACCGTGACACCCCGCTCATCAGCAGCTGGTCGTACGGTGTGTCCACATGCCGTACGGCCGCCACGACCGCCGAGACCACAGCTCCCTCCGACAGCGCCCGCCCGGCCGCGCTGCGGCCGACCCGCCCACTGCCGCGCACGGACGCGTGCGCCGCGACGGCCCGCGCGCGATCGGCAGGGCAGCCGGGAAAGAGCCGCAGGATCTCGGCCGCGAACGCCGCCGCGAACCGCTCGTCCTCGGCCGCCCGGCGCCGTGCGTCCCGCGCCCGCCGCCTGCGCCGCGCCTCCGCGTCCGCCAGGCAGCGAGCCTCGGCCCGGGCCAGCGCCGCCTCCTCCACCAGCACGCCCTGCCGCTCGTAACGTCCCTTGCGCCGGTTGAACCGCACCACGACGACCGACAGCCCGCTCTCCTCCCTCGACCTGCGGGTCAGTGCGGTGTCACCGCGCGGCAGGAACACCAGGTGCCCGAGGTCCGTGCAGTGCAGACAGCGCGGTGCCCCGCCCTCCAGCACGAGCAGCGACAGCGGCCCCCGCCGGCACGTGGCGCACCGCTTGGGCTTCTGCGCCTGGATGACGACAAGCCGTCCGGGGGAGTGGGAAGTTGAGGGAATCGTCATACGCGGTACTTTCCCCGCCGCCACCCATGCCTTGCCTACTCCGTCTTGTCCATTGCCTCCTCCTTCCCGCTCCGTAAGTTGAACACCGGCACCCGGATACGGTGCCGCGCCGGAGCCTGGATCTCGTCCACCACCGCCACGGCGAGATCGGCGTACGACAGCCACGGCTCAGCCCCGTCGCCACCCTCGGCACGGGGCAGCCGCTCCCCGCCGACGCGGTACCGCCCCGTCCTCGGTCCGCCGTGCTCCAGGTCTCCGGGGGCGTGAGCATCACCCAGTCCACGGGGCCGTCCGCCCGTTCCCGCAGGCGCTCCAGTCCCGCGGTGTGTGCCCGGGCGAAAGGAAGGAGTTCCGGCGGGAAGGCCACCGTGTCGTTCATCACCAGCCGGCCGTCCTCGCCGACCAGATTCGCACCCAGCCCCACCGCCACGAGCCGGCCCACCCCGGCCGCGGCGAGTCTGTCGAGCAGCGCGTCGGCCGCCTTCACGCAGAACCGGGCGTCGAGCGTGTCGAACCCCTGCTCGGGCCCGCTCCCCGACAGGCACTGTCACCTCACCTTCCGCCACCCGGCATCATGGCCCTGTGCGACTCGAAGCGATCACCTGGGACCGGCTCGCGGAGCAGCTCGCCGATCGGCTGGCCGGGCTGGAGCCGGCCGACGGAAGCGCCTGGCCGCGTGTCGGCCTCGACGGGGCCCCGGCCGCCCGGCCCGGCGACCTCGCGGAACGGGTCGGGGAAGCGCTGCGGGTGCGTGGCCGGCCCTCACTCGTGGTCGGCGCGGAGGGTTTCCTGCGCCCCGCTTCGCTGCGCCTGGAGCACGGGCGGCGGGACGCGGAGTCGTACTACGGCGGTTGGTTCGACACCGGCGCCCTGTGGCGCGAGGTCTTCGGCCCGCTCGACCCCGATGGCAGCGGGCGGGTCCTGCCCGACCTGTGGGACCCGGCCACCGACCGGGCCACCCGCAGCCCGTATGTCCAACTCCCGCCCGGAGGGGTTCTGTTGCTCCACGGCCCCCTCCTGCTGCGGCACTGGTTCCCCTTCGACCTGACCGTGCACCTCCTCCTCTCCCCGGGTGCCCTGCGCCGCCGTACCCCTGAGAACGAGCACTGGACGCTCCCCGCCTTCGAGCGCTACGAGTCCGAGACGGACCCCGCGGGCACGGCCGACGTGCTGGTGCGTGCCGACGACCCGCGCCATCCCGCCTGGAGCGGCTGATCCGGGCGGCCTGGCAGCGTGCCCCCGCGGCTCAGAGCCAGCCGTTGCGCCTGAAGCCCCGGTACAGCACCAGACACGCCGCCGCCATGACGACCATGACCAGCGGATAGCCGAACCGCCAGTGCAGCTCCGGCATGTGGTCGAAGTTCATGCCGTACACCCCGCACACCATCGTCGGTACAGCGATCACCGCGGCCCAGGCCGTGATCTTCCGCATGTCCTCGTTCTGCGCGACGGTCACCTGCGCGAGGTGGGCCTGCAGAATCGAGTTGAGCAGCTCGTCGAAGGCGGCGATCTGTTCCTTGGCGCGTATCAGGTGGTCGAGCACATCCCGGAAGTAGGTCTGTATCTCCGGGGCGATGACCCGTATGGGCCGGGTGGCAAGGTCCTCCACCGGGCGGCCGAGCGGCACCACCGCCCGCTTCAGCTCCAGCAGTTCACGCTTCATCTGGTAGATGCGCCCGGGGTCGAGCCGCGCACCGTTCTCCGAGAACACCTCCGTTTCGACCTGGTCGATGTCGGCCTGCACCGCGTCCGTGACGTTCAGATAGTCGTCGACGACATGGTCGGCGATCGCGTGCAGCACCGCCGCCGGCCCCTTGGCGAGCTGATGCGGATGAGCCTCCAGCTCCTCGCGCAGCGGGCCCAGTGAGCCGTGCCGGCCGTGCCGCACCGTGATGACGAAGTCCTCACCGACGAACACCATGATCTCGCCGGTGTCGACCACCTCGCTGGTCGCCGTCAGCTGTTCGTGCTCCACGTAGCAGACCGTCTTGAACACCGCGAAGAGCGTGTCGCCGTAGTGCTCCAGCTTCGGCCGCTGATGGGCCTCGACCGCGTCCTCCACCGCCAAGGGGTGCAGGTCGAAGAGTTCGGCGATGCCGGCGAACTCACGGTCCGTCGGCTCATGCAGCCCGAGCCAGACGAAGCCCTCGCCCGTCTTGCGCACCATCCGCACGGCATCCACCAGGTCCGTGCACTGCGGGACGCGCACGCCGTCCTGGTACGTCACACAGTTGACCACCGAGGAGCCCAGCGGTGACCGGGCGGGATGGCTCAGGTCCACGCGCGGCCGCCGCCTGGCCAGCCGCGCCACCTTGCGCAGGCCGCCGACCCTGCCCAGCCCCGTGACCTTCCGCAGATTCCCCGCCATCGACATCTGGATCTCCTCGCCTGGATCTCCTCACGCAACGCTTTCGCGCCCTGCCCGGCAAGTCTGCCAGCCGAGGGCAAAGCGCGGGTAAGCCTGTGGGAACGGGATGTTCCGCTTGGTTCCCGGCTGTGGACGGAGCATCGATGCCGCAGCCTCGGCACCGGCCGCCCCTGGCCGGAGCGTCCGCGGACCGGCCAGAGCCGGGTGACTGCGATGATCGTGGCATGACCTCATCCGACGGGTATCTCCTGGACAACCGGCAGAACGAGGCCGCGGAGCGCTTCGACGCCTTCGCCGCCCTCTTCGATCCCACGACCTTCCGGCACATCGAGGCGCTGGGCATCGGTCTGGGCCGGCGCTGCTGGGAAGTCGGGGCCGGCGGCACCTCCGTGGTGTCCTGGCTCGCCAGGAAGGTGGGCCCCACCGGACAGGTCGTCGCCACCGACATCGACACCTCGCGGCTCGCCGCCGCGGCGGCGAGCGCGCCGGTGGAGGTCCGGGTCCACGACGTAGGTGCCGAGGAACCGCCGGGTGAGGGCTTCGACCTGGTCCACGCCCGGCTCGTCCTCGTCCATGTGCCGGACCGGGAAAGGGCGTTGCGGTCCATGATCCAGGCCCTCCGGCCCGGCGGGCATCTGCTGATCGAGGATGCCGACCCCGCTCTCCAGCCCCTGATCTGCCCCGACGAGCACGGTCCCGAGCAGCGGCTCGCCAACCGCCTGCGTCAGGGCTTCCGCACGCTGCTGGCCCAACGTGGCGCCGACCTGTCGTACGGCCGCAAACTCCCGCGTCTGCTCCGCGAGGCCGGACTGAGCGGGGTGGAGGCCGATGCGTTCTTCCCGGTGACATCACCAGCCTGCACCGCTCTCGAGGCCGCGACGGTCCGTCAGATCCGGGACCGGCTGGTTGCCGCGGGGCTCGCCACCGACGAGGACATCGACCAGCACCTGGCCAACGTCGAGACCGGCAGCATGGACCTGGCCACCGCGCCGATGATCTCGGCGTGGGGGAGGAAGGACTAGAGGAAGGACTAGTGGGGGGAAGACCTGGGCGCCCGCGCCTCGGTACGACGCTGACCTCAGCCGCCCCGGCCGGGCATGACGCGGATCCCAGCCCCCGGCCGCGGCGTTCGCGCCGCGGCGCGAGCCGGGCCTCCGCTGCCGGTGTCCCCATGGCGCCCGCCGGGCGCTAGCCGTCGCGCCCCGGACATGGCGGTCTGGCCCCCACCCGTTCGACCGCCTCCGCACCTGCCCGGCAGCCGCGTGCCGCCGCCTCCTCGGGGTCCGCTCCCGTGAGCAGGGCGGCGAGGAACGCACCGGTGAAGGCGTCACCGGCGCCCGTGGTGTCCCGAGGAGCCGCCGGCACGGCCGGGACCCTGGCCGGTCCGCTGCCGGAACGGGCCACCAGCGCACCGTCCGCACCCGCCTTGGTGACCACCAGCGGGACGAGACGGCTCAACTTGGCCGCCGCGTCCACCGGATCCGGCAGCCCCGTCAGCAGACATGCCTCGTCCCGGCTGGGCAGCAGCACGTCCAGCCCCTCCGCGAAGGCCAGGAAGCGGTCCACCCCCAGCCGCACCAGGAAGCCGGCCGACGCCGGATCGAGGCTGACCGGCACGCCACGCGCGCGTGCCGCCGCGAGCGCCGTCCGTGCGAGCTCCCGGCTCGGCTCCGTGAACAGCAGATACCCCGACAGGTGCAGCCGTCCGACGCCGTCGAGCAATGCGTCCGACCAGTCGGCGGGTTCGAGCCGCAAAGACGCCCCGCTGTCCGTGAGGAACGTACGCTCCGCCGCCGCACCAGCATCTACCAGGCAGATGACCGTCCCGGTCGCCGCTGTCGGATCGATCACCAGCCGAGGCCGCACACCGGCCGCGATCAGCTCACGCTCGTGCCATGCGGCCGCGTCCGCGCCCACCCGCCCCAGCAGCCGTACGTCCGCACAGCCCGCGTGCGCGGCCCAGCAGGCCACGTTCGCGCCCGCGCCGCCCGGCAGGGTGCGGATCGACGCGGCGGTGTCGGTGCCGGCCGCGAGCGGCCCCTGGTGCCGGGCGACCACATCCGTGACCACGTCACCGACAACCAGCAGGGCCCCGTCCCGGTCCGTGGTCACCCCCTGGTCCACGCCGTGGCGATCCGTGCCGCCAGCCGTACGTTGCCGCGTACGGCTGCCAGATTGGCGCTCAGGGAGGCCCCTGCGGTGTGCCGGACCAGGTAGTCCAGCAGGAACGGGGTCACCGCCTGACCGGAGATGCCCTGGTCCCTGCAGGCGCGCAGGCCGTCGGCCAGCACGCGCGCGTGCAGCTCGGGATCGAGCTGCTCCGCCTCCGGGACGGGCTGGGCGACGATCAGCGCCGACGGCGGCGCATCGAGCGCCTCCTGGGCCCGCATGACGTCCGCGACCTGCTCCGGGGTCTCCAGTGTCCAGTCGACCGGATGCCCCGAGTCGGACAGGTAGAAGCCGGGGAACCGGTCCGTGCCGTACCCGGCGACGGCCACGCCCAGCGTCTCCAGCCGCTGCAGGGTCGCCGGTACGTCCAGGATCGACTTCACGCCCGCGCAGACCACCGTGATCCGGGTTCGGGCCAGCAGACCGAGGTCGGCCGACTCGTCCTGGGTCACGGTCCACTCCCGGTGCACACCGCCCAGCCCGCCGGTGGCGAACACCCGGAGGCCCGCGAGCGCGGCCAGCTGTGCCGTCGCCGACACGGTGGTCGCCCCGCTCACGCCCGCCGCCACGGCGAGCGGCAGATCGCGATGACCCAGCTTGCGGATGCCGTCCTCGTTCGCGATCCGCTCCAGCTGCTCCTTGTCCAGGCCGACCAGGGGACGGCCGTCGAGCACGGCGATGGTCGCCGGGACGGCGCCCTCCCGGCGCACCGCGTCCTCCAGCTCCAGCGCCACCTGCAGATTGCGCGGGCGGGGCAGGCCGTGCGCGATGATCGTGGACTCCAGGGCCACCACCGGCCGCCGTGCGTCGATCGCTTCCCGGACCTCTTCCGACACCACCAGCACCACGCGCACCGCCTCCTGTCCGTCGGCCTTTCCTCATCTCTGGCGGGCGCCGGCCGCCGTTAAACGCTTATGGCCTGTTGCCCTTGCGGACTGTGGCGGACGCCACCAGCCTGGGGCGCATGACCGCGAACAGCACGCGTCTCGACCATGTCGTCCTGTGGGTGGCCGATCCCGTGGCCGCGGCCGGCTTCTACCAGGAGGCAGTCGGTCTGGAGCCGATCAGTGTCGCCGAGTTCGCCGAGGGAAAGGTGGCCTTCCCCTCGGTGCGCGTCAACGAGGAGACCATCTTCGACCTCGCCCCGCTCACCATGGCCGCACGCATGAAGATGCTGCCCGGTGCTGCCGAGAGCGCGGGTCACCCCGTGAACCACGTTTGCCTGTCCCTGCCGGCCGACGCCTTCGACGCCCTGCGCGCCCGCCTGGAGGAACATGGCGTCGCCGTCTCGGGCGTCGACCACAACCTCTCCGGTGCCCGCGGCAACGCCACGAGCAGCTTCTACTTCCGCGACCCCGACGGCAACGTCTTCGAGGCCCGGCACTACGACGAGTAGCCGGGGGCCGGTATCCGGGGCCCGCCAGAGACGGGTGTCCGGGGCGCGGTCAGAACAGCGGCTCGGGCAGGACGCCCTCCAGGGCGAGCAGCTTCCGCTTGGTCTCCAGACCGCCCCCGAAGCCGCCGATCCCGCCGTCGCTCTCCACCACCCGGTGACACGGAACGACCACCGGCAACGGATTGGCACCCATCGCCGCGCCGACCGCCTGCGCCCCGCCGGGCTGTCCGACCCGCCCGGCGAGATCGCCGTACCCCACCACCGTGCCGTACGGCACACCGGTAGCGAGCTCGCGCAGCACCTGCCGGTTGAAGCCCGAGATCAGCGACCAGTCCAGCGGTAGGTCGAAGTCGTGCCGCTCGCCCGCGAAGTAGGCTCGCAGCTGGCGTATCGCCTCCGCCAGCAGCGGTGAGCCGGGATCCTCCACGGCGGCGGCGCCCAGCCGGGCCGCCAGCCGCTCCACGGCGCGGTCGCGCACCGCGTCCGTGGCGTGGAAGACGACGTTGACCAGGCCGTCACGGGTCGCCGCCAGCATCAGCGGCCCGATGTCCGTGTCCACCACGGCCCACACCGCCCGCTGCTCGTCCTGCACATGGCTGTCCATGCGCCCACGGTACGGCCCGCCACTGACAACGCCCGCCGCGCTCACTCCGAGCCGAGCGCCGCCCGCACCACGTCGGGCTTGTTCGTGATGATCCCGTCCACGCCGTAGCCCGCGGCCTTGCGCGCGGTGGTCGCGTCGTTCACCGTCCAGGCGAACACCCTGAGCGGCCTGCCGTGCGGCCCGGCGAAGGCGTGCACGGCCGAGACGTACCCCTTGGACAGCGACCCGTACGAGGGGTTGATGAGATCGGTGAAGCGCGCGTACTGGTGCAGCTGTGCCACGGTGGGTGACCCGAGACAGGCGGTGGTGATCGCGGGCTTCAGTTCGTGCACGGTACGGATGCTGTCGGCGCTGAAGCTCTGCACGATCAGCCGGTCCAGGTGTTCGTGGTCCAGCCAGCCCTCGTTGCCGAGGAGCTTCAGGGTCTGCTGCTCGATGCCCGGATACAGCTCCGGGTTCTTGATCTCCAGGAGCAGTTTCTCGTGGTTGTGCTCGACCCGGCGCATGTACTGCTCCAGCGTCGGCACGCGCGTGCCGGCATAGGCGGGCGAGTACCAGCTGCCCGCGTCCAGCCGGGCGATCTCGGCCGCGGTGAAGTCCTTCACCTTCCACCGCGCCCGGCCGGGGAAGACCCGCTCGACGTTCGTGGTGCGCCGCAGGCTGTCGTCGTGGATGACGACCAGCTCGCCGTCCTTGGTGCGCTGGACGTCGTTCTCGACCCAGGTGAAGCCCAGCTGCGCTGCCTTGTCGATCGAGGCCAGCGTGTTCTCGGGAGCGTAGGCGGAGGCACCGCGGTGGGCGATCACCGTCGGCTCGCCGACGCCGCCGGCCCGGGCGCCGGAGCCGGGGCTCAGCAGGGCCGCCGTCCCCAGGACCGCGGCGACCGTGGCGGCAACTACGCGCGCGTGCATGCAGACTCCTCGCATCGACGAACACGGACAGCAACAGACTGACAGCAGAAGGTCAACGACACCCGGCGCACGATGACCACAGACGGAATGGATATGTCCCAAGTCCGCTCACCGGTGCCGCACAACTGCGGCAAGGCCGTGTTTCTTTGCCGGAAAATCGTTCGACCATTCCGGTGGGGGTCATACTCTCTGCGACAACCCTGACCGCCCCGGCGGTCCTGGGCCGGGGGAACATTTCAAGGATTCCGGGACGCAAGAGGGCGGAAGGGCAGCCGCAGATGCAAGGCACGGTCGACGGATTCAGCTACGGGGCCGTCACTCCATTGGTGGCCTATCTGATGGCCTGCCTCGGCGGCGCCCTCGGCCTGCGCTGCACCACCCGGTCCCTGCTGGTCACGCACTCCCGGCGGCCCGCCTGGCTGGCCCTCGGCTCGGCCGCGATCGGCTCCGGCATCTGGACCATGCACTTCGTCGCCATGATGGGCTTCGCCATCAAGGAGACGCCGATCCACTACGACAAGCCGATCACCTATGCGAGCCTCGGCCTCGCCATCGTGATGGTCGGCGTCGGGATCTTCATCGTCGGCTACCGGGGTGCCACCGGCACCGCGCTGTTCACCGGTGGCACGATCACCGGTCTGGGCGTCGCCTCGATGCACTACCTCGGCATGGCCGGCGTGCACTTCCACGGGCGGTTCACCTACAACACGCTCACCGTCGCCGTATCCGTCGTCATAGCGGTTGTGGCCGCCACCGCCGCGCTGTGGGCCGCCGGACGCGTCCGGGGCTTCATGTGGAGCGTGGGGGCGAGCCTCGTGATGGGGCTCGCGGTCAGCGGCATGCACTACACGGGCATGGCCGCCCTCGGCGTTCACCTCGACGGCCCCTCCCACACCGGCGGAGGCGCGCCGGAGCCGTCCGTGCTCGTGCCCATGCTGATCGGTCCGCTCGCCTTCCTGCTCCTCGCGGGCGTCGTGGTGATCTTCGACCCGCTGATGATCACGGGCCGGCCCGTCCCCAGGCCCGTCGAGCACAAACCGGGTGTCCCGGCCTCCGCCGTCGCCTCCCACCCGCCCCGGCGTCCCGCCCTCCACGAGGGGTCACGGTCCGAGCACCACCTCTCCCGGACCGCGCAGAACCGCTGATCCGGACCCGTTGTCAGTGCGGGGTCGTACGGTGGATGACATGCGGCCCGTTTCCCAGATCGAACGCACGGTGGCGCCCTTCGAGGTCGTCAGCCCCTACCAGCCCAGCGGCGACCAGCCGACGGCCATCGCCGACCTCGCCAAGCGCATCCAGGCCGGTGAGAAGGACGTCGTCCTGCTGGGCGCGACCGGCACCGGCAAGTCCGCCACCACGGCATGGATGATCGAGAAGCTCCAGCGCCCCACGCTCGTGATGGCGCCGAACAAGACGCTGGCCGCCCAGCTGGCCAACGAGTTCCGCGAGCTGTTGCCGAACAACGCGGTCGAATACTTCGTCTCGTACTACGACTACTACCAGCCCGAGGCCTACGTCCCGCAGTCGGACACCTACATCGAGAAGGACTCCTCGATCAACGAGGAGGTCGAGCGGCTGCGCCACTCGGCGACGAACTCGCTGCTCACCCGCCGCGACGTCATCGTTGTCGCCTCGGTGTCCTGCATCTACGGCCTCGGTACCCCGCAGGAGTACGTGGACCGGATGGTCCCCCTCAGGGTCGGCGACGAGATGGACCGGGACGAGCTGCTGCGCCGCTTCGTCGACATCCAGTACACGCGCAACGACATGGCCTTCACCCGCGGCACCTTCCGGGTCCGCGGCGACACCATCGAGATCTTCCCGGTCTACGAGGAGCTGGCCGTCCGCATTGAGATGTTCGGCGACGAGATCGAAGCGCTGTCCACGCTGCACCCGCTCACCGGTGAGATCATCAGCGACGACCAGCAGCTGTACGTCTTCCCCGCCTCCCACTACGTCGCCGGCCCCGAGCGCATGGAGCGCGCCGTCAACGACATCGAGAAGGAACTGGGGGAGCGCCTTGCCGAGCTGGAGAAGCAGGGCAAGCTCCTGGAGGCCCAGCGCCTGCGGATGCGCACCACGTACGACATCGAGATGCTCCGCCAGATCGGCACCTGCTCCGGTGTGGAGAACTACTCGATGCACTTCGACGGCCGCTCGCCCGGCTCCCCGCCCAACACCCTGCTGGACTACTTCCCGGACGACTTCCTGCTCGTCATCGACGAGTCGCACGT
This sequence comes from Streptomyces sp. NPDC002076, assembly GCF_053593835.1. Lineage (NCBI taxonomy): Bacteria > Bacillati > Actinomycetota > Actinomycetes > Kitasatosporales > Streptomycetaceae > Streptomyces > Streptomyces sp. NPDC002076. The sequence goes on from NZ_JBSFDI010000004.1 coordinate 289,923, forward strand.
CACCGTCCCGCAGATCGGTGCCATGTACGAGGGCGACGCCTCCCGCAAGCGCACCCTCGTGGAGCACGGCTTCCGCCTGCCCTCCGCGCTGGACAACCGCCCCCTGAAGTGGGAGGAGTTCCAGGAGCGCATCGGCCAGACCGTCTACCTGTCCGCCACCCCGGGCACCTACGAGCTGTCCCGCGGGGACGGCGTCGTCGAGCAGATCATCCGCCCCACCGGTCTGGTCGACCCGGAGGTCGTGGTCAAGCCCACCGAGGGGCAGATCGACGACCTGGTGCACGAGATCCGCAAGCGCACCGAGAAGGACGAGCGGGTCCTCGTCACCACGCTCACCAAGAAGATGGCCGAGGACCTCACCGACTACTTCCTGGAGCTCGGCATCCAGGTGCGCTATCTGCACAGCGACGTCGACACCCTGCGCCGCGTCGAACTGCTGCGCGAGCTGCGCTCCGGTGAGTACGACGTCCTCGTCGGCATCAACCTTCTCCGGGAGGGCCTCGACCTGCCCGAGGTGTCCCTGGTGGCGATCCTGGACGCCGACAAGGAAGGCTTCCTGCGGTCGGGCACCTCGCTGATCCAGACCATCGGCCGTGCGGCGCGCAACGTCTCCGGCCAGGTCCATATGTACGCCGACAAGATCACCCCGGCGATGGAGAAGGCCATCGAGGAGACCAACCGCCGCCGGGAGAAGCAGATCTCCTACAACAAGGCCAATGGCATCGACCCGCAGCCGCTGCGCAAGAAGATCAACGACATCGTCGCGCAGATCGCCCGCGAGGAGGTCGACACCGAGCAGCTCCTCGGCACCGGCTACCGCAAGTCCAAGGACGGCAAGGGCGCCAAGGCACCCGTCCCGGCGCTGGGCGACAAGGCGGCCAAGGCCGGCAAGTCGGCGAAGGGCAAGGCGGCGGCCACGGTTCCCACGGACCGCCCGGCGGCCGAACTCGCCGAGCAGATCGAGGAGATGACCGAGCGCATGCGCGCCGCCGCCGCGGAGCTGCAGTTCGAGATCGCGGCCCGGCTGCGTGACGAGGTCTCGGAGATGAAGAAGGAACTGCGCCAGATGCGGGAAGCCGGTCTCGCCTGAACCTCCGCCACCCCGCCGGACCTCGGTATATGCGCCAAGTGTTGCAACACCGACACAAAGCGCGGACCGGGGTTCGGCACTGTCGGTGGCCCTGCGTAGGGTTCTGGACAACCGCGCACTGCGCGGCAACAGGGGACTTTCGAGAGGGGATTCAGCGGTGTCCGTCAACTTGAGCAAGGGTCAGGCCATCAGCCTGGAGAAGAAGGACGGGGGCACCCTGACCGCGGTCCGTATGGGGCTCGGCTGGCAGGCGGCGAAGCGGCGCGGTCTGTTCGGCTCCCGCACGCGCGAGATCGACCTGGACGCGTCGGCCGTCCTGTTCGCCGAGACCCAGCCGGTCGATGTCGTGTTCTTCCGCCACCTGGTGAGTGACGACGGTTCCGTCCGCCACACCGGCGACAACCTCGTCGGCGGCGCCGGACAGGGCGGTGACGACGAGGCGATCCTCGTGGACCTGCAGCGCGTCCCGGTCCACATCGACCAGATCGTCTTCACCGTGAACTCCTTCACGGGCCAGACCTTCCAGGAGGTGCAGAACGCGTTCTGCCGCCTGGTGGACGAGACCAACGGCCAGGAACTGGCCCGCTACACGCTGGACGGCGGCGGCGACTACACCGCCCAGATCATGGCGAAGGTGCACCGCGCGGGCGCCGGCTGGACGATGACCGCCCTGGGTGCCCCGGCCAACGGACGTACGTTCCAGGACCTGATGCCGGCGATCCAGCAGCACCTGTAGGACCGCCCGCTCGACCGGCGGCGCAGGACCGAACGACAACGACACAGGGGGGCGACGGCGATGACGGCCGAGCTGGTGCGGGGGCAGAATCACCCGCTGTCCCAGGTCCGGCTGGCGATCCGGGTCTCGGCCGGGGTGCCGGTCCTGGCCGGAGCCACACTCGGCGACGAGAACGGCACGGTCCACGGCCCCCAGTGGGTGGCCCACCCCGGCGCCCCCGCCCTGCCCGGTGTCGAGGTATCCCGGCTGGCCGCCACCGGACATCGCCTCGCAGTCGACCTGGGCGCTCTGCCCGAAGCCGTCCACCGCGTCGACATCTTCCTCGCCCTGCCCACCGGGGCCGGGGCACCGCTCCGATTCGGTGCAGTCGCCGCCCCGCACACGACGGTCGAGGGCCTCGACGGCACCGAACTCGCCTGCTTCACCCTGACCGGCCTGGACGGCGAGACGGCCGTGGTCGCCCTGGAGTTCTACCGCAGACAGGGCGCCTGGAAGGTGCGTGCCGTGGGCCAGGGCTACGCGGCCGGGCTCACCGCACTGCTCGCCGACCAGGGCCTGCGCGAGGCTGCCGACGTGGCTGCCGCGGCCCATGCGGCGCCGGCCCCTGGCGAGGCGGCGGTCCCCGGCGAGGCGGCCGCCCACAACCAGTCCCGCGCGCTGCCGACACCGGCCTCCGCACCGTCAGCGCACGGGACCACGGCTCGCCCGCCGCAGGACATCTCTGCGGCTCCACCGCACGACGCGTCCGCCTCCACTTCGCGCGGCACGTCGGACCCCGGGCCGTACGACACCGACGTAGCCGATCCTCAGAACACCCCCGCGCCCGGGGCGCCCGGACAGACGCCTTCCTGTGCCCCGCAGCAGCCGGAGCCCGCGCAGCCGTACGCCGCGCGGAATCCGTACGACACGCAGGAATCCGACGCGGCCTCGCGAGAGCCCGGCACCGGGGTCGACTACACGCACCCCGGCCGCCGCCCACACGGCACACCACCGCCGGCGGCTCCGGCCGCCGGCGGCGGGCCTGCGCAGCCCGTAGCGGGGGACGCCGTGGGCTGGTCGATGGAGGAGCGGCTGTACAACCAGGTCTGGGGCATGTTCGAGGACCTGGCCCGCACGACCGCCGCTTACCGCAGCGCCGTCGACTTCGCCGACTCCCGCTTGGAGAAGGAGCTCGACCAGGCCCTCACCGACCCCCGCGGCAGGCTCGGCGCCGCGAGCGACGCCGCGCGCGAGGCGGCCCACGCCCGCCGGACCCAGCTGGTGGATCAGGCGCGTGCCGTCCTCGACCGCGACCTCGCCCAGCTCACCGCCGAGTCCGAAGTGGTCGAGCCCGCGCTTCCGCCCGCCTACGCCCGCTGGGACAACCCCGTCTGGCACGGCTACCGCGTGCCCGCCGAGCCCCCGATGGCCCTGCGCCTCGGCGATCTCCATCTGCCCGAGAGCGAGCCGCTCCGCATCCCCCTGCTGGTCAGGCTGCCGCTGGAACGCGGTCTGTGGCTCGACAGCGGCCCGGCGGCGGCACCCGGCGGCTGTCCGGACTCCGCCGAGCTGCGGCACCTGGCCGTGGAGGCAGCGGTGGCACTCGCGGCTCGGCTGCTCGCCGTGCATCCGGCGGGGGACTTCGCCGTGCAGGTCATCGATCCGGCCGGCTCCGGGTCCGCGGCGTTCGCCCCACTCACGCGGACCGGCGTGCTCGCCATGCCTCCCGCGACCGGCGCGGGCGGGGTGACACAGATGCTGGAGCGGCTCACCCGACGGGTGGACCTCGTACAGATGGCGGTGCGCGGCGGTGCACCCGAATCGCTGCCGGCCGAAGTCGACACCGCGCGTCAGCTGCTGATCGTCAACGACTTCCCGCACGCTTTCGACGACCGGGCGGTGACCCGGCTGCGCTATCTCGTCGACGAGGGGCCCGACGTCGGTGTTCACCTCCTGCTGGTGGCGGACCGCGAGGACGCCGCCGCCTACGGCCCCCTCCTCGATCCGCTGTGGCGTTCGCTGATGCGACTCACCCCCGTACCCGACGATCACTTCGCCGACCCCTGGGTCGGGCACGCCTGGACCTACGAACCGTCGCTGGTGCCGGTCGGGAGCCAGATCGTGCACCAGGTGCTCACCGAGGTGGCCAGAGCCAGGACCAAGTACAGCTAAAGTCCCCCCACCAGCACACTTGGTCTTTATTTTACTTTCCTCTTTACCTTTCCTTGGTGATTGAGCTACTGTCTTCCGTACGGAGGGGAGTACTTCCCGACTGTGGCGCACCCGTCAGTACGGACCGGTTCCGGTCCCGGGGCGTCGGCCCGACGCGGGTGGAGGAGACCTCCGGCAGCGACGACGCTGATGTGTTTGCCGTTACGTAATGCCGGAGGTGCAGTGGAAGTCTCCATGACCCTGTGGGTCCTGACCATCGTGGGCCTCGCCGCCCTGATCGCGGTCGATTTCCTCATCGGGCGCAGGCCGCATGAGGTGTCGATCAAGGAAGCCGGCATCTGGACCGTCGTCTGGATCGCCCTGTCCGGGCTGTTCGGCCTCGGTCTCCTTGCCTTCGGCGGCGGACAGCCGGCCGGCGAGTTCTTCGCGGGATTCATCACCGAGAAGTCGCTGAGCGTCGACAACCTCTTCGTCTTCGTCCTGATCATGGCGAAGTTCGCGGTGCCCGCGCAGTACCAGCAGCGCGTTCTGCTCGTCGGTGTCCTCATAGCTCTGGTTTTGCGGGCCGTCTTCATCGCCGCAGGAGCCGCGATCATCGCCAGCTTCTCCTGGATCTTCTACCTCTTCGGCGCGTTCCTGATCTGGACCGCCTGGAAGCTCATCCAGGAGGCCCGCGCGGACCAGGAGGACGAGGAGTACGAGGAGAACAAACTGCTGAAGGCCGCGGAGCGCAAGTTCGGTGTGGCCGACCGGTACCACGGCACCAAGCTGTGGATACGGCAGAACGGCAAGCGGGTCATGACCCCGATGCTGGTCGTGATGCTGGCCATCGGCACCACGGACGTCCTGTTCGCCCTGGACTCCATCCCTGCGATCTTCGGCCTGACCCAGGACCCGTACATCGTCTTCACCGCCAACGCCTTCGCCCTCATGGGCCTGCGACAGCTGTACTTCCTCATCGGCGGCCTGCTGAAGAAGCTGGTCCACCTCTCGTACGGCCTGTCGGTCATCCTCGGTTTCATCGGCGTCAAGCTGGTGCTGCACGCCCTGCACGAGTCCGGCGTCCACGTGCCCGAGATCAGCATCCCGGTCTCGCTCGGCGTGATCTGCGCGGTCCTGATCGTCACCACCGTCACCAGCCTGATGGCCAACGGTAAGCAGGCTGCCGCCGAGGCGGCGCGCACCGGCGGCGAAGCCGCCCCGAAGGACAGCGTCGACGCCTGACCAAGCCCGCGGTCCCGCGCCGGAAAGGACCAGAAGTATCGGAAAACAGAGGAATGCGAATCCTGTGCGCCTCTGCGACCATCGCCGCATGATCACTCGGCTCCGGGCGTTCACTCGGCAATGGACGTTCCTCGTGCCCGTCTTCGCGGTAGTCATCCTGGTCTTCACCTGGGGCCGCAGCCTGCCGGGTGCGGTCGTCGCCGTGGTGACGCTGGTGCTCGCCGGTTCCGTCCTGGCGGCCGTCCACCACGCCGAGGTCATCGCCCACCGCGTCGGCGAGCCCTTCGGCTCCCTGGTGCTCGCCATCGCCGTCACGATCATCGAGGTGGCCCTGATCGTCACCCTCATGGCGGACGGCGGGGACCAGAGTTCCACCCTGGCCAGGGACACTGTCTTCGCCGCCGTGATGATCACCTGCAACGGCATCGTCGGGCTCTGTCTGCTCGTCGGTTCGCTGCGGCACGGCACCGCGGTCTTCAACCCCGAGGGCACCGGCGCCGCCCTGGCTACCGTGGCGACGCTCGCCACGCTCAGCCTGGCGCTGCCCACCTTCACCACCAGTAGGCCCGGACCCGAGTTCTCCTCGGTGCAGCTGACCTTCGCCGCGCTGTCCTCACTGATCCTGTACGGACTGTTCGTGGCCACCCAGACCGTGCGCCACCGCGACTACTTCCTGCCGATCACCCGGCAGGACGTGGCCGTCATCGCCGACGACCACGCCCAGCCCCCGTCCGCGCGCACCGCCTGGATCAGCCTCGGCCTGCTCGGCCTGGCCCTGGTCGGCGTGGTCGGCCTGGCCAAGAGCGTGTCGCCCACCATCGAGTCGGGCGTGGCGGCGGCCGGGCTGCACCAAGCTGTCGTCGGTGTGATCATCGCCCTGCTCGTGCTGTTGCCGGAGACGATCGCCGCGCTGCGCGCCGCACGTCGCGACCGCGTGCAGACCAGCCTCAACCTCGCACTCGGCTCGGCCATGGCCAGCATCGGCCTGACCATCCCGGTCGTCGCCCTCGCCTCCGTCTGGCTGTCCGGACCGCTCGTCCTCGGCCTCGGCTCGACGCACATGCTGCTGCTCGCACTGACCATCGTGGTCAGCTCCCTCACGGTGGTGCCGGGACGGGCCACGCCGCTGCAGGGCGGGGTCCACCTGGTGCTCTTCGCGGCCTACCTGGAGCTGGCCATCAGCCCGTAGCCCGCCCGTCCGGCCCCTCTTCGGGAGGCCTGTAAGGCGTCGCCGTCGTCCCGGGCCCCGGCCGGTCAACCCGTCGCAGGTTCCACCGCCGGCACGGGCATCGGCCGCGTCTCCGGAAGCAGCGCGAAGCACACCAGGCTGATCAGCCCGATGCCCGTCAGATACACCCCCACGGCCCAGGGCACACGCCCGCTCTGCTCCGCGAGCGCCGTGGCCACGATCGGGGTGAGCGCGCCACCGAGGACCCCGCCGAGGTTGTAGCCCACTGCGGCGCCCGTGCAGCGCACCCGCGCCTCGTACAGTTCCGGCAGGTAGGCGGCGATGACCGCGAACATGGTGACAAAGGCGATCAGCGCGCCCAGGATGCCCAGGAACATCAACAGCGGCTGACCGGTGGCCAGCAGGGCCACCATCGGGAGCATCCACACGACGCAGGCCGCGCAACCCGTCAGACACATCGGCCGCCGCCCATAGCGGTCGCCGAGGAGCGCCACCAAGGGCGTGAGGGCCCCTTTCACGACCACCGCGGCCATGACACACGTCAGCATCACCGTCCGGCTCACCCCGAGCCGCTCCGTCGCATACGCCAGCGACCAGGTCGTCACCGCGTAGAACACCGCGTACCCGATGGCCAGCGCGCCGGCCGTCAGCAGCACCAGCCTCCCGTGATGCCGTACGACCTCCACGAGCGGCACGCGCGCGTGGTCGTCGATTTCCAGGAACCGGGGGCTCTCGGCGAGCGACGAGCGCAACCACAGACCGGCGAGCGCCGGCGCACCGGCGACCCAGAACGGCACGCGCCAGCCCCACCCTGCGAACTCCGCATTGGACAGGCCCGCCGACAGTGCGAGCATCACCCCGTTGGCCAGCACGAAGCCGACCGCGGGCCCCACTTGGGGGAAGCTCGACCACAGAGCGCGTCGCGCGGTCGGCGCGTGCTCGGCGGTCAGCAGCACCGCCCCGCCCCACTCCCCGCCGAGCCCGAGACCCTGCAGGAAGCGCAGCACGAGCAGCAGCAGGGGCGCGGCGACGCCGATGGTCCCGTACGACGGCACACAGCCCACCGCGACGGTCGAGGCGCCCGTGAGCAGCAGTGAGGCGACGAGCACCGGCCGCCGCCCGTGGCGGTCGCCGAGATGCCCGAACACCACCGAGCCCAGCGGCCGGGCCACGAACCCCACCCCGAACGTCACGAACGCCGCCAGCGTCCCCGCGACCGGCGAGAACGTCGGGAAGAACAGCGGCCCCAGGACCAGGGCCGCCGCCGTTCCATAGACGAAGAAGTCGTAGAACTCGATCGCGGTCCCCGCCAGGGACGCGGCGGCGAGTCTCGGCATCGAAGGGGTGCTCACGGCACGCACAGGCTGCATGCCGCGTCAACCACCCACCGTGATCCACAGTTACGGGGCGCGCGGAGGCGACCGGGCGAGGTGGCGTGCGCCGCCGGGCCTCCGGCGCACGCGGCCCGCCATGTGCTCCAGCCACCGTGATAGACCGGGTGCGAGCGGCGGTCGTCGACGTACCGCCCCGAACGGACCGGAGGAAACGTGCCCCGCACCCTGGCCAACGCCCCGATCATGATCCTCAACGGGCCCAATCTGAACCTGCTCGGCCAGCGCCAGCCCGAGATCTACGGCAGGCACACCCTGGCCGACGTCGAGGCGATGTGCGCAAAGGCCGCGGCCGCGCACGGCGGCACCGTGGACTTCCGGCAGTCCAACCACGAGGGCCAGTTGGTCGACTGGATCCACGAGGCGCGCCTGAACCACAGCGGGATCGTCATCAACCCCGGCGCCTACTCCCACACGTCCGTCGCAATTCTGGACGCACTCAACACCTGCGACGGCATGCCCGTGCTGGAGGTGCACATCTCCAACATCCACCAGCGCGAATCGTTCCGGCACCACTCGTACGTCTCGTTGCGGGCCGACGGCGTGATCGCCGGCTGCGGAGTGCAGGGCTATGTGTTCGGTGTGGAGCGGGTCGCCGCCTTGCTGGGCGCGGCCGAGGCTTAGGCCATGGCATAGTCCGAGGCCGTCACAGCCTGCCCGCCTCCACGATCCGCCGCAGGAAGCGCCGCGTCCGCTCCTGCTGCGGGTCGCCGAAGACCTGCTCGGCGGTGCCGCGCTCCAGCACGACGCCACCGTCCAGAAAACAAACCTGGTCGGCGACGTCCCGCGCGAAGCCCATCTCGTGCGTCGCCAGCACCATGGTCATGCCGTCTTCCTTCAGATCCCGGACCACCTCCAGCACCTCGCCCACGAGTTCGGGGTCGAGCGCCGCCGTGATCTCGTCCAGCAGCAACAGCCGAGGCCGTACGGCGAGCGCCCGCACGATCGCCACACGCTGCTGCTGGCCGCCGCTGAGCCGGTCTGGATAGGCATCCGCCTTGGCGCCCAGTCCGAGGCGCTCCAGCAGCTCCCTGGCCCGTTCCTCGGCCTCCGTGCGGGCGACGCCGTGCACCCGGCGGGGCGCCAGCGTGATGTTGTCCAGCACGGTCATGTGCGGGAAGAGGTTGTACGCCTGGAAGACCACGCCGATCCGGCGCCGGACCGCGTCCTGGTCGACGCGGGGATCGGTGATCTCCTCGCCGTCCAGCCAGATCGCGCCGTCGTCGATCTCCTCGAGGAGGTTGGCGCAGCGCAGCAGCGTGGACTTGCCCGAGCCCGAGGCGCCGATCAGCGCGGTCACCGTGTGCGGGGCGACCTCCAGACCGACATCGCGCAGTACGACGGAGCCGCCGAAGGTCTTGCGGACGGACTCCATGCGCAGCACGGGCGTGACTGCGTCGCTCATAGCGATCCTCCCTGGGCCCGTTGCCGGTCCATCCGGGCCGTCACCCAGTCCGTGAAGCGGGTCATCGGAATGGTCAGTGCCACGAAGACCAGACCCGCGACGATGTACGGCGTGTAGTTGAGGCTGCGCTGGGCGATGATGTCGGCCGCCCGTACGGCGTCGACCGCGCCGCCGATCGACACGAGCCCGGTGTCCTTCTGGAGGGACACGAGGTCGTTCAGCAGGGGCGGCACCTGACGCCGTACCGCCTGGGGAAGCACCACGTACCGCAGCGCCTGACGGTTGGTCAGCCCCAGCGAGCGGGCGGCGGCGCGCTGCGAGGGGTGCACGGACTCGATGCCGGCGCGGAACACCTCGGCGACGTAAGCGGAGTAGGTCAGTGTCAGTGCCGTGCCACCGAGCAGCACGGGATCGACGGTCACGCCCTGGAGGCGCAGCGCGGGCACGCCGAAGACCACGATCATCAGGTTGATGATCAGCGGCAGACCGCGGAAGAAGTCCGTGTACGCGGCCGCGAGCACCCGCAGGGGGAAGAACACGGGCCCGGGCAGGGTGCGCGCGATGGCGATCAGCATGCCCAGGACGAGCACCAGTACGCCGCAGATCAGCAGCAGCCGGACGTTCAGCCACAGCCCATCGAGGACCTTGGGGAAGGCCTCGCGCGCGTACTGCCCGTCGAAGAAGGTCTCCTTGGTACGCGGCCAACCGGGCGCGCTGACGACGACCAGATAGAGGACGACGCCGGTGACCAGAGTCGAGAGGGCCGCGATGGCCGTCGCGCGGCGGGCACGCGCACGCTTGTGGCGCTCGCGCTCCAGCCGCCGCTCGGACGGGACGTACCCGTCGCGCATGTCGTCCTTGCCGGAGTCCTCCCCGGACTCCTCCTTCGTGACCGTCACTTGAGCACCGGAGCGTCGACCGCGTCGGACAGCCACTGCTTCTCCAGCTTCGCCAGCGTGCCGTCCTTGCGCAGGGCGTCCACGGCCGACGTCACGCACGAAGTGAGACCGCTGCCCTTGTCCAGGACGAGCCCGAACTGCTCGGGTGTGCCGCCCTGGTTCTCGAACTGGCCGACGATCCTGGCGTTGGTCACCTGGGCCGAGGTGACGTAGAAGGCGGTCGGCAGGTCGGTGACGATCGCGTCGACCTGACCGTTCCTGAGCGCGGAGATGGCCTGGTCGTTCTTGGAGTACGCAGCCGCCTCCTGCGACGGCTTCACCACGTCGCTGATGTAGTTGAGGCTCGTGGTGCCCACCTGGGCGCCCAGCTTGAGGTCCTTCAGGTCCGCGATGCTCGTCGCCTTGGCGGCCTTGCTGCCCTTCAGCGCGATGACGGCCTGGCGCACGTCGTAGTAGCCGGAGGAGAAGTCGACGGCCTTCTTGCGCTCGGCGCTGATCGACACCTGGTTGATGTCGAAGTCGAAGCTCTTCACGCCGGGCGCGAACGCCTTGTTGAACGGCACGCTCTGCCAGACGACCGCGCTCTTGCCATAACCCAGTTGCTGGGCCACGGCGTAGGCGACCGCCGACTCGAAGCCCTTGCCGTTCGCGGGCTTGTCGTCATTGAACCAGGGCTCGTAAGCCGGTTCGTCCGTCGCGATCGTCAGCTTCCCGGACGTCTTGGTGGCCAACTTGCCCTTGGCGCAGCTCTTCGCGGCCGAGCCGGAGGGTGAGGCCGACGCCTTCTGCTCCGGCTGCGGAGCACAGCCGACGGCGGTGGCGAGCAGGGCTACGGTGGCGGCGGCTGCCGCACGGCGCAGGACACGAGGGGCTGTGTACATGGCGGGAGATTGGCAGCGAACCCCGCGTTTGTCCAGGTCACGACCATAACTGTCCTCATACTGGGAACGGGTGTTGCGGTCGTGTGAACATCCCTCATGGCGCGCGACTTCGGCCTGGGCCGCCGGCCGAGGGCGGGGTTGGAGGCCGGCGGCCCTGCCGCAGAGGAGCCGTCATCCTCCGCGGGGTTGCCACCAGTTGACCGCGTGACTGGGCGCGCGGGGAGCGCGCACGCGCCCCCAGCATGTGCGAGACGTTCACACGGGGCGCGCGCGGCGCGAAACGTGCCCGGCGCTCAGGAGAGGAAAGCGCCCGGCGCTCACCATCCGCGCGCGTGCCACTCCGGCAGATGCGGTCGCTCCGCACCCAGGGTCGTGTCGTTGCCGTGCCCGGGGTAGACCCAGGTCTCATCGGGGAGTACGTCGAAGATCTTCGTCTCCACGTCGTGGATCAGGCTGGCGAAGGCCTTCGGATCCTTGCGCGTGTTGCCGACACCGCCCGGGAAGAGGCAGTCGCCGGTGAAGACGTGCGGGTGGCCGTGCGGGTCGTCGTAGACCAGCGCGATCGAACCCGGGGTGTGCCCGACGAGGTGCCGTGCAGTGAGCTCCACCTGACCCACCCTGATGACGTCGCCGTCGTCCACGAGGACATCGGTGGGCACGGGGATGCCGGTGGCGTCCTCGCGGCCGGCGTACGTACGCGCTCCCGTGGCCGCGACGACCTCGGCGAGCGCCTGCCAGTGGTCGCCGTGCTGATGCGTGGTGACGACGGAGGCGATGCCGTCGTCACCGATCATCCCGAGGAGCGTCTGCGCCTCGTTGGCGGCGTCGATCAGAAGCTGCTCGTCGGTGGCCCGGCAGCGCAACAGATAGGCGTTGTTGTCCATCGGGCCGACCGCGATCTTCGTGATCATCAGGTCCTTGAGCTCGTGCACATCCGCCGGTCCGCCGACCCTGACCTCTCCGGTGTACGTCATGGTGATCAGCCTATAGCGGGGGAGGACCCCGTGGACCGCAGCGGCCCTACAACGGGGGCAGCTTCGGCAGCGGGCCGTTCGTGGTGAGGCCAGAGCCGTCGCGTCGCCCGGCGAGCCAGCCGAGCAGGTCGGCGGCCGTACCCTCGACCTGGACCGGTCCGCCCTCCGCTCCGCCGCCCGTGGTCCAGACCCGGCCATTGCCCGCGCTCAGGCCGGTCGAGGGCACCTCCTCATGGCCGGCGAAGCGCTTCGCCAGGAAGTCGATCTCCCGGTCCGTGAACTCGGCCGGAAGATCCTCCAGCTCGTACCCGACGCCGAGATCGACATGGTGCAGCTCGACCTCGATCCACCGCCGGAACGGCACGCGGGACGCCGAGTCGGTGACCCCGTTGCGCAGCTCCACCGTGCGCGTCCAGTCCGCCGGCGCGTCCCCCGCGGCCCGGAAGCGGGCCGCGCTCTCGCGCAGGTCGGCGAGCTGGGCGTCGAGGCCGCGCGGGGCGTCGCGTTCGATGTCGGCGTCCCGCGCCTCGGCGCTCGCGTACATGGGCCGGCCCTCGAGAACGTTCACGAGCGCATCCGCGTTGCGCGCGAGGTGGGCGAGGACATGCCCGCGGGTCCACCCCGGGAGCCGTGACGGCTCGGCGAGCGACGCGTTGTCCAGTTTGGCGACCGCGGTGAGGAGCCGTTCGGTCGCGTCACGTACACATGCCAGGTCATGAGCGTGATCAATCATGGGCCTGACACTAGCTCCATCACACCTTTGGGTGAAGGTGGTGAAGCTCGGCCGCAAATCGAAAGCACGTGCTATATCGTCGAGGGCGGCGTCGGGCATGCTGGATGGCCGGGGGTTGTTATGCAACCGGAGAATCCGACCGGCGTTGTCAGTGGCTCCCCCTAGTCTGAAGAAGCACGGGGGCCCCGCCCCTGTCACTTCTCTCAAGAAAGGTGCGGACCGGCGTGGCCGACCGTCTCATCGTCCGTGGCGCGCGCGAGCACAACCTGAAGAATGTCTCGCTCGACCTGCCGCGTGACTCGCTCATCGTCTTCACGGGCCTGTCCGGGTCGGGCAAGTCCTCCCTGGCCTTCGACACGATCTTCGCCGAGGGCCAGCGGCGCTACGTGGAGTCGCTCTCCTCGTACGCCCGGCAGTTCCTCGGCCAGATGGACAAGCCGGACGTCGACTTCATCGAGGGTCTGTCCCCGGCGGTCTCCATCGACCAGAAGTCGACCTCGCGCAACCCGCGCTCGACGGTCGGCACCATCACCGAGGTCTACGACTACCTGCGTCTGCTCTTCGCGCGCATCGGCAAGCCGCACTGCCCCGAGTGCGGCCGCCCGATCTCCCGCCAGTCGCCGCAGGCCATCGTCGACAGGGTCCTGGAGCTGCCGGAGGGGAGCCGCTTCCAGGTGCTGTCGCCACTCGTGCGCGAGCGCAAGGGCGAGTTCGTCGACCTCTTCGCCGACCTGCAGACCAAGGGCTACTCCCGCGCGCGTGTGGACGGACAGACGATCCAGCTCTCCGACCCGCCGACCCTGAAGAAGCAGGAGAAGCACACCATCGAGGTGGTCGTGGACCGCCTCACGGTGAAGGAGTCCGCCAAGCGCCGCCTCACCGACTCCGTGGAGACCGCCCTCGGCCTGTCCGGCGGCATGATCGTGCTCGACTTCGTCGACCTCCCCGAGGACGACCCCGAGCGCGAGCGCATGTACTCCGAGCACCTGTACTGCCCGTACGACGACCTGTCCTTCGAGGAACTGGAGCCCCGCTCCTTCTCCTTCAACTCGCCCTTCGGCGCCTGCCCCGACTGCACCGGCATCGGCACGCGGATGGAGGTCGACCCCGAGCTGATCGTTCCGGACGAGGACAAGTCCCTGGACGAGGGCGCCATCCATCCCTGGTCGCACGGGCACACCAAGGACTACTTCGGCCGCCTGATCGGTGCCCTCGCGGACGCGCTCGGCTTCCGCACGGACATCCCGTTCGCGGGCCTGCCCCAGCGCGCGAAGAAGGCCCTGCTCTACGGTCACAAGACCCAGATCGAGGTCCGCTACCGCAACCGGTACGGCCGTGAGCGCGTGTACACCACGCCCTTCGAGGGTGCGGTGCCGTTCGTGAAGCGCCGGCACAGCGAGGCCGAGAGCGACGCCAGCCGCGAGCGCTTCGAGGGCTACATGCGTGAGGTGCCCTGCCCTTCCTGTGAGGGCACGCGCCTGAAGCCCATCGTCCTCGCGGTCACGATCATGGAGAAGTCGATCGCCGAGGTCTCCGCGATGTCGATCAGTGACTGCGCGGACTTCCTGGGCCGGCTGAAGCTGAGCGCCCGTGACAAGAAGATCGCCGAGCGGGTGCTGAAGGAGGTCAACGAGCGACTGCGCTTCCTGGTCGACGTCGGCCTCGACTACCTCTCGCTGAACCGCGCGGCCGGCACGCTCTCCGGCGGCGAGGCCCAGCGCATCCGCCTGGCCACCCAGATCGGCTCCGGCCTCGTCGGCGTCCTGTACGTCCTGGACGAGCCGTCCATCGGTCTGCACCAGCGGGACAACCACCGGCTGATCGAGACCCTGGTCCGGCTGCGCGACATGGGCAACACGCTCATCGTCGTGGAGCACGACGAGGACACCATCAAGGTCGCCGACTGGGTCGTGGACATCGGCCCCGGCGCCGGTGAGCACGGCGGCAAGGTCGTGCACAGCGGCTCCCTCACGGAGTTGCTCACCAACACCGAGTCGCAGACCGGCGCCTATCTCTCGGGGCGCAAGGCGATCCCGCTTCCGGACATCCGCCGCCCCCGCGACCCGTCCCGGCAGCTCACCGTGCACGGCGCCCGTGAGAACAACCTGCAGGACATCGACGTGTCCTTCCCGCTGGGCGTGTTCACGGCCGTCACGGGCGTCTCCGGTTCCGGAAAGTCGACGCTGGTCAACGACATCCTGTACACGCACCTGGCCCGCGAGCTGAACGGCGCGAGAAACGTCCCCGGACGGCACACGCGCGTGGACGGCGACGACCTCGTCGACAAGGTCGTGCACGTCGACCAGTCGCCGATCGGCCGCACCCCGCGGTCCAACCCGGCGACGTACACCGGCGTCTTCGACCACATCCGCAAGCTGTTCGCCGAGACCACCGAGGCGAAGGTCCGCGGCTACCAGCCCGGCCGCTTCTCCTTCAACGTCAAGGGCGGCCGCTGCGAGAACTGCGCGGGCGACGGCACGATCAAGATCGAGATGAACTTCCTCCCGGACGTCTACGTCCCGTGCGAGGTCTGCCACGGCGCCCGGTACAACCGGGAGACCCTGGAGGTCCACTACAAGGGCAAGTCCATCGCCGATGTACTGAACATGCCGATCGAGGAGGCCACCGACTTCTTCGAGGCCGTCCCGGCCATCTCCCGGCACCTGAGGACGCTGAAGGACGTCGGCCTCGGCTACGTCCGCCTCGGCCAGTCCGCCACCACCCTCTCCGGCGGTGAGGCCCAGCGCGTGAAGCTGGCCAGCGAGCTGCAGAAGCGATCCACCGGACGCACGGTCTACGTCCTGGACGAGCCGACCACCGGTCTGCACTTCGAGGACATCAGCAAGCTGCTGAAGGTCCTCGGCGGCCTGGTCGACAAGGGCAACACGGTCATCGTCATCGAGCACAACCTCGATGTGATCAAGACCGCCGACTGGGTCGTCGACATGGGTCCGGAGGGCGGCGCCGGCGGTGGCCTCGTGGTCGCCGAGGGCACCCCCGAGGAGGTCGCCGGGGTCCCGGCCAGCCACACCGGCAAGTTCCTGCGCGAGATCCTCGGTGCCGACCGCATCAGCGACGCCGAATCCGTGCCGGCGCAGCGCACCGCAACGGCCGGGAAGACGGCCGCGGCGAGGACGGCGGCGAAGAAGACGGTGACGGCGAAGGCCAACAGCACGGCGACCAAGAAGGCCGACGCGGTCAAGAAGAAGGCGACGCCCGCGAAGAAGACGACGCGGGCACGCAAGGCCTGACACATCACCAGAAAAGTGGCGCCCCGCGGGAACTCCCCGCGGGGCGCCACTCGTTCCACCATCAGCCACCCCGGCTCCGAGGTTCGCCAGGTCCCCGCACCACGGGTCCGGTCGCACCTTGACAACAGCAGAGAGGGAAACCCCGCACAGAAAAGGCGCCGCTCACAGTTCACCGAGCTCGGCCGCGAACGGCGGCTCGGCCCCCGCCCGCGAGCAGGTGAGCGCAGCCGCGCGTGCCGCGAAGCGCAGCAGCCGCGTCCAGCCCTCCGTCCCGAGGGCGGCGAGCGCTTCCTCCGACAGCGCGTCCAGGGCGGAAAGCCCGTGCAGCAAGGCCGCGTTGACCGTGTCACCGGCGCCGATGGTGTCCACCACGGCGACCTTCTCACCTGGTACGGAGTACTCCGCGCCGTCCCGGCTGAACGCGGTCAGACCGTCCCCGCCCCGGGTCACCACCACGGCGGCCGGTCCCGCGGCCAGCCACTCGCGCGGGGTGCCGCCCAGCCACTCGGCATCCTCAGCGGACAGCTTGAGCAGCGTCACTGAGGGCAGCCAGCTCTTGAAACGCGCCCGGTAGGCGTCCGCGTCCGGGATCAGCCCCGCCCGGATGTTGGGGTCGAGCGCGGTGAACAGCCCCTGCCCGGCCGCCGCGCGCATCAGCTCCTCATAGGCGCTCGCCCCCGGTTCCAGGACGAGCGAGCAGGTGCCGAAGGACACCGCGCGGGTACCGGCCGGCAGCGCGGCGGGGGCGGTGAACAGACGGTCGGCGGTGCCGTCCACATAGAAGGAGTAAGCGGCCGAGCCAGTGTCGTCGATCGTGGCCACCGCCAGCGTCGTCGGCTCCGCCCCGCGCTGCACGCTCGACACGTCCACTCCCGCGCGCCGCAGCCCGTCGAGCAGGGCCTCGCCGAAGGCGTCGTGCGAGGTCCGGGAGCAGAAAGCGGTGCGGGAACCGAGCCGGCCGAGGGCCACGGCGGTGTTGTAGGGGCCGCCGCCGAGCGCCGGCATCAGCGCCGCGAGGGCGCCGGAGCCCTGCGGTACCAGGTCGATCAGTGCCTCACCGGCGACGACGATCACGAGGCGGTTCCCTTCTCCGACGGCGTGGATGATGTGGTCTGCCCGGGCTCCTGGGACCCGCCGGGCTCCTCCGGGCACCCGCAGGACGTGCGGTGGACGAACGCGCACGGCAGCCGGACCGTCCGGATCGGCCGACGCGGCTCGTCCAGACGGTCCAGGAGCACCCGGACGGCCTGCGCGCCCAACTCCCTGCTGGGCTGGGCGATGGCGGTGAGCCGGGGTGAGAACAGATCGGCCCAGGCGAAGTCGTCGAAGCAGCACAGGGCGATGTCGTCGGGTACGGACAGGCCGCGTCGGCGCAGGGCGCGCAGGGCGCCGATCGTCATGGCGTTGTTGGCCGTGACGAGTGCCGTGGGCGGTTCAGGGAGGGCGAGCAGTGCGGCGGTGGCCTGCTCGGCACCGGTGGACTCGGAGTTGCCGGACACCAGGAGCCGTTCATCGAGCTCCAGGCCGGCTGCGCCGAGGCCGTGCCGGTAGCCGGAGACACGCTCACTGGTGGTGCTGAGGCCGGGCAGACCCGCGACCAGGCCGATCCTGTGATGGCCCAGCCCGGCGAGATGGGTGACCAGACGGGCAGTCGGCTCGGCGCTGTCGGCGCATACCTGGTCGTACCAGGGCGCGTCCTGGTCGGGAGCGGCACCCGCTCCGGCACCCGCCGCGGAGCCGCCCGGCCCGCCGACGTCGACCACCCGGTCCAGGAACACGGTCGGTACGGCGTGGCGGCGGAGATAGCCGACGAGTTCGTGCGGGCGCGCGGAGGGAGCGACGATCATGCCGTCCACCCGGCGTTCATGGAGGAGCTGCACGACCTTGCGCTCGTGCCCGGGGTCGTCGTGCGGGTCCGCGATGAGCAGGCTGTAGCCCGCCTCCAGGGCGGCGGCCTCCACACCCTGGAGGATCTCCGTGAAGTACGGGTTGCTGATCGCCGACACCGCGAGCCCGATGGAGCGGGTGCGGGAGGTCACCAGGGACCGCGCCAGCGTGTTGGGGGTGTAGCCGAGGACGTCGATGGCGTCGAGCACGGCCTGGCGGGTGTGGGGCAGCACGGGGCGGGTGCCGTTCAGGACGTGGGACACGGTCGCCACGGAGACCCCGGCGCTCCGTGCGACATCCGCCATGGTGGGCATTGCGCCTCCCTCCTGAACCGATCGAGTGCAGTCCTTCCGCGCGGGACGGTATCCCATGGACCGGCTCCACGTAAACGCTTGCGCAAGCGTTTACGTCGACTCGTTCCACACACCCTCCCCAACAGCCCTCCCCCTCCCTTTCCAGTGCCGCCCCCGGCACACCCTCCCGCCGCAGCCGACGCCCCGCCCCGAGGCCGGCCCTTGTGCCCGGGTATCGTCGCCCTGCACACCCCTTGAGCAGTGGAGTCCCAGATGCCCGCCCGACCGTCCGCGAGCCGTCGTACCGTCCTTCGAGGGGCCGCCGCGGCCCCGGTCGCCGGTCTCGGCCTGGCCGCGTGCGCGGGGCCCGGCCAGGGCGGTTCGGTGGCGGCCACCCCGACCGCGCCGGTGGACCTCGGCGCCGAGAGCGAGGTCTCGAAGGGCGGCGCCAAGCTCTACCGGGACCACAACGTGGTCGTCAGCCGCGACGGGAGCGGCGCGCTGAAGGCCTACAGCACGATCTGCACGCACGCGGGGTGCCCCATCAACAAGCTCCAGGGGACGACCCTGATCTGCCCATGCCACGGCAGCCAGTTCGACGCCGCGACGGGCAAGGTGGTCCAGTCGCCGGCCACCGAGCCCCTGGCCGAGCTGCCGGTGAAGACCACGAACGGCAGGATCATCGCGGGTCCCGGCGCCTGACCGGACAGCCGCGCTGACAGCCTGGATGCGCGAGCGGCTTGTACGGCGGCCGCGCGCCACACTTTCCAGCCGGGACTCACACCCGAGGCGAGTTCACTCCCATTCCCACGCGATCCCGACGATCCCCGGGCGGATCCGTGGTTCGACCACGTGGACGCAGTGGTGGGGGCCGGTGACCGACAGCTCGTGGCGGCCGCTGCGGGGGGCCGCCGCCGAGTGCTGGGTGAAGCGATGGCAGCGGGCCGGCAGCGCGGCCGCGTCGAATCGCACCTGGAGGGCGTACTGGCCGCCGGGGAAGCCGAAGCGGTGGAGGAACTCGCGGCTCGGGCCGGCCGTGCCGTCCTCGATCCCATACCGGAAGAGGTAGGTCTCACCGGCGCGCAGCCGGGTGTCGAAGAGCAACTCCGCGGCCAGCACGCCGATGCCCTGGTCCCAGCGGACGCGTCCGGTGCGGCAGTTCTCCAGCGCCCGCACCCTGATGTCGTGCGGGCGGCAGCCGGGGTCGCCGTGGTGCACGGCGATGAAGCGGTCGATGCCGTCACGGTGGGCCCGCACGATGTGGTGGGCCTCGCGGCCGGCCAGCTCGCGCCGGGCGCCGATGCGGACGCATTCGTGGTGCCCCAGAGTGTGCAGACCGCCGTCGAGGGACCAGCCGAGCTCGGCCCGGAGCCGGTCCAGGACGTCCGAGGCCTCGATCAGGGAGCGGTAGGAGCGCCCCGCCGGGCGATCGGGCGCGGCGGACCCGTCGGCCTCGGCGAGCAGCCGGATCAGCGATTCGTCCGGCAGCTGGAGGATCTCCTCCAGCGCCCGTACGGCCCGCAGAGACTCCGGGCGCTGGGGGCGGCGGGCACCCTGCTGCCAGTAACTCAGGCTGGTGACGCCGACCTTGACCCCGTGCCGGGACAGATGGTGCTGGACGCGCTGGAGCGGCAGCCCGCGCGCGGCGATCGCGGCGCGCAGCGCGACATGGAAGGGGCCGCCTCGCAGGGCCGTGTCCAGTTCCGCGGTGGGCAGGTGCGCGTGCTCCGTGGCATGCCGCATACCGGGGCGCCTTTCTGTGAGGTGTCGCTACGGCTGGTCAGACCGCCTGCGCTGGTGTGCGGGGCCACCCCCGTGGACGTCGTGGACGCCACTGGCTGAGCACGCCTCGCCTGTACGCGTGCGTGCACGGCCCCGAGTTCCCCCGCATTGAAGCGTGTTGACCAGACCCCGACAACACCTCGAACCCGCCATGGCCACCCCTGGCCGGGCCGTTGCTCCGCGCCGGGGCCTGCGGCCGCGAGCGTCAGGCGTGCCGGAGCCTGCCGATGGAAGATCGCCGCGTGACGGAGACCTGGACCTTCGACGGCGATCGCACGGCCGTGACGGCGGAGGAGGCGGTCGCGGTGCTGCGGCGACGGATCGCCGAGGGCCGTCTCGAAACCTGGCTGACCGGCTCCACCGGGCGCCTGCTGTCCGTGGTGAGCAACACCGAACGCGCGCGGGTGATGCTTCTCGACGAAGCGGACGAGCCCGGATCCCACGCCGTCTCCGTGGGATCCGCAGGGGCGAGCGGGGGCTTTCTCCTGGCCGATGGGCAGTGCGACACGTTCCCGGACCAGGACACCGTGCAGCTCGACGAGGCGTTCCGGATCGTCCAGCACCTGATCGGGACGGGCCTGCCGCCGGCGGACACCGGATGGGTTGTGGACGGCTGAGCGGCACGGGCGTGGGCGTTGTCCACAGGCCCGACGTGGTGTCGGTGGTCGCCAGTAGGGTGTGAGACATGGCCGATCCCTCCAGCTACCGCCCCAGGCCGGGTGAGATCCCGGACTCCCCGGGGGTGTACAGGTTCCGTGACGAGCACCGCCGGGTGATCTACGTCGGAAAGGCGAAAAGCCTGCGCCAGCGCCTGGCGAACTACTTCCAGGACCTGGCGCACCTGCACCCGCGCACCCGGACGATGGTGACCACCGCCGCGTCCGTGGAGTGGACCGTGGTGTCCACGGAGGTCGAGGCCCTCCAGCTGGAGTATTCCTGGATCAAGGAGTACGACCCCCGGTTCAACGTCAAGTACCGCGACGACAAGAGCTACCCCTACCTCGCGGTGACGATGAACGAGGAGTTCCCGCGCGTGCAGGTGATGCGCGGTCACAAGAAGAAGGGCGTCCGGTACTTCGGGCCGTACGGTCACGCGTGGGCCATCCGGGACACCGTGGACCTGCTGCTGCGCGTGTTCCCGGTGCGCACCTGCTCGGCCGGCGTGTTCAAGAACGCCGCCCGCACCGGCCGCCCCTGCCTGCTCGGCTACATCGGCAAGTGCTCCGCCCCCTGCGTCGGCCGGATCAGCCCCGAGGACCACCGGGAGCTGGCCGAGGAGTTCTGCGACTTCATGGCCGGCCGCACCGGCACCTACCTCCGCCGTCTGGAGAAGCAGATGATGGAGGCGGCCGAGGAGATGGAGTACGAGCGGGCGGCCCGGCTGCGCGACGACGTCGAGGCCCTGAGGAAGGCCATGGAGAAGAACGCCGTCGTGCTCGCCGACGCGACGGACGCCGACCTCATCGCCGTCGCCGAGGACGAGCTGGAGGCGGCCGTGCAGATCTTCCATGTGCGCGGCGGCCGGGTGCGCGGCCAGCGCGGCTGGGTGACCGACAAGGTCGAGGAGATCACCACCGGCGCCCTGGTCGAGCACGCCCTGCAGCAGCTCTACGGCGAGGAGACCGGGGACGCCGTCCCCAAGGAGGTCCTGGTCCCGGCGCTGCCCGAGCCCGTCGAGCCGGTCCAGGAGTGGCTGACCGGCCGCCGTGGGGCGAACGTCTCGCTGCGCATCCCGCAGCGCGGCGACAAGAAGGCGCTCATGGAGACCGTGCAGCGCAATGCCCTGCAGGCGCTCGCGCTGCACAAGACCAAGCGCGCCTCCGACCTGACCACGCGCTCGCGCGCCCTGGAGGAGATCGCCGAGGCCCTCGACCTGGACAGCGCCCCGCTGCGCATCGAGTGCTACGACATCTCGCATCTCCAGGGGGACGACGTGGTCGCCTCCATGGTCGTCTTCGAGGACGGACTGCAGCGCAAGAGCGAGTACCGCCGCTTCCAGATCAAGGGCTTCGCGGGTCAGGACGACGTACGCTCCATGCACGAGGTGATCACCCGCCGCTTCAGGCGGTACCTCGCGGAGAAGGAGAAGACGGGGGAGTGGGCCGACGGCTCCGGCACCGAGGACGCCCTCACCGACGGCGACGGCACTCTCACCGGCCCGGACGAGATCAGCAACTCCCTCAAGGACGACGACGGCCGTCCGAAGAAGTTCGCCTATCCGCCCCAGCTCGTCGTGGTCGACGGCGGGCAGCCGCAGGTCGCCGCGGCCCGGCGCGCCCTGGACGAGCTGGGCATCGACGACATCGCCGTCTGCGGCCTCGCCAAGCGCCTGGAGGAGGTCTGGCTGCCCGGAGACGACGACCCGGTGGTCCTGCCCCGCACCAGTGAGGGCCTCTATCTGCTCCAGCGCGTCCGTGACGAGGCCCACCGGTTCGCGATCACCTACCAGCGCACCAAACGCGCCAAGCGCTTCCGGGCCGGCCCCCTCGACGACGTTCCCGGCCTCGGCGAGACCCGCAAACAGGCGCTCATCAAGCATTTCGGCTCGGTGAAGCGGCTGCGGTCCGCCACAATCGAACAGATCCAGGAGGTGCCCGGGATAGGCCGGAAGACGGCCGAGACCATCGCCGCGGCCCTCGCCCAGGCGGTTCCGGCCGCACCCGCCGTGAACACGGCGACCGGGGAGATCATTGATGACGAGGAACCCGATACGACGGCGGGCTCCTCGGGGGAGCCCGTAACCGCGGGCCTCCCGGACGAACGACGGGGGCAGGAGAGATGACCGAGCACGACGCACAGCCCACAGCGGAGCGAGATCGGGCCCACAAGGAAGCTGGGCAGGATCAGCCACCCCCCGCGGCGGGTGAGCAGCCCGCGGCCCAGGAAAACGGAGCACAGGTGAGCACGGACGGTACGCCGGCCTCGGGCCAGGAAGCGGCCATCCCCGAGCTGGTGATCATCTCCGGCATGTCCGGAGCGGGACGGTCCACGGCGGCTAAGTGTCTGGAGGACCTCGGCTGGTTCGTCGTGGACAACCTCCCGCCCGCCCTCATTCCCACCATGGTCGAGCTGGGCGCCCGCTCGCAGGGCAACGTGGCGCGGATCGCGGTTGTCGTGGACGTGCGCGGCCGACGCTTCTTCGACAATCTGCGCGAATCCCTCGCCGACCTCGACACCCGGCGTGTCACCCGACGGATCGTGTTCCTGGAGTCCAGCGACGAGGCCCTGGTGCGCCGCTTCGAGTCGGTGCGCCGCCCGCACCCGCTGCAGGGCGACGGCCGCATCGTGGACGGCATCGCCGCCGAGCGCGAGCTGCTGCGCGAGCTGCGCGGCGACGCCGACCTGGTGATCGACACCTCCAGCCTCAACGTGCACGAGCTGCGCGCCAAGATGGACGCCCAGTTCGCCGGCGAGGAGGAGCCCGAGCTGCGGGCCACCGTGATGTCCTTCGGCTTCAAGTACGGCCTCCCGGTCGACGCCGACCTGGTCGCGGACATGCGGTTCCTGCCCAACCCGCACTGGGTCCCGGAGCTGCGCCCGTTCACGGGTCTGAACGAGGAGGTGTCGGCGTATGTCTTCAACCAGCCCGGCGCGAAGGAGTTCCTCGACCGGTACGCCGAACTGCTGCGGCTCATCGCCGCCGGCTACCGGCGCGAGGGCAAGCGGTATGTGACCATCGCGATCGGCTGTACCGGCGGCAAGCACCGCTCGGTCGCGATGTCGGAGAAGCTCGCCGCGCGCCTCGCGGCCGAGGGCGTGGAGACGGTGGTCGTACACCGGGACATGGGACGGGAATGACGGAACGTACACGGCGGCTCGGCAGGCTGCGCCGGATGGTGCCGGAGGGGCGCTCCAGCCGTGCCACGGCCGAGGGGACGGCCCGCCCCACCGAGGCCCGCGGCGGCCGGCCCCGGCGCCGGGGCGCTCAGCCCAAGGTCGTCGCGCTCGGCGGCGGCATGGGCCTGTCCGCCTCGCTCGCCGCGCTGCGCCGGATCACCGGCGACCTCACCGCCGTCGTCACCGTGGCCGACGACGGTGGCTCCAGCGGCCGGCTGCGCGACGAACTGGGTGTGCTGCCGCCCGGCGACCTGCGCAAGGCGCTGGCCGCGCTGTGCGGCGACGACGAGTGGGGCCAGACCTGGGCCCGGGTCATCCAGCACCGCTTCCAGTCCAAGGGCGATCTGCACGAGCATGCGGTCGGCAATCTGCTGATCGTCGCCCTGTGGGAGCAGCTCGGCGACCATGTGCAGGCCCTGGACCTGGTCGGCAAGCTGCTCGGCGCGCACGGCCGGGTGCTGCCCATGTCCGCCGTACCGCTGGAGCTGCAGGCCCTGGTCAAGGGGCATGATCCGGAGCGCCCGGAGGACGTGGACACCGTGCGCGGGCAGGCGAACGTCGCCCTCACGCCCGGCGAGGTCCAGTCGGTGCACCTGGTGCCGAACGACCCGCCGGCCGTGCCCGAGGCCGTGGCGGCGGTCCTGGACGCGGACTGGGTGGTGCTCGGCCCCGGCTCCTGGTTCTCCTCCGTGATCCCGCACCTGCTCGTACCCGAGCTGCTGGACGCCCTCACGCAGACGAAGGCACGCAAGGTGTTGTCGCTGAACCTCGCCCCGCAGCCGGGAGAAACCGAGGGGTTCTCCCCGCAGCGTCATTTGGAGGTTTTGGGGCGACACGCCCCTAAACTCGCCCTGGACGTGGTGCTGGCCGACGAGGCCGCCGTGCTCGACCGCGACTTGCTCACCGAGGCCGCCAAGCGGCTGGGAGCCGCGGTCGAGCTGGCGCCGGTGGCCCGGACCGACGGAACACCCCGGCACGACCCGGAGCTGTTGGCCGCCGCGTACGACCGTATTTTTCGGATGCATGGAAGGATCGGCCCATGGCGATGACGGCAGCGGTGAAGGACGAGATCTCCCGGCTACCCGTCACCCGGACCTGCTGCAGGAAGGCGGAGGTCTCCGCCATCCTGCGGTTCGCCGGCGGCCTTCACCTGGTGAGCGGACGCATCGTGATCGAGGCGGAGCTGGACACCGCGATGGCGGCCCGCCGTCTCAAGCGGGACATCCTGGAGATCTTCGGCCACAGCTCCGAGCTGATCGTGATGGCGCCCGGCGGGCTGCGCCGCGGCTCGCGCTATGTCGTGCGGGTCGTCGCGGGCGGTGACCAGCTGGCCCGCCAGACGGGGCTCGTAGACGGCCGGGGCCGCCCGATCCGCGGCCTGCCCCCGCAGGTGGTCTCCGGGGCCACCTGTGACGCCGAGGCGGCCTGGCGCGGGGCCTTCCTGGCACACGGTTCGCTGACCGAGCCCGGCCGTTCCTCCTCGCTGGAGGTGACCTGTCCGGGGCCGGAGGCCGCGCTCGCGCTGGTCGGTGCCGCCCGTCGGCTGTCGATCGCCGCGAAGGCCCGCGAGGTGCGGGGTGTGGACCGGGTGGTCGTGCGTGACGGCGACGCGATCGGCGCGCTGCTGACCCGGCTCGGCGCGCACGAGTCGGTGCTGGCCTGGGAGGAGCGCCGGATGCGCCGCGAGGTGCGGGCCACGGCGAACCGGCTCGCGAACTTCGACGACGCCAACCTGCGCCGTTCGGCCCGGGCAGCGGTGGCCGCCGGTGCCCGGGTGCAGCGGGCGCTGGAGATCCTGGGCGACGAGGTCCCCGAGCACCTCGCCGCCGCCGGCCGCCTGCGCATGGAGCACAAGCAGGCCTCGCTGGAGGAACTGGGCGCGCTTGCCGACCCGCCGCTGACGAAGGACGCGGTCGCGGGCCGTATCCGCCGACTGCTGGCCATGGCCGACAAGCGCGCCGCCGACCTGGGCATCCCGGGCACGGAGGCCAACCTCAGCGAGGAGCTGGCGGACAACCTGGCGGGCTGACCGGGCCACCTCAACAGGCCGGTGCCGAGGCCCAGTCGGGGCTGCGGCACCGGCTTTCCCGTGCCTGACAAACCTTCATTTGCGTGGCCGTGAGGCGCTCTTGACTCGATCACCGTCTGACATGAGCCTGGCAACCTGTTCGCCGCTGTGGCGGACCACCGCTAGGGGGGTTCATGAGACACAGAGCGAGATCGATCCTCGCTGTCGGCGCGCTTCTGATCGGCGGAGCGAGCCTCGCACCCGTAGCCCAGGCACAGAGCGGAAGTCCGGCGAAGTCCGACCCGGACGCGGTCAAGGTCTTCCGTGCCGACGTCACCAAGCAGCAGATACCCCTGCTTCTCAAGGCCGGCCAGGACGGTGACGAACTCGCCGAGCAGGTCGGCGGAGCCGGAAAGGCCGGAAAGTCCGAGGTCGAGGTCTACCTCACCGACCACCAGGCCGCCCAACTCCGGCGACAGGGCGTCGACCTCACCGAGCACACCGTCCCGGTCAGGGCGGAGGCTCGCATCGAGAAGGCGTCCCAGGGCGTGTTCCGCCCCTACAGCGGAAGCGGCGGGCTCAAGGAGGAGATCCTGCGCACCGCTCAGGCCAACCCCCGCCTGACCAAGGTCGAGTCCATCGGCAAGACGGTGGACGGCCAGGACATCCTCGCCCTCAAGCTGACCAGGGACGCCAGGAAGACGAAGGACGGGGCCAAGCCGTCCGTGCTGTATCTGTCCAATCAGCACGCGCGCGAGTGGATCACCCCGGAGATGACCCGGCGTCTGATGCACTACTACCTGGACCGCTACAAGACCGACAAACGCATCCGGAGGATCGTCGACTCCACCGAGCTGTGGTTCGTCATCTCGGCCAACCCCGACGGCTACGACTACACGTTCAAGAACTCCACGACTCGCCTGTGGCGCAAGAACCTGCGGGACGTCAACGGCGACGGCGTCATCGGCACGGGTGACGGCGTCGACCTCAACCGCAACTTCCCCTACAAGTGGGGCTACGACGACGAGGGATCGTCCCCCGATCCGACCAGCGAGACCTACCGCGGCGCGAGCCCCGAGTCCGAGCCCGAGACCAAGGCGCTGGACGGCTTCGAGAAACGCGTCGGGTTCAGATACGCCGTCAACTACCACTCCGCCGCCGAACTCCTGCTCTACGGCGTCGGCTGGCAGGTCGCCACCCCCACCCCGGACGACGTCCTCTACAAGGCGCTCGCCGGCACCCCGGACAATCCGGCCATCCCCGGCTACCGTTCGCAGGTCTCCTCGGAGCTGTACACCACCAACGGTGAGGCGGACGGGCACGCGTCGAACGTCAACGGCATCGCGATGTTCACCCCCGAGATGTCGACCTGCCAGACCGCGTCGCAGATCGACCCGAACGACGCCTGGAAGCCCGAGGACTGCCAGTCGGTCTTCAACTTCCCCGACGACGAGAAGCTGATCCAGCAGGAGTTCACCAAGAACATCCCCTTCGCGCTCTCCGTCGCCGAGACCGCCGCGCACCCGGACCGGCCGGTCTCCGCGGTCGGGCTGAGCGCCGCCGACTTCACCCCGGCCACGTTCGCCACGTCGTACTCCCGGGGCGCGGACCAGGAGGTCTCCGTCGTCGTCCGCAAGGCGATCCGCGACAAGGAGCTGAAGTACCGCGTCGACGGCGGCCGTACGCACGACCGGGCGCTGCGGCACTGGAAGGGCGGCAGGACCTACGGCGGCCACGACGACCTGTACTTCGACGAGTACCGGGCCAGGGTGCAGGGCGGCGAGCCGGGCGACAAGGTGGAGGTCTGGTTCACCGGCGAGGAGAAGGGCGGCAAGAAGGTCTCCAGCCCGCACTTCACCTACACCGTCGCCGAGCGGCCCGAGGCCGACACGCTCGTCGTCGCCGAGGAGGGCGCGGCGGCCGCGCAGGCGCAGAAGTACGTGGACGCGGTGAGGGCGGCCGGGCACCGGGCGATCGTGTGGGACGTCGCCACGCAGGGCGCCCCGGACGCGCTCGGCGTGCTGAAGCACTTCCGCACGGTCGTGCACTACTCGGGCGCGAACGGCCCCGGCAACGCCACTCAGCTCCAGCTGCGCGCCTACCTCAACGAGGGCGGCCGGCTGATCGAGGCCGGTGAAAAGGCCGGCGGCAGCGTCGACCTCGGCGGCGGCACCCTCTCGGACGACTTCAGCCAGTACTACCTGGGCGCCTACAGCCGTACGTCGACCAAGGGGGCCACCGGCTTCACCGGCACCGGCGCCCTGGACGGCTACTCCGGCGCCCTCGGTGACGCGCCCGGGAACCCGCTGGACGAGGCCGGTACCTACGGCGTCACCTCCGACGAGCTTCCGGCGTCCGCGTACCCGCAGTTCAAGAGCGCGGGCGCGGGCCGGTTCGCCGGGGCGGTGAGCCCCTACGGGCCGTACTCCGGCTCGTACATGGCCGCCGCCGTGCACACCGACGACGCCTACAAGCGCCTCACCCGCACCATCGACCTCACCGGTGTCAGCGCCGCCGACAAGCCGGCCCTCACCACCCGGCTGTTGTGGGACACCGAGCCGGGCTACGACCACGTGGTGATCGAGGCGCACACCGTGGGCGCCGACGACTGGACCACGCTGCCGGAGGCCGGGGGCGCCACGAGGACGGCCGTGCCGGCGGACTGCGGGCAGGGATTCCTGATCGCCGAGCATCCCTGGCTGAAGCACTACCTGACGCTCGCGAACAACGCCTGCACCGCGACCGGCACGACCGGCTCCTGGAACAGCCTCACCGGCAGCTCCGGCGGCTGGCGGCAGGTCGGCTTCGACCTGAGCGCCTACGCCGGGAAGTCCGTCGAGGTCTCGATCAGCTACATCACCGACCCGGGCACCGGCGGACACGGCGTCCTCGCCGACGACGCCTCCCTCGTCGTCGGCGGGACGGCGAGGGAGACCGAGGGCTTCGAGTCGTCGCTGGGCGCCTGGCACGTGGCCGGACCGCCCGCGGGCAGCCCGCCGGTCCTGAAGGACTGGGCGCGCTCCGGGGCGCTGTTCCAGACGTACGGAGCGGTCACCACGGACCACACCGTGCTGCTCGGTTTCGGCCTGGAACAGGTGTCGTCGGCGGGCGACCGGGCAACCCTGGTGCGGAAGGCGTTCGCGGCGCTCGGCGGGTGAGGGGCGCCACGTTGACAGATCCCGCTCGCCTTGTTCCAACAGGTGAGCGGGAGCCCTCTCAACGGTGCGCGAAACGGGCCCTGATCAAGTGAGCCGACCCGCTCACGAACGAGTGAAGACGACGCGAAAACCGCCCGGCATTCCGTACTAAATACGAGTGAATCCACTGCCGTTCCGGCACGGTCCGTACCCCTACTGGCGGGTACGGACCGCCTGCCCGTGTATGGGCCATCTCGATGTCACCCCGGAGCCCTCCGGGAGGTAGGGTCGGTGGTGGTCGGGGACATCCCAAACAGAGCTCGCCGGCACCGCATGGCCGGCGTACCAACGAGGAGATCGGTTCGTGACGATCCGCGTAGGCATCAACGGCTTCGGCCGCATCGGGCGTAACTACTTCCGCGCGCTGCTGGAGCAGGGGGCGGACATCGAGGTTGTGGCTGTCAACGACCTGGGTGACACCGCGACCACCGCTCACCTGCTCAAGTACGACACGATCCTGGGTCGCCTCAAGCAGGAGGTCTCCCACACCGCCGACACCATCACGGTGGACGGGCACACCATCAAGGTGCTCTCCGAGCGCAACCCGGCGGACATTCCCTGGGGCGAGCTGGGCGTCGACATCGTCATCGAGTCGACCGGCATCTTCACCAAGAAGGAAGACGCCGCGAAGCACATCGCCGGCGGCGCCAAGAAGGTCCTCATCTCGGCTCCGGCCAAGGACGAGGACATCACCATCGTGATGGGCGTCAACCAGGACAAGTACGACCCGGCGAACCACCACGTCATCTCCAACGCCTCCTGCACCACCAACTGTGTGGCCCCGATGGCGAAGGTCCTCGACGAGAACTTCGGCATCGTCAAGGGCCTGATGACCACGGTGCACGCGTACACGAACGACCAGCGCATCCTTGACTTCCCGCACAAGGACCTGCGCCGCGCCCGTGCCGCCGCCGAGAACATCATCCCGACCACCACCGGTGCCGCGAAGGCCACCGCGCTGGTCCTGCCGCAGCTCAAGGGCAAGCTGGACGGCATCGCCATGCGCGTCCCGGTCCCGACCGGCTCGGTCACCGACTTGGTCGTGGAGCTCGGCCGCGAGGTCACCAAGGAAGAGGTCAACGCCGCCTTCCAGAAGGCCGCCGAGGGCGAGCTGAAGGGTCTCCTCGACTACACCGAGGACCCGATCGTGTCCTCCGACATCGTCAACGCCCCGGCCTCCTGCACCTTCGACTCCTCCCTGACCATGGTCCAGGAGGGCAAGAACGTGAAGGTCATCGGTTGGTACGACAACGAGTGGGGCTACTCCAACCGCCTCGTGGACCTCACGGTCTTCGTCGGCAACCAGCTCTGATCGCCGCAGACCGCGGCAGCAGGACCTTGAAGTGAGAGCAGGGCTCGGACAGCGCACCGCCGCGTTGTCCGGGCCCTGTCTCGCGTACGGACCACGTCCTTTTACGATCAGGTGCACCACGAGCCCTCCTTTGGAGTCCACCTCAATGAAGACGATCGACGAACTTCTCGCCGCCGGCGTGAGCGGCAAGCGGGTCTTCGTCCGCGCCGACCTCAACGTGCCGCTGGAGAGCGGCACCATCACCGACGACGGCCGGATCCGCGCCGTCCTGCCCACCGTCAAGGCCCTCGCGGACGCGGGCGCCAAGGTGGTTGTCGCCTCGCACCTGGGCCGCCCCAAGGGCGCCCCGGACCCCGCCTTCTCCCTCGCGCCGGCCGCCTCCCGCCTGGGTGAACTCCTCGGCTCCGCCGTGGCCTTCGCGACCGACACCGTGGGCCCCTCCGCCCAGGACACGGTCGCGGGCCTCACCGACGGCCAGGTCGCCGTACTGGAGAACCTGCGCTTCAACCCCGGCGAGACCAGCAAGGAGGAGAGCGAGCGCGGCGCCTTCGCCGACCAGCTCGCCGCCCTCGCCGACGTCTACGTCGGTGACGGCTTCGGTGCCGTGCACCGCAAGCACGCCTCCGTCTACGACCTGCCGAAGCGGCTTCCGCACTATGCCGGCCACCTCATCGCCACCGAGGTCGGCGTCCTGAAGAAGCTCACCGAGGACGTCAAGCGCCCGTACGTCGTCGCGCTCGGCGGCGCCAAGGTCTCCGACAAGCTCGCCGTCATCGACCAGCTGCTCGGCAAGGCCGACCGGCTGCTCATCGGCGGCGGCATGGCCTACACCTTCCTCAAGGCCAAGGGCTACGAGGTCGGCATCTCCCTCCTGCAGGAGGACCAGATCCCGGCCGTCACCGAGTACATGGAGCGCGCCGAGAAGCAGGGCGTCGAGCTCGTGCTCCCCGTCGACGTCCTCGTCTCGCCGGAGTTCCCGGACCTGAAGACCAAGGCCCCGGCCAACCCCACGACCGTCGACGCGGACAAGATCCCCGCCGACCAGGAGGGCCTGGACATCGGTCCGAAGACCCGAGAGTTGTACGCCTCGAAGCTCGCCGACGCCGCCACCGTGTTCTGGAACGGTCCCATGGGCGTCTTCGAGCACCCCGACTACGCCGAGGGCACCAAGGCGGTCGCCCAGGCCCTCGTCGACTCGAACGGCTTCACCGTCGTCGGCGGCGGTGACTCGGCCGCGGCCGTGCGTACGCTCGGTTTCGACGAGAACGCATTCGGCCACATCTCGACCGGTGGCGGCGCCTCCCTCGAATACCTCGAGGGCAAGACGCTCCCCGGCCTCGCCGCACTGGAGGACTGACCCCGCATGACCACTCGCACGCCGCTGATGGCGGGCAACTGGAAGATGAACCTCAACCACCTCGAGGCCATCGCGCACGTCCAGAAGCTCGCCTTCGCCCTGGCCGACAAGGACTACGAGGCCGTCGAGGTCGCCGTCCTGCCTCCCTTCACCGACCTGCGCTCCGTGCAGACCCTGGTCGACGGCGACAAGCTCAAGATCAAGTACGGCGCCCAGGACATCTCGCAGCACGACTCCGGCGCCTACACCGGCGAGATCTCGGGTCCGATGCTGGCGAAGCTGAAGTGCACGTACGTGGTCATCGGCCACTCCGAGCGCCGCCAGTACCACAACGAGACCGACGAGATCGTCAACACCAAGGTCAAGGCGGCCTACAAGCACGGCCTGACCCCGATCCTGTGTGTCGGCGAGGAGCTGGACGTCCGCGAGGCGGGCAACCACGTCACCCACACCCTCGCCCAGGTCGAGGGCGGTCTGAAGGACCTCCCGGCCGAGCAGGCCGAGACCGTCGTGATCGCCTACGAGCCGGTGTGGGCCATCGGCACCGGCAAGGTCTGCGGCGCAGAGGACGCCCAGGAGGTCTGCGCCGCCATCCGCGCCAAGCTCGCCGAGCTGTACTCGCAGGACGTGGCCGACAAGATCCGCATCCAGTACGGCGGCTCCGTGAAGTCCGGCAACGTCGCCGAGATCATGGCGCAGGCCGACATCGACGGCGCCCTGGTCGGAGGCGCCTCGCTGGACGCCGACGAGTTCGTCAAGATCGTGCGGTTCCGCGATCAGTGACGCACGCCGTGAGTAGGCGGTAGCGGCGATACGTCGTACCCTTGCGGGGGCACAGCCGAGATGCTGTGCCCCCGTCGTCCATCCGAATCCGAGGAAGTTGGTCCAGCCGTGGTTTTGGGGTTCTCGATCGCCCTGATCGTCTTCAGCCTGCTGCTGATGCTGCTGGTGCTGATGCACAAGGGGAAGGGCGGCGGCCTCTCCGACATGTTCGGTGGCGGCATGCAGTCCTCTGTCGGCGGCTCCTCCGTCGCCGAGCGCAACCTGGACCGGATCACCATCGTGGTCGGCCTGCTGTGGTTCGCGTGCATCATCGTCCTCGGCATCCTGATGAAGACGAACAGCTGACACCCGCACAGCACCCACATCACGCATATTCGGCACGTATGGCCCCATGTTCGGTACGCGCTCCTGGGCGCGGCCTATCATGGGGCTTGCGTCTAGGATCGGGGCCCTTGTAACTCCAATCACTGGACGCGCGTTGGGCCTTACGTAGACTGAGGCGCTCGCGGCGAAGCGAAACGCCGACTCGCTTCGCGGCACCATCACGCAGGGAGTTACGACCGTGGCAAGTGGCAACGCGATCCGAGGAAGCCGGGTCGGGGCGGGGCCGATGGGCGAGGCCGAGCGCGGCGAGTCCGCGCCGCGGCTGCGCGTCTCCTTCTGGTGCTCCAACGGGCACGAGACGCAGCCGAGCTTCGCCAGCGACGCGCAGGTTCCCGACACCTGGGACTGCCCGCGCTGCGGCTTCCCGGCCGGTCAGGACCGGGACAACCCGCCGGACCCACCGCGCACCGAGCCGTACAAGACGCATCTCGCGTACGTACGGGAGCGGCGCAGCGACGCGGACGGCGAGGCGATTCTCGCCGAGGCGCTCGCCAAACTGCGGGGCGAAATCTAGCACTTGACACCGGCCGGGCGCCTCGAGGTGCCCGGCCGGAGCCGTATCCGCCCGCCGGCGGCCGGTCGATTGTCAGTGCCTCCCTCTACCTTGTGTCCATGGGCGCATGGTGAGGGGGAGCTGTGGCGACGGTCGAGGAAGGGCGCGTGACGGCGCCCGGTTGGCGTGGGGGATTCGGGCGGCTGTGGACGGCCGCCGTGGTCTCCCGGTTCGGGGACGCGTTACGGACCTCCGCCCTGCCCCTGCTCGCGGTGCGGCTCAGCGACGAACCCCTGGTCATCGCCTCGGTGACGGCCTGCGGCTATGTGCCGTGGCTGCTGTTCGGGCTGCTCGGCGGGGCCGTGGCCGACCGGGTCGACCAACGCCGGGCGATGTGGGCCGTGGACACGGTCCGTGGCCTGCTGGTGGCCGCGTTCGCCGTCGTCGTGGGACTCGGCCACGCCTCGATCCCGCTGCTGCTCGCCCTCGCCTTCGCGCTGACCACGCTCCAGACCCTCTTCGACAACGCCGCCACGGCCCTGCTGCCCGCGCTCGTGGACCGTGCGGCCCTGGGCGGCGCCAACGCCCGGCTGATGACCGGACAGCAGATCGCCGGCGGTCTGCTCGCCGCCCCGCTGGTGCCGCTGCTGCTGACGGCGGGCGCCTTCATGCCGTTCGCGGCCGACGCGAGCACCTTCCTGGCCGCCGCCGCCCTGGTGGCGTCCCTGCGGATACGTCCGCCGGAGCGCGAGCCGCACCCGGCCGGCAGCACCCTGCGGACGGAGATCGCGGCGGGCCTGCGCGCCCTGTGGGGCGACCGGGCACTGCGCGCGACCTGCATGGCCACGCTGCTGTGCAACATCGGCATGGGCGCCCTGATCGCCACCCTTGCGCTGCACGTGACGCGCTGGCTGGACGCGGGGAACACCGGATACGCGGCCGCGATGACGGCATTCTCGGTCGGCAGCATCACCGGCGGATTCCTCGCCCAGCGCCTCGCGCGCCGCACCGGCCGGGTGCGGGCACTCCTGGTCGCCGGCAGCGTCCAGACCTCGTCCCTGCTGCTCATCGGATCCGTCCGGCACCTGACCGCGCTCGCCACCGGCATGCTGCTGCTCGGCGCCATGAACATGGTGTGGAACGTCAACCAGGTCACTCTGATGCAGCAGCGCAGCCCCGAGGCGATGGTGGGCCGTATCGCCTCCGCGTTCCGCACGTCCTCCACGTCCGGCGCCCCGCTCGGCGCGCTCCTCGGCGGAGTGGCGGCGCGGACGTACGGACTGAACGGTCCGGCGCTGCTCGCCGCCGTTCTTTTCGCCCTCGCCGTCACCTCGCTGATACCGGCCCGCAAGGCGGACGTACCTGTTGTTGCGCCGGGCGACGACGTCACGACGGCTCGTGCCGCGCGCTGATCAAATAGGTTGGAACAGCTGGGACAGGCACGAAAGAAGGCGGAAGTCGGAAATGAACGCAGACGGCCGTACCAGGCTCAACCAGACGCCCGAATGGACCGCGCTCGCCAAGCACCGGGAGGAGCTGGCCGACACCCATCTCAGGGAGCTGTTCGCCGGCGATCCCGGACGCGGCGAGGGGTACACGCTTCAGGTCGGCGATCTGTACCTCGACTACTCGAAGCACCTGGTCACCGACGAGACGCTGCGGTTGCTGCGCGAGCTGGCCGCCGCCACGGACGTGTTCGGCCTGCGGGACGCCATGTTCCGCGGCGAGAAGATCAATGTCACCGAGAACCGTGCGGTCCTGCACACCGCGCTGCGCGCCCCGCGGGACGCGGTGATCGAGGTCGACGGGGAGAACGTCGTCCCGAAGGTGCACGCCGTCCTCGACAAGATGAGCGACTTCGCCGGCCGCGTCCGCTCCGGCGTGTGGACCGGCCACACCGGCAGGCGCATCAAGAACGTGGTCAACGTCGGCATCGGCGGCTCCGACCTGGGCCCCGCGATGGCCTACGAGGTGCTGCGCAGCTTCACCGACCGCGCTCTGACGGTCCGCTTCGTCTCCAACGTGGACGGCGCCGACCTGCACGAGGCCACCCGGGACCTGGACCCGGCCGAGACGCTGTTCATCATCGCGTCGAAGACCTTCACCACCATCGAGACCATCACCAACGCCACCTCCGCGCGGACGTGGCTGGTGGACGGGCTCGGTGACGACTCGGCGGTCGCCAAGCACTTCGTGGCGCTGTCCACGAACGCCGAGAAGGTCACCGAGTTCGGCATCGACCCGGACAACATGTTCGAGTTCTGGGACTGGGTCGGCGGCCGGTACTCGTACGACTCCGCGATCGGCCTGTCCCTGATGATCGCGATCGGACCCGACCGGTTCCGCGAGATGCTCGACGGCTTCCGGCTGGTCGACGACCATTTCCGCACCGCACCCGCCGAGGCCAACGCACCTCTGCTGCTGGGCCTGTTGGGCATCTGGTACGACAATTTCCACGACGCCCAGTCGCACGCCGTCCTGCCGTACAGCCACTATCTGTCGAAGTTCACCGCCTACCTCCAGCAGCTCGACATGGAGTCCAACGGCAAGTACGTGGCGCGGGACGGCCGGCCGGTCGAGTGGCAGACCGGGCCGGTGGTGTGGGGCACGCCGGGCACCAACGGGCAGCACGCCTACTACCAGTTGATCCACCAGGGCACCAAGCTCATCCCGGCGGACTTCATCGGCTTCGCCGAGCCGGTGGGCGAGCTGAGTGACCAACTCAAGGCCCAGCACGATCTGTTGATGGCCAACTTCTTCGCCCAGACCCAGGCGCTGGCCTTCGGCAAGACGGCCGAGGAGGTCCGCGCGGAGGGCGTGCCCCAGGAGCTGGTCGCGCACAAGACCTTCCAGGGCAACCGGCCGACGACGACCATCCTGGCCAAGGAGCTCACCCCGTCCGTCCTCGGCCAGCTGGTCGCGCTCTACGAACACAAGGTGTTCGTGCAGGGCGCGGTGTGGAACATCGACTCCTTCGACCAGTGGGGCGTGGAGCTGGGCAAGGTGCTGGCCAAGCGGGTCGAGCCGGCGTTGACCGAGGGCGCGGAGGTGCCCGGCCTCGACGCCTCCACCAAGACGCTGGTCGCCAAGTACAGGCAGCTGCGCGGCCGGAGCTGATCCCCGCCCGAGCCGCCGCGGCAGAGCTCTCTGTGTGCCCGCTGTACGCATCCCATAGGGTTGGGCGACTTCAGGGGAGGAAGGCGCATGGTGCACAGAGGGTTCGCCGCGGCGGTCGCGGTGGCCGTGGTGGGGATGTCGGCGGTGGGCTGCGGCAGCGGCGACCCGTCGGCGGAGGGCAGGAGCGGCCGGTCGTCCGCCACGACGGAGGCCGCGCCGGCCTACTCCGGGCTGTCCCAGGTGCCGGAGCGGCTGGGGAGCGACGGCACGACCATCATGGTCGGGGACCCCGCCGCCCCGGTGACCGTGCACCTGTACGAGGACCCGCGGTGCCCGGTGTGCAAGCAGTTCGAGACCACCGGCGGTGCCGCGCGGCTGCGCGAGGCGACCATCCGGCGGCAGGCCGAGACCAAGTACACCCTGGCCTCCTTCCTGGACGGCCGGCTCGGCGGCTCGGGTTCCGCAAAGGCGGTCAACGCGCTGCGGGCCGCGCTGGACAAGGACAGGTTCGCCGAGTACCACGACGTGCTCTACGCCCACCAGCCCGCCGAGAGCGTCGACGGGTTCACCGACGCCTGCCTTCTCAAGCTGGCCGCGCGGGTCCCGGGGCTGCGCGGGCCGGACTTCGACTCGGCGGTGCGGACCATGAAGTACCGCTCGTTCGTCACCCGGGCCGAGAAGGCCTACGAAGACGCGGGCGGAGCGCAGGACCCCCGGGGGCCCGGCACCCCCACCGCCGAGATCAACGACGTGCGTATACCGCCCGAGTACAACGCCGTGCTGTTCGACGCGGACGCCTTCGCCGGTCTGCTCACCAAGATCCGGGCACACCCCGAGGAGTGGCAGCCGATGACTCCCTGACCCGGTCAGGCCACCGCGCTCAGCGTGTCCGCGAGCCGTCTGCGGGCGGCACGGCCCGCCGGCAGCGCGGACAGCAGAGCGGCACCCAGGACCGCGGCGAGGCCGACCGACAGCAGCAGCACCGGCGACGGGGACTGGGCGATCCCGGCGCCGATGCCGCTGGAACTGCCCTGGGCGTCGATGAGCCGGCGGCCCAGCGGCAGCCCCAGCGCCGTGCCGGCGATCACCGCGGCCAGGGCGGTACAGCTCGTCGCCGTGACGGTGATCGCGGTGATCTGACGCGGTGACATGCCGATCGCCTTCAGCGCCAGCACATCCCGCTCGCCCTCCCGGACGCTGCCGCCGATCGCGGTGAGCAGCTCGACCAGACCGATCAGAGCCAGCACGGCGATCAGCCCGGCGACGACCGCGCGCAGCGGGGACAGGCCGTCGGCCGGGTTCGTCACCGTGTGCACGTCGAGGTGGCCGTGGCCGGCCCGGGCGAGGGTGGCGGCCACGTGCTGCGGGGCGGTGCCGGGGCGCAGCCGCAGTTCGTAGAAGGCGGGGGTCAGCGCAGGGTCGTTCTCGCGGAGGGTGTCCAGGGAGGTGGTCACCACCCGGCCGGCGTTCTGCGGTTCGATGCTGCGGCCCACGATGTGCAGGATCTGCGGCCGGTCGCCCACGGTCATACGCACCCAGTCACCGACCCGGGCGTGCAGCAGGTCCAGCAGGCCCTGGCCGGCCACCGCCTCGTCCGGTCCGCGTGCGGCCCGGCCCTCGGCGAGGGCGTAGGGGTAGGGCTCGGCGCGGGTGCCGACGCCACGCAGCGCGATCGTGCCGGTCTGACCGGGGACCAGTGCGGCGACCTCGACGCCGGGATAGGCGGCGGCGACCCGGTGATCGCCGGTGAGCAGGGCCCGTACGTCGGATGCGTCCAGATCGCCGTCGGAGCGGACCGTCAGGGCCGTCGGCAGACCCATGCGGTCCGGGCTGTGGTGGAAGCGGTCGATCGTGGTCCAGGCGCTGAGCGCCACCACGATCAGCAGCAGCGGCAGCGTCAGCCGGGCCACGGTGGCCAGTGAGCGGCCGCGCCCCGTGAACGCCTTGTGGCAGCCGAGGACCAGCGCGGCCGGCAGCCGCAGCCCGAGCGCCCGCCGGGCCGGTCCGGTCAGCCGGCCGCCGGCCGGTGCGGCCGGGCGCGGCACCGGAACCGGCGGCACCCGCCCGGCCCGCCACGCCGCGAGCCCCGTGGTCAGGCCGATGAACAGGACCGCGCCCACGGGCACCACGAGCAGCGCCACGGTGTGCCCCGGCAACCCCTGCCACACGCCCACGGCGTCACCGAGCCGGCCGGGGATCCGGCGGCCCAGGGCATCGGTGAGCGCCGCGGCGGCCACCGAGCCGAGCAGCGCGTACGCCAGGTGCTGGAGCAGGAAGATCCGGACTACCTGACCGGGTGTGAAGCCGATCGCCTTCAGTACCGAGATGTCCCGCAGATGCCCGCGGATGCGGGTGGCGATCGCACCGTGCACGGCGAACCCCGCGGCGATCAGGGCGCCGAGACCGAACAGGCCGAGCACTTGGCCGAGGAGCCGGTTGTCGCCCTGGGCCGCGGCGCGCGCCTGCTGCCAGGTGGAGACCTCGCCGACCGCGCCCGCACCCAGCACCGTGACGGCCCGCTGCACCGCGTAGTCCGTGTCGCCCGGGTCGCCGAGGCGCAGCCCGATCACCTGGCCGCCGGGAGCACGTACGGCGGCGGGCAGCGCCCACACCAGCCCCGGCTGCTCGCCCGCGCTGTAACGGGGCTCGGCGCTGTCCGCGATGCCCTCGACGGTCAGGGCGCGGGCGGTACCGGGCAGGGTGAGGGTGTCCCCGGGCTCCGCCAGCAGCGCCCGGGCCAGGCTGCTCTCCAGCACCACGCCGTCCGGTTCGGCCGGATCCAGCCAGTGCCCGGCGGTGAGCAGCGGCCGGCCGACAGTGGGCAGCTCGGGGGTGCCGCGCAGCTCCACGGAGGCGCGGGTGCCGCGTACGGCGACGGTGGCGGACTCGGTGCGGTAGGGGCCGGCCACGGCCTCGACACCGGCCAGCCGGGCCAGCCCGCGGGCGTCGGCCGACGGCACGGTGTGGATCCACACGTGTGCCCCGCGGGCCTGTGTGAAGACGCGCTGCCAGGGGTTGGTGGCGTATCCGAACAGGGCGGTGGCCAGCAGCAGCGAGACGACGATCCCGGCGGTGGCCAGCACGAGGAACAGCGCTTCACCACGGTGGGTGCGCAGGTCCGAGTGCGCCCAGCGCAGGGTGGCTCGTACGTCCCGGAGATCCAGCACCGTCAGTCCCTCAGCTCCAGTACGCCCGAGATCCCCGGCTTCCTGGGCGGCGGGGTGCCGTCCAGGGCGGCGTCGTCGGCTATCCGGCCGTCGAAGAAGCTGATCACGCGGTCGGCGGCGCTGGCCAGCCGGGCATCGTGCGTGACCAGCACGATCGTCTGGCCCCGTCCGTGGAAGCGGGACAGCAGCCGCATGACCTCGCGCGTGCCCTTGCTGTCCAGGCTGCCGGCGGGCTCGTCGGCCAGCAGCAGCGGGGGATGGTTGACCAGGGCCCGGGCGAGCGCGACCCGCTGCTGTTCGCCGCCGGACAGCTCGCCCGGCATGCTGCGCTCCTTGCCGGTGAGCCCCAGCTCGGCCAGCAGCTCCTCACGCTCGGCGCGGGCCTTCTTCGGCGGGACGCCGGCGAGCAGGGCGGGCAGCTCGACGTTGTCGGCGACGGACAGGTTCGACACCAGGTTGAAGAACTGGAACACGATCCCGATGGCCTTGCGGCGCTCCACCGCCCAGCGCGCCTCGCTGAAGGAGTCCGTGCACCGGCCGTCCAGCCAGATGCTGCCCTCGTCGGGGCGCTGCAGTCCGCCGAGCAGATGCAGCAGCGTCGACTTGCCGGCGCCGGACGGGCCGGTGATCGCCACGAACTCGCCCCGCGCCACGGACAGGTCGACCCCGCGTACGGCATGCGCGGGCGCGCCCTCGCCGTGATGGGTCTTCACCAGACCCGCGGCGCGCAGCACCGCAGTGCCGTCCGTGCTCACTGAAGGTCCTCCAGTTCCTCCTGGCACCGCTCCAGCCAGTCGAGGTCGGCCTGCAGATGCAGCATCGCGCCCTCGATGAGCAGATGGGCGATGCGGTTGTCCCGGTTCTCGGCCGCGGCCAGCTTCGACAGGTTGCGCATGGTGTTGAGGTACTGGCGCCGCTGCCGGTTGATGAGGCCGATCTGGTCGGTGAGACCGGTCTGCGGGGCGAGGGCGAGCTTCATGAAGAACTCGTCCCGCACCCGCGGCTCGTCCTCGGTCTCCTCGAACCAGGCGTGCAGCGCCTCCCGCCCGGCGTCGGTGAGGTGGTAGACCTTCTTGTTGGGCCGGCTGGACTGCTCGACGTCCTCGCCCTCGATCAGTCCCGACTTCTCGAGGCGGCCGAGGGTGACGTAGATCTGGCCGACGTTGGGCTGAGGGTACGCGGAGCCCAGCAGTTGCTCAAGGTCCTGCTTCAGCTCATAGCCGTGGGCCGGGCCGCGGGCGAGGAGTGCCAGGAGGGGCAGGCGCACTCGTGCTCTCCTCCTAGTCTGCGTAATGTGCTCCAGGCCCTAGTATCGCCCATACCTAACAGGTATACATGGCCTCTGACTCCCGGGCGAGGGTGCCCGGAGCCGTGTGTACGTGTTCAGGGAGGAACCTATGCGGTGGATGCGCGCCGCCGGTAGGGGCCTCCTCGTTCTCGCCGTGACCATGACCGGGTACGTCGCCTCCGGCGCCCATGCCGACGAGGCCGCGGGCGACGGCCGCGGCCCGCTCACCCTGGCCACCGCCGGCGATCTCACCGGCTATCTCGCCCCCCTGCTGCAGGGCTGGAACCGCACTCACCCCGGCGAGAAGGTCACCCTCGTCGAGCTACCGGACTCCGCCGACGAGACCCACGCCCAGATGACCACCGACCTGCGCGGCGGCGACCGGGGCCGGTTCGACGTCCTCAACATCGACGTCAACTGGACCTCGGAGTTCGCGGCGGCCGGCTGGATCCGCCCGCTGCCGCGCGACCGCTTCCCGCTGAAGAGCTTTCTGCCGCCGGTCGTGGACACGGCCACCTACGACGGCCGGCTGTACGCGGTGCCGTACGTCACGAATGCCGGACTTCTCCTGTATCGCAAGGACATCCTCGCCAAGGAGGGCGTACCGCCGCCGCGCACCTGGGCCGAGCTGGAGCACGACGCGAGGACCATCGCGCCCAAGTACGGACTCGGCGGCTACGCGGGCCAGTTCCTGCCCTACGAGGGCCTCACCGTGAACGCGGCCGAGGCCGTCTACTCGGCGGGCGGCACGATCCTCGGCGGCGAGGGCACCCGGGTCACCGTCGACTCCTCCGCCGCCCGCGAGGGCATCGGCTTCCTCGCCCGTGGCGTCCGCGAGGGCTGGATACCCAAGGCGGCGCTGACGTACAAGGAGGAGGAGTCCAAGCAGGCCTTCCAGGACGGCAGGCTGCTCTTCCTGCGCAACTGGCCCTACGCCTACGTCGTCGCCTCCGCCAAGGGTTCCAAGGTCGCAGGGAAGATCGGCGCCGTACCACTGCCCGGACCCGACGGACCGGGGACCAGTGTGCTCGGCGGCTCCAACCTGGCCGTCAACTCCCATACCCCGCACCCCGATTCGGCCGCCCGGCTGATCGCCTATCTCACCAGTGCGCCCGTCCAGCGCCAGGTGCTCACCCGCGGTGCGCTGCCTCCGGTGCGTGCCGCGCTCTACGAGGACCCCGGACTCGTACGGCGCTTCCCCTATCTGCCGACCCTGCGCACCGCCGTGCTCACCGCCCGGCCGCGCCCCAAGAGCCCGCACTACGACCAGGTCAGCCTGGTGGTGCAGGCCGTGATGCAGGACGCGCTCACCGGGCGCCAGACGCCCGAGCAGGCCGTGCGCCGGCTCGCGCGCGAGCTCGACGCGATCGCCCGCCGATAGTTACCTGTTAAGTAACGCGCAGATCTCATCTCGGTGCGCGATGCCCCGTTAAGTCCATATTCGCGCACCCAACTCCCCGGTAGCTTGCGTTCTTTTCGTTGACACCCTCACGACACGCCTACCTAACATGCATGCATGCTGAGTAAGTACCACTGGTGGCGTGACGCGGTGATCTACCAGGTCTACGTCCGCAGCTTTCTCGACAGCACCGGCGACGGCGTCGGCGATCTGGCCGGCGTCCGGGCCGGGCTGCCGTACCTGAAGAAGCTGGGCGTCGACGGGATCTGGCTGAGCCCGTTCTATCCCTCGCCGCAGCACGACCACGGCTACGACGTGGCCGACTACTGCGGGGTCGACCCGCTCTTCGGCGACCTCGCCGAGTTCGACCTGCTGACGGCCGCCGCGCACCGGCTCGGCATCAAGGTGCTCCTCGACATCGTCCCCAACCACTGCTCCAGCGAGCACCCGTGGTTCCGCGAGGCGCTGGACAGCGAGCCCGGCAGCCCCGCCCGCGCCCGCTTCCACTTCGCCGACGGCCGCGGCCCGGACGGCGGCGAGCCGCCCAACAACTGGCACGCCATGTTCGGCGGTCCGGCCTGGACCAGGGTCGCCGACGGCCAGTGGTACCTGCACATGTTCACGCCCGAGCAGCCCGACTGGAACTGGCGCACCCCCGAGGTCGCCGCCGAGTTCGACCGCGTCCTGCGCTTCTGGCTGGACCGGGGCGTCGACGGCTTCCGCATCGACGTCGCCGCCGGCCTCTACAAGCACCCTGCACTGCCCGACTCCGACGACCCCGAGGCCGACGCCCGCACCCGCGACTCGGTCAACCCCCTCGCCTGGAACCAGCCCGAGGTGCACGAGGTGTGGCGCCGGTGGCGCGCCCTGTGCGAGGAGTACACCGCACGCGACGGCCGCGAACGCCTCCTGGTCGGCGAGGTCTCCGTCCCCACCGCCCGCGAACACGCCCAATACGTCCGCCCCGACGAACTCCACCAGGCATTCTTCTTCGACCTGCTCGGCGCCCCCTGGGACGCCGACGCCTTCCGCAAGGTCATCTCCGAGGCCATGCAGGACATCGCCGGCACCGGCTCCACGGTCACCTGGGTCCTCAACAACCACGACCAGGTCCGCACCGTCACCCGCTACGGCGAACCCGCCCCCGAGGGCAGCGGCCTCGGCGCCGCCCGCGCCCGCGCCGCCGCGCTGCTGATGCTGGCCCTGCCCGGAGCCGCGTACATCTACCAGGGCGAGGAACTGGGCCTGCCCGAGGTCGTCGACCTGCCCGACGACGTCCTCACCGAC
This sequence comes from Streptomyces sp. NPDC002076, assembly GCF_053593835.1. Classification (NCBI taxonomy): domain Bacteria; kingdom Bacillati; phylum Actinomycetota; class Actinomycetes; order Kitasatosporales; family Streptomycetaceae; genus Streptomyces; species Streptomyces sp. NPDC002076. The sequence continues at coordinate 333,438 of NZ_JBSFDI010000004.1, forward strand.
CCCATATTCCGCCGCACCGGAAGCCGCGCCCGCATCCGTGACGGCTGCCGGGTGCCGCTGCCCTGGTCCGGCCAGGCCTCCCCGTTCGGCTTCACCTCCGGTGTCGAGGGGGTGAAGCCCTGGCTGCCCCAGCCGGACTACTTCGCCGAGTACGCCACCGACCGCGCCCTCGCCGACACCCGCTCCTTCTGGCACCTGTACCGCGACGGACTCCAACTCAGGCGCTCCCTGCCGCAGTTGGGCGAGGGTGCCCTGAGCTGGCTGGACACCCCGCCCGGCGTCCTCGCCTTCACCCGCGGCGACGGCCTGGTCTGCGCCGTCAACTTCGGCACGGCTCCCACGCCCGCCCCCGTCTCCGGCACCCCTCTGCTCTCCAGCGGCTCCTGCCCGGCCGGCGTGCTGCCCGGCGCCACGGCCGCCTGGTGGCTCAGCGACCTGTGATCAACCACCTCTCGAAGGGACATCGACGATGATGCGACGCCGTACCACCCTGCTCACCAGCTGCACCGCCCTCGCCCTGGCGCTCGGCGCGACCGCCTGCGGCGGCGGCCCCGTCTCGGCCGGCGGCGGCGACAAGGCGCTCAGCGGCCAGACCGTCACCGTGGCCGGCGTCTGGACCGGCAGCGAGCAGAAGAACTTCCAGAAGGTCCTGGACGCGTTCACCGCCAAGACCGGCGCCAAGACGCAGTTCATCTCCACCGGCGACAACGTCTCCACCGTCGTCGGCAGCAAGATCGAGGGCGGCAACGCGCCCGACGTCGTGATGGTCCCGCAGGTCGGCGTCCTGCAGCAGTTCGCCAAGAAGGGCTGGCTCAAGTCGCTGTCCCCGACCGCCCAGCAGACGATCACCGCCGACTACGCGCCCGTGTGGAAGAAGTACGGCAGCGTCGACGGCACCCTGTACGGCCTGTACTTCAAGGCCGCCCACAAGTCCACCGTCTGGTACAGCCCCGACGCGCTCACCCAGGCCGGGGTCAAGCCGCCGAAGACGTACGACGAGCTGCTCAAGGCCGGCCACACCGTCTCCGACTCCGGGCTCGCCGCCTTCTCCGTCGCCGGTGAGGACGGCTGGACCCTCACCGACTGGTTCGAGAACATCTACCTCTCCCAGGCGGGCCCCGAGAAGTACGACGCCCTCGCCGCCCACCAGCTGAAGTGGACCGACCCCTCCGTCGTCAAGGCGCTCACCACCCTCGGCAAGCTGTTCAAGGACAAGCAGCTGATCGCGGGCGGCCAGAAGGAGGCCCTGAACACCGACTTCCCGAGCTCGGTGGAGAAGGTGTTCGGGCCCAAGCCCGAGGCCGGCATGGTCTACGAGGGCGACTTCGTGGCCGGGGTCGCGCACGACCAGTTCGGCAAGACGATCGGCAAGGACGCGAACTTCTTCCCGTTCCCGGCGGTCGACGGCGGCACGGCACCGGTCGTCAGCGGCGGTGACGCGGCCGTGGTGCTGAAGGACGGGAAGAACGCCAAGGCCGGCATGAAGCTCCTGGAGTACCTGGCGAGCCCCGAGGCGGCCGCCGTGTGGGCGAAGGCGGGCGGCTTCCTGTCCCCGAACAAGAAGCTCGACCTCGCCTCCTACGGCGACGACGTCGCCCGCGCCACCGCCAAGTCCCTGATCGACGCGGGCGACTCGGTCCGCTTCGACATGTCCGACCAGGCCCCGGCGGCCTTCGGCGGCACCAAGGGCGCCGGCGAGTGGAAGCTCCTCCAGGACTTCCTGCGCGACCCGTCCGACCCGAAGGGCACCGCGGCGAAGCTGGAGTCCGCGGCGGCCAAGGCCTACCAGGGCTGACCGGCAGCGAACATGACCGCCACCACTCTTGTGAAACAGCAGGCGGGCCCGCGGGCCGCCGGCGAGGCGCGCGGGCGCCGCAGCCGGCGGCGCGCCCGGCTGATCGCCCTGCTCTTCGTCTTCCCCGCGCTGCTGCTGCTCGGCGCGCTCGTCGTCTACCCGGTGCTGTTCTCCGTCGGCCGCAGCTTCTTCGACGCCTCCGGCACCCGGTTCGTGGGCGGCGACAACTATGCCGAGATGTTCCGCGACCCGGCGACCCTGAAGGCCATCCGCAACACCGCCATCTGGGTGGTGGTGGCCCCGTCCCTGCTGACCGGCCTCGGCCTGATCCTGGCCGTGCTGGTCGAGAAGGTCCGCTGGGCCACCGCCTTCAAGCTCCTGCTCTTCATGCCGATGGCCGTGTCCTTCCTCGCCGCCGGCATCATCTTCCGGCTCGCCTACGACCAGGACCCGGACAAGGGCGTGCTGAACGCGGCCGTCGTCTCCGTCCACGACGCCTTCGAGGGCACGTCGTCGTACCCGACGGCGCGCGGCCGTCAGGGCCTGCTGACCCAGGACCCCGACGGCTCGTACCGCACGACCGCCGCCGCCGGCCACACGGTGGCGCTCCCGATGGTCGGGGTGCTGCCCAAGGACCTGCCGAAGGGAGCCGAGCCCGCTGCCGCGGCGGCCACTCGCAAGGCCGTGCCCGGCGAGCTGCGCGGTGTCGTCTACCTCGACTTCACCCCCGGCGGGGGCGGCAGGCAGGGCCGGGTCGACCCGAAGGAGAGCGGCCTGCCCGGCATGCGCGTGCAGGCGGTGCGCGACGGGCAGACGGTCGCGAGCACGACCACCGCGGCCGACGGTTCCTTCCGCTTCCCCGGGCTGCGCGCGGGCTCGTACACGGTGAAACTGCCCGCATCCAACTTCGCCCCGCCCTACCAGGGCGTCTCCTGGCTCGGGCCGACGCTGGTCACCCCGGCGATCATCGGCGCGTACCTGTGGATCTGGACGGGCTTCGCGATGGTGCTGATCGGCGCGGGCCTGTCGACCCTGCCCCGGGACGCGCTGGAGGCGGCCCGGATGGACGGCGCGAACGAGTGGCAGATCTTCCGCCGGATCACGGTCCCGCTGCTGGCTCCCGTGCTGACAGTCGTCTTCGTGACCCTCGTCATCAACGTGATGAAGGTCTTCGACCTCGTCTACATCATCGCGCCCGGACCGGTGCAGGAGGACGCCACGGTGCTCGCGACCCAGATGTGGCTCGTGTCCTTCGGCGGCGGCAACAATCAGGGCCTCGGCAGCGCGCTGGGCGTGCTGCTCCTGCTCCTGGTCATCCCGGCGATGGTCTTCAACGTCCGCCGCTTCCGAAGGAGCCAGCGATGAACTCGGCGATGAACACCGTCCGGCGGGGCCTGGGCAACGGCCTGGTGCAGGCCTTCCTGGTGGTGATCGGCCTGGTCTGGCTGACCCCGCTCGCCGGCCTCTTCGTGTCCTCCCTGCGCTCGGCCCAGGACACCGCGAAGGGCGGCTGGTGGACCGCGCTCACCAGCCCCGGCCGGCTGTCCTTCGACAACTACTCGGCCCTGCTGAAGAACTCCGGCATGACGCAGGCCTTCTGGAACACGGTCCTGATCTCGGTGCCGGCCACGACGCTCGTCGTGGTCATCGCCGCCCTCGCCGGATACGCCTTCGCCTGGCTGGACTTCCCGTTCCGGGAGCCCCTCTTCCTGCTGGTGGTGGCCCTGTTGGTGGTGCCGGTGCAGATCGGTCTGCTGCCGGTGGCCAAACTCTTCGGCGCGCTCGGCCTGTTCGGCACGATCCCCGGAGTCGTCCTGTTCCATGTGGCGTACGGCCTCCCCTTCGCCGTGTTCCTGCTGCGCAACTACTTCGCGGAGATGCCGAAGGAGATGCTGGAGGCGGCCCGGATGGACGGGGGCAGCGAGTGGCGCATCTTCACGCGCCTGGTCCTTCCCGTGGGCCGGCCCGCGATCGCCTCCCTCGCCATCTTCCAGTTCCTCTGGGTCTGGAACGACATGCTGGTGGCGTTGCTGTTCGCCGACAGCTCCTCCCAGCCGCTGACCGTGGAACTCCAGTCCCAGATCCGCCAGTTCGGCAGCAACATCGACGTCCTGGCCCCGGGCGCCTTCCTGTCCCTGATCGTGCCGGTGGTCGTGTTCTTCGCGTTCCAGCGGCACTTTGTGCAGGGCGTGATGGCGGGCTCGGTGAAATGAGGGACGGCGGGGACCGAAGTCCCCGCCGTCCCTATCCGTGAGAGAGCGTCACGGCGAAGCCGGCGGATACAGCGACCGCGGCAGCTGCGAAGCCGCGGCGGCGTCCAGCAGCCACAGCGTGCGCGAGCGGCCGTGCGCGCCTGCCGCCGGGGCCTGGATCTCGCCCGCGCCCGACAGGGCGATGGCCGCGGCCTCCGCCTTGTCCTCGCCGGCCGCGAGAAGCCAGACCTCGCGGGCCGCGCGGATCGCCGGGAGGGTGAGGGAGACCCGGGTCGGCGGCGGCTTGGGGGCGCCGTGGACGCCGATCACCGTGCGTTCCGTCTCCCGTACCCCCGGATGCTCCGGGAAGAGCGAGGCCACGTGGGTGTCCGGGCCGACGCCCAGCATCAGGACGTCGAACGTCGGGACCGAGCCGTGGTTCTCCGGCCCGGCCGCCTTCGCCAGCTCCGCCGCGTACGCCTCCGCCGCCGCGTCGACGTCCGTACCGTACGGCCCGTCGGAGGCGGGCATGGCGTGCACGCGCTCCGGGTCCAGCGGGACCGAGTCGAGCAGGGCCTCGCGGGCCTGCGTGACATTGCGCTCGGGGTCGCCCTCGGGCAGGTAGCGCTCGTCGCCCCACCACAGGTCGAGCCGGCCCCAGTCGATGGCGTCCCGGGCCGGGGCCGCCGCCAGCGCGGCCAGCAGGCCGTTGCCGTTGCGGCCGCCGGTGAGGACCACGGACGCGGTGCCCCGGGAGGCCTGCGCGTCCACGATCTTCGTGATCAGGCGGGCCGCGGCGGCCTGTGCCATCAGTTCCTTGTCGCGGTGGACGACCAGCTGCGGAGTGCTCACTTCGCCGCCGCCTTCCTCGCAGGTGCCTTCTTCGCGGTCTTGGCCGGTGCCTTGGCCGCTTCCTCTTCCGGCTGGGGCTCGGCGACCGGCTCCTGACCGGACTGCTCCGGGACCGTGTTCAGCCGCTCCACGCCGTAGCGCAGCGCCGACGCGTAGGTGTCGTCCGGGTCGAGCCGGCGCAGCTCCTCCGCGATCAGCTCGGCGGTCTCCCGCCGCTTCAGCGCCACCGCGCGGGCCGGCTGGCCCTCGATGGACAGCGTCGCCAGCGTGCCGTCCGCGCGGTCCAGGACGATCGGGCCGCAGCTCGTGTCCAGGCGGACCGCGGTGAGGCCCGGACCGCCCGACAGCGACCGCTTCACCGGTACGTCCAGCCGGTCCGCGAGCCACATCGCCAGCAGCTCACAGCTCGGGTTGAACTCCTCGCCCTCCACCTCGACGGCCCGCACCTCACAGGTGACCTGGTCCAGGGCCGCCGCGAGCATCGAACGCCACGGCGTGATCCGGGTCCAGGACAGGTCGGTGTCACCGGGCGTGTAGGCCTCGGCGCGGGCGGACAGCTCCCGCACCGGCTGCTCGGCGGCGTAGGTGTCGGTGACCCGGCGCTGGGCGAGCGCGCCCAGCGGATCCTTCGCCGGGTCCAGCGGGGCGTTCACCGGCCACCACACGACCACCGGCGCGTCCGGCAGCAGCAGCGGCAGCACGACCGAGTCCGCGTGGCCCACGACCTCGCCGTACAGCCGCAGCACCACCGTCTCGCCGGTGCCCGCGTCCGCGCCCACCCGCACCTCGGCGTCGAGACGCGAGGAAGTGCGGTCGCGCGGAGTGCGGGAGACCCGCTTGATGACCACCAGCGTGCGCGAGGGGTGCTCGCGGGAGGCGTCGTTGGCGGCCTTCAGCGCGTCGTAGGCGTTCTCCTCGTCGGTGACGATGACGAGGGTCAGGACCATGCCGACGGCGGGGGTGCCGATGGCGCGGCGGCCCTGGACGAGCGCCTTGTTGATGTCGCCGGCGGTGGTGTCGGTCAGGTCTATCTTCATGGGCGGCGCCAGCTCCGTCCGTCTCGTGCGAGCATCTCGTCCGCCTCGGCGGGGCCCCAGGTGCCCGACTGGTACTGCGCGGGCCTGCCGTGCTTGTCCCAGTACTCCTCGATCGGGTCGAGGATCTTCCAGGACAGCTCGACCTCCTCGGTGCGCGGGAAGAGGTTGGCGTCGCCCAGCAGCACGTCCAGGATCAGGCGCTCGTACGCCTCAGGGCTGGACTCCGTGAAGGACTCGCCGTAGGCGAAGTCCATGGAGACGTCCCGGATCTCCATCGAGGTGCCCGGCACCTTCGAACCGAACCGCACGGTCACGCCCTCGTCCGGCTGGACGCGGATGACGATCGCGTTCTGGCCCAGCTCCTCCGTCGCCGTGGTGTCGAAGGGGGAGTGCGGGGCCCGCTGGAAGACGACGGCGATCTCCGTCACGCGGCGGCCGAGGCGCTTGCCGGTGCGCAGATAGAAGGGGACGCCCGCCCAGCGGCGGTTGTCGATCTCCAGCTTGATCGCCGCGTAGGTGTCGGTCTTCGACTTCCGGTCGATGCCGTCCTCTTCGAGGTAGCCGATGACCTTCTCGCCGCCCTGCCAGCCGCCCGCGTACTGCCCGCGCACGGTGCTGCGGCCCAGGTCCCTGGGCAGCCGTACCGCGCCGAGCACCTTCTCCTTCTCCGCGGCCAGCGCGTCCGCGTCGAAGGAGGCGGGCTCCTCCATGGCGGTCAGCGCCATGAGCTGGAGCAGGTGGTTCTGGATGACGTCACGGGCGGCGCCGATGCCGTCGTAGTAGCCGGCCCGGCCGCCGATGCCGATGTCCTCGGCCATGGTGATCTGCACATGGTCCACGAAGGACCGGTTCCAGATCGGCTCGAACATCGTGTTGGCGAAACGCAGCGCCAGGATGTTCTGGACGGTCTCCTTGCCGAGGTAGTGGTCGATGCGGAACACCTGGTCCGGCTCGAACACCTCGTGCACGACCTTGTTGAGCTCCTCGGCCGACTTCAGGTCGTGGCCGAACGGCTTCTCGATGACCGCGCGCCGCCAGGAACCGCTCGACTGGTCGGCCAGCCCGTGCTTCTTCAGCTGCTGGATGACGACCGGGAAGGAGCGCGGCGGCACCGACAGGTAGAAGGCGAAGTTGCCGCTCGTACCCTGTGCCTTGTCCAGTTCGTCGATGGTGGAGCGCAGGCGCTCGAAGGCGTCGTCGTCGTCGAAGGTGCCCTGGACGAAGCGCATCCCCTGGATGAGCTGCTGCCAGACCTCCTCGCGGAACGGCGTACGGGCGTGCGCCTTGACGGCGTCGTGGACCTCCTGCGCGAAGTCCTCGTGCGCCCACTCGCGGCGGGCGAAGCCCACCAGCGAGAAGCCCGGCGGCAGCAGACCCCGGTTGGCGAGGTCGTACACCGCGGGCATCAGCTTCTTGCGTGACAGGTCGCCCGTGACACCGAAGATGACCAGACCGGACGGCCCCGCGATACGCGGGAGCCGTCGGTCGGCCGGGTCACGAAGCGGGTTCGCTCCGGAACCGGAAAGGGGTGACAACTCAGCCCTCCGAAGGGGCAAGGCGCTCGAGCTCCGCCTGAGTGGACTTCAGCAGGTCGTTCCAGGACGCCTCGAACTTGTCGACGCCCTCGTCCTCCAGCACCTGCACGACGTCGTCGTACGAGATGCCGAGCTTCTCCAGCGCGTCGAGGTCGGCACGCGCCTGCTCGTAGGTGCCGGCGATGGTGTCGCCGCTGATCTCGCCGTGGTCCTCGGTGGCCTCCAGCGTGGCCTCCGGCATGGTGTTGACCGTGTTCGGCGCGACCAGCTCGGTGACGTACAGCGTGTCCGGGTACGCCGGGTCCTTCACACCGGTCGACGCCCACAGCGGACGCTGCTTGTTGGCGCCCGCGTTCTCCAGCGCCTGCCAGCGGTCGGAGGAGAAGACCTCCTCGTACGCCTGGTAGGCGAGGCGCGCGTTGGCGACGGCGGCCTTGCCGCGCAGCGCCTTGGCCTCGTCGGTGCCGATGCCGTCCAGGCGCTTGTCGATCTCGGTGTCCACGCGGGACACGAAGAAGGACGCCACGGAGTGGATCAGCGACAGGTCCAGGCCGCGCTCCTTGGCCTTCTCCAGGCCGGAGAGGTAGGCGTCCATGACGGCCCGGTACCGCTCCAGGGAGAAGATCAGGGTGACGTTGACGCTGATGCCGTGACCGATCGTCTCGGTGATCGCCGGCAGACCCGCCTTGGTGGCCGGGATCTTGATCAGGGTGTTCGGGCGGTCCACCAGCCAGGCCAGCTGCTTGGCCTCGGCGACGGTGGCCCTGGTGTTGTGCGCCAGGCGCGGGTCGACCTCGATGGAGACCCGGCCGTCCTTGCCGCCGGTGGCGTCGAAGACCGGGCGCAGGATGTCGGCGGCGTCGCGGACGTCCGCCGTGGTGATCATGCGGATGGCCTCCTCGACGGTGACCTTCCGGGCGGCGAGGTCGGCGACCTGCTGCTCGTAGCCGTCACCGCCGCTGATCGCCTTCTGGAAGATCGTCGGGTTGGTGGTGACGCCCACGACGTGCTGCTGGTCGATCAGCTCGGCGAGGTTGCCGGACGTGATCCGCTTGCGCGACAGGTCGTCCAGCCAGATCGCCACGCCTTCCTCGGAGAGGCGCTTCAGTGCGTCTGTCATGGAATTACATCTCCTACGTGTCGTATATGAGCGTCAGCGCTGGGCGGCGGCGATGGATTCCCGGGCCTTGGCGGCCACATTCTCGGCAGTGAAGCCGAACTCGCGGAAGAGCACCTTGCCGTCGGCGGAAGCACCGAAGTGCTCCAGGGAAACGATGCGGCCGGCGTCTCCGACATAGCGGTACCAGGTCAGCCCGATGCCCGCCTCCACGGCCACACGGGCCCTGACGGAGGGCGGGAGCACGGAGTCCCGGTACCCCTGGTCCTGCTCCTCGAACCACTCGACGGACGGCATCGACACGACACGCGTCGGCACGCCCTCGGCCTGGAGCCGCTCACGCGCCTCCACGGCCACGTGCACCTCGGAACCGGTGGCGATCAGGATCACCTGCGGCTCGCCGCCGTCGGCCTCGAACAGGACATAGCCACCCTTGGCCGCGTCCTCGTTGGGCTCGTACGTCGGCACGCCCTGGCGGGTGAGCGCGAGGCCGTGCGGCTGGCCCTTGCCGAACTCCTTCGTCCAGCGGCCCAGGATCTCGCGCCAGGCGATGGCGGTCTCGTTGGCGTCCGCCGGGCGGACGATGTTCAGGCCCGGGATGGCACGCAGCGAGGCCAGGTGCTCGACCGGCTGGTGGGTGGGGCCGTCCTCGCCGAGGCCGATGGAGTCGTGCGTCCACACGAACGTCACCGGCAGGTGCATCAGGGCCGACAGGCGCACCGCGTTGCGCATGTAGTCGGAGAAGACGAGGAACGTGCCGCCGTAGACACGGGTGTTGCCGTGCAGCGTGATGCCGTTCATCTCGGCGCCCATCGAGTGCTCGCGGATGCCGAAGTGGATGGTGCGGCCGTACGGCTTGGCCTCGGGCAGCGGGTTGCCCTCGGGCAGGAACGAGCTCTCCTTGTCGATGGTGGTGTTGTTCGACCCGGCGAGGTCGGCGGAGCCGCCCCACAGCTCGGGGATCACCGCGCCGAGCGCCTGCAGCACCTTGCCGGAGGCGGCACGCGTCGCGACGCCCTTGCCCGGCTCGAAGACCGGGATCTTCTCCTCCCAGCCGGTGGGCAGCTCGCCCCGGCTGATGCGGTCGAACTCGGCGGCACGCTCGGGGTTGTCGTCCCGCCACACCTGCAGGGACTTCTCCCAGTCGGCGCGTGCCTGGGCGCCGCGCTCCAGGGCCTTGCGGGTGTGCGTGATCACCTCGTCCTCGACGGCGAAGCTCTTCTCCGGGTCGAAGCCGAGGACGCGCTTGGTGGCCGCGACCTCCTCATCGCCCAGCGCCGAGCCGTGCGCGGCCTCGGTGTTCTGGGCGTTCGGGGCCGGCCAGGCGATGATCGAGCGCATCGCGATGAAGGACGGCTTGTCCGTGACCCTCTTCGCCTCCTGGATCGCGGCGAAGATGGCCCGCGGGTCCAGGTCGCCGTTCTCCTGGGCCTCCACGCGCTGCACGTGCCAGCCGTAGGCCTCGTAGCGCTTGACGGTGTCCTCGGAGACGGCCGTCTCGGTGTCGCCCTCGATCGAGATGTGGTTGTCGTCCCACAGCAGGATCAGGTTGCCGAGCTTCTGGTGGCCGGCCAGCGAGGACGCCTCGGCGGAGATGCCCTCCTGGAGGCAGCCGTCACCGGCGATGCAGTAGATGAAGTGGTCGAAGGGCGACTCGCCCTGCGGCGCGTCCGGGTCGAACAGACCGCGCTCGTAGCGGGCGGCCATCGCCATGCCCACCGCGTTGGCGACACCCTGGCCGAGCGGACCGGTGGTGGTCTCGACACCCTTGGTGTGCCCGTACTCCGGGTGGCCCGGGGTCTTCGAACCCCAGGTGCGGAAGGACTCCAGGTCCTGAAGCTCCAGGCCGAAGCCGGCCAGGTAGAGCTGCGTGTAGAGGGTCAGGGAAGAGTGGCCGGCGGACAGCACGAAGCGGTCGCGCCCGACCCACTCCGGGTCGGCCGGGTCGTGCCGCATCACCTTCTGGAAGAGGGTGTAGGCGGCCGGGGCCAGGCTCATCGCCGTACCGGGATGGCCGTTGCCGACCTTCTGTACGGCGTCGGCGGCCAGGACCCGGGCGGTGTCCACGGCCCGCTGGTCCAGCTCGGTCCACTCAAGGTCTGTGGTGGTCGGCTTGGTGCTCACCCTGGGTCAGGGCTCCTCTCCACATGTCGGTCGCCGGTCTTCGGGGCATGCGCCCACCCGGCCGCCGGCGCGCTTCTGCCCGCCGGCCGCTGACGAGCCTACCCTCGCAAGGACGTGCATTTTTTCGAGTGTTTCCAGACTGCCGGGACTCTGTCGGATCCGCCTCCCGACTGCGCCGACACGGCATTTGGCACATGAATACGGACCCGGTCATCTGAGCGCTCAATCGAGTGACCCGTCCCCTCTTATGGGGCGTGCGCCAACACGACCCCACCCCCGCGAAGGCCGGGGTATGGGCAACGTCTAAAGTGGCGTGGTACGCGCGAGCCTTTACCGCGACTTCACCGGGAAGGCTCGCTGGGAGTCTCTGTCAGGGGTGTGCGTGACGGCCGTCGAATCCCGTCCAGCGGGTGTGGTTCGTGGTGCGAGCCAGGGCCCGGTTCACCGGCCGTTCGGGGCCCGTGTCAAGGCGTTCGTGGCTCTGACCAAGCCGCGGATCATCGAGCTGCTGCTCATCACCACCGTTCCGGTGATGTTCCTGGCGCAGCAGGGTGTGCCGGACCTCAGACTGGTCCTGCTCACCTGCATCGGCGGCTACCTGTCCGCGGGCGGCGCCAACGCGCTGAACATGTACATCGACCGGGACATCGACGCCCTGATGGACCGCACCTCGCAGCGCCCGCTGGTGACCGGCATGGTCAGCCCGCCCGAGTGCCTCGCCTTCGGCATCACCCTCGCGGTCGTCTCGACGCTCCTGTTCGGATTCACCGTCAACTGGCTGAGCGCCTGGCTGTCCCTCGGCGCACTCCTCTTCTACGTCGTCGTCTACACGATGCTCCTCAAGCGGCGTACCTCGCAGAACATCGTGTGGGGCGGCATCGCGGGCTGCATGCCCGTGCTCATCGGCTGGTCGGCCGTGACCGACTCGCTCTCCTGGGCGCCGGTCATCCTGTTCCTGGTGATCTTCTTCTGGACCCCGCCGCACTACTGGCCGCTGTCCATGAAGGTGAAGGACGACTACGCGCGCGTGGGCGTGCCGATGCTGCCCGTGATCGCCTCCAACAAGGTCGTCGCCAAGCAGATCGTGATCTACAGCTGGGTGATGGTCGCCGTCTCCCTGCTCCTCACCCCGCTCGGCTACACCGGCTGGTTCTACACGGCCGTCGCGCTGGCCGCCGGCGGCTGGTGGCTGTGGGAGGCGCACGCGCTGCAGAACCGGGCCAAGGCCGAGGTCACCGGCGTGAAGCTGAAGGAGATGCGGCTGTTCCACTGGTCGATCACCTATGTGTCGCTGCTGTTCGTGGCGATCGCGGTGGACCCGTTCCTGCGCTGACACACGCCGGGCGTACGTCACAGAGCCCTGCTCTCGCCAGTCGATCTACCCACGAGTAGCATCCTGGCCATGGCAGACACGCAGCAGGTTGACGCGAGGGCCGACCGCAAGGCCGCAAAGCTCGCCCGGGAGATCAGCGCCTTCGCCAAGGCCCACGGCGGCGCCGAGGGCCAGGTGGCCTACATCGGCGAGCGCGGCGCCCGCATCGTCCTCGTCGGCGAGGACGGCGGCTGGGGCGACCTGGTGGCCCCCAGCACCGAGATCGCCCAGCAGGCGGTGGAGAAGGCCGGTATCACCGTCCACGAGTCCTTCGACGGCGAGTTCGCGGCGAAGGTGAAGACGGGCTCGTACGAATGGAAGCGGATGGCCGGCATTCAGATCGGCGGCTGAACAGCGCGCCCCTGAAGGGGGCAGGGAACTGCGGGCGACCATGACGGACCGGCAGCCGCCGACGAACGCGCATTCCCGGGCTGATCCGCGACTTCCCACCCCGTTCACTCGTTAAGCCGCGAAAGCCGGTGCACACGGGGAGTCCGGGATGATCGAAACGCCGTCCCTCGTGGACCAGTACTGCCACGGCGTACTGCGAACAGAGCTGGGCCTCGGCACCTTCGAGGCCCAACTCGCCCGCACCGAGGGCCCACCCGCACCGGGCACCACCCTCTTCGACACGCAGACGGGATTCGCCGTACGGCGCTGGTGCCCGCCCCTGCTCGGCCTGGAACCGCACTGCCCGCCCGCCCGCTATCTGGCCCGGCGCCGGGAACTGGGCGTCCTGGAAGCGGGCCGCAGGCTGCTGCGCGGCAGCGGCATCACCACCTACCTCGTCGACACCGGCCTGCCCGGCGACCTCACCGGCCCCGCCGAGCTGGCGTCCACGGGCGATGCCGACGCCCGTGAAATCGTCCGGCTGGAGCAGCTCGCGGAGCAGGTCGCCGACACCTCCGGCACGGTCGAGTCCTTCCTGGCCAACCTCGCCGAGTCGGTGCACGGTGCCGCCGCGAACGCGGTCGCCTTCACCTCCGTCGCGGGGCTGGGACACGGCCTGGCGCTCGCGCCCGAGCCGCCGGGGCCGGGAGAGGTGCGGGGCGCGGCGGGCCGCTGGCTGGCCGGGCGGCGGGTCGGCGGGCCGCTCACCGACCCGGTGCTGTTACGGCATCTGCTGTGGATCGCCGTGGCCTCCGGCCTTCCGCTCCAACTGCACGCCGGGCTCGGCGAACCGGCCTCCCGCATCGACCGTACCGACCCCGTGCTGCTCACCGACTTCGTGCGGGCCACGGCGGGCCTCGGCACCGATCTGATCCTGCTGCACGGCTACCCGTACCACCGCCACGCCGCGCATCTGGCCGGCGTCTTTCCGCACGTCTACACCGACTCCGGCGCCGCGCTGGTCCGCACCGGCGCCCGTGCGGCCACCGTCCTCGCCGAGATCCTGGAGCTGGCCCCCTTCGGCAAGATCCTCTTCTCCACGGGCGCCCATGGCCTGCCCGAGCTGCACGTCGTCGGCGCCCGGCTGTTCCGCGAGGCCCTGGCCCGGGTCCTGGGCACCTGGGTCGCCGAGGGAGCCTGGTCCCTGGAGGACGCCCAGCGGGTGGCCCGGATGGTCGCGGCGGACAACGCACGCCGGGTTTACGGACTGGCGTGAGCTGTCCAGACTGGGCGGATGCCGACCGCATCGCTGCTCGACCGGTTCCTCGACGGACTCACGCCGCTGCGGCCCCGCGCTGTGTGGGCACACGGCTCACTGGCCGGCGGCGACTATCAGGAGGGCCGCAGCGACCTTGACCTGATCGCCGTACTGCCGGGTCCGGTGCGCCTCGGGACCGTACGGCGGGTGGTGGCCCTGCACCGGCGGCTGCGGGCCGAACCCCTCGCCCCGAAACTCCACTGCAGCTATCTCACCCCGGCCACCCTGGGCGACCCGGACCGCTCGCACCTCACCTGGGCCCACGGACGCGTGCTGCGCCGCCCGGTCACCCCCGTCACCCGGCGCGAGCTGCACGACTTCGGGCGGGTGCTGTACGGCGGATCCCCGGCCGGGCTGCTCCCGCCGGTGCCGGAGCGGCAGTTGCACGACTTCGTCGTACGGGACCAGCGGGACTACTGGCGCCCGGCGGTGGACAAGGCCCGGCAGTGGCGGCAGGACGTGTGGGTGGACCTGGGCCTGCTCACCTTCGCCCGGGCCACCGTGACCCTGCGCGACGGGCGGCTGGTCTCCAAGCGGGAGGCGCTCGCCGAACTCCCGGCGCTCGGTGCTCCCGTCGAGGTCGTCGAGGACATCGCCCGCCGGCGCTACGACGCCGCTGCCCCGGCCGCCCAGGACTGGCGCGACCGCCGCGCCGAGCTGACCCGTGCCTACCTCGGCCCGGCGATCGACACGCTGGTCACCACCTACGGGTGACTCACGCGCGCGTGCCCACCGTCATCTCGGCCGAGGAGCCGGGCAGGTCCAGCGTGGCCTCCGGGCGTTCGCGCAGCGCCAGCAGGACGCGCAGCACACCGATCCACACCAGGCAGGAGCCGAGCATGTGCAGGCCCACCAGCAGCTCGGGCAGGTGGGTGAAGTACTGCACGTAACCGATCACACCCTGGCCGAGCAGGATCAGGAACAGATCACGGGTGCGCGCGGGCGGGCCCTTCGGCGCGTCCACCGCCTTCAGCACGAACCACAGCGCGAACGTCAGCGTCACCACGATCCAGGCGAGCACGGCGTGCAGCTTGGCCACCGTCTCCCAGTCGACGGGGATCCGCTTGACGTCGCTGGAGTCACCCGCGTGCGGCCCGGCTCCGGTCACCACCGTGCCGGCCGCGATGAGCAGCAGGGACGCGGCCACCAGGAACCACACCAGCTGCTGCACGGCCTTGCCGACCAGCGGCCGGGGCGGGCCGTCGCCCTCGCGGGTGCGCTGCCACATCAGCGCGGCGACGGTCGTCAGGGCCGTCGCGAGCAGAAAGTGGGCCGAGACCGTGTACGGGTTGAGACCCACCAGCACCACGACGCCGCCGAGGATCGCGTTGCTCATCACCAGCCAGAACTGCGCCCAGCCCAGCCGGGTCAGACTGCGCCGGTACGGCTTCTCGGAGCGGGCGGCGATGATCGCCCAGCCGACCGCGGCGCACAGTACGTACGTCAGCATCCGGTTGCCGAACTCGATCGCGCTGTGGTAGCTCAGCGCGGTCGTCGGCGTCAGCGAGCCGTCGGTGCACTCGGGCCAGGTCGGGCAGCCGAGGCCGGAGCCGGTCAGGCGGACGGCGCCGCCGGTGACGACGATGACCACCGACATCACGAGCGCGGCGAGGGCCGCCCGCTGGACCGTCCGGGGGGAGGGGGTCCAGCGTTCGGCGATGAAGGCGAGCGGGTTGCGCACGGCCGCTGCGGCGTCGGCGGGGTTCAGCTTGGGCACGCCCACCATCGTAGGCCGCCGCTTGTGCACGCTTTCACGAGGGTCCACCGTGCAGGCTCACTCCCAGCGGAAGAACTTCCCGGCGGCGGCCAGTCCCACGACCGCCCACACGGCGAGAATCCCGAGGTCGCCCCACGGCATCCCGGCGCCGTGCTGGAGCACGTCCCGCAGCCCGCCGGAGAGCGCCGAGATGGGCAGCAGCCCGAGCACGTGCTGCGCGCCCGAGCCGAACTTCTCCAGCGGCACGATGACCCCGCCGCCGACGAGCAGCAGCAGGAAGACCAGGTTGGCGGCGGCCAGGGTCGCCTCCGCCTTCAGCGTGCCCGCCATCAGCAGTCCGAGGCCGGAGAAGGCGGCCGTACCGAGGATCAGCAGGAGCAGGACGGCGGCTGGGTTGCCGTGCGGGGACCAGCCCAGCGCGAAGGCGATCACCGTCAGCAGGATCACCTGGAGGACCTCGGTGACCAGCACGGACGCGGTCTTCGCGGTCATCAGGCCCCAGCGGGGAAGCGGCGAGGAGGCGAGCCGCTTGAGCACGCCGTAGCGGCGCTCGAAGCCGGTCGCGATGGCCTGCCCGGTGAACGCCGTCGACATCACCGCAAGCGCCAGGATGCCGGGGGCGAGGAAGTCGACCGCCTTGCCCTTGCCGGTGTCCACGATGTCCACCGAGCTGAAGAGCACCAGCAGCAGGGTCGGGATGACCACGGTCAGCAGCAGCTGCTCGCCGTTGCGCAGCAGCATCTTCGTCTCCAGGGCCGCCTGCGCCGCGATCATGCGGCGGAGCGGCGCCGCACCCGGCTTGGGGGCGTACGTACCGGTTGCAGTCGTCACGAGCGCAGCTCCTTGCCGGTCAGCTCCAGGAAGACGTCCTCCAGGGTGTGCCGCTCCACCGAGATCCGCTCCGGCATCACTCCGTGCTGGGCGCACCAGGAGGTCACGGTGGCCAGCAGTTGCGGGTCGACGTTGCCGACGACCCGGTAGGCGCCCGGGGTGAGTTCTGCGGCCGTGCAGTCGGCCGGGAGGGCCTTCAGCAGGGAGCCCACGTCGAGGCCGGGGCGGCCGGTGAAGCGCAGGGTGTTCTCGGCGCCGCCCTTGCACAGCTCCTCCGGGGAGCCCTGGGCGATGACCCGGCCGCCGTCGATGATCGCCACGTCGTCGGCGAGCTGCTCGGCCTCTTCCATGTAGTGGGTGGTGAGGATCACCGAGACGCCGTCGGCGCGCAGGTCCTTCACCAGGTCCCAGGTGGCCCGGCGGGCCTGCGGGTCCAGGCCGGCCGTCGGCTCGTCCAGGAACACCAGTTCCGGGCGCCCGACGACGGCCATGGCGAGCGCCAGGCGCTGCTGCTGGCCGCCGGACAGCCGCCGGTAGCCGGTCCGGCCGCAGCTGCCGAGGCCCAGCCGCTCGATCAGGGCGTCCACGTCCAGCGGGTGCGCGTGCAACGTGGCCACGTGCCGGAGCATCTCGTCGGCCCGGGCGCCGGAGTACACGCCGCCGGACTGGAGCATCACGCCGATACGGGGACGCAGCTCGGCGGACTGGCGTACGGGGTCGAGGCCCAGGACGCGCACCGTGCCGGAATCCGGCTTCCGGTACCCCTCACAGGTCTCGACCGTCGTCGTCTTCCCCGCCCCGTTGGGACCGAGTACGGCGGTCACGCCCGCCCCGGCCACCAGGTCGAGGCCGTCCACCGCGGTCTTCGTGCCGTACCGCTTCACCAGGGCCTGGACCTGGACCACAGGCTCACTTCGCATGGTCCCAGAGTCTAGGGAGACCGCTTGCCGTCCGGACCGGCGGGTAGGGGAACTCACTCTTCCCGGGGCCGGTGCACCGGCAGCCACCGTTCGGCGTAGGCCACCGCGTCCGCCACCGGGAACAGCCGTGCCTGCGCCGCGCCGACCCTGCCGCGCACGACGGGCCGGTCCCGTTCGAAGTCGTGCCCCAGCTCGTCGAACCGGTCGGAGTCGATCGACACCTCGACCACCGTCTCCCAGCCCCCGCCGGGAGCGGGCCGCCCGACCTCGACCAGCGGGGCGGGTATCCGGTACTCGGCCAGGTGGAAGGCGGTGCAGGAGTCGTAGCCCGCGCCGAGCAGCAGGACCCGGGCGCCCAGCTTCTCCAGTCGGGCCAGCGGGCTCCGCTCGCCGAGCCGGCAGTCGGGGGCGTGGCCGTCGGTGATCTCCCGCGCGTGGGGGCCGAGCGCCGCGAACGAGGTGTGCGGGTGCGCGCTGCGCAGGGCGCCCGGCCAGGTCCGTACGGTCTCCGGGATCACGCCGACCCCGCGGGTGGGGGTGATCAGCGGGTCGTACGGCGGCATGGTCGCCCGGATCCGGTCCCACCACTCCCGGGGCACGGGCGGTCTGCTCCACAGCGCGGGGTCCGACAGGTCGGCCGACTGGGCGGGGACGACGAGCGTGCCCGTGGGGCCGAGGGCGTCGAGCAGTCCCTGGACGACCGCGACGGCGCCGCCGTTCACCCAGCCGAGGGAGCTGAGTGAGGAATGGACGAGGAGGGTTTCGCCGGTCTCGACACCCAGGAGGCGTAGTTGTGCGGCGAGGGTGTCGCGGGTGACAAGAGGGCCGGTCGGAGGGGGTGTCGGCATGGTTCGCGAGTCTTCCGGACGGACCCGCCCGCCGCCACCGAATTGCCTGCTCAGGGCCTCGCCGGATGATCGATCAAAGATCGTTTCCGCAGGTCGGATTAGGTATGCCTAAGTGATGCAGGGCACCGCTCGATGATCCGGACGGCGCTTGTCAGGCTCCGAGGAATTACGCAACAATGGCGTTGTGAAAAACGTCGGCGAGGCTCGGGAGGCCCCCCTGGGGGCCCCACAGGAGGAACTCGCGACCGGTGAGCGCTCCACGCGCAACCGCGTCGCGCGCTCCATCCTGGACCACGGCCCGTCGACCGTCGCCGAACTCGCCGGCCGGCTGGGACTGACCCAGGCGGCCGTTCGGCGCCACCTGGACGCACTGGTCGCCGACGACGTCGTGGAGGCCCGCGAACAGCGTGTGTACGGCACGCGCACGCGCGGCCGCCCCGCCAAGGTCTTCGCGCTGACCGACTGCGGCCGGGACGCCTTCGACCAGTCGTACGACAAGCTCGCCGCGGACGCGCTCCGCTGGATCGCAGAGCAGGGCGGAGGCCCCGAGGCGGTCGCGGCCTTCGCCCGCGCCCGGATCGCCGCCCAGGCGAGCGCGTACCGCAAGGCGATCGAGGCGGTCACGCCGGACAAGCGAGCCGAAGCCCTGGCCAAGGCCTTGAGCGTAGACGGGTACGCTGCTACGGCGCGCAACGCACCGGTCGGCGAGCAGCTGTGCCAGCACCACTGCCCGGTTGCTCATGTCGCGGAGCAGTTCCCGCAGCTGTGCGAGGCGGAGACGGAGATCTTCGCCGAGCTGCTGGGTACCCACGTCCAGCGACTGGCGACCATCGCGCACGGCGACGGCGTCTGCACGACGTTCATCCCCAAGACATCCACTGACGCACCTGCAACCACGGCCGGGAGGAACCCCGCATGACTCTCCCCACGGAGACTGCCCACCCTGAGCTCGAGGGCCTGGGCAAGTACGAATACGGCTGGGCCGACTCCGACGTGGCCGGTGCCTCCGCCAGGCGCGGCCTGAACGAGGAGGTCGTCCGCGACATCTCCGGCAAGAAGTCGGAGCCGGAGTGGATGACCAAGCTGCGCCTGAAGGGCCTGAAGCTCTTCGAGAAGAAGCCGATGCCGAACTGGGGCTCCGACCTCTCGGGCATCGACTTCGACAACATCAAGTACTTCGTGCGCTCCACGGAGAAGCAGGCGGAGTCCTGGGAGGACCTGCCCGAGGACATCAAGAACACCTACGACAAGCTGGGCATCCCGGAGGCCGAGAAGCAGCGCCTGGTCGCCGGTGTCGCCGCCCAGTACGAGTCGGAGGTCGTCTACCACCAGATCCGCGAGGACCTGGAGGAGCAGGGCGTCATCTTCCTCGACACCGACACCGCCCTGAAGGAGCACCCGGAGCTCTTCAAGGAGTACTTCGGGACCGTCATCCCCGCCGGTGACAACAAGTTCGCGGCCCTGAACACGGCCGTGTGGTCCGGCGGCTCCTTCATCTACGTGCCGAAGGGCGTGCACGTCGAGATCCCGCTCCAGGCCTACTTCCGCATCAACACGGAGAACATGGGCCAGTTCGAGCGGACCCTGATCATCGTCGACGAGGGTGCCTACGTGCACTACGTCGAGGGCTGCACCGCCCCGATCTACAAGTCGGACTCGCTGCACTCCGCGGTCGTCGAGATCATCGTCAAGAAGAACGCCCGCTGCCGCTACACGACCATCCAGAACTGGTCGAACAACGTCTACAACCTGGTCACCAAGCGCGCCGTGGCCTACGAGGGCGCGACCATGGAGTGGATCGACGGCAACATCGGCTCCAAGGTGACGATGAAGTACCCGGCCGTCTACCTGATGGGCGAGCACGCCAAGGGCGAGACCCTCTCCATCGCCTTCGCGGGCGAGGGCCAGCACCAGGACGCCGGCGCCAAGATGGTCCACATGGCGCCGAACACGTCGTCCAACATCGTCTCCAAGTCGGTCGCGCGCGGCGGCGGTCGTACGTCGTACCGCGGTCTGATCGAGATCGGTGAGGGCGCCGCCGGGTCGAAGTCCAACGTGCTGTGCGACGCGCTGCTGGTGGACACCATCTCCCGCTCGGACACGTACCCGTACGTCGACGTCCGCGAGGACGACGTGTCCATGGGCCACGAGGCCACCGTCTCCAAGGTCTCCGAGGACCAGCTCTTCTACCTGATGAGCCGCGGCCTCTCCGAGGACGAGGCCATGGCGATGATCGTGCGCGGCTTCGTCGAGCCCATCGCCAAGGAGCTGCCCATGGAGTACGCGCTGGAGCTCAACCGGCTGATCGAGCTGCAGATGGAGGGCGCGGTCGGCTGACGACCGCCCCCATCACCAGCAGACGTCCTACTCAGGAAAGAGAGCACTACGACAGCCATGGCTGAGGCCCAGAACATCCCGGTGGGCAGCACCACCGCCGGCTCGATCGCGGTCGCCGCGGAGTCGACCGTCGTCTCGCGCATGAGCGCGCCCCCGTCCTTCGACGTGGCGGACTTCCCGGTCCCGCACGGCCGCGAGGAGGAGTGGCGGTTCACCCCGCTGGAGCGCCTGCGCGGGCTGCACGACGGCACCGCCGTCGCGAACGGCGGGGGCGTGAAGGTCACCGTCCAGGCCCCCGAGGGCGTCACCGTCGAGACCGTCGGCCGCGACGACGCCCGCCTCGGCAGGGCGGGCACCCCGGTGGACCGCGTCGCCGCCCAGGCGTACTCGGCGTTCGAGAAGGCCGGCGTCGTCACCGTCCCCAAGGAGACGGTGCTCACCGAGCCGATCCGGATCGCCGCGCACGGCGAGGGCGGGGTCGCCTACGCCCACCAGGTGATCGAGCTGGGCGCCTTCGCCGAGGCCGTCGTGGTCATCGACCACACCGGTGACGTCGTGCTCGCCGCCAACGTCGACTACGTCCTGGGCGACGGCGCCAAGCTGACCGTCGTCTCCGTCCAGGACTGGGACGACAAGGCCGTCCACGTGGCCCAGCACAACGCGCTGGTCGGCAGGGACGCCTCCTTCAAGTCCGTGGTCGTCACCTTCGGCGGTGACGTCGTCCGCCTGCACCCGCGCGTGACCTACGCCGGCCCCGGCGGCGAGGCCGAGCTGTTCGGCCTGTACTTCACCGACGCCGGGCAGCACCAGGAGCACCGCCTGCTGGTCACCCACAACACCCCGCACTGCAAGTCGAACGTCGTCTACAAGGGCGCGCTCCAGGGCGACGACGCGCACGCGGTCTGGATCGGCGACGTGCTCATCGAGGCCAAGGCCGAGGGCACGGACACCTACGAGATGAACCGCAACCTGGTCCTCACGGACGGCGCGCGCGTCGACTCGGTGCCGAACCTGGAGATCGAGACCGGCGAGATCGTCGGCGCCGGCCACGCCTCCGCGACCGGCCGCTTCGACGACGAGCAGCTCTTCTACCTGATGGCCCGCGGCATCCCGGAGCATGAGGCCCGCCGCCTGGTGGTCCGCGGCTTCTTCGCCGAGCTGGTCCAGCAGATCGGTGTCGCCGACATCCAGGAGCGCCTGCTCGCCAAGATCGAGGAGGAGCTGGAGGCTTCGGTCGCATGACCTTCGTACGCGTCTGCGGGCTGAGCGAGCTGGAGGAGGACACCCCGAAGCGGGTGGAGATCGACAGCACGCCGGTCTCGGTCGTCAAGACCGAGGGCGAGGTGTTCGCGATCTACGACATCTGCTCCCACGCGAACGTCTCGCTCTCCGAGGGCGAGGTGGAGGACTGCCAGATCGAGTGCTGGCTGCACGGCTCCTCCTTCGACCTGCGCACCGGCAAGCCGTCCGGCCTCCCGGCCACGCGCCCCGTCCCCGTATACCCCGTCAAGATCGAAGGGGACGACGTTCTCGTCTCCCTCACCCAGGAGTCCTGAGGCACCCATGGCAACGCTTGAAATCCGAGACCTGCACGTCACCGTCGAGGCCGACAACGCCACGAAGGAGATCCTCAAGGGCGTCGACCTCACCGTGAAGCAGGGCGAGACGCACGCCATCATGGGCCCCAACGGCTCCGGCAAGTCGACCCTCGCCTACTCCCTCGCGGGTCACCCGAAGTACACGATCACCAACGGCACCGTCACCCTCGACGGCGAGGACGTCCTGGCGATGTCCGTCGACGAGCGCGCCCGCGCCGGCCTGTTCCTGGCGATGCAGTACCCGGTCGAGGTCCCCGGCGTCTCGGTCTCCAACTTCCTGCGCACCTCCGCCACCGCCGTCCGCGGCGAGGCCCCCAAGCTGCGCACCTGGGTGAAGGAGGTCAAGGAGGCCATGGAGCGCCTCAACATGGACCCGGCCTTCGCCGAGCGCAACGTGAACGAGGGCTTCTCCGGCGGTGAGAAGAAGCGCCACGAGATCCTTCAGCTGGAGCTGCTCAAGCCGAAGGTCGCGATCCTGGACGAGACGGACTCCGGTCTGGACGTCGACGCGCTCCGCATCGTCTCCGAGGGCGTCAACCGCGTCCGCGAGACCGGCGAGGTCGGCACCCTGCTGATCACGCACTACACGCGCATCCTGCGCTACATCAAGCCCGACTTCGTCCACGTCTTCTCCGGTGGCCGGATCGTCGAGTCCGGCGGTGCCGAGCTGGCCGACAAGCTGGAGGACGAGGGCTACGAGGCATACACGAAGGGTGGCGTATCCGCGTGACACAGCTGCCGGGCCTCCTCGACACCGAGGCGATCCGCAAGGACTTCCCCGTACTGGACCGCCTGGTCCACGACGGCAAGAAGCTCGTGTACCTGGACAACGCGGCGACCTCGCAGAAGCCGCGCCAGGTGCTGGACGCCCTGAGCGAGTACTACGAGCGCTACAACGCCAACGTCCACCGCGGTGTGCATGTGCTCGCCGAGGAGGCCACGGCGCTGTACGAGGGCGCGCGCGACAAGGTCGCCGCGTTCATCAACGCGCCGAGCCGCGACGAGGTGATCTTCACCAAGAACGCCTCCGAGTCGCTGAACCTCGTGGCGAACATGCTGGGTTGGGCCGAGGAGCCCTACCGGGTGGACCACGAGACCGAGATCGTCATCACGGAGATGGAGCACCACTCCAACATCGTGCCGTGGCAGCTGCTGGCGCAGCGCACCGGCGCGAAGCTGAAGTGGTTCGGCCTGACGGACGACGGCCGGCTGGACCTGACCAACATCGACGAGATCATCACCGAGAAGACGAAGATCGTCTCCTTCGTGCTGGTGTCGAACATCCTGGGCACGGTCAACCCGGTCGAGGCGATAGTGCGCCGCGCCCAGGAGGTCGGCGCGCTGGTCTGCATCGACGCCTCCCAGGCCGCCCCGCACATGCCGCTGGACGTGCAGGCCCTGCAGGCCGACTTCGTGGCCTTCACCGGCCACAAGATGTGCGGCCCGACGGGCATCGGCGTCCTGTGGGGCCGCCAGGAGCTCCTGGAGGACCTTCCCCCCTTCCTGGGCGGCGGCGAGATGATCGAGACGGTCTCGATGCACTCGTCCACCTACGCCCCGGCGCCGCACAAGTTCGAGGCGGGCACGCCCCCGATCGCCCAGGCGGTCGGTCTCGGCGCGGCGATCGACTACCTCCAGTCGATCGGCATGGAGAAGATCCTCGCCCATGAGCACGCGCTGACCGAGTACGCGGTGCAGCGACTGCAGAAGGTCCCGGACCTGAGGATCATCGGCCCGACCACGGCCGAGGACCGGGGTGCCGCGATCTCCTTCACGCTCGGTGACATCCACCCGCACGACGTGGGCCAGGTCCTCGACGAGCAGGGCATCGCGGTCCGCGTCGGCCACCACTGCGCGCGGCCCGTCTGCCTCCGGTACGGAATTCCTGCGACCACGCGAGCGTCGTTCTATCTGTACTCCACGCCGGCCGAGATCGACGCACTGGTCGAGGGGCTGGAGCACGTACGGAACTTCTTCGGCTGAGAGGCGTGAGCTGAAACCGTGCTGTGTTATCCCGGGGGACAACCCCCGGACCCCCGGCCGGAAGGCCACGCACCGGACCTGAGATCGCGAGGTTGGTCTTCGTGAAGTTGGACTCGATGTACCAGGAAGTCATCCTGGACCACTACAAGAACCCCCACGGGCGTGGTCTGCGGGATGGCGACGCCGAGGTGCACCATGTGAACCCGACGTGCGGCGACGAGATCACCCTCCGCGTGAAGTACGACGGCACGAAGATCGCGGACGTCTCGTACGAGGGCCAGGGCTGCTCCATCAGCCAGGCGAGCGCGTCGGTCCTCAACGAACTGCTGGTCGGCAGGGAACTGGCCGAGGCGCAGAAGATCCAGGAGACCTTCCTGGAGCTGATGCAGTCCAAGGGCAGGATCGAGCCCGACGACGCGATGGAGGAAATCCTGGAGGACGCGGTCGCGTTCGCCGGTGTCTCCAAGTACCCCGCGCGGGTCAAGTGCGCCCTCCTGAGCTGGATGGCGTGGAAGGACGCGACGGCCCAGGCGCTGGGTGGCGCCGACGCCGAAAGGAAGACGGCATGACCGACACCGCAGAGATGAAGCCCGCCTCCGAGGAGGAGCTGCGCGAGGCCCTGATGGACGTCGTCGACCCCGAGCTGGGCATCGACGTCGTCAACCTCGGCCTGATCTACGGCATCCACATCGACGACTCCAACGTGGCGACCGTCGACATGACCCTGACCTCCGCGGCCTGCCCGCTGACGGACGTCATCGAGGACCAGGCCAAGTCCGCCACGGACGGCCTCGTCAACGAACTCCGCATCAACTGGGTCTGGATGCCCCCGTGGGGCCCCGACAAGATCACGGACGACGGCCGCGAGCAGCTTCGGGCGCTCGGGTTCAACGTCTGACACAGCGCCTGTGAAAGGGGCCATGGCCGGGTGCCGTGGCCCCTTTCGCATGGCCGGGCTTCGGGTGCTCAGCCCAGCCCGTCCACGAGCAGGAACGCCGAGTCGGCGCGGTAGAGGCCGGTGTTCTGGTACGGGTCCAGCTTCAGCTGGAAGTTCTGGTGGCGCAGGAAGCGGCCGGGGTAGTTGACCGACTCCAGCATGGTCGCTCCGCCGATGGAGGAGGGGCGGGGGCAGAAGGTGGCGTCCTGGCGGAACAGGGGTGTGCCGTCGTCGTGTTCGGCGCGCAGGAGGAAGTTCCGGTGGCGCAGATAGCCGCCGTCCGCCGTCGCGAAGGAGTAACAGGCGCTGTCCGCAAGGCCTTTGACGACAGTGAAGCTCGCGGCACGGCGGTCGGCCGGGGTGGTGACCGGGTCGAGCCGTACGAAGTCGCCGCTGATGTGCCAGTAGCGGTCGGGGTAGTTCAGGGAGCGGACCGATCGCCGGGTGGGGGCGGGTTTTGCGGAACTCCCCTGCTCGGCCCGTGACTTGGACGGTGTGGGCTTCGGGCTGTGGGCGGGGTACGGGGCGGTGGTGGGTGGTGCCACCGACGCCGTCGTGGTTCTGCCCCCGGCCGCAGCGGCCGAACTCGCCGACGGCGAGGCGAAGGAGAGCAGGCCGGGGCCGTTGTCCGTGGGGGCTCCGGTCGCCTGCCGGGCGGTCCTGGTGTGCGGCGGTCCGTCGTTCAGCGCCAGCGCCGTGACGCAGACGGTGACCACCGTGAGCGCGAGCGCGCCGGCCAGCCAGAGTCTTCGGGTGCCGGGGGAGCGGGAGGAATCGGCGGTCCAGCCGGTCTCCCAGGGATGGGGGGTGTGGTCGGGCATGGCCCCGCACATTAGCGCCGGAAGACGGTTCGGCGAGCGGTTTCTATGAAAGTGAAACTTCCTCGTTGCGTACGCTCGTACGTATCGGTTGTGTACGCCCGTACGCATCCTTGTGTACGCTTGTACACATGGGATATCTGACACTCGCCGGCGCCATCGCCGCCGAGGTCGCCGCGACGACGGCGATGAAGTACAGCGAGGGGTTCAGCCGGTTCTGGCCCTCGCTCGTGACGGCTCTGGGCTACCTCATCTCCTTCGCGCTGCTCGCCCAGACGCTGAAGACCGTCCAGATCGGCACGGCGTACGCGATCTGGTCCGGCGTGGGCACCGCGGCCATCGCCCTCCTCGGACTGCTGCTGTTCGGGGAGGGGCTGGGCCTCGCCAAGGTCGGCGGCATCCTGCTGATCGTCGGCGGAGTGGTCGTGCTGAACCTGGGCGGGGCGAGTCACTGATGCCCCGCCGCTACGACCCCGACCGGCGCCGGCGCCTCATCGACGCGGCGATCCGCGTCGTCGGCCGGGACGGCATCGCAGGCCTCAGCCACCGCTCGGTCGCCGCCGAGGCGGACGTACCGCTCGGCTCCACGACGTACCACTTCGCCACCCTCGAAGAGCTGATGGTGGCCGCACTGCGGCAGTCGAACGAGAACTTCGGCCGGGTGCTGGCCGAGCAGCTACCCAAGGACGGCGAGGGCGATCTCGCCGCCGAACTCGCCCGCGCGCTCGGCGCGTGGCTGGGCGGCGACCGCACGGGCGTGGAGCTGGAGTACGAGCTGTATCTGGAGGCCCTGCGCCGCCCCGCCCTGCGCCCCGTCGCCGCCGAGTGGACCGAGGCGGCGGCGGCCCTGCTGGCCCGCCGCACGGACCCGGTCACCGCCCGCGCCCTGCTCGCCCTGCTGGACGGGATCTGTCTCCAGGTGCTGCTGACGGGCGGTTCGTACGATGAGGGGTACGCCCGCGCTGCCCTGTCTCGGCTGATCCCCTGAAGCGGCGCCCGGCACGTGAGACGCGGTTCGCCCTGACCACCCCGCCCACGTTAGGTTTTCTTCCATGACCGACTCTGCTTCCCGCACCACCGGCGCCGTCGCCGCCGGCCTCGCCACCCTCGCCTCCGACGGCACCGTTCTCGACACCTGGTTCCCGGCCCCCGAGCTGGTCGCGGAGCCGGGCCCGGCCGGCACCGAGCGGCTCACCGCCGAGCAGGCGGCTGAGCTGCTGGGCGGCGGCGCGACCGCGGCGATCGGCCCGGACGCCCGCCGGGGCGTCGAGGTGGTCGCGGTCCGCACGGTCATCGCCTCGCTCGACGAGAAGCCGATCGACGCGCACGACGTCTATCTGCGTCTGCACCTGCTCTCGCACCGCCTGGTCAAGCCGCACGGGCAGAGCCTGGACGGCATCTTCGGCCACCTCGCCAACGTCGCCTGGACCTCGCTCGGCCCGGTCGCCGTGGACGAGATCGAGAAGGTGCGGCTGAACGCCCGCGCCGAGGGCCTGCACCTGCAGGTCACCTCGATCGACAAGTTCCCGCGCATGACCGACTACGTCGTCCCCAAGGGCGTCCGCATCGCCGACGCCGACCGGGTCCGCCTCGGCGCGCACCTCGCCGAGGGCACCACGGTCATGCACGAGGGCTTCGTCAACTTCAACGCCGGCACGCTCGGCACCTCCATGGTCGAGGGCCGGATCTCCGCCGGCGTCGTGGTCGGCAACGGCTCCGACATCGGCGGCGGCGCCTCCACCATGGGCACCCTGTCCGGCGGCGGCAACGTGATCATCTCCATCGGCGAGCGCTGCCTGATCGGCGCCGAGGCGGGCGTCGGCATCGCGCTCGGCGACGAGTGCGTGGTCGAGGCCGGCCTCTACATCACCGCAGGCACCCGGATCACCATGCCCGACGGCCAGATCGTCAAGGCCCGCGAGCTGAACGGCGCCTCGAACATCCTCTTCCGCCGCAACTCGGTCACCGGCGTGGTCGAGGCCCGCCCGAACAACGCGGTCTGGGGCGGCCTGAACGACATCCTGCACAGCCACAACTGACCCGACCGCGCCTCAGCGCCCTCCGCCGTGTGTGGTGGAGGGCGCTGTGTCGTGCGGAGGGGGCTGTGTCATACGGACGTCGACGTCGCGAACTCCCGCAGTGCCGCGAAGTCGTCCTCGCGCAGGCCGATTCTCGGGTTCACGTGATGGAGCAGGGCCGGGGCGGGGTGACGGGCGGCCACGTACGCGGTGTCCGCCGCGCTCTGCTCGTCGTCCACCCAGGCGAACGGGCGGCCATCGGCGTACGCCACGATCGCCTCCGTCTTCCAGTGCACGCCGTCCGGTCGCTCGGCGAACAGGCCCGTGCCGAAGTCGAGGTACGGCAGCTCCGGCAGGCCCACGACCGGGGCGATCCAGACATTGGCCTCGGCCATCCAGCTCGTCGCCCAGACCAGTTCGTAGC
The DNA here is from genome assembly GCF_053593835.1 of Streptomyces sp. NPDC002076. NCBI lineage: Bacteria > Bacillati > Actinomycetota > Actinomycetes > Kitasatosporales > Streptomycetaceae > Streptomyces > Streptomyces sp. NPDC002076. The sequence continues at coordinate 361,541 of NZ_JBSFDI010000004.1, forward strand.
CGAGCCGGAGCAGAGCCGGGCCGTGGTCGGGGTTCAGCCAGACGCGCAGCGGGCGCCGGGAGAACACGGGCACCCGGATCGTCGTATAGCCCTCGGGTCGGCGTTCCGGCTGGGCCGCGTACGGGTTGAGGGGGCCGTCGACGTCCAGGAACAGCAGGGGGCGGCTCACCGGGCCACCGTACGACAAGGGAGGCGGGCCGGTCCTCGGAGTTCAGGCCGTCGTGAGCGCCTCGTGGCGCGCCAGCAGTCCGTCGGCCGCCTCCCGGCCGGCGGGCAGCAGGGGTGCGCGCACCGGGCCCGCGGGCAGGCCCAGGCGGGCGAGGAGGGCCTTGGCGGTGACTGTGCCGGGCAGGCCCGCGCCCATCATCGCCTCGATCAACGGCGTCGTGCGCAACTGGAGTTCGGTCGCCCGGGCGGTGTCGCCGGCGTCGAAGGCGTCGAGGATCGCGGCGATCGGGCCGGGTACGGCGTTCGCCACCGTGCTCACACAGCCCGCCGCGCCGACCGCGTACAGCGCGAGTATGTGCTCGTCGCAGCCCGCGTAGTACGCCAGGGCCGTGTGGGCCAGCACTTTCTGGGTGCCGAGGAAATCGTAGGAGCAGTCCTTGACGGCCACGATCCTCGGGTGCGCGGCGAGGCGGATGATCGTGTCCGGTTCGATCCGGGTGCCGGTGCGGCCCGGGATGTCGTAGAGCATCACGGGCAGTCCGCTCGCGTCGGCGACCGCGCGGAAGTGCGCCTCCACCGCCTGCTGTGGCGGCCTGCTGTAGTACGGCGTCACCACCAGCACGCCGTCGGCGCCCGCCTGCTCGGCCGCCAGGGCCAGCTCGACGGTGTGCCGGGTGTCGGCGCTGCCCACCCCCGCGACCAGGGACACCCGGTCGCCGACTGCATCCCGGACGGCCGTGACCAGCTCCGTCTTCTCCGCGTCCGTGGTGGTGGGAGACTCGCCCGTGGTGCCGTTCAGCACCAGGCCGTCGCAGCCCTCGGCCACCAGCCACGCGGCCAGCTTTCGGGCGCCGTGCAGGTCGAGGGCGCCGTCCTCGGTGAACGGCGAGATCATCGCGCAGAGGGTGCGGCCGAAGGGGCGGGGGGTGGTGCGTGAGGTTGTCATACGGGTAGTGTCGGCGGCCCATCGGTGAAGCTCTACTTAAATCTGCTACGCGGTATTGATAAGCAATGCTGATGGGTTTGGGTTACGGCCGAAGGCCCTGTGTCCAACTCGGCCCCTCATGGGTCACTATGGCCGGAGGGTCACCGACGTCCGTCATGGGAGGCACCATGAAGCTCGGCAAGGCACTGGCCACGGGAGTCGCCGAGGAGCGGCCGCACGTCGAGGAGGAGCAGGCCTCGCTCCCCGCGGAGATCGCCGTCCCCGTCGAAGTCGGACCGGCCGAGCCGGCCCGTGAAGAGGTTCCGGCCGTCCGATGAGGTTCCGGCTCCCCGCGGAACGCCCGACGGAGCCGCCGACCGGATACAAGATCGCCCACCCGGTGTTGTCCCAGGACGGCACCCGGGCCGGGTTCACCGGTGTGTCGCTCGGCGGCGCGCTGCCGTACGCCGTGCTCGACGACGCCGCGTGTGTCTATGGCCGCCGGCACCGGCCGCCGGCCCGGCTGTGCGACTGCGGCTTCCACTGTGTCCACGACCGCGGTGCCGCCGAGGCCATGCTGTGCACCGCCGAGCACCGGACCGCCCTGCTGCTGGAGGTCTCCGTGCTCGGTGCCTACATCCGCTTCGAGCGCGGCTTTCGCTATGCCCGGCAGCGGGTGCGCTCGGCCACCGCCGGTCCGTGCGCCTGTGGTGCCACCGCGGTCGCGCTCGGCGACGCCGGCTGGGGCAGGCCCGGCTGGCGGGCCCTCGCTCCCGTCTGCGGTGGCTGTGTGCGCGGCCGTACGTCGGTTTCGCTCGCCGGTTTCGCCCGGCTGGCCGGGCACGGGGTGCGGGTGGTGGCACGGCGTGGTGGCATCGGGGCCGCCGCCGAGTCGGCGGGTGGGGTGGAGCCCGGGGTGCCTGAACTCGTCGCCGAGGCAGCGTTGTTGCAGGCGCGACTCGACTGGTTTCAGAGCCAACTCGCGCGCCTCGGCGAGCGCGGGAGCGGGGGCGGGGGCGTCGAGCGGGACTGACGGTCTTCGGGCCGGGTACCCGACGTCTGGTGCGTGGGTGCGGATGCCTGCGGCGGCCCGTGCGGGTGCGTCGTGGCCGGGGTCGCGCCTACGGTGGGTTGTGAGTCGGTGCCGCGCCGGGTGGTGTCCGTCCTCGGTCCGGCGCGCTGTCCTTCGAGGGGCGCCCTGCGTTTTCGCCGGCCGCTGCGGGCGGACACCGCGCCACGTCCCCTCCCCGCCGGGCGCGACCTCAGGAGGCATCATGCTCAGCGCTACAGCGGCGAAGGCGGAGCCGTTCGTCGACGCGATCAGGGAAAGGACACATCGATGAAGCACAGGATTCCGCACGGCTCGGGCGTCAAGGGGCCCGACGAGCTGCGGCAGCAGATCGAGCACACCAGGCACCAACTCGGCGAGACCGTCGCCCAGTTGGTCGGCAAGGCCGATGTGAAGGGCCGGGCCCGGGTGCGGGCCGCCGACCTGAAGGACAAGGCCGGTGCCATGACCGTGCAGCTGCGCGAGAGCGCCGCCCAGGCCGGCCATGTGGTGCAGGGACGGGCGGCACACGCGGGGCACGTGGTGCAGGGCCGGGCCGCTCAGGCGGGGCATGTGGTGCAGGGCCGGGCCGCGCGGGTGGGGCATGCGGCGCAGGGCCGGGCGAGTCGTGCCGGACATGCCGTCCAGCACCGGGCCGGACGCGCCGGCCATGCCGTCGAGGACTCCGTCCCGCAGCCCCTGCGCGGCGCGCTGCGCGCGGGCATGCGGCATCCGGGGCCGGTCCTCGCCGTGGGCGTGCTGGGCGCGGCCGCGGTGACGGCCGGTGTCGTCCGGCGCCGGCAGCGTCACCATTGACCGCCCCAGGGGTCCGAGGAATTCCAGGTCGTCCGCCTGGCAGGGCTGGCTGAACGGAGTGTTCAGCCAGCCCTGAGAGCGGCTTCGCTCACGGGCGGAAGCGCAGCACCTGCGGGTCGTGGTCGCTGATCTGGTCGTTGAACTCCGAGTTGATGTGCACGGAGTCGTAGTCGAAGTCACAGCCGCGCCGGATCGCCGGGCTGATCAGGATCTGGTCCAGGACCTGCTCGTTGCCCTGGTAGTCGTAGGTGTAACGCTCGCTCCTGGGCAGCGACTTGATCGCCGACCACAGCTCGCCGTCGCCCTCGAGGATCTTCGCCGTCCCGGAGAACTCGAAGTCGTTCATGTCGCCGAGCGCGATGACGTTCGCGTTCTTCTGGACGGCCAGGATGTCCTTGACGAACGCGTTCACCTCGGTCGCCTGGGCGTGGCGCTGGATCTCCGAGCTGCGCGTCGGCGGCTGGTACTGCGAGGTCAGGCCCTGGTCGCCGCCCTTGGAGATCAGGTGGTTGGCGATCACGAAGACGGTCTTGCCGCGGAAGACGAACTGGCCGACCAGCGGCTTGCGGCTGTCCTTCCAGGCCGCGTTCGCCGGGTCGATCCGGCCGGGGGAGACCGTCAGCTCGGCCTTGCCGTTCTCCTTGCTGACGCCGACCGCGGTGGTGGAGTCGCCGCCCGCGCGGTCCACGAAGGACACCCGCTCCGGGTTGAACAGGAACACCTGGCGGATGTTGCCGCCCGGCTCACCGCCGTCCTGGTCGTTGACCGGGTCGATCGAGCGCCAGTCGTACTTCGGGCCACCCGCCGCGACGATCGCGTCGATCAGCTTGTTCACGGTGACGCTCGCGTCGACGGTGCCGTCGTCCGTGGCGCCGTTGTTGTCCTGGATCTCCTCCAGGGACACGATGTCCGGTGACTGCAGGTTGTTCACGATCGCGGCGGCGTGCTCGTCGAACGTCTTGTCCGACGGGTCCAGGTTCTCGACGTTGTAGGTGGCCACCGCCAGCTCGCGGCCCGACTGCTTGCGCGTGGTCTCGCGCTCCAGGCCGCCGCTCTGCAGGGTGCCGAGCTTGCTCGCCACCAGGGTGTAGCCGCCGTACTGGTTGAAGTCCAGCGGGCCGGTGGTGGCGCCGTCCAGGGTGTCGCCGACGTTCGCCTTCGGGAAGTCGGCGGTCGAGCCCAGCGACTGGATCTGCAGCCGGCCGGTGTTCTGCGAGTCGTAGGAGCCGTAGACCGTGCCACCGCGCACATTGCGGTGCTCCCACGGCTTCACCGTGACCCACAGCTCGCTGTACGGGTCGGTGCGGCCGACCACGCGGGTGTCCTCGACCTGGACGTTCATGCCTTCCAGGGACTCGTAGTAGTCCAGGGCGTACTTCGAGGGGTCCAGGGTCAGGCCGTTGATCGAGCCGCCGGCCGCGGTGTCGCCCTGCGGCGCGTACTCGTCGGGGACCGAGTCCTCGTCGATCACGACCGGCGCCGGGACCGCGTTGCCGGTGGAGACCGTCGTGATCGTCGGCTTGGTGATCTCCGTGACCGACTGGTTGCCGGAGGCGGCGCCGCCCGGGACGTACTCGGAGACCGTGCCGGTCACCGTCACCGAGTCGCCGACCGAGACCTTCGGCGTGGAGCTGGTGAAGACGAAGACGCCCTCGCTGGTGGCCGGGTTGTCGTCCGGGCTCGGATCCTGGATCCAGAAGCCTCTGGACGAGCCGTACGTCCGCGTGGCCGTGACGATGCCCGGCACATCCGTCACCTTCTGGCCCGCGAACGGCGATATTCGGGTGGTGCCCTGAATGTCGTGGATGCGCACCGAGTCGGCGTGCGCGGGAGAGGTGAGGACGACGGCGGACGCCGCGCTGCAGACGGCGGCGACGGTGAGCGCGGCGAGGCGCGCGGAAGACCTGCTCGGCAAGGGATCCCTCCGGGGACGTGACGATGCGCCGGGACGAGGGTGGAACGGGAGCGTGTGGGGGTCGTAGCCCTCCGTGACACGCGTAGAGCCGAGTGAACAGTTGTCCCCCCAACTTCTACGCGCGTCAATCTCCTGCCTGGCGACGGGAGTTGTCAAGGTTTCGGCCATGTATGGCGGTCGACGGAGAGATGAACCGGGCGGCATGGGTGGATATCCGTCTAGGCTGAGCGGCTGAGCCCGTTTCACGGTCCGAGGAGAACCAGCCGATGTCAGACAGCGCCCCCCTGCCGCCCGTACGGCTGCACCCCGAAGCGGAGCTGGCACGCGCCGCGCTGTCCACCCCGCTGCTCTCCCGCGCCGCCCGCCTCGCCCGCTGGGCCGGGCCCGACACCCGGGTGGACGCCGGCGGCGGACTGGTCGAGGAGCAGCTTCCGGCCGCCGCCGAACTGCTCGGACTGAGCGGTGACGAGGCCGCCGCGTATGCCAGTGAGGCCTGGCGGGTCGCCGTGGACGCCGGGCTGGTCGAGATCGTGGACGAGGAGACCGGGACGGTCCGCGCCGGCGAGGAGCTGAAGCTGCTCACCGGGGGCGCCCCGGCCGATGTGCTCGCCGTGTGGCTCGCCGCGCTGGAGACCGTCGTCGCCGACGCGAGCGTCCCCGACCTGGACGATCTGGTCGATGCCCTGGACGAGGGCGGCGAGATCGATTTCTCGTCACTCGACTGGGACCCCGAGGCCGAGGCGGAGTTCCTGGACGGCGTCCTCGGCAACCTCTATCTGCTGACGGTCAGTGAGGACGGCCCCGGCGAGGGCCCGGTCCCGCTGCCCGCCCTGGCCGCCTCCATGATCCTCCCCGACGGCATGGCCGAGCCCACCAACGACGTCCTGGAACAGGTCTCCGACGCGATGATGCGGCTGGACGACCAGTTCCGGGCGCTGGAGCCGGTCGGGCTCGTGGAGTACCAGCCGGTGGACGAGGTGTTGATGACCGATGCCGAGGAGGAGCCCGCGGCGCAGCTCGACGACACCGATGTCTCGAGCTACGGCATGGTCCGACTGACCCCGCTCGGCGTGTACGGGCTGCGGGCGCGGCTGCTGGAGGCCGGGTTCCAGGCGCCGGCCGTCGGTGAGCTCGCCGACAAGGGCGCGGACGCGCTGCTCGACGGTACGGCCGGGTTCGGGCAGTCCGCCGCCCGCGCCGAGACCGAGCTGTGGCTCACGCGCCGCGAACCGCTCGATGCCGCACGGGAGTTGCTGGCGGCGGCACGGGGTGCGGACGCGGGCGCGCCGCTGCGCCGGCTGCGCTGCCAGCAGGCCCTGTCGCTGATCGGCGAGGAGGCGGAGCCGGCGCTGCGGGAGGTGCTGGACGATCCGGAACTGGGCGGGCTGGCCCGGGTGTGGCTCAGCGAACGGGGCGCGGCGGGTGTGCCGGCGCCGTCCGAGGAGCTGGTGTTCTGGCTGACCATCGACACGGTGGCCGCGCAGCTGGCGGCCGAGGGCAACTCCGAGGAGCTTCAGGCGCTGGTGGAGGGCCTGGCCGCGCAGCACAGCGGGTTCTTCTCCGCGGCCTGGCGGGTGGGGCACCCGGCCACGGCCGATGTGCTGGAGGCGATGGGGCGGCTGCATCCGGACAAGAAGGTCGCGAAGGAGGCGCGGAAGGCCGCGTTCAAGGCGCGGTCGCAGCACGGGGCTTGAAAAACCCCTTGAGCTGGTCATGGCGTGACTTGGGTCGGTCATGGGGTGGTGCATACGGATTCTTGAACAAGGGTCTTTGAGGTAGTCCGTTGTTCAAGTCCCGTTCAAGGTGCGGCGGGAGCGTGTGCGCCGAACCGAGGTCCGCCACCCTCCACGGCACTCCCACCGTCTCAGGAGACACACCATGTCGTTCACCCGCAGGGACTTCGCCAGAAAATCCGCGATCACCGGTGCCGGGGTCGCCCTGGCGGGCAGCGTCGGCGCGCTCGCCACGGCGCCGAACGCCCTCGCTGCGACGGACACCGACAGCGCCGAGACGGAGTCGGCGCACGGCGACCACCGCGGCGTCGGCTACGGCCCGCTGGTCCCCGACCCGAACGGCATCCTCGCCCTGCCCGCCGGCTTCTCGTACGAGATCATCACCTACAGCGGCAGGACCAGGCTGGAGTCCGGCGAGTTCACCCCGTCCAACCACGACGGCACCGCCACCTTCGAGGGCCCCCGCGGCACCACCCTGCTGGTCAACAACCACGAGCTGGCCGGCGCCCGCGCCAACTGGCCGCACCCGGTGCCGCTGACCGAGGGGCTCGTCTACGACCCGGCGGCGGCCGGCGGCTGCACCGTCGTCGAGGTCCGGCGTGGCGGCGAGGTCGCCGAGTGGGTCGGTATCGCCGGCACCGCCACCAACTGCGCGGGCGGCAGCACCCCCTGGGGCACCTGGCTGACCTGCGAGGAGACCGAGGACAAGGCCGGCAGATACGGCTTCACCAAGGACCACGGCTATGTCTTCGAGGTCGACCCGGAGGACCGCTGGGCCAACCGCGACCCCAAGCCCATCAAGGCGCTGGGCCGCTACGCCCACGAGGCCGTCGTCGTCGACCCCAAGCGCGGCCACCTCTACCTGACCGAGGACGCGGCCGGCCCCAACGGCCTGCTGTACCGCTGGACCCCGCCGGAGGGCTTCCGCCACGGCCGCGGCGCGCTGCGCGCCCTCGCCGACGACGCCGGCGTGCTCCAGGCCTTCAAGTGCTTCGACTCCGGCGGCAAGTTCGTGGACGACCTGTCCCGCGCCACGAAGATCGGCACGGTCTACGGCGTCGACTGGATCGACGTCCCCGACCGCGATGCGAAGACCGTGTCGGTCCGCAAGCAGTTCACCGACGGCCAGATCACCCGCGCCCGCAAGCTGGAGGGCATGTGGTGGGGCGACGGCGGCGCCTACATCGTCTCCTCCTACGCCCGTGCGGAGAGCCCGGTCCAGCACGACGGCCAGGTCTGGTTCTACGACCCTCGGCGCCGGACCCTCACCCTGAAGGTGCTGCTCGGCGTGAACCCCGACCCGGGCAATGACGGCGCCTTCGACGGCCCCGACAACATCACCGTCTCCCCGTACGGCGGCCTGGTCATCGCCGAGGACGGCGAAGGCGTCCAGCACCTGTTCGGCGCCACCGAGAGCGGCCGCACCTACCCGATCGCCCGCAACGAACTGAACATCGGCACCGAAGCGGCGCCGGAGTACAGCGAGTTCACCGGCGTCACCTTCTCGCCCGACGGCAAGACCCTGTTCGCCAACATCCAGACGCCCGGCATCATGCTCGCCATCACCGGGCCCTGGAAGCGGCAGCGGCGGTAACGCCGGAAGCGGGGATTAATTCGCTCGCACGTCCACAGCTGCGCCTCCTACAGTGAGATCACAACGTCACGCACCTCCCGGTGCGATGGCAGCGGCTACTTCCCTTTCCAGGAATGAAACAACAGCCGCAGCCGACTTGATCTCGGGAGGCGCAGCTCATGGTGGGTGTCCGGTGCGCAGGCAGCGGATACTTCATTGGGATCGGAAGGTTGCGGGTTCGAATCCCGTCACCGACTTCGGGTCGGTGTAGCTCAAGGGACAGAGCATCTGACTAAGGACCGTCGCCGACTCTCGACCTCGGACACCCTCCATTTGCCGCGCCTCCCTCCGAAACAGCGATGAATTCGGGGGAATTCACCATGGCGCGATTCAACACGCGTGCCGCCAAGGCACAGCCGACCTCACCCGTCACCACCACCGGACGCTCTCTGCGGACTTACGAGGGCGGCCGGGGCCACGAGCGCGACGCACGCTCCGAGCTCTTCCTGCTCGCCGTCTCCAACTTCGTCACGCAGAACACCTTCTACGAGTCCGGCACCGACCGGGACGACCGGTTCGCCCAGCTCGTGCGCGACCTCGCCGTCAGCGACCCCGACTGGACGGCCGGCCTGCTCGGCTGGCTGCGCGGTGAGGGGCACATGCGGACGGCCTCGCTCGTGGGCGCCGCCGAGTACGTGCACGCACGGCTGACGGCCGGCGCGACCGACGGCCCGGCCAACCGGCAGGTCGTGGACCGCGTGCTCCAGCGCCCGGACGAGCCCGGCGAGCTGCTCGGGTACTGGACGTCGAGGTACGGCCGTGCCGTCCCCAAGCCCGTCAAGCGCGGGGTCGCCGACGCCGTACGGCGGCTGTACCACGCCAAGTCGCTGCTGAAGTACGACACCGCGTCCAAGGGCTACCGCTTCGGCGACATCCTCAACCTGGTGCACGCGGCACCGGACCCGGACAAGCCGTGGCAGGGCGCGCTGTTCCAGTACGCGCTCGACCGCCGGCACCACCCCGACACCGCCGTGCCGCCCCCGTCCCTGCCGGTGCTCACCGCGCACCGCGAGCTGATGGCACTGCCGGTGCCGGAGCGGCGGTCGGTCGTCACCTCGCCCGGCGGTGCCGAGCGGCTCGCGGCGGCCGGGATCACCTGGGAGGCGCTGGCCGGCTGGCTCCAGGGGCCCATGGACAAGGCGGCCTGGGAGGCCGTGATCCCGTCGATGGGTGCGATGGCGCTGCTCCGCAACCTGCGCAACTTCGACGAGGCCGGGGTGTCCGACGAGGTCGCGGCCCGGGTGGCGGCGAAGATCAGCGACCCGGAGCAGGTGGCGCGCTCGCGGCAGTTCCCCTTCCGCTACCTCGCCGCCTACCGGCACGCACCGTCGCTGCGCTGGTCGTACCCGCTGGAGCAGGCGCTCGGCCACTCGCTGGCCAACGTGCCCGCGCTGCCGGGCCGGACGCTGGTCCTGGTCGACCGGTCGGGCTCGATGTTCTGGGCGCAGTCCCAAGACCGCTCTGGGCTCACCCGGGCCGACGCGGCGGCGATCTTCGGCACTGCGCTCACGCTGCGGGCGGCCGACGCCGACCTCGTCCAGTTCGGTACGACCAGCGACAGGGTGCCGTTCCGCAAGGGCGAGTCGGTGCTGAAGATCCTGGAGCGCTTCGGCAGCCTGGGCGGCACCGACACCACCGACGCCGTGCGCCGGCACTACCGGAAGCACGACCGGGTGCTGATCGTCACCGACGAGCAGTACGCCCCGAACCGGCACGGCGCCCCGACCGACCAGATCCCGGCCCATGTGCCCGTCTACACCTGGAACCTGGAGGGGTACCGGCCGGGCCACGGACCGTCGGGAAGCGGGAATCGGCATGTATTCGCCGGCCTTTCGGATGCTGCCTTCCGCATGGTCTCTCTGATCGAGAGTGGTCACGACAGCCGTTGGCCATGGCTTGCCTGAGTTCCGGCCCTGCGCGGCGTAGCTTGTGCGGACGCCCCGCCCGGGGGGCGGGGGCCATGATGGAAGAGTGCCCTGCCCCCCGGCGCCTCGTCCTACGACGCCCGGCCCGTCCGAGGCCCCCCGTCCCGCCGCCGCTCCCGGTCGTCTGGAGTCGGACCCCACGCCGCGGAGTGCCGTGGCGTGGCTGCCGCCGGCCGGGCTGTGGCCTGCAATCCAGGGCATCCGTGCCGAGCACGACCCGCAGATCCGGCGCTGGCCACCGCATGTGAACCTGATCTTCGGCTTCGTGCCGGAGGAGGACTTCCCGGCGGCGCTCCCGTTGCTGGCCGCGGCGGCTGTGGCATGCGAGCCCTTCGACATCCGCCTCGGCGGGGTCCGCTCCTTCCGTCACCGGTCCTACTCCACTGTGTGGCTCGACCCCGCGGCGGCCGGTGCCGCGCCCTGGACGGAGCTCCGGCGTGTGCTGGCGGAGCCCTTCCCGTCCTGCACGGACCGCTTTCCGCGCTTCACCCCGCACCTCTCGCTCGGTCGCACCCGCGTGCCACGCGTCCTCGCCGCCGAATGCGCCGCCCGGCTCGGCGTGCTGCACGCGCGCGTGGACGAGGTCACGGTGCTGTCCCGCCGCGGGGACGGCCCCATGCGCACGCGTGCCACGATCGGCCTGGGCACCGGCGCGGTACGCCGCCACCTGGGACCGGACCCGGCGACCGGCGGATACGAGCCACCCGAGCGGCACTGACCGGGCGAACCGGGTCTCGCTAGGCTGTGGAGACGATCCCCGGTGTGCGAGGAGTTGCTGGATGCCGCAGGTCAGGCGCATGCGCGCGGACGCGCGGCGCAACTACGAGCGGTTGCTGAAGGTCGCGGCCGAAGCGTTCGCCGAGCACGGGGAGAACGCGTCGCTCGACGACATCGCCAAGCGGGCGGGCGTCGGCTCCGGCACGCTCTACCGGCACTTCCCGACCCGGCAGGCGCTGCTGGAGGCCGCGTACGTGGACCGGATGGAGGCACTGGGGGCACGGGCCGACGAGCTGGCGAAGGAACTGCCGCCGGGTGAGGCGCTGATGGAGTGGCTGCACGAGTTGTGCGTCGCCACGATCCAGGTGCGCGGGATGAAGGCGCTGCTCGGCTCGGCGGTCACGGACGGCAGCTCGGCCGCGTCGACGGCGTGCGCCACGACGGTGCAGAGGGCGGCGGGCCGGCTGGTGGAGGCGGCTCAGAAGGAGCGTGCCCTGCGGGCCGACCTGCGGCCGATCGAGCTGCTGCGGCTGGCCCACGGGGTGGCGACGGCCTCGGAACTGGGGGGAGGGCAGGGCCGGGAGATCCGGCGGTATCTGACGCTGCTGACGCAGGGGCTGGCGCCCTGAAGGGCGCGAGGAACTCGTGGCCGGCAACGGTCCGCACTCCAGCGGCGATCTCCGGTCCCCCAGCTCCCCGCACCCGACGGGCTACAGGGCTCGCGCCCCCGGCTCCACCATGTTTCTCACCGTCCGGGCCTTCACGAAGTCGCCCAGCGCCGTCATGTCCCACTCGCCCGAGAACTGGCGGATGAGCTTGGCCATCAGCACGCCCGTCTGGGGCTCGGCGTGGGTGAGGTCGAAGCGGACCAGTTCCTCGCCGGTCGTGGCGTCCAGCAGACGGCAGTAGGCCTTGGCGACCTCGGTGAACTTCTGCCCGGAGAAGGAGTTGACCGTGAAGACCAGGCCGGTGACCTCCTGGGAGAGGCGGCCGAGGTCGACCGTGATCACCTCGTCGTCGCCCGCGCCCTCACCGGTGAGGTTGTCACCGGAGTGTCTGATCGCGCCGTTCAGGATCGTCAGCTTGCCGAAGTAGCAGCTGTCGATGTGATTGCGCTGCGGGCCGTAGGCGATGACCGAGGCGTCCAGGTCGATGTCCGCGGCATGGAACGCCGGCTCCCAGCCCAGCCCCATCTTGACCTGGGAGAGCAGCGGGCGGCCGCCCTTGATCAGGGACACCGTCTGGTTCTTCTGGAGGCTGACCCGGCCCTTGTCGAGGTTGATCTTCCCCGCGCCCGGTGCCGGGGAGGGCGGGGCGGGGGGAGCGGACATCGGCGGGGCGGGCGGGGTGACCGGGGTCTGCATGGTGGCCGCCGGCTGTGGCGGGGCCGCCGCCGCGGGCGCCTCCACGGTCACCCCGAAGTCCGTCGCGATGCCGGCCAGACCGTTGGCGTACCCCTGGCCGACCGCGCGGGCCTTCCAGACGCCGCCCCGGCGGTAAATCTCCACGACCACCAGCGCCGTCTCCGCGCCGAGCTGCGGCGGGGTGAACGTGGCCAGCACCGCACCGCCGTCCGCGTCGCGGATCGTCGCCGTCGGCTCGATGCCCTGGAAGGTCTGGCCGGCCGCGTCCGGGCTGGCCGTGACCACGATCTTGTCGATGTCCGGCGGGACGGCGGCGGTGTCGACCGTGATCGCGTCCGGCGCCGCACCGCCGCCCGACGCGTATGTCACGCCCGGCCCCGCCGGCTGGTTGTAGAAGATGAAGTCGTCGTCCGAGCGCACCTTGCCGTCGGCCGTGAGCAGCAGGCCCGACACGTCGAGCCGCACCGGAGCGGCGACGTCCACCGTCACGCGCGCGGCCGAGAGAGGGATGTTCGAGCCAGGGGTCATAGCTGTCATGCCGGGTGAACGAACAACACCGCTTTACCGTTCCCTTACCCGCAGAAACCCGCCGAACGGCCTACGGCACGACCACGATCTTCCGTCCCACCCCGGCCGCGAACTGCTCCAGCGCCTGCGGGTAGCGCGCCAGTGGGATCCGGTCACTGATGAACACCTGCGGGTCCAGCACCCCGTTCGCGAACAGCTCGGCCGCCCGCTCGAAGCTGTGCAGCACCGCCATGGAACCGGTGATGGTGATCTCCTGGTTGTAGATGCGGTACGGGTCGATGGTCACCCGGGTCGCGTAGTCGGCCACCCCGAACTGCAGGAAGGTGCCCGCCTTCGCCACCCGCTCCAGGCCGTCCTGGATCGCCGCCGCGTTGCCGGTCGCGTCCACGACCACGTCCCAGCCCTGCGGGCGGTCCAGCTCGTCCGCGCTTCCCGCCGCGCCCGAGACGCCGAGCTTGCGGGCGGTCTCCAGCCTGGCCGGGTTGACGTCGACCACGTCGACGCTCGCCGCGCCGGTCCGCTTGGCCAGCTCCAGCATCATCAGGCCCATGGTCCCCGAGCCGTAGATCAGGACGTGGGCGCCAAGGCGGGACCGCAGGACGTCGTAGCCGCGCACCGCGCAGGACAGCGGCTCCACCAGGGCCGCGTCCTCGGTGCGCACGTGCTCGGGCAGCTTCACGCAGTTGGCCACGGGGGCGACCGCGTACTGTGCCGCCCCGCCCGCCGTCGTCACGCCGATCGCGCCCCATCGCTCGCACATGTTGTTGTGGCCGTCGCGGCAGTAACGGCACTCGTAGCAGTACAGGGAGGGGTCGACGGCCACCCGGTCGCCGACCGCCACCTCGGTCACCCGGCTGCCGACCCCGACCACCTCGCCCGCGAACTCGTGCCCGGGGACGATCGGCAGCTTGGGCGCGAACTCGCCCTGGAGGATGTGCAGATCCGTGCCGCACAGGCCGCATGCCGCCACCTCGACGACGACCTCGCGGGGGCCCGGAGTCGGGTCGGGCACCTCGGTGACGACGGCGCGGCCCACGGACTCGATGACGGCGGCCTTCATTTCACAGCTCCCAACGACAGGCCCTGGACCAGCTTGTCCTGGGCGGCGAACCCCGCGGCGAGCACCGGCAGGGAGACGACGAGCGACGCGGCGCACACCTTGGCCAGGAACAGGCCCTGGCTGGTGATGAAGCCGGTCAGGAAGACGGGGGCGGTCTCGGCGACCACGCCCGTGAGGACTCGGGCGAAGAGAAGCTCGTTCCAGCTGAAGATGAAGCAGATCAGCGCGGTGGCGGCGATGCCGGGCAGGGCGATCGGGGCGACCACGCGCGCGAGGATGGTCGGCAGCCGGGCGCCGTCGATCTGCGCCGCCTCGATCACCGCCACCGGGACCTCGGCGAGGAACGACTGCATCATCCACACCGCGATCGGCAGGTTCATGGAGGTGTAGAGGATGACCAGGAGCCAGACGTTGTCGAGCATGCCGGTGTTCTTCGCGAACAGGTAGATCGGCAGCAGACCGGCCACCACCGGCAGCATCTTGGTGGAGAGGAAGAAGAACAGGACGTCCGTCCACTTGCGGACCCGCCGGATGGACAGCGCGTAGGCGGCCGGCAGGGCGAGGAGCAGCACGCAGATCGTCGAGACCACGGACGCCACGGTGGAGTTGATCAGCGCCGGCCAGGGGCTCGCGCCGCCGCCCGCCCCGAAGAACTCGCGGTAGCCGTCGAGGGTCAGCGAGGCGGCGAAGGACGGCGGGTTGGTCGCCGCGTCCGCCTCGGAGTGGAAGGACGTCAGCGCCATCCAGGCGATGGGCAGGAAGAACACGATCCCGACGAGCCAGGCCACGAGACCCAGCCCGTTACGGCGGAGCACGGCGTTCATGCGCGGGACACCTCCTCGCGGAACAGGGACGACACCACGCGCAGGGCGAAGGTCGCGATGATGATCGAGCCGATGACCACCAGGACGCCGGCGGCCGAGGCGAGGCCGTTCTCGTGGGCTTGGTAGAAGCTCTGGTAGACGGTGTAGGGCAGGTTGGCGGTGCCGAGGCCGCCGGACGTGATCGTGAAGACCGCGTCGAAGTTCTGGACGATGTAGATCGAGCCCAGCAGGGCGCCGAGTTCGAGGTAGCGGCGCAGGTGCGGGAGCGTCAGATGGCGGAAGATCTGCCAGTCGTTCGCGCCGTCCACCCGCGCGGCCTCGATCTGCTCGTGGTCACGGCTCTGCAGCCCGGCGAGCAGGATCAGCATCATGAACGGCGTCCACTGCCACACCAGGGAGGCCTCGACCGCGAGCAGCGGAGTGTTGGAGATCCAGTCGGGCTGTGGGCCGCCCACATAGTGCAACAACCCATTGAGCAGGCCGTATTCGGGGTTGTAGAGCACATGCTTCCAGAGCAGGGCCGCGGCCACCGGGACGACGAGGAACGGGGCGATCAGCAGGGTGCGGACGACGCCCCGGCCGCGGAACCTCCGGTCCAGGAGCAGGGCCAGCGCCAGCCCGAGGACCAGGCTGACCAGCACCACCGTCACCGTGAGCAGCACGGTCGTCCAGACCGAGTGCCGCAGGTCCGCGTCGGTCAGGACCTGGCGGTAGTTGTCCAGGCCGGTGAAGTGGCGGGCCTTGGGATAGAGGGCGTTCCAGTCGAAGAAGGAGATCACCAGCGTGGCCACGAACGGCAGCTGGGTCACCACGATCATGAAGACGAGGGCGGGCATGAGGGGGGCTCGGGTGGCCCAGGCGCGCAGGCGGGCGGAGGGAGGCCGCGTGGCGCGTACCGGCGTGGTCGCAAGGGGTGCTGTCGTCGCGGTCATCGTCCCTCGTACTCCTTGGAGATCTTCTCGGCGAGCGCTTGAGACTTCTTCAGGGCCGAATCGACGGACTGGCGTCCGGCGATGGCCGCACTGATCTCCTGGGAGACCTTGGTGCCGAGATCGGTGAACTCGGGGATGTCGACGAACTGGATGCCGGGCGCGGGGCGCGGCTGTACGCCGGGGTCGTTCGGGCGGGCGTTCTCGATGGCCTGCTTCGTCATGTCCTGGAAGGCGGCGGCCGACGCGCGGTAGTCGGCGTTGGTGTACGTCGACGCCCGCTTGCCCGCCGGGACGTTCGGCCAGCCGCTGGTCTCGCCGACCAGCCGCTCGTACTCCTTGCCGGACGCCCAGGACACGAACTTCCAGGCCTTGTCCGGATTGCGGGAGGCCTGCTGGATGCCCCAGGCCCAGGTGTAGAGCCAGCCGGAGGAAGCGGTCCTCTCCACGGGGGCGGGGGCGTAGCCGAGCTTGCCCTTGACGGGGGATCCCTTCGCCTCCAGCAGGCCGGCCGCGGAGGTGGCGTCGTACCACATGGCGACCTTGCCCTGGGTCATGTCGTTGAGGCACTCGGCGAAGCCGGACTGGGCGGCACCGGACTCGCCGTGCCCCCGCACCAGGTCGACATAGAACTTCGTCGCCTTCTCGAACTCGGGGGAGTCGAGGTGGGCCTTCCAGTTCTTGTCGAACCAGGTGCCGCCGAAGGTGTTCACCACCGTGGTCAGCGGTGCGATCATCTCGCCCCAGCCGGGCAGGCCGCGCAGACAGATGCCCTTCATGCCGGACTGCGCGCCGTCCACCTGGGCGGCGAGGTCGGCGACCTGCTGCCAGGTCGGGTGGGCCGGCATGGTCAGGCCCTTCGCCGCGAACACGTCCTTGCGGTACATCAGGAAGGACGACTCGCCGTAGAAGGGCTGGCCGTAGAGCTTGCCGTCGGAGGCGGTCAGGGACTGGCGCATGGGCCCGAGGACGTCCTGTTCGTCGTACGACGGGTCCCTGGCGACGTACGAGTTCATCTCGTGCAGCCAGCCGTTGCGGGCGTAGATCGGTATCTCGTAGTTGCTCAGGGTCGCCACGTCGTACTGGCCCGCCTGGTTGGCGAAGTCCTGGCTGATCTTGTCGCGGACGTCGTTCTCGGGCAGGACCGTGAAGTTGACCTTGATGCCGGTCTCCTTGGTGAAGCGCGGGGCGAGCTTCTGGAGTTCGGTCATCTGGGGGTTGTTGACCATCAGCACGTTGATGGAGTTGCCACCACCGGTCCCGCCCGCACCGACCCAGCAGCCGGAGAGCAGCGGGGCGAGCAGCGTCCCTGCGGCGGCCATGGCGAGCGTGGCTCGCGGCCTCCGTCGGCTCTGGGTTCGCATGGATCGCTCCTGGAGATATCGGGAGATAAGGGGCACTTAGTGGTGTGGAGGGCCTCTAGGGGAGTGGGTTGGACTTTCAGACCCGGATGACCTGCGGGCCCAGCAGCGAGTAGCGGTGGGCCTCGGCGGCCGGGAGCTGGGTGCTGGTCACGATCGCCTCCAGCGCGCCGACCTCGGCGAACCGGCAGAAGCTGACCGCGCCGAACTTGGTGTGCACGCCCGCGAACACGGTGCGGCGCGCGGCCCGTATCGCTTGCGCCTTGACCTCGCTGACCGCCGGGTCGGGGGTGGTGAGGCCGTGCTCGCGGGAGATGCCGTTGGCGCCGATGTAGGCGAGGTCGAGGACGAAACCGGCGAGCATCTTCGTCGTCCAGTGGTCGACGGTGGCCAGCGTGCCGGCCCGGACCCGGCCGCCGAGCAGCAGGACCTGGATCTGCTCGGCCTCCGCCAGTGCGCCCGCGACCGGCAGGGACGCGGTGACCACGGTCAGCGGCCGGCCGGCGGGCAGGGCCTCGGCGATGAGCTGCGGGGTGAAGCCCTCGTCCACGAAGACCGTCTCCGCGTCCCCGAGCAGCTCGGCCGCCGCGGCCGCGATCCGGCGCTTCTCGGGCACATGGCTGGTGGCCCGGAAGGCGAGCGTGGTCTCGAAGCCGGCGCTCTCCACCGGATAGGCGCCGCCGTGCGTACGGCGGACCAGGCCGTGGTCCTCCAACGCGCGCAGATCGCGCCGGATGGTCTCCTTGGCCACGCCCAGCTCGGCGGCGAGCGCGGTGACGTCGACCGAGCCGGTGGCGCGCGCGGCCCGCACGATCTCGCGCTGGCGTTCCTCCGCCGTCCCTGTGCTCATGTTCGTCACCCACCTTCCCGCGGAACTGCCCGTTCGGGCCCATGGGGGAAGTTCTACAGCGGCTGTGCGGCACTGACCAGGCCTGTTGCGGGCCCGATACTGCCCGTTTGTGCCCGTTCACCGAGGGCACTGCCCGGCGCGGACCTGCGAGGCCGTGTCCGGCTGGGTGGGAGCGGGCATCCCGGATGCCCGTATGCGGCGGCGGGCGGGCCCGTTCGGTGCCCGCCCGCGCGCCTGGACGCCGGTTTCGAGCCGCCGGAGCTCTTTCGGCCGGGCTTTTCCGTGACTTCCGGCGTCGGCCGCGGCTCCGAGCTGGACGGCGGCCGGGGCGCAGTCGTCGCTGCCGGGACCTGCCGGGGCATGCCGGCTGTCGGGGGCGCCGCAGGTGCGGCCGACGGGGCGGGGGCTCGTCGTGGGCGTGCACGGGTGGTCGGCGGCGGGGCAGATCGCGTCGTCGGGGCGGTGGCGGCCGTCGGGGGTGCCGCTGGCGCGCGTGCCGTCCCCCTCAGGGTGGGCGAGCTGGTGGGGCCGCCGTGCGCCCGGGCCGGGTGGCCTTCGCCTGGCGGTGTTTGCCTTGAGGCGACTGCTCGGTGGCCCGGCTGGTACTGGCTGGGGCTGCTGATGCCCGCCGCGGCGCCTTCGGGCGCACCGGCGGCCGGGGTGCCGCCGGTGTCGTCTGCGCGCTGGTGGTCCTGCCTCAGGGTGGGCGAGCTGGTGGGGGTCGCCGTGCGCCCTGGCCGGGTGGCCGTGGCGGGGAGAGATGCGTCGGGGCTGCTTGCCGCGTGGGCGCTGCGGGCCGTGTCCGGATGGCGGTGCTTGCCGGGAGGCGACTGCTCGGTGGCCCGGCCCGGTGCTGTGGTGCGGCAGGGTTCGTCGTTGCTCGGGGCGCACCGGGGGACGCGGTGGGGGCAGGCCCCGGTGCGGCGGCCGCCAGGCCGTCACCGTGGTGCCGGGCGGTCTGGCGGCACGGTGTCCGGTCGGGGCGCGACGTCCCCGTCCGGCAGGTTCAGTACGGCCAGATCGGCGGGTCGTTCACGAAGTGCCCGCCGAGGTGGCTGTGTGCCGGGTTCTCCGGGTCCAGCTCGCCCTGCTCCGCGATCAGCTTCTCGGCGTACGGCTCGGAGTCGTCCCGCGGTTCGTAGCCGAGCGCCCGCGCCGTGGTCAGGTCCCACCACAGCCGGGTGTTGGCGGAGGAGCCGTAGACGACGGTGTGGCCGACCTCCTCGGCGGTCAGGGCCGCGTGGAAGAGGCGGGCGCCGTCGGCCGGGCTCATCCACACCGAGAGCATGCGCACGCTGGTCGGCTCCGGGAAGCAGGAGCCGATGCGCACGGACACGGTCTCCAGCCCGTGCTTGTCCCAGTACAGCTGGGCGAGGTCCTCGCCGAAGGACTTGGACAGGCCGTAGAAGGTGTCCGGCCGGCGCGGGGTGTCGACCGGGATCAGCGGCTCGCCCGGGCGCGGGGCCGGGGTGAAGCCGACGGCGTGGTTGGAAGAGGCGAAGACGATGCGGGGCACGCCCTCCTGGCGGGCTGCCTCGTAGAGGTTGTAGGTGCCCTCGATGTTGGACTTCAGGATCTTCTCGAAGGGCGCCTCCAGGGAGATGCCCGCGAGGTGCAGGACCGCGTCCACGCCCCGTACGGCCTCGCGCAGGGCCGCCGTGTCGCCGAGGTCGGCGGTGATCGCGTCCGGCGCGCCCTCGATGGGGCGCACGTCGAACAGGCGCAATGTGTAGCCGTACTCCGGCAGCAGGGACCGCATCAGGGTGCCGAGCCCGCCGGCGGCGCCGGTGAGCAGAACGGTGCGGGGAGCGGGCATCCTCGGTTCTCCTTGTGGCCGGCATTCACATACATGGACACGCTAGAGACTTTCGCCGTGCACCGTCAAGTGTCGCGTGATGTCGGTGAATTCGCTCCGGGTGTTGCGAGTTTGCCTGCTTGACCTGCCGCAAGAAGGGCCCGTAGCGTGGTCGCGTTCAGAAATATAGACATGGATCAGAAACATGCACCGGTGTGTCGCAAGGGAGAGCCCGTGACGCCAGCCCCTCTCACCGCACGGCTCGACGAACCGAGCGGACCGCTCTTCTTCCCCGTCACGGCCTGCGGCCCCGACGGCTCGCTGGACCTCGACGTCTACCGCACCCACGTCCGCCGGGGCGTCGCAGCCGGTGCCGCCGCCGTGTTCGCCTGCTGCGGCACCGGGGAGTTCCACGCGCTGCTGCCGGAGGAGTTCGAGGCGTGCGTCCGGGCGGCCGTGGAGGCGACCGAGGGGCGCGTCCCGGTCGTCGCGGGCGCCGGCTACGGCACCGCGCTCGCCGTCCGCTACGCCCGTCTCGCCGAGCAGGCGGGCGCCGACGGCCTCCTCGCCATGCCGCCCTACCTCGTCCTCGCCGGCCAGGAGGGCCTGCTGCGGCACTACCGGGAGGTCGCCGCGGCCACCGCCCTGCCGGTCGTCGTCTACCAGCGCGACAACGCCGTCTTCACCCCGCGGACGGTGGTGGAGCTCGCCCGCACCGACGGGATCATCGGCCTCAAGGACGGCCTCGGCGACCTCGACCTGATGCAGCGGATCATCAGTGCCGTACGCACCGAAGTCCCGGGCGACTTCCTGTACTTCAACGGCCTGCCCACCGCCGAGCAGACCCAGCTCGCCTACCACGCCCTCGGCGTCACCCTGTACTCCTCGGCCGTCTTCTGCTTCGCCCCCGAGATCGCCCTCGCCTACCACCGGGCCCTGACCGCGGGTGACACCGCGACCCTGCGGCGCCTCCTGGACGGCTTCTACCGCCCCTTCGTGGAACTGCGCGCCCAGGGCCCGGGCTACGCCGTCTCGCTCGTCAAGGCGGGCGTACGGCTGCGCGGCCTGGACGTCGGCGAGGTCCGGCCCCCGCTGCACGAGCCGGCGGAGGACCATGTCAAACAGCTCGCCCAGCTGATCGAGCGGGGCTACGCGCTGCTGGAGGACGACGCGTGAACGAGCGTGGGTGCGGCTCGAAGGAGGGTGTGTGAAGGCGTCGGCGTTCGTCTACCCGTGGGACGTGGTCGGGGACCCCGAGGCCCCCGCGCGCATCGCAGGACTCGGCGTGGAGCAGGTGACCCTCGCCGCCGCCTACCACTCCACCCGCGCCCTGACCCCCCGCCACCCCCGCCACCGCATCGTCACCGCCGAGTACGCGGCCGTGCTCTACCCTCCGGGCGACCGCTGGGCGGGCCGCGGCATCAGGCCGTACCCCGCCGGCCGCTGGGCCCCCGGCGACGCCTACGGCGAGGCGGCGGCGGCGCTGACCGCGGCGGGCCTGGAGGTGCACACCTGGGTCGTCCTCGCCCACAACTCCCGCCTGGGCGCGGAGCATCCGGACACCTCGGTGGTCAATGCCTACGGCGACCACTATCCGTGGGCGCCCTGCATCGCCCAGCCCGCCACACGCGCGTACCTGCTCGATCTGGCCGCCGAGGCCGCGGTGCGCCCCGGCGCGCACGGCACCGAGCTGGAGTCCCTCGGCTGGTACGGGCTCCAGCATCTGCACGCCCACGACAAGATCTCCGGGGTGGGTCTCGGCGAGGCCGGCCAGTACCTGATGTCCCTGTGCTTCTGCCCGTCCTGCCGCACCGGGTACGCCGAACATGGCCTCGACTCCGAGGAGTTGGCCGCCTCCGTGCGGGCCGCGCTGGAGCCGCTGTGGCGGGGCGCGGCCGGCGACGAGGGCTGGCCGACGGTCGAGAAGCTGCTCGGCGAGGAGAAGGCCGCCCGCACGCGCGCGTGGCGCGACGAGGTCGCCGGCACGCTCCAGGAGGAGGCCGTCGCCGCCGTACGCGCCGCCGCCCCGGCCGGCTTCCAGGTCCTGCTGCACGCCGACCCGGTCTCCTACCACTGCGGCGCCAACGCCGGCGTCGACCCCGCCCTCGTCCTCGCCGCCGCCGACGGCGTGGTGGTCCCCTGCACCGGCGGTACGGCCCTGCTGTCGCCCTTCGCCGAAGCGGCCCGGGACCGGGCGGTGCTGGCCGCCAACTTCACCGTCGTGTCCGGGATGGGCGGCAGTCCCGGCACGCTCGCGGCGGATGCGGCACGCGTGCGTGCGCGGGGTGCGTCCGAACTGCGGCTCTATCACGCGGGGTTGGCGTCGGATGCGGACCTCGCCGCGGTGCGCGAGGCGCTGTCGGCACGCTGAGTCAGGGAGGCGGCCGTTCCGAGCAGTGCGAGGCCGTACAGCGGCAACAGCAGTACGGGGGAGGTGAGTTCGACCAGCGCCGCGCCGACGGCCAGTCCCACGGCGTTGGGGGTGAAGACCAGGGTCCCGGCGGTGGCCGTCACCCGGCCGAGCAGGGAGCCGGGTGTCTCCCGCTGCACGGCGGTGAAGACCGCGACGAGCACGCACGGCAGGCCGAGACCGGCCGCCGCCGAGGACGCGAGGGCCACCGGGTCCGACGGCACGGCACGCGCGGCCACCGCGAGGGCCGTCAGCGCGATGCCCGCCGCCGCGAACCGGCGCGCGCCGAGCCGCCGCAGCGCGGCGCCCGAGACGAGCCCGGCCGTCACCGAACCGGCGCCCTGGACGGCGTACAGCACGCCCGTGTAGGCGGGGGAGTGGCCGAGCCGGTCGACGACGGCGTACAGCGTCGTGCTGCACAGGGCGGTGAGGAGCATCGTCGTACCGCCCGCCCGGACCAGCGGGCGCAGCTCCGGGTGACCCCACAGGTGCCGGACGCCCTCCGCGGTCTGCGCGCGCCGGCCGCCGGACCGGGCGGGCCGTTGCTCGCGCACCCGCAGCAGGGCGTACAGCCCGGCGGCGACCGCGAAGGTGCCCGCGTCCAGGCAGGCGACGGCCGGTCCGCCGAAGGCCGTGTACAGGCCTGCCCCCGTCAGCGGGGCGACGAGCTTCATGCCCTCGGTGACGGCCATGCGCAGCCCGTTGAAGTCGCCGAGGCGCTCCGGGCCGATCGCCGCGGTCACCAGGGCCGACTCGGCCGCGTCATGCACGACCTCGGCGGCGCCGTAGACCAGCAGGACGGTGAAGAGCAGCCACAGGCCGCCCGGTGAGTCCACGGTGCACAGGGTGAGCAGCAGGGCCGCCAGGCCCGCGTTCAGGGCCACCAGCAGAGGCTTGCGTGGCACGCGGTCGGCGATCGTGCCGAGCGGCGGGCCGGCCACGGTGGGGGCCCACATGGCGAGCATGCACAGCGCGGCCAGGCCGTCGGACCCGGTCAGGTCCTTCACCCACACACCCGAGGCCAGAAACAGCGCGGAGTTGCCGAAGCCCGACACCACCACGGCCGCCAGATACAGCCCCGCGTTGCGGTCCCGCAGCACGCGGAGCAGGGTCCAGGAAGTCGTCATGCCTGCCCATCGTGGGTCTAAGGAGGGCCCGCGCGTATCGGTGAGGTGCCTTATCCCGGAGGTCCGGCAGACGGCGGCAATCCGTCGGAACCTGTCGGTAATGCCCCTGGGGCGCCCGCCCGCCCGAACCTACTGTCGGCGCCATGCGTTACATCGCCCCGATCCTGATCGGTCTCGGCTACGTCCTGCTGATGTCCCTCGTCCCACGGCGCCACCGGCGCCGACTGAACGCGGTCATGGTGGCCGGCGCGGGCGCCGCCTACCTCAGCGGCGGCGGCCTCGGCGGCTGGGAGTTCGCCTTCACCGCGGTCACCACCTACGTCGCCTACAAGGGCCTCGACTCCTGGCTCTGGATCGGCGTCGGCTGGCTGCTGCACACGGCCTGGGACGTCGTGCACCACCTCAAGGGACACCCGATCATCCCGTTCGCCCACGACTCCTCATTCGGCTGCGCGCTGTGCGACCCGGTGATCGCGGTGTGGTGCCTGGGCGGCGGGCGCTCGCCGTGGGAGTGGCTGCGCGGCACCGATGAGTTTTCGCGGGCCGGCCGGTCAGTCCTTCGTAGGAGGAGTGCACCCGTGAAGGAGTGAGGCATGACCATGATCGACCTCGGCCCCCAGACCCTGGTCGTGGCGCGGCTCGCCGAGTCCGTGACCGACGAGCAGCTGTCGGCCCGCACCCCGTGTCCCGAGCTGGCGGTGCGGAATCTGCTGGGCCACGTGCTGTACCTGTCCATCGCCTTCCGTGACGCGGCCCGCAAGGACCTCGGTACGACGACGGACACCAGGCCGAACGCCGCGGTGCCGGACATCGGCGCCGGCTGGCGCGAGGAACTGCCCAAGGTCCTGGACGAACTGGCCGACGCCTGGCGCGATCCGGCGGCCTGGACCGGCATGACCCGCGCGGGCGGGGTGAACCTGCCGGGCGAGGTCGCGGGCGCCGTCGTCGCCGACGAACTGGTCGTCCACGGCTGGGACCTGGCCCGCGCCGTCGGCCGGGACTATGCTCCCGACCCCGCGGCCCTGGACTCGGCCCACGGCTTCCTGCTCGCGGCCGCCGAGGACCCGAGCCGTGGCGGCGGCATCTTCGGTCCGGTCGTCCCGGTGCCGGCGGAGGTGCCCGTGCTGGACCGGGTGGTGGGGCTGAGCGGCCGGGACCCGGGGTGGCGTCCGTAACGGAAACACCTCGAAGAAACATCGGTCATCGCATCGTCGCGGAAATGGATCAGGTCGCCCAGTACGCCTCCGTACCGGGCGCCTGACCTCCTGTCGGGCACTGAGTACGTGGTCCGGTGCGGCGTGAGTACCTGCGCCGGTGTGCCGGGCATCCCCCCGCCGGTTCACTGAGCGCATGACACAGCACTTCGCGACGGTTCCGGGCCCGGTGGACGGGGACGCGCGTGACCCCAGGGGCTGGGTGGCGCCGACGATCGCGACCGCCCTGATGGTGGTGCTCGGCCCGGCGGCCCTCCTCTTCGGCGGGCTGTCCGCCATGGCCACGGACAGCTGCGGCCCCGACGACTGCTCGGCCGCGTTGAACACGTCCCTGTCCTGGATCTTCGGCCTGATCTCCTACGGCGGCCCGCTCTCCGCCGTGGCCCTGCTCATGGCCTGGGTGCTGCCCTGGAGGCGCCGCTGGTCGGTGGCGCGGGCCTGGACGGCGGCCTTCGCGCTGATACCGCCCCTCACGGTGCTGTACCTCGTGTTCACGCTGCCCGCCCCGTAAGGGAGCACCTCCACGAGAAGGCCGGGTTCCACTTGTCCAGGTGAGCCGGGGCAGGCGCACCCGCCGTCGTACTCTCCCCCCATGCCACTCACGCTCACCGTCCTCGGTACCGCCTCGCCGCACCCCGGCCCGGACCGGCCCTGTTCCGGTTATCTGCTGTCCGGCGGGGGTGCCGAGGTGTGGGTGGACGCGGGGCCCGGTACGTTCGCCGCGTTGCAGCGGCACACGGACCCCGCGCGGCTGACCGCGATCTGGATCTCCCATCTGCACGCCGACCACAGCGCCGATCTGCTACCGGCCGCCTACGCGTTCGCCTTCGGCGGGATGACCCCGGCCGTGCCGATCCCGGTGTACGCCCCCCAGGACTGCGCCCGCCGGCTGGCCGGGTTCCTCGGGCGGGCGGACGTCGACTTCCTCAAGGGCGTCTTCGACTTCCGGGCCCTGTACGACGGCCATGACGTGCGGCACTGGAACCTCCGCCTCACCGCACGCGCCGTCGCCCACGACACCGAGGCGTACGGGCTGCGCGCCGAGTGCCAGGGGAGCGTGCTCGCCTACTCCGGGGACAGCGGGCCCTGTGCCGCACTCGGTGAACTCGCCGCCCGGGCCGACCTGTTCCTGTGCGAGGCGGACATCGGTGAACGTCGCGACAGCGAACAGGTCCATCTGACGCCGGAGGACGCGGGCCGGATCGCCCTCGAGGCCCGGGTGCGCGAACTGCTCGTCACCCATGTCGGACCCACGCTCACCCGCGAGGAAGCCACCGCCCGCGCCGCCGCGGTCTCCGGCCGGCCCACGCACACCGCCATCGAGGGCGACACCCGCACCGTCTGAGGCCGCCACCCACCTTCTTTGTCAAAGGCATTGACGAAACACGGCACCCCTCCTACCTTCAACGCGTCGTACTTCGTACGTCATATATGAGACGCGATATGTGAGATCCGAGAGGGTCGCATGACCTCTGTGCCCACCCCGATCCCGTCCCGCACGCAGTACGTGCTGGACGCGATCAAACACCGCATCCTGACCGGGCAGCTGACGCCCGGTCAGGCCCTCGTCGAGACGGAGCTGGCCGCGCAGTACGGGGTGTCGAAGACCCCGGTGCGGGAGGCGCTGAAGACGCTCGCCGGGACCGGACTCGTCGTGATGAGCCAGTACAAGGGCGTCACGGTGCGCATGGTGGACGCGGACATGGCGCGCGAGGTCTACGACGTGCGGCTGCTGCTGGAGCCGGAGGCACTGCGCAGAGCCGTCCGGCGAGGTGCCTGCCTGGACGCCGCGCGCGACGCGCTGAACCGGGCCGACGCCGCCCACGACGGCGCCGAACGGTCGCTCGCCAACCGGGAGTTCCACCGCGCCCTCTACCTGCCGTGCGGCAATCCGCTGCTCGGCCGGATGCTGGACGAGGTCCGCGACCAGGCCGCACTGGTCTCCGCCGTCGCCTGGGCCGCCGACCCCTCCTGGGAGCGGGAGGCCGCCGAGCACCGGGAGATCCTCCGGATCGCGCTGGACGGCGACGCCGACGGCGCGGCCGTCGCCCTGCACGCCCACATCGCCTCCTTCGTCCGGCGCGCGTTCCCCTCAGAGGAAGGTCATTCATGAGCAGCGTGGCGTTCGAGACCCAACGGGCGGCCCTGGCCGACGTGGTGGCCATCCCGGTGACGCCCTTCGCCGCGGACGGCTCCGTCGACACCGGCGCCCACCGGGCCCTGCTGCGTCGCCTGCTCGACGGCGGGATCCGCACCCTCACCCCGAACGGCAACACCGGCGAGTTCTACGCCCTCACCCCCAAAGAGCGCCGCCTGGTCACCGAGTCGATCGTCGAGGAGACCGGCGACCGCGCCGCGGTCCTCGTCGGCGTCGGCCACGACCTGCCCACCGCCGTCGCCTCCGCCCGCCACGCCCGCGACCTCGGAGCCGGGATGGTCATGGTCCACCAGCCCGTCCACCCGTATGTCTCCGCGGCCGGCTGGGTCGACTACCACCGGGCCATCGCCGAGGCCGTGCCCGAGCTGGGCGTGGTGCCGTACATCCGCAACGCGCAGTTGCCCGGCGCCCGGCTCGCCGAACTCGCCGACCACTGCCCGAACGTCATCGGCGTGAAGTACGCCGTCCCGGACGCCGCCAAGTTCGCCGCCTTCGCCCGGGACGCGGGCCTCGACCGGTTCGTCTGGGTCGCCGGCCTCGCCGAGCCGTACGCCCCCTCCTACTTCTCGGCGGGCGCCACCGGCTTCACCTCCGGGCTCGTGAACGTCGCCCCGTCCGTTTCGCTGAACATGATGGAAGCGCTTCGATCCGGCGACTATCCGGCCGCCATGAAGATCTGGGAGCAGATCCGCCGCTTCGAGGAACTCCGCGCCGCCCACGGCTCCGCCAACAACGTCACGGTCGTCAAGGAAGCCCTCGCCGCGCTCGGCCTGTGCCGCCGCGACGTCCGCCCGCCGAGCAGGCCGCTGCCCGAGGACGAGCGCGTCGAGGTCGCCGCCATCGCCGAGGGGTGGTCCATGTGAACGCGCCCCGCAGCAAGCCCGAGGAACTGAGAAGCCATCAGTGGTACGGAACCGACGGACTGCGGTCGTTCAGTCATCGGGCCCGGACCCGGCAGCTCGGGTATCTGCCCGAGGAGCATCTGGGCAAGCCCGTGATCGCCGTGCTCAACACGTGGTCGGACATCAACCCGTGCCATGCGCATCTGCGGGACCGCGCCCAGGCGGTGAAGCGGGGGGTGTGGCAGGCCGGCGGGTTTCCGCTGGAGTTCCCGGTCTCGACGCTGAGCGAGACCTTCCAGAAGCCGACGCCGATGCTGTACCGGAACCTGCTGGCGATGGAGACCGAGGAACTGCTGCGCTCCTACCCGGTCGACGGGGCCGTGCTGATGGGCGGGTGCGACAAGTCCACGCCCGCGCTGCTGATGGGTGCGGCCAGCGCCGATCTGCCCGCCGTCTTCGTGCCCGCCGGGCCCATGCTGCCGGGGCACTGGCGGGGCGAGGTGCTCGGGTCCGGTACGGACATGTGGAAGTACTGGGACGACAAGCGGGCCGGCCTGGTCGGCGACTGCGAGATGACCGAGCTGGAGAGCGGACTCGCGCGCTCCCCGGGGCACTGCATGACCATGGGTACGGCGTCCACGCTGACCGCCGCCGCCGAGGCCCTCGGCGTGACCGTCCCGGGCGCGTCGAGCATTCCCGCCGTCGACTCCGGACACGAGCGGATGGCCGCGAGGGCCGGGATGACGGCCGTGGAGCTGGTACGCAGCGACCGGAGGCTGTCGCGGATCCTCACGCGTGAGGCGTTCGAGGACGCGGTCACGACGGTGCTCGGGCTCGGCGGCTCTACCAACGCCGTGATCCATCTGATCGCCATGGCGGGCCGGGCCGGGGTCAAGCTCACCCTCGACGACTTCGACCGCATCGCCCGGACCGTGCCCGTCCTCGCCAACGTCCGCCCCGGCGGCCGGAAGTACCTGATGGAGGACTTCCACTTCGCGGGCGGCCTGCCCGGCTTCCTCTCCCGCATCACCGACCTGCTCCACCTGGACCGGCCGACGGTGTCGTACGACTCCCTGCGCGAGCAGTTGCAGGGCGCCCAGGTGCACCACGACGACGTCATCCGCCCCCGCGACAACCCGGTCGCGAGCGAGGGCGGGGTCGCGGTCCTGCGCGGCAACCTCTGCCCGGACGGCGCGGTGATCAAGCACATCGCGGCCGAGCCCCACCTGCTCGAGCACACCGGCCCTGCGGTCGTCTTCGACGACTACAAGACCATGCAGCGCACCATCAACGACCCCGCGCTCGGCATCACCGCCGACAGCGTGCTGGTGCTGCGGGGCGCCGGCCCCAAGGGCGGCCCGGGCATGCCCGAGTACGGCATGCTCCCCATCCCCGACCACCTGCTCAAGCAGGGCGTGCGGGACATGGTCCGGATCTCCGACGCCCGGATGAGCGGCACGAGTTACGGCGCCTGCGTGCTGCACGTGGCTCCGGAGTCGTACATCGGCGGCCCGCTGGCGCTGGTACGGACCGGGGACCTCATCACCCTGGACGTCGAGGCCCGCAGCCTCCGTCTCCACGTGGACGACGCGGAGCTGGAGCGCAGGCGCGCCGCGTGGACGCCGCCGCCCGCCCGTTACGAGCGCGGCTACGGCGTCCTCTACAACGGCCAGATCACCCAGGCCGACACCGGCTGCGACTTCGAGTTCCTGGCCCGGCCGGGCCAGGTGCCGGACCCGTACGCCGGCTGACCCACGCATCGAGAGAGGTGAAGCGCTTCACCCATGGGTACGTAGCAAGCGCTTCCTCTGCGAGTGATGTCCCTCACCCCGAGACAGGTGACGTCCGCTGCCCTCGCCGGTGATTCGACCGCCGCGCAGAAATACGCCGACGAAGCCCCGGAGACCGGGTGGGGAATGGCGTTGCCCTTCTTCCTGCGCAAGGAGCTGAAGGTCGACAACCGCGCCGTGAACGGGCGGAGTTCGAAGAGCTTCGCCGACGACGGGCGGCTCGATGCCGTCCTCTCCGTCATCCGGCCCCGCGATCTCCTCCCGACGGCCACCCTCCAGTCCACGGCCGACGGCACCTCCTCGTCCCCGATCACGCTCACGGCGTACGGCTCGGAAACGGTCAGGATCGACGGCTCCTCGCTCCCGTCCGGCTCGTGGAGCTTCAAGCTGACGGCGGACTACTGGAACGTCTCCGACCTCACCTTCCAGAACTCCCAGGACAGCGCGGTCGTCTGCCAGTCCAGCACCGGGACGTACTGGAACAACATCAGGACCATCGACGGCGGGGACTCCGGCTTCACGCTCACCGGGGACGGCACGGTGAACAACACCGTGAAGAACCCGGACAGTTACGGCAACTACGACGCCGCCACACACGGGCAGAACGCCCACGGGGTGGCCATCGAGTTCGGCTCGGGCACCGGCAACCTGGTCACCGGCGCCCGGCTCTTCAGCAACTCGGACGACGGCATGGACCTGTGGTCCCTCTCCTCACCGGTGACCATCGAGCAAACCTGGTCCTTCGGCAACGGCAAGAACCGCTGGGGCGACAGCGCCTTCGAGGGCAACGGCAACGGGTTCAAGCTCGGCGGCAACGGGGTGACGGTCGCCCATGTCGTCAACAACTCGGCTGCCTGGGACAACGCCGGGAACGGTGTCACGGAGAACTCCAACACCGGGTCGATCGCCATCAACCGCACCACCGCGTACGCGAACGCCAAGTGGGACTACTACTTCGCGACGAGATCCGCGAGGCTCGGCAAGAACCTTGCGGTCGGCAACGGCAGCGGCCTGGTCAGCAAGGGGTCGTCGGTCGTTTCGGCCGGCAGCAACTGGGACTCCGGCATCAGCACCCCCTCCTTCATCTCCACCGACGCCACGACGGTGTACGACGCCCGCAAGTCCGACGGCTCCCTGCCGGCCACGACCTTCCTGACGACGGGGAGCACGACGATCGGCGCGACGATGAACTGATCAGTTCAGGTGCCACAGCGCGTACGCGGCAAGCAGCATGACTGAGCCGCCGAGCGCCATCAGCGCACCCAGGAACCGCAGATAACCGGCAGACGCGAAGAGCGTGGGCGACCCACCGAGCCGCCCCATGGCCGCCCACGTCTCCTCATTCCTGCGCCGAATCCGCTCGGACCTGCGCGTGGTGATGCCGCGTACGTCGAAAGCCCAGTTCACCCCGCACCACAGGGCGGTCACGCCGCCCACGGCGAAGACGACGAGAACCACCGGTGACGGTCCGTGGGCCCCTGCGGCGAAGTCCTGCATGTGCGTGATGTCCTTCCGGCGTGTCCGCGACAATTGAACCTATCGATCGGATAACAGGCCTCGCAAGCTGGGGTGTTATGCGCGTAGACATTCTCCGACCTGGTACATCACTCTCATCCACCAGATCCGGAGAATCCATGCGGAAGTCCCACAGAGTCGTCGCCGCCGGTGCCGCCTGCGCGCTCGCCGGTGTCGCGTTGTACGGCGCGGGCGTGGCCACCGC
Organism: Streptomyces sp. NPDC002076; assembly: GCF_053593835.1. NCBI lineage: Bacteria > Bacillati > Actinomycetota > Actinomycetes > Kitasatosporales > Streptomycetaceae > Streptomyces > Streptomyces sp. NPDC002076. Next base: position 392,393 of record NZ_JBSFDI010000004.1, read on the forward strand.
CGGTCAGTCGACGGCGAACTCCACCCACGAGCCCTACAACATCGGGCAGTTGGTGAAGGACATCGACACCTACTACGGCACCCACGCCGACAGCAACGGCGTCTATCAGGCGTCCCCGGACAGCCCGTACGCCCAGGACCTGGCCGGCATCGACGCCGACGCCAAGCGCTACATCGACAAGGCGGCCCGCAAGGCGCGCCGCCACGGCGAGAAGCCGGCCGTCATGTTCGACATCGACGACACGCTGCTGCTCAGCCTCGACTACGAGAAGCGCTACAACTACACGTACAACCCCACCACGTGGAACGACTACGTGAACCGCGCCGACCGCCCGGCCGTCTTCGGCAGCCCCGAGCTGGTGCAGTACGCCGAGTCCAAGGGCGTCGAGGTCTTCTACAACTCCGGTCTGAGCGAGGCCCAGCGCGCCGCCGCGGTCGCGAACCTGAAGAAGGTCGGCGCCGATGTGAACCTGGACGCCGACCACATGTTCCTCAAGGACAAGGCCAACCCGCCGGCCTACCTGAGCGACTGCGCCACCCCGACCGCCTGGAACTGCACGACCGTGCAGTACAAGTCCGGGACGCGCAAGCACATCGAGGACGACCTGGGGTACGAGATCATCGCCAACTTCGGCGACCAGTACTCGGACCTCGACGGCGGCTACGCCGACCGCACGTACAAGCTGCCGAACCCGACGTACTTCGTCGGCTGAGCGTCAGCCGTACGTCCTGAGCAGCCGCTCGTACCCGGCCCCCGTCACCGGCAGCACCGTGCCGTGGCGGGGCCGGCAACCGCGACTCACGAGTCACCGCCCGAGCCGCCATGCGCGGTGAAGTCACCGGTCACCGTGTAAGCACTCCCGCCCCGCGAACACCCACTGCCCCGCGGGCACCGTGCGGCCCTCCTTGAGCCGCCACGTGTAGACGATGAGCCCGGCCCGCTCCTCGACCGTCTGCGTGAAGTCGCCTTCCGGCAGCGAGCGCCACGCGCCCGTCGAGGACACCCCGCCGGTCTGTGCGACCTTCAACACCACCGTGAGCGAGGAGAGCTGCTTCGACGTCTTCAGGGCCAGATCGCTCTGCGCCCAGAAGTCGTTGCTGTGCGGGTCCACCGAGCCGTCCGACCACAGGGGACCGTCCTGCTCGCCGTGCGCCACGGGCGGTCGCTGGGAGGCCGTCGGTGTACGGGACGGCGTGGCGCCCGGGGTGCGGGACGGGCGCGCGGTTTCCGGGCCCGGCACCGGATGGGCGGAATGTATACGGGGGGTCGGACAACGTATGGTCCACCGAACCAGATTCCGTAACACAGGGAAAACCTGAAACAGGTTGAACAGGGGAACAATCCAGCCAGCATCCGCAAGCCGATCATCAGATGACGAGGAGTGGGACCATGTCAGTGGACCGGTACTTCAGGATCTCCGAGCGGGGATCCACGCTCAGCCGGGAGATACGCGGCGGCTTCGCCACGTTCTTCACCATGGCCTACATCCTTGTCCTGAATCCGATCATCCTGGGCAGCGCCAAGGACAAGTTCGGGCACACGCTCGACACCGGCCAACTCGTCACCGCCACCGCGCTGGTGGCGTGTGTGATGACCATCGTCATGGGGGTCGGCGGCAACCTCCCGCTCGCCATCGCCGCCGGCCTCGGCCTCAACGCCGTCGTCGCCTTCCAACTGGCCCCGCTGATGAGCTGGCCGGACGCGATGGGCCTGGTGGTCCTGGAGGGCCTGATCATCTGTCTGCTGGTCCTCACCGGACTGCGGGAGGCCATCATGAACGCGATCCCGCAGCAGCTGAAGCAGGCCATCGGCGTCGGCATCGGTCTGTTCATCGCCTTCATCGGCCTCGTGGACGCCGGGTTCGTCAGCCGCATCCCGGACGCCGCGCACACCACCGTGCCCGTGCAACTGGGCGCCGTCGGACGCCTGACCGGCTGGCCCGTGCTCGTCTTCTGCCTCGGTGTGCTGCTGACCATCGCCCTGCTCGCCCGGAAGGTGAAGGGTGCGATCCTCATCAGCATCGTGACGATGACCGTCGTCGCGATCATCGTCAACGCCGTCGCCGACATCAAGAGCTGGGGCCTGACCACGCCCAAGGTCCCCGACAAGATCGTGGCCGCACCGGACTTCGGGCTCATCGGTCACTTCAGCCTGTTCGGCGGCTTCGCCAAGGCCGGCGCCCTCACCGCCGTCCTGCTGGTCTTCACCCTGATCCTGTCCGACTTCTTCGACGCCATGGGCACGATCGTCGGCATCAGCGCGGAGGCCGGACTGCTGGACGAGAAGGGGCAGGTGCCCGGCATCGGCCGGGTGCTGTTCATCGACGGCGCCGCGGCCGCCGTCGGCGGCATCGGCTCCGCCTCCTCCAACACCGCCTACATCGAGTCCGCGGCCGGCGTCGGCGAGGGCGCCCGCACCGGCCTCGCCAACCTCGTCACCGGCGGCCTGTTCGGCCTTGCTCTCTTCCTCACCCCGCTGCTCACCATCGTCCCGCTCCAGGCGGCGGCGCCCGCGCTGATCGCGGTGGGCTTCCTGATGATGACCCACGTCAAGCACATCGACTGGGACCGGTACGAGATCGCCATCCCGGCGTTCCTCACCATCGCGGCGATGCCGTTCACGTACTCCATCACCGACGGGATCGGCGCGGGCTTCGTGTCCTACGTCGTCATCAAGACGGTGCTGGGGAAGGCACGGGAGGTCAACTGGCTGTTGTGGGCCGTGTCGGCGCTGTTCCTCGTGTACTTCGCGATCGATCCGATCGAGCAGGTTCTCGGGGTGAAGTGAGGCATGCTCCTCACGGGGAGCCTCACTTCAACGCCGCCTGCATCATCGCCTTCGCCACCGGCGCCGCCAGACCGTTGCCGCTCACTTCCGACCGAGCCGCGTCCGACTGCTCCACCATCACGGCGACAGCCACTTCCTTGCCGTTGGTGTCGGACTTGGCGAAGGACGTGAACCAGGCGTACGGCGTCTTGCTGTTGTTCTCGCCGTGCTGGGCGGTGCCGGTCTTGCCGCCGACCGTGGCGCCGTCGATCAGGGCGTTCGTGCCGGTGCCGTCCTTGACCACCGTCTCCATCGCCGACTGGAGCTGCTCGGCGGTGGAGGAGCTGACGATCTGCTTGCTGTCCGCGCTGTCGTCGTAGTTCTGCAACACCTCACCGCCACTGTCGGTGATCTGCGACACCATATGCGGCGAGACCAGCTTGCCGCCGTTGGCTATGGCCGCGGACACCATGGCCATCTGCAGCGGGGTCGCGGTGACGTCGAACTGGCCGATGCCGGACAGCCCGGTCTGCGCCTGGTCCATGCCGGAGGGGTACACGCTGGTGTAGGCCCGCACCGGCACGTCCTGCTTGTCGTCGTTGAAGCCGAACTTCTCGGCCATGGACCGCACCTTGTCCTGGCCGAGCTGGACGGCCATGTGGCCGAAGACGTTGTTGCAGGAGTACTGCAGGGCGACGCGGATGGAGGCGTTCTTGCACGGCGCCGACTTGTTCTCGTTGGTCAGCGGACGCACCGTGCCGGGCAGGACGTACGGGTCGGGGCTGTCGGTCGGTTCGTCCACGTTCTTGTACAGCCCGTCCTCCAATGCGGCCGCCGCCACGACCAGCTTGAAGGTCGAGCCCGGCGGCAGCGGCTGGCGCAGCGCCCGGTTGGTGAGCGGCTTGTCCTTGTCGGCGTTGAGCTGCTTCCAGGCGGTGCCGGCCGTGTTGGCGTCGGTGAGCGAGGCGGGGTCGTACGACGGCGTGGACACCGCCGCGAGGATCTTGCCGGTCTTCGGGTCGATCGCGACCGCGCCGCCCTTCGTGTCGCCGAGCGCGCGGTAGGCCGCCTTCTGCACGTCCGGGTCGATCGTGGTGAGCACGTTGCCCGGGTCGGCGCGCTTGCCGGTGAGCGTGTCCAGCACGTTCTTCAGCCGGTTGTCCGTGCCGTTGAGCAGGTCCTTGTAGACGCCCTCCAGCTGGGTGGGGGCATAGGCCTGCGAGGCGTAGCCCGTCACCGCCGAGTAGAGCCTGCCGTCCGCGTACGTCCGCTTGTATACGAGGTCGCTCCCCTTGGTCCGGGTGGAGCCGGTGATCGCGTTTCCGGCCACGATGATGTTCCCGAGCGGCTGCGAGTACGTCCGGATCGCGTTCCGCCGGTTGTCGTTGTCGTCCGCGAGGGCCTTGCCGTCGTAGAACTGCACCCAGGTCGCCCTGACCAGCAGAGCGAGCACGAGCAGCAGCGCGAAGACGGACGCCCGCCTGATCGTCTTGTTCATCCCGCTCCGAAGACGATCGGGACGGGGCCGATCGTTCCCGTACGCTCCGTTTTCTCATCCTGTGCTCAGGAAACCGGCCTCGTACGCGGCGATCACCGCCTGGGTGCGGTCCCGGGCACCCGTCTTCGCCAGCACCGCCGCGACGTGCGACTTCACGGTGGCGGGGCCGACGTCCATGCGCCGGGCGATCTCGGCGTTGGTCAGTCCGGCGGCCAGGTGCCGCAGCACCTCGCTCTCGCGTCCGGTGAGCTTGCTCACCCACGCCGGCGGTGCGGGCGCCGTACGGGCGTGCTCGGCCGCGAGGGCCCGGACGGCCGACGGGAACAGCAGGCTGTCGGTGCGCGCGACCAGCCGTACCGCCTGCACCAGGGCGTCGGCGTCCGCCCGCTTGAGCAGGAACCCACAAGCTCCGGCGCGCAGCGCGTCGTACACGTAGGAGTCGTTCTCGAAGGTGGTGACGACCACGACCCGGGGCGGCTCGTCGAGCGTGGCGAGGATCTGCTCGGTGGCCCGGATGCCGTCGATCTCCGGCATGCGGACGTCCATGAGGACGACATCGGGCCGCAGCTCCCGGACGACGGACACGGCCTCGGCACCGGTCGCCGCCTCACCGACCACCTCCACATCGGGCTCGACGGAGAGGATGGCACGCAGGGCGGTGCGGACCATGCGCTCGTCGTCGGCGAGGACGATCCGGATCGCGGACTGGGGCATACGAGTCCTTTCAGCGGTCATGTGGCCTTCAACGGCAGCCGTACGGACAGCCGCCAGGTGTCTCCCGAGGGGCCCGCCCGCACCGTGCCGCCGAGCAGCCGCACCCGGTCGGCGATGCCGCGCAGCCCGTGGCCGCCGCCGGGGCGGGGAGCCGGGCCGGCGCCCAGCGGGTTCTCGACGGTGATCTCCAGGTGCCCGGCGGCGGTGGCGATCCGGACGGCGACCGCTGTGCCGGCGTGTTTCAGCGCGTTGCTCAGGCCCTCCTGCACGATCCGGTACGCCTCGCGGGAGACCAGCTGCGGCAGTGCGGCGGGATCCGTGCCGAGGGTGGCCGTCACGGGCTGCCCGGCGGCCCGGGTGCGGCGCAGCAGCCCGTCCAGGTCGCTCTCCAGGGTCGGCGCGGGCGCGGTGCCCGGCGCGTCCCCGTCCCGCAGCACGCCGAGTACGGCGTCGAGTTCGCCGACCGTGCGCCGGGTGGTCTCCTCGATGGCGGCGAGCGCCTGGCGGACGAACTCCGGGTCGGTGTCGAGGAGCCGGCGGGCCGCGCTCGCCTGGAGGGTGACGGCGCTCAGGGCGTGCCCGACGGAGTCGTGCAGCTCGCGCGCGAGCCGGTTGCGTACGGCGAGGTCGGCGGCGCGGGCCTCGGCGGCGGCCAGCCGGTCCTCGGGGGTGGGCCCGAGCAGCGTGGGCGCCCAGCGGGACAGCAGGGCCCCGCAGCCGGCGGCGCAGCCGGCGAGCGCGAGCAGCGTGGCCAGGCCCGCGACCGGGGAGAGCGCCAACGCCCAGGCGTGGCCGAGGACTTCGGGCAGGGCGAGCGGGGAGTGGCGCAGCCCGGCGAACAGCGGCAGGACGATCAGCACCACCGCGAAGGGCGGCACGGCCAGCGACATCCCGGCGATGATCCCGCCGAAGCCCAGGTGCAGCGTGAACCAGACGGCCGTACGGGCCCGTTCGGCGCGCGTCCGGGCCGGGCCGTGGGCGAGAGAGGCGGCGTCGACCCCGCACAGGGCCCGCACCGCGGCCGACTCCAGCGGCCGGGTCAGCGGGAACAGCGACGTGACCGCCGCGATCGGCAACCCGACGGCGAACGAGCCGAGTTGGAGCGGCAGGGACTGGAAGACATCGTCCACGCCGGTGAACGGCCCGACGATCACCGAGCCGACGAGGACGTACGGCATGGCGAGCGCGCCGCCGAGGATCAGATGGATCCAGCGCCGCCGCGCCCGCCCGCCGAGGAGCAGCCGCAACGCCCTCGTCACTGGGGCGCCTTGCCCGCCCGGTGCCTGAGGAACCGGGTGATGACGCTCGTCACGAGCAGGCCGGTGATCACCTGTCCAGCGTAGGTGAGGCCGGTCAGCGGGGTCGGCACATCGCCCGTCACCAGCACCGCCAGCGACATCCATGCGCCCCAGCAGGCCACCGCACCCGAGCCGATCCAGGCCGCCGCGAGCGGTACGGCGACGGGCAGCGCACCGCCCCGGCGGAGGGCGAGCTGCCAGGCACCGATGACGGCGGCGGCGAGGAAGAGGACGTACACGAACTCCATGGACCGGTCCCCATGGCCGTCGAGCCCGATCGCCCCGCAGCCGCGCAGCAACCGCACCGCGCCCGGGAAAAGCGCCAGCAGCGCCGCCGCCACGGCCGTCAGCCGCTGAGCCCGCCCCGCGCCCCCGGCCGGCAGCTCCCGCATCCGCCCCCGCCACAGATGCCCCCAGCGCTCGCGGGCGTACTCCGTGAACAGCGCGCCCAGCGCCAGCCCCTGCACGATGAACCCGCCGTACACCACCCCGAAGACCCAGTCGGCCAGGAACGGTTTGTCGTCGCCGTGGCCGCCTGCGCCGCCGTGCAGGACGAGTTGCAGCGGGAAGCCCACCATGATGGGCGCGAGGAGTCCCATGGCGAGCCACATGGGCACCGCGAGCAGCCAGGCGGGCACGCGCCGCCCCCACGGCCGGGTCAGCAGCAGGGCCAGGACGACGACGGCCGCGTCCATCAGCACGGTGAGACCGTTGGCGAGCGCCAGGGGCAGCCGGTGCTTCAGCAGCGGGCTGCCGTCCGGGATGCCGAGGTGGCTCCCGGCGATCCAGGCGAGCTTGAGGGACAGATAGGGCAGGCAGGCGGCAATGGCGACAAGCCGGAGCGAGCGCCGCCGGGCGGAGACGCCCGTGGGGACAGGGGCCGTTGAGATCGTCATGGCTCAACGCTCCCGCGCGATCCGGGGTGTTCACCTCCTGCGGCCCGACGATCCGTCTCCGCCGCATGGGGGAGGCGCTCAGCCCTGGAGGACGAGCACAACCTCCTCGATCTCCTTCCCGCGCCCGTTCGCGTACCCCTGGGCCCGGGCCGTCTCGCGGAAGCCGCACTTCTCCAGCACGCGCAGCGACGCCGTGTTGTCGGCCGCCGCCCGCGCGTACAGCGGCCGTTCGGGCACCTCGGCGAGCAGGGCCCGCAGCGCGGCCGTCGCCACACCCCGGCGCCAGTAGGCGCGGTCGATCCAGTACGTCACCTCGCGCTCGCCGGCCACTCCGTAGACCGCCGCGTTACCGGCCACCTCGCCGTCGGCCAGGACCGTGCGCAGCACGTGGGCGGAGTCGCGCACGCGCTGCCAGTAGGCCGCGAAGGCCTCCGGGTCGTACGGGTTCTCCGGTCCGAACGCGGCCATCCGGACGGCCTCCGGGTCGGTCATCTGCCGGTGGAACACCGGCAGGTCACTGTCCTCGACGGCCCGCAGCGCGATCTCCATGGTGCCCGAGCCTACGACGGCCCGGGCACCAAGCCCACGACCCGTGCGCCTCAGAGCCTGCGGGTCGCCAGCGTCAGCCGGTCGCGGGCGTCGAACAGCGCGTCCCTGATCATCTGCTCGTGGGCGGGGGTCAGCCGGGCCACCGGCACCGAGCAGCTGATGGCGTCCCGGGCCGGGGTGCGGTAGGGGATCGCCACGCCGAAGCAGCGCAGGCCGAGGGTGTTCTCCTCGCGGTCGACCGCGAAGCCCTGCTCGCGCACCTGGTGCAGCTCCTCGATGAGCTTCTCCCGGTCGGTGATGGTGTTCTCGGTGAGCGCGGGCAGGGTCTCCGGCAGGAGCTTGCGTACCTGTTCGTCGGTGTACGTGGCGAGGATCGCCTTGCCGAGGGAGGTGGAGTGGGCCGGCAGCCGGCGTCCGACCCGGGTGAAGGGGCGCAGATAGTGCTGGGACTGGCGGGTGGCCAGATAGACGACGTTGGTGCCGTCGAGCCGCGCCAGGTGGATGGTCTCCGTGGTGTCGTCGGAGAGCCGGTCCAGGGTCGGCCGGGCGGCGGCCACCACCTCGTCGCCGTCGATGTACGACGTGCCGACCAGCAGCGCTCGCACCCCGATGCCGTACCGCGTGCCCGTCGCGTCGGTCTCCACCCAGCCCAGCTCCACGAGCGTGCGCAGCAGCATGTACAGGCTGGACTTGGGGTAACCCACGGCCTCCTGCACGGCCGCGAGGGAGTGCATGCCGGGCTTGCCGGCGAAGTACTCGAGCAATTCAACGGTCCGCACCGCGGACTTGACCTGGGCCCCGCCTGTCTCGCCAGCCGACATCGCCCTTGACCCCTTCAATCGCCGGGAAATAGTCTCCGAGCAGCACATTCATCATCAGAGACAGTGTTCAGTATATCGAACGCGGCTGATGGGTGACCCTAGTTCTTGCGGCCTTACTGGAGGGACCCGCGGTGGCAGCAGCACCAGTCTGGAGTGTCGACCCGCGTACCGGGAAGCAGCGTGAACAGGTTGCGGTGGAGGCCACAGCACAGGAGGTGGACACGGCGGTCCGCGCGGCCCACGCCGCGCGCGGCGCCCTCGCCGACCGTGGGGTGCGCTCCGCCTTCCTGCGCTCGGCCGCCGCGGGTCTGGACGCGGCCAGGGAAGGCCTGGTCGAGACCGCCGACGCCGAGACCGCGCTCGGCCCGGTCCGGCTGACCGGCGAACTCGCCCGTACCGGCTACCAGCTGCGGGCCTTCGCTGACATCGTGGACGAGGGCGCCTTCCTCGACGTCGTCATCAACCACCCCGACGACACGGCGACCCCGCCCGTCCCGGACCTGCGCCGCTACAAGGTGCCGCTCGGCGTCGTCGCCGTCTACTCCGCCTCCAACTTCCCCTTCGCCTTCTCCGTCGCCGGCGGCGACACCGCGAGCGCGCTCGCCGCGGGCTGCCCGGTCGTGGTCAAGGCCCACCCCGACCACCCGGCTCTGTCCGAGCTGGTCGCCAAGGCGCTGCGCCGGGCCGCCGCCGAGCACGGCATCCCCGAGGGCGCCATCGGCCTGGTGCACGGCTTCGAGGCGGGCGTCGAACTGATCAAGCACCCCCTGGTCACCGCGGCCGGCTTCACCGGTTCGGTACGGGGCGGGCGCGCCCTCTTCGACACGGCCGCCGCCCGGCCCGTGCCGATCCCGTTCCACGGTGAGCTGGGCTCGCTGAACCCGGTCCTGGTGACCGAGGCCGCCGCGGCCGAGCGCGCCGAGGAGATCGGCACCGGGCTCGCCGGGTCGATGACGCTGGGGGTCGGGCAGTTCTGCGTCAAGCCCGGCCTGGTGCTCGTGCCGTCCGGCGCGGCGGGCGACGGCCTGGTCAAGGCCCTGACCGCCGCGGTGAGCAACACCGAGGCCGGCGTGCTGCTCGACCACCGGATGCGGGACAACTTCATCGCCGGGGTGGCCGAGCGCGCCCAGCTCCCCGAGGTGGACTCCCCGGTCACCCCGGGCGCGGGCGGCGAGCACACGGTCAGCGCCGGGTTCCTCACGGTGCCGGCGAGCAGGCTGGCCGAGGAGGGGGCCTACGACCGGCTGCTGGAGGAGTGCTTCGGGCCGGTCACCGTGGTGGTCCGCTACGAGGACGAGGCGGAGGCGGCGGCGGTGCTGTCCCGTCTGCCGGGCAACCTGACGGCGACGGTGCAGCTGTCCGCCGAGGAGGCGGCCGGTCAGGGGCGCGGTGCGGAGCTCCTCGCCGAGCTGACCCCGCTGGCCGGGCGCGTGGTGGTCAACGCATGGCCGACGGGGGTCGCGGTGGCGCCGGCCCAGCATCACGGCGGGCCCTACCCCGCGACGACCTCCACCTCCACCTCCGTGGGCGGTACGGCCATCGAGCGGTGGCTGCGGCCGGTCGCCTACCAGAACGCGCCGTCGGCCCTGCTGCCGGCCGAGCTGCGGGACGAGAACCCGCTGGGGCTGCCCCGGCGGTTCAACGGGGTCCTGGAGCGCTAGGCCCTGTCGTCGAACTCCCTCCCCCAGCCTTCGGCCGGGGGGACCCCCAGAGCACGCACCTACTGCATACATCAGCCGCTCCGCGGCGGGCGCGAGGCCCGCCCTCCGGGCGGACGGCGGGAGTTCGACGACAGGGCCTGGCGCGGACCCGGGCCTTCGAACCTCCGTCGGGACACCTGAGACAATCGGACCATGGACGTGGAACTCCCCGAACTCCCCTTCCTGCTGCGCACATACGGCCCCGACGGGCACTGGTCGTACGAGGACGGCGTGCTCACCGGCTGGGCCGGCCCCCGGCAGGACCGGTTCGTCACCCCCACCGGGGAAGCCCTGGACCCCGCCTCCGACGCGCCCCGGCTGCTGGGCGCGCCGGAAGGCGACTTCCAGTTGATCGCGCGGGTCACGGTCGGGTTCAACGCGTCCTTCGACGCGGGCGTGCTCTACGTCCATGTGGGCGAGCGGGCCTGGGCCAAGCTCTGCCTGGAGTACTCCACCGACGTGCCCACCGTCTGCACGGTGGTCACCCGGGGACACTCCGACGACGCCAACTCCTTCACTGTGGAAGGGAGTTCGGTGTGGCTTCGGGTCAGCAGGACCGGGCGCGCCTTCGCCTTCCACGCCTCCCGGGACGGCGCGCGCTGGACCTTCGTCCGGCTGTTCACCCTCGGCGACGAGAAGGAGACCGGTGACGCGCTGGTCGGCTTCATGACCCAGTCGCCGCTGGGGGAGGGCTGCGTGGTGACGTACGACCACCTGGAGTTCAGGAACTCCTGGCCGAGCGACCTGCGCGACGGCACCTGAACGGCCCGCTCACGTGCGGTGGGTCTCGGAACCGGGCAGCGGACGGCCGCGTCCTCAGTTGCATGATCAGCGACCGTGTGACAGGGACCCGCGTCATCCGTACCGCTCTGCCCGCCGAGGCGGAGAAGATCGCCGCGCTGCACCACCGGGCCCGCGCGACGTACTACCCGGACGGCCCCCCGGACGACGGCATCGACTGGACCGCCGCCTGGCGCGGCGCCGTCGAGCGGCCCGACGGTCATGTGCTGTGCGTGGTGGAAGAGGGAGCGATCATCGGCATCGCCTCCTTCCGCACCCCGGACGGCTCCCCCGCCGACACGGTCAAGCTGTTCCAGTTCCACGTCGACCCCGGCCGCTGGCGCTCCGGCATCGGTACGGCCCTGCACGCGGCCTGCGTGGAGGAGTGGCGGGCGGACGGCAAGCGCACGGCCGTACTCGACGTGCACGTCGACAACCGGCGCGCCCAGGCCTTCTACGCCCGCCAGGGCTGGGTCCCGGACCCGGAGAACCCGCCGGCCGAGGGCGACCACCACCTCTTCCTGCGCCTCTCCGTGCCCCGGGAATGAACCGGGCTGCTTGAACGTTCACGTACCGGCGGGAGAGAGCCTCCGCGCCCGTACGACCTGGAGAGAGCCGAAGACATGCGCGTCGAGATCTGGAGCGACATCGCCTGCCCCTGGTGCTATGTGGGCAAGGCCCGCTTCGAGAAGGCGCTCGCTGCCTTCCCGCACCGTGAGGACGTCGAGGTCGTGCACCGCTCCTTCGAGCTGGACCCGGGCCGCGCCAAGGGCGACGTCCAGCCGGTGATCACCATGCTGACCAGGAAGTACGGCATGAGCGAGGCCCAGGCCCAGGCGGGCGAGGACAACCTCGGCACCCAGGCCGCCGCCGAGGGCCTGGACTACCGCACCCGGGGCCGCGACCACGGGAACACCTTCGACATGCACCGTCTGCTGCACTTCGCCAAGGAGCAGGGCAGGCAGGACGAGCTGATCCAGATCCTGTACCGGGCGAACTTCGCCGAGGAGCGGTCCGTCTTCACCGAGGGCGACGAGCGGCTCGTCGAGCTGGCCGTGGAGTCCGGTCTCGACGCCGAGGCCGTCCGCGAGGTGCTTGCCGACCCGTCCCGCTACGCCGACGAGGTCCGTGCCGACGAGCGGGAGGCCGCCGAGCTCGGCGCGACCGGCGTGCCCTTCTTCGTCCTGGACCGGAAGTACGGCGTCTCCGGCGCCCAGCCCGCCGAGGTCTTCACCCAGGCACTCAGCCAGGCCTGGGGGGAGCGCTCCCCGCTGAAGCTGGTCGAGCAGGGAGACCGGGGGGACGGGGCAGCCTGTGGGCCGGACGGGTGCGCGGTGCCGCAGCAGGGCTGAAACCGCAGGTCGGGGCGGACGTATAAGAAGTCCTGAGGGGATCCACGAAAAAATTCGCAATGGACGGGGACTTCACGGAGCCGCAGAGTGGACCCATGAAGAACAGGGAGACGTTCGACAGCCTCGTCCGCGCCGAGTTCGCCCCGAAGAACACCTACCTGAACACCGCGAGCAGCGGCCTGCTCCCGGCCCGCACGGTCGCCGCGCTGCACGAGGCGGTGGCCATCCGGGCCGAGGGCCGGCCGCTGGATCCGCTGTTCGACGACGTCGAGGTCGCCCGGGCCGCGTTCGCCCGGCTGGCCGGAGTGCCGGTCACCCGGGTGGCGGCGGGCCCCTCGGTCTCCGCCCAGACCGGCCTGATCGCCGCCTCGCTGCCCGCGGGCGCCGAAGTGCTCACCGCCGAGGACGACTTCACCTCCGTGCTGAACCCGTTCCACGCGCGCGGCGACCTCAAGGTGCGCGCGGTGCCGCTGGAACGGCTCGCCGAGTCGGTCCGCCCGGGCACCGCCCTGGTCGCGGTCAGCGCCGCCCAGTCCGCCGACGGCCGGATCGCCGACCTGCCCGCCCTGCGCGAGGCCGCCCGGGCGCACGGTGCGCGCACCTACGTCGACTTCTCCCAGGCCGCCGGCTGGCTGCCGATGGATGCCGACGCCCACGACTTCACCGTCGCGACGACCTTCAAGTGGCTGCTGGGCCCGCACGGGGCGGCCTTCCTCGTCGTCCCCGAGGACTTCGGCGGGCTGTCCCCGCTGCTGGCGGGCTGGGTCGCGGCCGAGGAACCGTGGAGCAGCTGCTACGGCCCGGTGACCGAACTCGCCCACTCCGCACGGCGGTTCGACGTCAGCCCGGCCCTGTTCACCTACACCGGGGTGGCGCGGTCGCTGGCCCTGATCGAGGAGCTGGGCGTGGCCGCCGTACAGGCGCACGACCTGGCGCTGGCCGACCGGTTCCGCACCGGACTCGCCTCGCTCGGCCACGAACCGCTGCCCGCCCCGGGGTCGGCCATCGTCTCCGTGCCCGGACTGGGCGCGCGCCAGCCGGAGTTGAGCCGCGCGGGCATCGAGGTCTCCAACCGCGCCGGCAGTCTGCGGGCGTCCTTCCACCTCTACAACACGGAAGCGGACGTGGACCGCCTGCTGGACGTGCTGTCCGGCTGACGGCATGACCGGGCCGGAGCCCCCCGTCCCACACGAGGAGGCCCCGGCCCGGAGCCGTACGTCCGGCGACTGCTTCACCGGCGTGAAGTCCCGCGCCCCGATGCTGCATTCTCCAGGGGACAACCCCCCGACCCCCGCCCGATCTCCGCTCACCGGACGGGAGTGAAATCCCTTGCTCCGATGCTGCATTCTCCGGGGGACAACCCCCGGACCCCCGGCCGATCTCCGCTCACCGGACGGGAGTGAAATCCCTTGCTCCGATGAACGTGGGCCGCCGTACCGGAGCCGCGAACGGCTCGACGGCCGCGTTGTCCACGCTGTTGAACACGATGAACACGTTGCTGCGCGGGAACGGGGTGATGTTGTCGCCCGAACCGTGCATGCAGTTGCAGTCGAACCAGGTCGCCGAGCCGGCCTTGCCGGTGAACAGCCGGATGCCGTGCTCGCCGGCCAGCGCGGTCAGCGCCTCGTCCGAGGGCGTGCCCGCGTCCTGCATCTGCAGCGACTTCTTGTAGTTGTCCTCGGGCGTGGCGCCGGCGCAGCCCAGGAACGTCCGGTGCGAGCCCGGCATGATCATCAGGCCGCCGTTGGTGTCGAAGTTCTCGGTCAGGGCGATCGAGACGGACACCGTGCGCATGTTCGGCAGCCCGTCCTCGGCGTGCCAGGTCTCGAAGTCCGAGTGCCAGTAGAAGCCGCTTGCGCCGAAGCCGGGCTTGACGTTGATCCGGGACTGGTGGACGTACACGTCCGAGCCGAGGATCTGCCGGGCGCGCCCGACCACGCGCGGGTCGCGCACCAGGTTCGCGAACACCTCGCTGATCCTGTGCACCTCGAAGACCGAGCGGATCTCCTTGGACTTCGGCTCCACGATGGAGCGCTCGTCGGCGCGGATCGCCGGGTCGGTGACCAGCCGGTCCAGCTCGCGCTTGTAGACCTCGACCTCGTCCGGGGTGATCAGCTGGTCGATGGCGAGGAAGCCGTCACGCTCGTACCCCTGCAGCTCGGCTGCGGCGATCGGGCCGGGGGTGTCCGGGGAGCCCCAGACGACCGGGTCCTGACGCGGGACGGTCACCTCGGTGGCGCCACGGGTCGGGTAGAGATCCTTCACGGGGGCAGTGGTCATGGGTTCTCACACCTCCTCGGGCTCGGTGAGCAGCGGGTAGACACCGTTCTCGTCGTGGTCCTCCCGTCCGGTCACCGGCGGATTGAACACGCAGATGCAGTGGAAGTCCTCCTTGACGCGCAGCGTGTGCCGCTCGTGCCCGTCGAGGAGGTACATGGTGCCGGGCGTGATGGTGTACGTCGTCCCGGCCTCGTGGTCGGTGAGTTCGGCCTCGCCCTGGGTGCAGACGACGGCCTCGATGTGGTTGGCGTACCACATCGACGTCTCGGTGCCGGCGTACAGAATGGTCTCGTGCAGGGAGAAGCCGACCCGCTCCTTGGCGAGGACGATCCGCTTGCTCTCCCAGGTGCCGGACTTCGACCTGACGTGCCGGTCGGTGCCTTCGATGTCCTTGAACGATCGGACGATCACGGTGGTGTTCTCTCTCGGTTGATCAGAGGGTGGGTCAGACGGTCTCGCGGACGGCGCGGGCCAGGATGCTCAGCCCCTCGTCCAGTTCGTCGGGGGTGATGGTGAGGGCGGGCAGCAGCTTGACGACCTCGCCCTCCGGGCCGGACGTCTCGATGAGCAGCCCGAGCTCGAAGGCCCGCCGCGCGATCCGCGAGGCCCGGTCCTTGTCGTGGAACTCCATGCCCCACACCAGCCCGCGCCCGCGGTACTCCTTCACATCGGCGAGGTTCTCCTCGGTGATGGCGATCAGTGCCTGCTCGACCTGCTCGCCACGGGCGCGGGTCTGCTTCTCCATGGCCGAGCCGTCGGTCCAGTACGCCTCCAGCGCCGCGGTGGCGGTGACGAAAGCGGGGTTGTTGCCCCGGAAGGTGCCGTTGTGCTCGCCCGGCTCCCAGACGTCCAGCTCGGGCTTGAACAGGCACAGCGACATCGGCAGCCCGTAGCCGCTGATGGACTTGGAGACGGTGACGATGTCGGGCGTGATGCCCGCCTCCTCGAACGAGAAGAAGGCACCAGTCCGCCCGCACCCCATCTGGATGTCGTCGACGATCAGCAGCATGTCCTGCCGCTCGCACAACTCCTTCAGCGCGCGCAGCCATTCGGGCCGGGCCACGTTGATGCCGCCCTCGCCCTGCACGGTCTCCACGATCACCGCGGCGGGCTTGTTGAGCCCGGAGCCCTGGTCCTCCAGCAGCCGCTCGAACCACAGGAAGTCCGGGACCGTGCCGTCGAAGTAGTTGTCGAACGGCATCGGCGTGCCGTGCACCAGCGGAATGCCCGCGCCGGCCCGCTTGAAGGCGTTGCCGGTCACCGCGAGCGAGCCCAGCGACATCCCGTGGAAGGCGTTGGTGAACGACACGATCGCCTCGCGCGACTTCACCTTGCGGGCCAGCTTCAGCGCCGACTCCACGGCGTTGGTGCCGGTCGGCCCCGGGAACATGACCTTGTACGGCAGATCGCGCGGGCGCAGCACCAGATCCTGGAAGGTCTGCAGGAAGGACCGCTTGGCCGTGGTCGACATGTCCAGTCCGTGGGTCACCCCGTCCCGGGACAGATAGTCGATCAACGCCCGTTTGAGCACGGGGTTGTTGTGGCCGTAGTTGAGTGAGCCGGCACCGGCGAAGAAGTCGAGGTAGGCATGACCGTCCTCGTCGAACATCCGGCTGCCCTGCGCGCGGTCGAAGACCGTGGGCCAGCCGCGGCAGTAGCTGCGCACCTCGGACTCGAGTGTCTCGAAGACGCTGAGGTCGGGCTGGGTGATGGTCACGGTGAATCGCTCCTCAGTGGGCGGTGATGTCGGTCAACGGGCCGATGCGGTAGAGGACTTCGGGGTCGTGCGGGCCGTCCGGGAAGAGCTCGGCGGGGAACAGCACCGCACGCTCCAGGCGCGCGCCGTGCCGGGCGGCGAACGAGGTGAACAGCCGCTCGGAGGCGGTGTTGCCCGGGGTGATGGTGGTCTCCACCTCGGTGACGCCGTGCTCGGCGACCAGGCGCGCGGTCAGCCCGTCCAGCAGTGCGGCCGCGATGCCGAGGCCCCGGTGGCCGGGGTCGACGGCCACCTGCCAGACGAGCAGGGTGCGGGGGCGCTCCGGCCGCACATAGCCGGTGACGAAACCGACCGGTTCCCCGTCCGCACCGCGCGCCACCGCCGAGGTGCCGGCGAAGTCCCGGCACCACAGCAGATAGCTGTACGACGAGTTCAGGTCGAGGGTTTTCGAGTCCTTGGCGAGACGCCAGAGCGCGGCTCCGTCAGTCACCGCCGGCTGGTCGATGAGCAGGTCTGCGGGTGCGGCAGTCATGCGGCACGAATTTAGCGAGGTGAATTAGGAAATGCACGGCCGAGGTTGCTGTGCCGCAGAGAGGGCATGGTGAAATGCCGGAATTGCCCCGCATCAAATCGGGACAAAGTTACCACATTGTGGAGTGCGTCACACGATGGAAACCGTCAAAAAATCGCCAGGAAACTTCCCTGTTTAGTCTTGCAAAAAGCGGGCAGAAGAAGACGGGAAGCTGCCACCCGGAAAAGTGGCGGGAATTGTGAAACTAAATTGAATTCAGGCTCCGGTGACCCCGTCGATTCGTTCACGCAGAATGTCGGCATGCCCGTTGTGCCGGGCGTACTCCTCGATGAGGTGGATCAGCACCCAGCGCACACTGACCTCGACGCCCGGCATCGGCTCGTCGACGATCCGCCCGGTGTCCGCCAGGTCCCACTCGGCGAGCAGCTCCCAGCCGCGCGCGATCTCCCGCCGCCACACGCCCAGGGCCGCCTCCAGCCCACGCCCCGGAGCGAGGGCGTACCCCGTCTCCTCCTCGAACACCGGCGGCACGTCCAGCCCGGCCAGCACCCGCTGGAACCAGTTCCGTTCGACTTCGGCGAGGTGCTGCACGAGCCCGAGCAGCGTCAACGACGAAGGCTCGGCGGAGGCCTGCCGCACCTGCGCGTCGTCCAGCCCCCGGCACTTCAGCTCCAGCGTGGCCCGGTGAAAGTCCAGCCAGCCCTCCAGCATGGCGCGCTCGGACCCGGTCATCGGGGGGACGGGCCGGCCCGCTCGCTCACCGAGATCGCCGACATACCCGCCGGACCGCCCATGGCCTTCTGCGCACCGATCACACACAGGTCCACACCCCACGCGTCCGGCAGCACCGGCTCCGTGCCCACGGAGGCGACCGCGTCCAGGTAGAACAGCGCACCCTGCTCCCGTACCGCCTCGCCGATCTCCGCGACCGGGTTGGTGCTCCCGGTCGCCGCCTCCGCGTGTACCAGCGACACGAAGTCGATCTCCGGGTGCGCGGCGAACGCCTCCCGGATCCGGTCTGCGGTGACCGCCGTGTGGAAGGGAACGGAGAGGTCGTACACCGTCGCACCCGCGTCCCGCAGCCAGTTCCCGAAGGTCTGCCCGTAGGGGCCCGTGATCACGTTCAGCGCCACCGTGCCCGGACCGGCCGCCGCGCGGATCGCACCCTCCAGCGGCAGCAGCGCCTCGCCCTGGGTGATCGGCACGTCCTGCCGGGTGTCCAGCAGCCGGGCGGCCCCGTCCTCGATCGCGGCGAAGCGCTCGGCGGTCAGCGGAGGCAGGTCGAGGAAGGGGGGCGGTGGTTCTCTCTTCGTTCTCGGCGTCAACGTGGGGGACAACTCCACCGATCTTAGGTCCAACGACCCCCTGACCATCGGTTTGGTTTGAGAGACTCAAACTCTTCCTTATAATCGGAACCCACAGTTCCCCCACAGAGAAGATTCCCCCATGAAATCGCTCCTCGGACGCCGGACCCGCCTCCTGGCTGCCACCACCGCGACCGCCGGGCTGGTCCTCGTCGTGGCCGGCTGCTCCTCGAGCGGGGGGAGCGGCGGTGCCACCGTCAAGGGCGTCCACGTCGTCAAGGCCGGTCAGCTGACCACCTGCACCCACCTGCCGTACCCGCCGTTCCAGTCGGAGATCAACGGCAAGGTGCAGGGCTTCGACGTCTCCCTCATCGACCTCGTCGCCAAGAACCTCGGCGTCAAGCAGCAGATCGTCGACACGCCGTTCGAGAACTTCAAGACCGGCGCCTTCCTGAACTCCGGCCAGTGCGACCTGGCCGCCGCCGGCATGACGATCACGCCCGAGCGCAAGAAGAACGTCGACTTCTCCGACCCGTACTTCGAGGCCACCCAGGCCGTGCTCGTCGCCAAGAACAGCGGCATCACCTCGCTCGCCGACGTCAAGGCCAAGGGCAAGAAGCTCGGGGCCCAGGCGCAGACCACCGGCGAGGACTACGTCAAGGGCAAGGGCTACGACCCGATCTCCTTCGAGTCCTCCGACGCGGTCCTCAACGGCCTGCGCACCGGCCAGGTCCAGGCCGTCGTCATCGACTACCCGGTCGTCCAGGGCTGGCTGAAGGACAAGGCCAACGCGGACAAGTTCAAGGTCGTCGACAACCTCAAGACCGGCGAGCAGTACGGCTTCACGGTCAAGAAGGGCAACACGGCGCTGCGCGAGGCCATCAACAAGGCCCTGAAGGACGCCAAGGCCGACGGCACCTACAAGAAGCTCTACGAGCAGTGGATCGGCCCGTACAGCGCCTCCGTGGCCTCTCCCGCCGCCTCATGACCGACGCGGACGTACAACTCCAGCCGAAGAAGCAGGGGCTGACGCGACGCCAGAAGCGCCGGCTGTCGCGCGGCATCCAGTACGCCGTCTTCGTCGCCGCCGTGATCGCCATCGCGGTCACGGCGGACTGGGGCCGGCTGCAGAACCAGTTCGCGCAGGGCGGCATCGCGAAGCAGATGTGGCCGGACGTCATCACGCTGGCGCTGAAGAACACCGTCCTGTACACGGTGTCCGGCTTCGTCCTCGGACTGGTGCTCGGCCTGGTCATCGCGCTGATGCGGCTGTCCTCCGTGGGGCCGTACCGCTGGGTGGCCGGCATCTACATCGAGATCTTCCGCGGCTTGCCCGCCCTGCTGATCTTCGTCTTCATCGCGGTGGCCGTCCCGCTGGCCTTCCCGGGCACGGAGATCCCCGGCGGCACCTACGGCAAGGGCGCGCTCGGCCTCGGACTCATCGGTGCCGCCTACATGGCGGAGACGTTCCGCGCCGGCATCCAGGCGGTGCCCAAGGGGCAGATGGAGGCGGCGCGTTCGCTGGGCTTCTCGCCCGCGAAGGCCATGATCTCCATCATCATCCCGCAGGCGTTCCGGATCATCCTCCCGCCGCTCACCAACGAGCTGATCATGCTCTTCAAGGACTCCTCCCTGGTGCTGCTGCTGGGCGTGACCCTGGAGGAGCGCGAACTGTCCAAGTACGGCCGGGACCTGGCGAGCACCACCGCCAACTCCACGCCGATCCTGGTCGCGGGCCTGTGCTATCTGCTGGTCACCATCCCGCTCGGCTTCGTCGCCCGCCGTCTGGAGGCCAAGGCCCAGAAGGAGATCAAGTGACCCGCCCCGAGATCCGCGTCCAGGACCTGCACAAGTCCTTCGGCGACAATCACGTCCTGCGCGGCGTCGACCTGGAGATCGGCCGGGGCGAGGTCGTCTGCGTCATCGGCCCCTCCGGCTCCGGCAAGTCGACCCTCCTGCGCTGTGTGAACCTGCTGGAGGAGCCCACCAAGGGCCAGGTCTTCGTCGGCGGCATCGAACTCACCGACCCGGACGTCGACATCGACGCCGTACGCCGCCGCATCGGCATGGTCTTCCAGCAGTTCAACCTCTTCCCGCACCTCAGCGTCACCGAGAACCTCACGCTGCCCCAGCGCAGGGTCCTCAGGCGGGACAAGGCGACGGCCGCGAAGATCGCCGCCGAGAACCTCGCCCGGGTCGGCCTGGCCGAGAAGGCGGAGGCCTACCCCTCCTCCCTCTCCGGCGGCCAGCAGCAGCGCGTGGCGATCGCCCGGGCGCTGGCGATGGGCCCGGAGGTCATGCTCTTCGACGAGCCGACGTCCGCCCTCGACCCGGAACTGGTCGGCGACGTCCTCGCCGTCATGCGCATGCTCGCCCGCGAGGGCATGACGATGATGGTCGTCACCCACGAGATGAGCTTCGCCCGCGAGGTCGCCGACCGGGTCGTCTTCATGGACGGCGGCGTGATCGTCGAGGACGGCACCCCCGACCAGGTCATCGGCGACCCGCAGCACGAACGCACCCGCCACTTCCTGTCCCGGCTCCTGGACCCGGCGATGGCAGAGGTCGAGGAGGAGACCTCCGACCAGGTGGGTGAGGACCAGCCGTAGGTCGTTAAGGTGCAGAGCATGAGCGATGGCGCGGTGCTGCACGTGAAGGGGCGGGTGCTCGTCGGACCCGAGGACGTCCGCGACGAGCTGTGGGTGGTCGGGGGCCGGGTGACCTACGACCGCCCCGCCGGGGCCCGGGACGTCCGTACCGTCGAGGGCTGGGCGCTGCCAGGCCTGGCCGACGCGCACTGCCATGTGGGCCTCGGCCCGGACGGCCCGGTCGACGCGGGCACTGCCGAGAAGCAGGCGCTCACCGACCGCGATGCCGGCACCCTGCTGATCCGGGACGCCGGTTCGCCGTCCGACACACGCTGGATCGACGACCGCGAGGACCTGCCGAAGATCAAACGGGCCGGCCGGCACATCGCCCGCACCCGTCGCTACATCCGCAACTACGCGTGGGAGATCGAGCCGGACGACCTGGTCGCCTACGTCGCCCAGGAGGCCGAGCGCGGCGACGGCTGGGTGAAGCTGGTCGGCGACTGGCTCGACCGCGACCTCGGCGACCTCGCCCCCTGCTGGCCGCGCGAGGCGATCGAGGCGGCCATCGCCGAGGCACACCGGCTCGGCGCCCGCGTCACCGCGCACTGCTTCGCGGAGAGCTCCCTGCGCGACCTGGTCGAGGCGGGCATCGACTGCGTCGAGCACGCCACCGGTCTCACGGACGACCTGATCCCGCTCTTCGCCGAGCGGGAGGTCGCGATCGTCCCCACCCTCGTGAACATCGCCACGTTCCCGCGGCTCGCGGACGGCGGCGAGAAGAAGTTCCCGCGCTGGTCGGCACACATGCGCCGGCTGCACGAGCGCCGCTACGACACCGTCCGCAACGCCTACGACGCCGGGATCCAGGTCTACGCCGGCACGGACGCCGGCGGCTCGCTGGCCCACGGACTGGTCGCCGCGGAGGTGGCGGAACTCGTCACCGCAGGCATCCCCGCGGTGGACGCCGTCTCGGCGGCGTGCTGGGGCGCCCGCGCCTTTCTCGCCGCCCCGAACCTCGTGGAGGGCGCACCGGCCGACCTCGTGGTGTACGAGGCCGACCCGCGCGCGGACGTACGGGTGCTGGCGGCGCCGCGCCGGGTGGTGCTGAACGGGATCGTGATCGAGTAGGCGCGCAGGGGCGCAAGGGACCGTCGGGAACACCTGTGCCCGCTGATTCGAATCGACGTGCGGCAAATCCACGTTTGGGTGAAGTGACCCAGGATTGCTGACCGTTCACCCACAGTGCGTACAAGGTTGACGGGTCCCAAGCATGTTCCCACTGGGGGTCCCACCGACTTGAACAGCAACAACTTCCGCATGCCCGCACGCCGACTCGCCGCCGCGGCGACGGTCACCGCCCTCGCGGCGGCGCCCGCGGTCCTCGGCGCGGGCGCCGCGCACGCGACCGGTGACCACGGACGCGCCTCCGCCGTCGTCCTGCGCACCGGGCTCGACGTGTCCCTGCTCAACAAGACCGTCGACGTGCCGCTCGCCGTCTCCCTCAACGAGGTCCAGGCACCGCAGAGCGCCGACCGGACCGCGCTGTCCGCCCGGCTCGACGGCGTGGCCGAGGGCAGGCCGTTCGCGGTCCTCGGCGCGGACGTCGCCTCGGCGAAGGCCACCGTGACCGCCCGGCACGCCGAGGGCTCGGTCCGGCTCGTCGACGCCAAGCTGCACGTCCCCGGCCTGCCCCTGCTGTCCCTGATCGAGGTCGGCACGGTCACCGCCAGGGCGACCTGCGAGGCGGGCAGGGCGCCCGTCGCCGACGCGAACGTCCTCGGCTCCGTCACCGTCCTCGGCAAGCGCGTCACCCTCACCGCCGGCGGCCCGAGCGAGGTCAAGGTGCCCGGCGTCGGCGAGGTCCGCCTCGACCTCGCCCAGCGGCGCACCACGACCCGCACGGCCGCCGCCACCGCCCTCGAACTCAAGGTCTCCGTCAACCCCTTGAAGCTGAACGTGGCCGACGTCGAGGGCACGGTCACCCTGGCGAAGGCCACCTGCGAGTCCCCGACGGTCCCGCCGAGCGGGCACCCGGTGCCGAGCCACGACCCTGCCGCCGACGTGAAGCCCCAGGGAGCCCGACAGGACCTCGCGGAGACCGGCGGCAGCTCCGCGACCCCGTACATCGCGGGCGGCGCGCTGGCGCTGGTGCTGCTCGGCGGGGGAGCGGTGACGGTGGCCCGGCGCCGCAAGGGCTGAGCCACCTGCCCGTGCCGCTCCCCGCTCGGCCGTGCGGCGGGGGGCTCGGCCGTCACGCCGGGTAGGGAGCGGCCTCCCGGCCCGAGCGGAGCGTGGCCGCCCACCAGGCCAGCTGGTCGAGCAGGGTCTTGGCGTAGCCCGGGGCCTGCTCGTCCAGCGGGCGGGCGGACGTCCCGGCTCGGCGGGGCCGGACGCCGCATGAACCGCCATGCGGTGCCGCGCCGCGGGGTGCTCCGCCTGAACCATCCGACAGGACCGGAGCTCCGCCTCACCCGCGAAACCCTGGATGCCCCGGCGGACGCCCAGCAACTCGTGGTGTTCCTGCCGGCGGACGAGGAGACGGCCGAGGCCCTCACCGGACTCCGCGCACATCCGAGGCGCAGGCTCAGGGCGATCTCGTGACAGGACCTTCCGGCCGTGGGGGAGGGTGGGCGAGGCGGAGCCCCGGCTACCGCAGCGCGACGGACAGCGCCGACAGAAACCCGCTCACCGTGACCCGGTCCCGCACAGCCACCCGCACCCATTCCGCACCGAGCCCCGGAAACGTGTCCCCCCGCCGCACCGCATAGCCAAGCTCACGCAACCGGTGTCGTACCGCCGCGGCCCCCGGCATACGGACCAGCACGAACGGCCCCTCCGCAGGCCCCACCACCCGTACTCCCAGGGAGGCGAACTCCGACAGCCCGGCCAGCAGATGGACCCGGTCCGCGGCGATGCGATGCGCCGCGTGCCCCGCCTCCGCCAGCGCCCGCGGCGTCACACACGCCCGAGCGGCGGCCAGCGCGGGCGTGGACACCGGCCACAACGGCTGAGCCCGCTCCAGTTCGGCGATGATCTCCACAGGAGCCAGCACATACCCGATCCGCAGCCCGGCCAGCCCCCAGGTCTTGGTCAGACTGCGCAGCACGACCAGTCCCGGCACATCGGTCCGCCCGGCCAGCGCCTCCCGCTCACCCGGCACCGCGTCCATGAACGCCTCGTCGACCACCAGCACCCGCCCGGGCCGGGCGAGTCGGGCGATCGCCTCCGCCGGATGCAGCACCGACGTCGGGTTGGTCGGATTCCCGATGACCACCAGGTCCGCCTCCTCCGGCACCGCCGCCGGATCCAGCCGGAACCCGTCCTCCGCCCGCAGCAGCACCCGGTCCACGCTGTGCCCCGCGTCCCGGAGGGCCGCCTCCGGCTCGGTGAACTGCGGATGCACCACGACCGGTCGCCGTACCTTCAGTGCGCGGGCGAGCAGCACGAACGCCTCGGCCGCGCCCGCCGTCAGCAGCACCCGCTCCACCGGCAGCCCGTGCCGCGCCGCCACCGCCGCCCGCGTGGCCCGCCCGTCCGGATAGGCCGCGAGCGACGACAGCGAGCCGGCGATCTCCTCCCGCAACCACGGCGGGGGCGTGTCCGCGCGGACGTTGACGGCGAGGTCGGTCAACGCGGCCCCGTCGTCCCGCACTTCGGCGTCCCCGTGATGCCGCAGATCGTGCCCGGACCCAGTCCCCTCAGTGCGCATGGCTGTGCGAGTGCCCCCCGTGATGGTGATGCCCGTGACCGTGCCCGGAGCCGTGGTGGCCGTCGTCGTCCGGGTGGAAGTGCGGCTGCTGTGGCAGCCCCACCTTGTCCTCGAAGCCCGGCAGCGCGATCCGGTACACGCACGAGTCGCAGTTCATGCGCAGATCGCCCTTGACGGCCTCCTCGTACCGCTCCGTCACCAGGTCCAGCAGCTCCGGCTCGGGCCCGATGACATCGGCCGACCGCACCTCGGTCTCCGGGTGCGCGGCCGCCCACCCCTCGGTCTGCTGCCGCACCCGGTCCGGCAGGATCCCGGTGAACAGGAAGTAGGGGAGTACGACGATCCGCCGTGCCCCCAGCGCCGCGCACCGGTCCAGCCCGCTCGGCACGTCCGGCGCCGCCAGCGACACGAACGCCGTCTCCACCCCGGCGTACCCGCGCCCCTCCCACAGCAGCCGCGCCGCCTTGTACACCTCGGCGTTGGCGTCGGGGTCGGTGGAGCCGCGCCCCACCAGCAGCACGGTCACATCGGCCCGGTCCTCGGGGCTCCTCCCGGCGGAGCCCAGCGCCTCGTCCAGCCGCCGCTCCAGCACGCTCAGCAGCGCCGGGTGCGGGCCCAGCGGACGGCCGTAGGTGTACGAGATGCCCGGGTGCCGTTCCTTCTCGCGGGCCAGCGCGGCCGGGATGTCGCCCTTGGCGTGCCCGGCGGACACCAGCATCAGCGGCACGGTGGCGAACCGCCGTACGCCCCGCGCCACCAGTCCGGCGACGACCTCGCCCAGCGGCGGCGCGGACAGCTCGATGAAGCCGCCCGCGACGGGCATGTCGGAGCGGAGCTGCAACTGCCGCACGAAGTCGCGGAACGCCTCGGCTCCGGCGTCGTCACGGGTGCCGTGTCCGGCGATGAGCAGGGCGGGCGGGGTGGTCACGAGGTCTCCTCAGGCGAAACGGGGTGGTACAGCAGGGCGTTGAGCGCGGCGGCGGCGACCGCCGACCCGCCCTTCTCGGACACGTTGCTCACGGCGGGCAGCCCGCTCGCGCGCAGCGCGGCCTTGGACTCGGCCGCGCCGACGAACCCGACGGGCAGGCCGATGACGAGCGCGGGGGAGGCGTCCAGGGCGAGCAGCTCCTCCAGGGCGGTCGGCGCGCAGCCGATCACCCACAGGGCGCCGGGTCCGACCTGCTCGTAGGCGAGCCGGACGGCATGGGCCGAACGGGTCAGCCCGGGGCCGGACTCGGCCTCCTTCAGCCGGCAGACCGTCTCCCGGCGGGTGATGCCGGCCGCGACCATCTCCACGTCCACGACGACCGGCGCCCCGGCGTGCAGCGCCGCGTGCGCCCTGACCAGGTCGTCCTCGGCCATGACGAGATCGGTCGCGTACTCCGGGTCGGCGGCGGAGTGGATGACCCGCTCCACCACGGCCCGGGTGAGCGGCGGGAAGTGCGAGGTGTCCAGGCGGGCGCGCAGCCGGCGGAAGGACTCCTGCTCGATGGGGTGGACCACACGGGCCACAGGGTTCACTGGGCGCCCTCCTGGTTGCGTTCCTGCCAGCGGTAGCCGCGCGGGGTCACCATGCGTCCCGCGATGATCCGGGTGGCCGTGTTGCCCACGGTGACGACCGTCATCATGTCGACCGACGCCGGATCCAGTTCGGCGAGGGTCGTGACCCGGCTCGACTCGTCCGGCCGGGACGCGTTGCGCACGACACCCACCGGCGTCGTCGGCTCCCGGTGCCCGGCGAGGATCGCGAGTGCCTTCGGCAGCTGCCAGTCGCGGCCCCGGGAGCGCGGGTTGTAGAAGGTGACGACGATGTCCGCCTCGGCCGCCGCCCGTACCCGCCGCTCGATGACCTCCCACGGCGTGTGCAGGTCGGACAGGCTGATGGACACGTGGTCGTGGCCCAGCGGCGCGCCCAGGACCGCCCCGGCGGCCAGCGCGGCCGTCACCCCGGGCACGCCGATCACGTCGATGTCGTCCGAGGCCTCGGCGAGCGCCGGGGACGCCATGGCGTACACGCCCGCGTCGCCGCTGCCGATCAGCGCGACCGCATGCCCCTGGCGGGCCTGAGCGACCGCCGTGCGTGCCCGCTCCTCCTCGGCGCCGAGCCCCGACTCCAGCACCCGGGTGCCGGGCCGCAGCAGGTCGCGGATCTGGTCCACGTACTGGTCGAGCCCGACCAGCACCGAGGCCCGGCGCAACTCGGCCGCCGCGCGCGGGGTCAGCAGGTCCCGGGCGCCGGGCCCGAGCCCGACCACCGCGAGCCGCCCGCGCCCCGGACGCCGTACGACGGCACAGGTCGCCATGGCAGGCCGGCCCTGTGACTTCCTCTTGGGCACGAGGAGTTCGCCGCCGCGCACCAGAGCCGCCGCCTCCGCCACCGACGGCGTGCCGACGGCCGTGAGCGGCGCGTCCGACGGATTGGGCACCTCGACGGCGGCCAGCTCCTCGGCGGAGTACGTCACCAGCGGCACCCCCAGCCGCGCTGCGGCGGCCACGATGCCCGGCTCTTCCGACTTGGCGTCCACGGTGGCGAGTTCGGCCACGGACCGCGGCGAGAGCCCCGCCTCCCGCAGCGCACCCTCGACCAGCCCCAGCACTTCCTCCACCGGCGCGCCCCTGGACGCGCCGACCCCGACCACCAGCGACGGCGGCCTCAGCAGCACCTCGCGCTCGCCGGGCTCGACGGCCCGATCGGTGAGCCGGATCGTGTACGCCCCCTGCGCCGAGGTCGGCAGCGGTGGCAGCGGCCAGGCCAACTCGGCCTCCAGCGCGACCGGTTCACCGTCCAGCAGGGCGCGGGACACGGTCGCGACCGAGCCCTCGTACGGCAGTCCCAGCGTGTCCAGACCCGCGAGCCCCACCGAGTCCGTCGCGGTCGTCACCACCGGCTCGGCGCCCAGCAACTCACCGACTTCGCGGGCGAGTTCGTTGGCGCCGCCGCCGTGCCCGCCGACCAGCGACACCGCGAACCGGCCGCCCTCGTCCACGCACACCACACCCGGATCGGCCGTCTTGTCGCCGAGCAGCGGTGCGAGCAGCCGTACCACCGCGCCCGTCGCCAGGAAGCACACCAGCTGCTCGCACTCGGCGAACGCGGACCGCACCGCCTCATTGACGGGTCCCTCGTACACCCGCGTCCGGTCCGGCCAGGCCGCGGCCAGCCGGTCCCGTGCCGCCGCTCCCGCCGCGGTGGCGGAAATCAGGCCGATCACTGGAGAACTCCTTCACTAGGCACCGGGGTTCTGACGCCCCACAGCAGAAACACAGGATTGGTCGCCGCGAGCCGGGTCACGTCCCCGGGGAGCGGCGCCAGGCGCGAGGACTGCAGCAGCACCCCGTCGCAGGTGAACCCGGCGGCCGTGAGCGCCTCGCGGGCCGCCGGCACCCGGTCGACGGCGGCCATGGCGACGACGACCGTACGCCGGGCCCGCCGCGCGCACGCACTCACGACGGCGGGCAGTTCACGCCCTCCGCCGCCGACGAACACGGCGTCGGGATCGCCGGCGAGCCCGGCCAGGGCCTCCGGCGCCGAGCCGTGCACCACATCCACGTCCACGCCGTGCGCGCGGGCGTTGGCGCGGATCCGCTCCACCCCGTCCGCCGCCTTCTCCACGGCGACGACGGCCGCGCCGAGCCGCGCGCACTCGACGGCCACGGAGCCGGAACCCGAGCCCACGTCCCACACCAGGTCGCCGAGGCGCGGCCCCAGCCGGGCCAGGGCCAGCGCCCGTACCTCGAACTTGGTGATCATCGAGTCGCGGTGCGCGAACTCGTCCTCGTCCAGGGCCCACCGGGAAGGCCGCGCGGGAGCCCCGGCAACCGTACGCACCGGCCCGAGCGCCCGCGCCTCGTCCAGACACAGCACCACGCTCACCGCCGTTCCCCAGTCCCGGGCGGCGGCCTCGGCGGGCGTGACCCGTTCGACGCGCTCCTGCGCGGAGCCGAGGGCGGAGGCGACGACGAGGACCCGCCCGGGCACACCCGGGCCGTGCAGCAGCGCCGCGCCCAGTTCCGCCGGCCCCGCCCCGGGCCCCGTCAGCACCGCCACCTTCGGCCGCGCCCGGCACACATTGACCGCCGTACGCAGCTTTCGGCCATGCGCGCTGACCACCACGGCGTCGTCCCACGGCAGCCCCACCCGCGCGAACGCGGCGGCGACGGACGAGACCCCGGGCCGCACCTCCAGCCGCCGCGACCCGAACCGCTCGGCCAGCGCCCGCACGATCCCGAAGAACCCCGGGTCGCCGGAGGCCAGCACCACCACCGGAAGCTCTTTGCCGACATACTCGGCGATCGTGTCCAGGGCTGGCGCCAGCGGCCCGAGCACGATCCGCTCGGCGCCCTCCGGCAGCCGTACCGCGTCCAGGTGCCGGCGCCCGCCGACGACGAGGGCGGCCCCGGCGGGGAGATCCTCCGGAACCGGCGCCCCCGTCCCCGTGCCGACGACCGTGATCAACTGCTCGCTCCCCGCTCGCGCAGGGCCCGCCGGGCCTCGGGGTCGGCCTTGCGGTACCCGTGGAAGTGGCCGGGGTGGTACAGGTGCGAGCGGGTGCCGTGCGCGTCCAGCGCGGGGCCGACCAGGAAGAGGGTGTGCTTCCAGAGCTTGTGCTCCTTGACCGTCTCCTCCAGCGTGCCGACCGTGCACCTCACCACCAGCTCCTCCGGCCAGGTCGCCTGGTAGGCGACGACCACCGGGGTGTCCGTCGGATAGCCGCCCTCCAGCAGCTCGCGCACCAGCTGCCCGCTGCGTGCGGCGGAGAGGAAGATCGCCATCGTCGTACCGTGCCGGGCGAACTCCCGCACCTCTTCCCCGGGCGGCATCGGCGTCTTGCCGCCGCCCAGCCGGGTGAGGACGACGGACTGCGCGACCTCGGGGATGGTCAGCTCACGGCGTGCGAGCGCGGCGACGGCGGAGAAGGCGGACACCCCGGGTACGACCTCGGTCTCGATCCCGATCTCGGCGCACCGGTCCAGCTGCTCCTGCGTGCCGCCCCACAGCGCCGGGTCGCCGGAGTGGATCCGTGCCACCTTCAGACCCTCGGCGTGGGCGCGCCGGTAGACGGCGACGACCTCCTCCAGGGGCATGGTCGCCGAGTCCAGGACCTCAGCGTCCGCACGCGCGTGTTCGAGGACCTCCGCCTGGACCAGGCTCGCCGCCCAGATCACCACGTCCGCCTCCGCGATGGCGCGCGCGGCGCGGAACGTCAGCAGATCGGCGGCGCCGGGGCCGGCGCCGACGAACGTCACCTTGCCGGTGGGGGCATCGGCCATGGGAAGGGTCCTCTCGTACGGAAACACACATCAAAAGCGGGTGAAATGTCAGGGTGTGGCGGGATGTGATCGGCGCCGGATGTGCGCGAAGGCGCCTCCATCGGATAGCAAGGGCCTATGGCGGTCTTCGTCGCGCTCGGCGCGTTCCTGATGACGCTGGCCGGCGGCTGGACGGCACAGCGCGTGACCGACCGTCGCCATCTCGTCCTGGGACTGGCCGGCGGCCTGATGCTGGGCGTGGTCGGCCTGGACCTGCTGCCGGAGGCACTGCACGCCGCCGGCCGCGAGATCTTCGGCGTACCCGCCGCCCTGCTGCTGTTCGTGGCCGGCTTTCTCCTGGCCCACCTGGTGGAACGCACCCTGGCCGCCCGCCAGGCCGCGCACGGCGGCGCCGAGGGGCAGGGTCACCGGGCGCCCGAGGTGGGCCTCGTGGCGGCCGCCGCGATGGTCGGCCACAGCGCGATGGACGGTGTGGCCATCGGCGCGGCCTTCCAGGTGGGCGGCGGCATGGGTGCCGCCGTGGCGCTCGCCGTGATCGCGCACGACTTCGCCGACGGCTTCAACACCTTCACCATCACGAGCCTGTACGGCAACGCCCGCCGCCGGGCGATCGCGATGCTGGTGGCCGATGCCTGCGCACCCGTGCTGGGCGCGCTGTCGACCGCTTTCTTCCACATCCCCGAGCCGGCGCTCGGCGGCTACCTGGGCCTGTTCGGCGGCGTCCTGCTGTACCTCGCCGCCGCAGAGATCCTGCCCGAGGCCCACCACGAGCACCCCGCGCGCTCCACCCTGCTCTGCACGGTGGCGGGCGCGGCCTTCATCTGGCTGGTGGTGGGTCTGTCCGGCGGCTGACCCGTCCGGCCGGCGGCACGCGTCCCGGGGGGCCGGCCGGCTCGTCCGCCTCACAGCTTCCCGCCCCGTCCGCCGTCCCGCCGCGGGGGCGCGATCAGCGTCGACAGATACGGCAACGGCGTCCCGTCCAGCTCGGCGGCCGGCCGCACCGACTCCTCCGGCAGCCCCAGCGCCGAACCCCACACGGCACCGGCCAGCCGCCCGGTCTCCGCGAGCGCCTCGGCGACCTCGGCGGCCTGCCGCCCGAACTTGTACGCGACGACGGTCCCCGGCCCGGCCAGCGCCTCCTTGAGCACGGCGGACCCGGCGGTCACCGGCACCAGCGTCAGCGGCTCGGTGCCCTCGGTCAGCACGGCGCCGGACCGGGCCGCCAGATCCTGCATGGCGGTGATCCCGGGCACGGTCTCCACGACGACACCGGGCACCAGCCCGGAGATCGTCTGCGTGAGATACGTGAACGTCGAGTACACATTGGGATCGCCGATGGTGGCGAAGGCGACCGACCCGTGCCGCTCCAGCAGCCCGGCGACCGCGGCACCCGCCGCGTCCCAGGCGGCCTCCCGGCGCGCCCGGTCGGTCCGCTCGTTCAGCGCGAACACCACCCGGACGACCTTGTCCTCGGGCACGTAGTGCAACACGGTCGCCTCGGCCCGCCCGCGCTCCCCCGTGTCCATGACCGGCACGACGACCACCTCGGCGGCCCGCAGTGCGTTGACCCCCTTGACGGTCACCAGCTCCGGATCACCGGGACCGACCCCGACTCCGACCAGCCTGCTGCTCATGACGTCCGGCACCTCTCCACGAACCGACGGGCGACACCGGGCTCGGACGCCCAGTGCGTGTGCAGATAACTCGCGTGCACGCCCTGCCGTACGAAACCTTCGACGCGCCGGACGGGCGCCCGCACACCCCACGCCGGAGCGGCCCCGGCGCCGGGCTCGACCACGGTCCGATGGAACTCATGCCCCCGCATCCGCGTCCCCGCGACGGCCAGCACACTGTCCCCGACGGCCACGGTGTCCCGGTAGCCGAGCGTCAGCCGTTCCGTCATCCGCGCGGTGGCGTCCAGCACGCCGCACATCGGTTGCCCGTCCAGCTCCTTGCACAGGTACAGCAGTCCGGCGCATTCGGCGGCCACCGGGGCACCGCTCAGCGCCAGCTCGGCGACGGCCTTGCGCAGCGGCTCGTTGGCGGACAGCTCGGCCGCGTACACCTCGGGGAAGCCGCCGCCGATGACCAACCCGGCAGTGCCGTCGGGGAGTTGCTCATCCCTCAGGGGGTCGAAGGTCACGACCTCGGCACCGGCGGCGGTGAGCAGTTCGGTGTGCTCGGCGTAGGAGAAGGTGAACGCGGACCCACCGGCTACGGCGACTACTGGCCTTCGCCTTTCGGCCGAGCGAGCCGGGTGGTCGGTGGCCGAGGCGGGGGTCCACGGGGCGGAGCCCCCTGGGAGGGCACCTGCGCTACGGGCAAGTCCTTCCAGCGCAGCCAGGTCGCAACCATGGGCCACCTGCGCCGCCATGACCCCG
Organism: Streptomyces sp. NPDC002076; assembly: GCF_053593835.1. Taxonomy (NCBI): domain Bacteria; kingdom Bacillati; phylum Actinomycetota; class Actinomycetes; order Kitasatosporales; family Streptomycetaceae; genus Streptomyces; species Streptomyces sp. NPDC002076. The sequence goes on from NZ_JBSFDI010000004.1 coordinate 424,552, forward strand.
ACGGAGCCGACCGCGGCAGCGCCCCGCTCGGCGACCGGCACCAACCCCAGATGCCGAGAGGGCGTCGACACCTGCTCGGCCCGCCGCAAGGCACCCAGCACCGGCACCCCCGCCGAGTCCAACGCGTCCCGCAGCAGCTCTTCATGCCGGTCGGAGGCGACCTTGTTCAGGATCACGCCCCCGACCCGCACCTCCGGATCCCAGGAGGCGAACCCGTGCACCAGCGCCGCCACCGACCGAGACTGCGACGACGCGTCGACGACCAGCACCACCGGCGCCCGCAGCAGCTTGGCGACATGCGCGGTGGACGCGAGTTCACCCTCGCCCGCCGCCCCGTCGTACAGGCCCATCACACCCTCGACGACGGCGATGTCACACCCCCGCGCCCCGTGCAGGAACAGCGGAGCGACCAGCTCCGGCCCGCACAGGTACGCGTCCAGGTTGCGCCCCACCCGCCCGGTCGCGAGCGTGTGGTACCCGGGGTCGATGTAGTCCGGCCCGACCTTGTGCGGGGACACGGCGAGGCCCCGCGCGGCGAACGCGGCCATCAGCCCCGTGGCGACGGTGGTCTTGCCGCTGCCCGAGGAGGGCGCGGCGATGACCAGCCGAGGCACCGACGTCGTCACCACTCGATGCCCTTCTGGCCCTTCTGCCCCACGTCCATGGGGTGCTTGACCTTGGACATGTCGGTGACGAGGTCGGCGAAGTCCACCAGCTTCTCCGGCGCGTTCCGCCCGGTGATCACCACATGCTGCGTACCGGGCCGGTTCCGCAGCACGTCCACGACCTCGTCGGTGTCCACCCACCCCCAGTGCATGGGGTAGGCGAACTCGTCCAGCACGTACAGCCGGTAGGTCTCGGCGGCCAGGTCCCGCTTGACCTGCTCCCAGCCCTCCCGGGCCTTCTCCTCGTTGTCCATCTGGGCGTCCCGCTGCACCCAGGACCAGCCCTCACCCATCTTGTGCCAGGCGACGGTCCCGCCCTCACCGGAGGCGCCGAGCACGCGCAGGGCGTTCTCCTCGCCGACCTTCCACTTCGCCGACTTGACGAACTGGAACACCCCGATCGGCCACCCCTGGTTCCAGGCGCGCAGCGCGAGCCCGAACGCGGCGGTGGACTTCCCCTTGCCGACACCGGTGTGCACGACGACCAGCGGACGGTTGCGTCGCTGGCGGGTCGTCAGACCGTCATCGGGTACGACACTCGGCTGTCCCTGCGGCATTACGCGGCCCTCCTCGACGTCCCCTGCACATCCCTGACCAGCCCGGCGATCGAGTCGGCCCGCAGCTCGTCCAGCGTGACGGCCGTGCCGCCCAGCTCACCGGCGAGCTGCCCGGCGAGCCCGAGCCGCACCGGCCCCGACTCGCAGTCCACGACCACCGACGCGACCCCCTCGGCCGCGAACAGCCGGGCCGCACGTCCGGCGAGGGCGACGGGCTCCGGGCCGCCGGTGGCCCGCCCGTCCGTCACCAGGACGACCAGCGCCCGGCGCGCCGGATCCCGCAGCCGCTCCACGCGCAGCACCTCGTGCGCCTTGAGCAGCCCGGCGGCCAGCGGCGTACGGCCACCGGTGGGGAGCCGCTCCAGCCGGGCCGCCGCCGCGTCCACGGAGGACGTGGGCGGCAGAGCGACGTCCGCCGAGGCGCCCCGGAAGGTCACCAGGCCCACCTTGTCCCGCCGCTGGTAGGCGTCCAGCAGCAGGGACAGCACGGCACCCTTCACGGCGCCCATCCGCTGCCGGGCCGCCATCGAACCGGAGGCGTCCACGACGAAGAGAACGAGGTTCCCCTCGCGGCCTTCCCGCGTCGCCTGGCGCAGATCGTCCCGCCGGATCACCAGCCCCGGCCCCGACCGCCCGCGCGCCCGCTGATGCGGGGCGGCGGCCTGCACGGTCGCCGTCAGGTGCAGCTTGGACAACACCCCTCGGGGCCGCCGGGCGCCGGTGGTCCGCCCGTGCTCGGTGCGGGCGCGCGAACGCCGCCCCGCCGCCCCCTCACCGATGCCGGGCACGCTCAGCACCTTCGTACGGAACGGCTCCGCGGCCCGTACCGGCGACTGCTCCTGTCCGCCGGAGGCCTGCGGCTGCCCGCCCTCACCGGCCTCGGGCTGCGCGGCGCTGCCGCCGTCGCCCTGGGGACCGCTCTCGGGCGCCGGTTGCCCACCGCCGCCACCAGGCCCGTCGGGGCCAGGATCGTCGTCCGGGTCCTCGTCCTCGGAACCGCCGAACTGCTCCAGCGTCTCGTCCAGCTTGTCCTCGTCGAGACCCGGCGCGTCGAACGGGTTCCGCCGCCGTCGGTGCGGCAGCGCGAGCAGCGCGGCCTGCCGGACGTCCTCGGCGAGCACGTCCGTCCGCCCGGCCCACGCGGCGAGCGCGGTCGCCGTACGTGCCATCACGATGTCGGCCCGCATGCCGTCCACCTCGAAGGCGGCACAGGTCGCCGCGATCTGCCGCAGCGCCCCGTCGCCCAGCCGCACCTGCGGCAGCAGCTTCCGTGCCGTGACGATCCGTTGCCGTACGGCGGCCTCCTCCTTAGCCCACCGCGCGGCGAAGGCGGCCGGATCGTCGTCGTACGCCAGTCGGCGCCGCACCACCTCGACCCGCTGGTCCGGCTCCCGCGAGGCGGCGACTTCGACCGTCAGCCCGAACCGGTCGAGCAACTGGGGCCGCAGCTCGCCCTCTTCGGGGTTCATCGTGCCGACGAGCAGGAACTTCGAGGCATGCCGTACGGAGACGCCTTCGCGCTCGACGTACGAGGCGCCCATCGCCGCCGCGTCGAGCAGCAGGTCGACCAGGTGGTCGTGGAGGAGGTTGACCTCGTCCACGTACAGGATCCCGCGGTGCGCGTCGGCCAGCAGGCCCGGCTCGAACGCCTTTACGCCCTCGGCCAGCGCCCGCTCGATGTCGAGCGCGCCGACGAGGCGGTCCTCGGAGGCGCCGACGGGGAGTTCGACCATGCGCGAAGGCCGCTGAGCGCCCGCCCCCGGCTCGTGCGGACCGTCCGGGCAGGAGGGGTCCGGCGCCGCCGGGTCACAGGAGAAACGGCACCCGGCGACCACGGCCACCTCCGGCAGCAGCGCCGAAAGGGCCCGTACGGCCGTCGACTTGGCGGTGCCCTTCTCGCCGCGCACCAGCACGCCGCCGACCGCCGGCGAGACGGCGTTCAGCAGCAGCGCGAGCCGCAGATCGTCCTGGCCGACAACGGCCGTGAAAGGAAAGGGGGTTGTCACTGGTCGTCACCCTCCAAGTCGCCTTCCAGCTCCAGGTAGGTGGCGCGCAGCCGCTCCAGCGTGTCCGCGTCCGGCTCCGCCCACAGCCCCCGGTCCGCCGCCTCCAGCAGGCGCTCGGTAATGCCGCGCAGCGCCCAGGGATTGGACCTCTTCATGAAGTCCCGGTTCTCCGGATCGAAGACGTACTCCGCGCTCAACTTCTCGTACATCCAGTCGTCGACCACGCCCGCCGTGGCGTCGTAGCCGAACAGGTAGTCCACGGTGGCCGCCATCTCGAAGGCGCCCTTGTAGCCGTGCCGGCGCATGGCCGCCATCCAGCGCGGGTTGACCACCCGGGCCCGGAAGACACGGTGCGTCTCCTCGCCGAGCGTGCGCGTCCTCACCTGGTCCGGTACGGCCGAATCGCCCACGTACGCCTCGGGGTTGGCGCCGGTCAGGTGCCGGACCATGGCGACCATGCCGCCGTGGTACTGGAAGTAGTCGTCGGCGTCGACCAGGTCGTGCTCGCGGGTGTCGACGTTCTTCGCGGCGACCGCGATCCGCCGGAACGCCGTCTCCATGTCCCCGCGCGCCGCCCGCCCGTCGAGCCCGCGCCCGTACGCGTAGCCGCCCCAGACGGCGTACACCTCGGCGAGGTCGGCGTCGGAGCGCCAGTTGCGGGCGTCGATCAGCGGCAGCAGACCGGCGCCGTACGCCCCCGGCTTGGAGCCGAAGACACGGGCCGTCGCCCGCCGCCGGTCACCGTGCTCGGCGGTGTCCTCGTCGGCGTGCGCCTTCACGAAGTTGCTCTCGGCGGGCTCGGCCAGCTCGGCCACGGCCCGCACCGCGTCGTCGATCAGCCCGACGACGTGCGGGAACGCGTCCCGGAAGAAGCCGGAGATGCGGACCGTGACGTCGATGCGCGGTCGGCCCAGCTCCTCCAGCGGGACCACCTCGAATCCCGTCACCCGGCGCGAGGCGTCGTCCCACACCGGACGGCAGCCCAGCAGCGCCAGGATCTCGGCGATGTCGTCGCCCTGGGTGCGCATCGCCGACGTGCCCCACACCGTCAGCCCGACGGACTTCGGGTACTCGCCCGTGTCCTGCAGATACCTCTGCACCAGCGAGTCGGCGAGCGACTGGCCGACTTCCCAGCTCAGCCGCGAGGGAATGGCCTTGGGGTCCACCGAGTAGAAGTTCCGGCCGGTCGGCAGCACGTTGACCAGACCACGGGTCGGGGAGCCGGAGGGGCCGGCCGGGACGTAACCGCCGTCCAGGGCCCGCAGGATGTGCCCGATCTCGTCGGTGGTGCGGGCGAGCCGCGGCACGACCTCGTCGCAGGCGAACTCCAACACGGCGATGGCATCGGTGAGTTCGCCACCGAGCACGCCCCGCAGGACGGCGGGGACGACCGCACGGTCCCAGGCCCGCGCCTCCATCCCCTCCGCGATCCGTCGGCACAGCTGCTCCAGCAGGTCGATCGCGTCGGAGGCGGTACGAGCCGGCCCGTCCACCAGGTCCGTCAGCTCCACCGGCACCTTCACCGGGGCACCGGGTTCGGCCAGCAGCTCCTTCTCGACGAGCCCGAAATGGGTGGCCAGACACGCACGCAGACCCGGCAGGGCGTTGGCCTGCCCGCCCCACACCTGCGACGCCCGCAGCACCGCCAGCACCAGGTTCACCCGCGGCTCAGCGACCGGGCCGCCGCCCAGGATGTGCAGGCCGTCGCGGATCTGCACGTCCTTGATCTCGCACAGATAGCCGTCGATGTGCATGACGAACTCGTCGAACGCCTCGTCGTCCGGCTGCTCGTCCACATGCAGGTCGTGGTGCAGCTCGGCCGCCTTGACCAGCGTCCAGATCTGGGCGCGGACCGCCGGGGCCTTCGTCGGGTCCAGGTCGGAGACGAGCGCGTACTCGTCCAGCAGCTGCTCCAGTTTGGCCAGGTCGCCGTAGGTGTCGGCGCGGGCCATCGGCGGCACCAGGTGGTCGACCACCGTGGCGTGCCCGCGCCGCTTCGCCTGGGTGCCCTCGCCGGGGTCGTTGACGATGAACGGGTAGATCAGCGGCAGCTCGCCGAGGACCGCGTCCGGCGCGCAGCCGCGCGACAGTCCCAGCCCCTTGCCCGGCAGCCACTCCATCGTGCCGTGCTTGCCCATGTGCACGATCGCGTCGGCGCCGAAACTGTTCTCCAGCCAGCGGTAGGCCGCCATGTAGTGGTGCGAGGGCGGCATGTCGGGGTCGTGGTAGATCGCGATCGGGTTCTCCCCGAATCCGCGCGGCGGCTGGATCATCACCACGACGTTCCCGAACTGCAGGGACGCCAGCACGATGTCCTCGCCGTCGACGTACAGGCTGCCCGGCGGCTCGCCCCACGCCTCCACCATGGCTTCCCTGAGCTCCGGGTCCAGCCTCTCGAACCACGCCCGGTAGTCGGCCAGCGGGACCCGCGCGGGCGCCGCCGCCAGCTGCTCCTCGGTCAGCCATTCCACGTCGTGGCCGCCGGCCTCGATCAGCCGGTGGATCAACTCATCGCCACCGGAGGGGTATTCGGTGAGGCCGTAGCCGGCTTCCCGGAGGGCGTCCAGGACCCGGACCGCCGACGCGGGCGTGTCCAGACCGACCGCGTTGCCGACCCGGGAGTGCTTGGTCGGGTACGCGGTGAAGACCAGCGCGATCTTCTTCTCCGCGTTCGGCTTGTGCTTCAACCGCGCGTGCCGCAGGGCGATTCCGGCCACCCGCGCGGCCCGCTCCGGATCGGCGACGTACACCGGGACCTCGTCCGGGCCCTGCTCCTTGAAGGAGAACGGCACGGTGATCAGCCGGCCGTCGAACTCCGGGATCGCGACCTGCATCGCCGCGTCCATGGGGGAGAGGGCGGCGTCCGACTCCTGCCACGCGGACCGCGAGGAGGTGAGGCAGAGGCCCTGGAGCACCGGGATGTTCAGGTCCGCGAGCGCGCCGATGTCCCAGGACTCCTCGTCACCGCCCGCCGAGGCCTGCGAGGCGTGGGTGCCGCCGGCCGCGAGCACGGTCGCGATCAGCGCGTCGGCCCGCCCCAGCAGCTCGTACAGCCCGGCGTCCGCGCCGCGCAGCGAACCACAGTAGACGGGCAGGGCGTTGGCGCCCTGCGCCTCGATCGCCGCGCACAGGGTGTCCACGAAGGCGGTGTTGCCGCTGAGTTCGTGCGCCCGGTAGAAGAGCACGCCCACCGTCGGCCGGCCGTCGACGAGAGGGCGGTCGCCGTGGACGCCGTACTCCGGCATCTTGCGCGGCTCCTCGAAGCCCTCACCGGTCAGCAGCACGGTGTCCGACAGGAACCGGGACAGCTCCAGCAGGTTCGCGGGCCCGCCCTCGACCAGGTACTTCAGCGCCTCCGCCACCACACCGGCCGGCACCGACGACTCGGCCATCAATTCGGCGTCCGGTACGGCCTCACCGCCCAGCAGCACGGTCGGGACGCCGGACGCCCGCAGCACGGCCAGCCCCTCCTCCCAGGCGCGCCTGCCGCCCAGCAGCCGTACGACGGCGAGGTCCGCGCCCTGGACGAGGCCCGGGAGTTCACCGGCGACATCCACCCGCGTCGGGTTGCCGATGCGGTAGTCCGCACCGGAGGCCCGGGCCGCCAGCAGATCCGTGTCGGCGGTCGACAACAACAACACTGTGCTCATGCGGGCGCTCCCGGTGGAATGAAAGGCAGTCCTTGCGGCGCGCCCGACTCGATGAGCCGCCAGAGCGCGTCCGTGTCCGCGTGCTGTTCGATCAGGTCGCCGAGCCGGTCGAGCTGCTCCTCGCGCAGCGCGGCGAAGGAGGTGTCCGGCGCGGGCGCGAAGCGGCGGCCCGCGGCGGCGGCCACCTCGCGCAGAAAGGCCCGGCGGAAGCCGTCCGACTCCAGGGAGCCGTGCCAGTGCGTGCCCCAGGTCTGGCCGACCCGGCAGCCGTCGAGGAAGGGTTCGCCGCCGTCGATCGTGGCGACCCCGTGGTGGATCTCGTACCCCTCGACCCGCTCGCCGAGGGCCTCCCCGGACGGCCGGGTCAGGGTCTTCTCGGGGGCGAACCGCACCCGCAGGGGCAGCACACCGAGCCCGGGGACCTCGCCGGCCCGCGACTCGACCTCGTCCTCGATGCGCTCGCCGAGGATCTGGAAGCCGCCACAGATGCCGAGGACGGGCCGCTGCTCGGCGGCCCGCCGGACGACGGCGTCCGCGAGGCCCCGCTCCCGCAGCCACTCCAGCGCCCGGACCGTGCCCCGGGTCCCCGGAATCACCACCAGGTCCGCGTCCGCCAGCTCCTCCGGCCGGTCCACGAACCGCACCACGACCCCCGGTTCGGCGGCCAGGGCGTCGACGTCCGTGAAGTTGGACATCAGCGGGATCGCGCACACGGCGACCCGCAGCACGTCCTCGCCGACGGGCGGGGTCACGGCGGACTCGCGGACCGTGCCCCGCAGCGACACCCGAAGCCCGTCCTCCTCGTCGATGCCGAGCCCGTGCCGGAACGGAAGGACACCGTACGTCCGCCGCCCGGTGAGGTCCCGGAGCATGTCCAACCCCGGCTCCAGCAGCGAGACGTCGCCACGGAACTTGTTCACCAGGAACCCGGCGACCAGTTCCTGGTCCTCCGGCGAGAGCAGGGCGACGGTTCCGAAGAAGGAGGCGAAGACGCCTCCGCGGTCGATGTCCCCGACCACCAGCACGGGCAGCCGCGCGTTCCGCGCGATCCCCATGTTCACGATGTCCGTCCGCCGCAGATTGATCTCCGCAGGCGAGCCCGCGCCCTCACAGATCACCGCGTCATACGTGCCCCGCAACTCGGCCAGGCAGTCCAGCACCGTGCCGAGGAGCCTCTGCTGCCGCCCGCCGTGATAACCGCGTGCGCTCAACTCGCCCACCGGCCTGCCCAGCAGCACCACCTGGCTGCTCTGCTCGCCGCCCGGCTTGAGCAGCACGGGGTTCATCAGCGCGGTCGGCTCGATCCGGCACGCCTGGGCCTGCATGGCCTGGGCCCGCCCGATCTCCGCGCCCTCGCGGGTGACGAACGAGTTGAGCGACATGTTCTGCGCCTTGAACGGCGCGACCTTCACGCCCTGTCGCACCAGCCACCGGCAGATCCCGGCCGTCACGACGCTCTTTCCGGCGTCGGAGGTGGTGCCGGCGACGAGGAGTCCCCCGTTCACTTCCCACGTCCCTTCAGACCCTTGACGCTCTTGACGAGGAGGCGCGCGGCGACCGTGCCGCCGAGCGCGAGCACGCCGACGCGGCGGGAGAGCCGTACGGCCCGGTCGATGTCGGTGACCCGGACGGCCCGGCCGGTGCCCCCGTTCAGCACGGGCCGGTGCTCGACCCGGCCGCCGTAGGAGAGCGTTCCGCCCAGCCGGACGCCGAGAGCGCCCGCGAACGAGGCCTCCACGGGCCCGGCGTTGGGGCTCGGGTGCCGGTGGGCGTCGGCCTTCCAGGCCCGCAGCGCGCCCCGCGGGTCGGGTCCGGCCGCGGCGGCGAGCACGGCAGTCAGCCGGGCCCCCGGCCAGCAGGCCAGGTCGTCCAGCCGGGCGGAGGCCCAGCCGTAGCGCCGGTAGCGGGGGGACCTGTGACCGACCATCGCGTCCAGGGTGTTGACGGCCCGGAACCCCAGCAGCCCGGGCACCCCGGCCACGGCGCCCCACACCAGGGCGCCCACGACGGCGTCGGAGGTGTTCTCGGCGACCGATTCGACCACGGCCCGGGCGATCCCGTCGGCGTCCAGCGCCTGCGGGTCCCGGCCGCACAGATGCGGCAGCCGCGCCCGCGCCGCCTCGACGTCCCCGCACTCCAGGGCGCGCCCGATCGTGCGGGCCTCCCGGGCGAGCGAAGTACCGCCCACGACCGCCCAGGTGGCGGCGGCGGTCAGTGCGACGGAGGCGGCAGGGGAGGGGCGTACGGCGCGTGCGGCCAGCGTGCCGAGTGCGACGGCGCCACCGGCGCACACGACGGTGTGCACGGCGCCCCAGCCGCGGTGGTCGTGCCACAACGCGCGGTCCACGGCGGCGGCCGCACGCCCGAACGCGGCGACCGGATGCCCGCGGCGCGGATCGCCGAGGAGCAGGTCACCGAGAAGGCCGGCGGCGGCGCCGTACGCGTAAGTGCGATCGGCACCCATCGGCTCAGCCGGCCGTGGGTACAGGAGCGGGCCTGGTACTGGTCCTTCGGCAGCCGGGCATGGCGATCTGTGTCCTCACTCAGGGTGTCCGCGCCCTGGTTCGACGAGATTCGGCGGTGAGAGTTCCTGGCTCCCGGGGGTTCTTCCCCGGTGACAGTGGCGGGACCGCGCCGGATTCGCACCGGCTTCCTCTCCTGCCGCCGTACATGGCCTGGGCAGTCCACCACGCGCTCCGAACGGCCGTCAACTTGCCGTTGACCTGCGAGGGGAGAGTGTGCCGATCCCCACATCCTGGGGCGCCCGTGACCCCTGGGCATGGCGAAGGCTCCTCTCCGTCAGGGACGGAGAGGAGCCTTCGGATTGCCCGGTTCGTGCTGCTCGGTCAGGACTTGGAGACGATGAGGTAGATGCCGTACGACACCGCCGCGGCACAGGCGGCGAAGCAGAGGTAGGCGCCGGTGACGGCGAGGGCGGCGGAGTCGCCCTGGGCCGCGGCCTTCTCGCGCCGGGCCAGACCGTTGACGCCGAGGGTGAACAGGGCCACCAGGCCCACCGTGAACACGAGGCTGACGCCGAAGACGGAGCCGAGGGCCGACCAGTCGATCTTCATGGGGTTGCTTCCTTGGTTACCGGTGTGGCCGGGGTCAGACGGTGGCGGCCGGCGGGGCGGCCTCGGGCGCGGCCTCGGCGGCGGCCGGGGAGGGGATCGTGGCCGTCAGGTCCGCGGTGATCGTGCCCGCCGGGGGCGGGGTCACCGCGGCGATGGCGGTGGTCACCACGCCGGCCGGCTCCTCGGGCACGTCGACGACGTTGGTGTGGTCGACGACCTCGCGGCGGGAGATCTTCCAGATCGTGGCGCTCGCGGCGACCAGGAAGACGGCGACGACCGCGGTGCCCCAGTCACCCAGGTCCGTGACGGACTCGGCGCCCGCGCCGACCAGCGCGGCGGCCGGGAGGGTGAGCACCCAGGCGACGGCCATGCGGGTCGCGGTGGACCAGCGGACCACCCCGCCCTTGCGGCCGAGGCCCGCGCCCATCACCGAGCCGGAGACGACATGCGTGGTGGACAGGGAGAAGCCCAGGTGCGAGGAGGCCAGGATGGCGGTCGCGGCGCTGGTCTGGGCGGCGAAGCCCTGGCGCGGCTCCAGCTCGGTCAGGCCCTTGCCCATGGTGCGGATGATCCGCCAGCCGCCGATGTAGGTGCCGAGCGCGATGGCCAGGCCCGCGGAGAGGATGACCCAAGTGGGAGGGTTCGAGCCCGGGGCGATGGCGCCGCCCGCGATCAGCGCGAGGGTGATGATGCCCATCGTCTTCTGGGCGTCGTTGGTGCCGTGCGCGAGGGAGACCAGGCCGGCGGAGGCGATCTGGCCGGCGCGGTAGCCCTTGCGGGTGGCCTCGCCCTCGGCCTTGCCGCCGATGCCGTAGGAGAACCGGGTGGCCAGCATCGAGGCGACGCCTGCCACGATCGGGGCGGCCACCGCGGGGAGCAGCACCTTGGTGACCAGGACGTCACCGTGCACCGCGCCGAAGCCGGCGGAGGCGACGGTGGCGCCGATCAGACCGCCCATCAGGGCGTGCGAGGAGCTGGAGGGCAGGCCCACCAGCCAGGTCAGCAGGTTCCAGAGGATCGCGCCGACCAGGGCGGCGAAGATGACCTCGGGACGGATGCCGGTCTCGTCGACGAGACCCTTGGAGATCGTGTTGGCGACCTCCACGGAGAGGAAGGCGCCCACCAGATTGAGGGCGGCGGACATGGCCACCGCGATCTTGGGCTTCAGGGCGCCTGTCGAGATGGCGGTCGCCATCGCGTTGGCGGTGTCGTGGAAACCGTTCGTGAAATCGAACGCGAGAGCGGTTACTACCACTATCGCGAGGATCAGCGAGAAGCTTTCCATTTACCCAGGCAATCGTTCGAGGTCATTGGCTGGATGACCGTAGGCAACCTGAGTGAACAAAAGGTGAACTGGGGTGGGCGTCAGAGTGTCCAGGGAGGGAGTTCGAGGTTCCGCTCGGCTCCGGCGGCCCAGGCGCCCCTTGGCTACCAGCCCCGGGCGAAGGTCCGCAGCCGGCTCGCGGACCCGTTGAAGAGATTCTGGTCACCCGGCAGCCGGCCGTCCGCGTCGAACTGCCAGAACATCCAGTGCCGCCAACCACCCGGCAGCGGCCCCGGCCGTGAGGTGCCGTGCCGGGCGATCCACAGGGCGTGGCTCCCGGCGAAGGCATGGCTGTTGCCGGTGCAGAGCCGCCACCACTCGGTCGTCGTGTAGATCACCGGACGGCGGCCGGTCTCCAGCTCGATCTCGTCGCTGAAGGACCGGATCCAGCGGACCATCCGCGTCCTGTCCAGTCCGTAGCACTCGTCCTTCTTGCTGTACGGGTTGTCCTCGATGTCCAGCGCGGGCGGCAGGGTCCGGCCGTCCGCCACCCAGTCCCCGCCGTTCCGCACGAAGTACTCGGCCTGCCGGGCGCCGGAGGACCTGTCCGGCCGGGCGAAGTGGTACGCGCCCCGGTACAGGCCCGCCTCGCGCGCGCCGTCGTACTGCTGGGAGAAGTAGGGGTTGCGGTAGTCCGTGGACTCGGTCGCCTTGACGTAGACGAACCGCGCGCCCGTCGACCGGGCGGTCGCCCAGTCGACGGGCTTCTGGTGGGACGAGACGTCGTGTCCCCGGGGCAGGCCCGAGGCCGCCGGTGCCGAAGGATCGGCCGCCGCGGACGCGGTGCCCGTGAGGGCGAGCGCCGCCATGGCCGCCGCGAGGGCACCGGCGCGGTGACGGAGAGGGGTGCGTTTGTCGGCCATGTGTCTCCCCGGGTCGGCGGACGAGAGAACGTCCCGTGGGCAAGGGAGACCATTGAAGGTCCGCTGATCGCCGAATCAGCGCCTCTTCACGGCGATTCACCTGGTCTTTCGCCCGTTCGGGGGCATGCGCTTCCGGCCGGAGGCGACCGTCCGTCCCTCCTCCCGTGGGCCCGGCTGGCAGGATCGCGGCATGGCTGGACAGCGGCGGGACATGGAACAGGAACGGATCTGGGCGGAACTGGTCGCGACGGCACGGCGGACGGTGGCCGACGGGCTGGTGGTCGGCACCTCCGGGAACGTCTCGGCGCGCGTGGGCGACCTCGTCCTGGTCACCCCGTCGGGCGTGCCGTACGACCGGCTCACCCCGGACGACATCACCGGCGTCGACCTCACCGGACGCCAGGTGCTCGGCACGCTGGTGCCGACCAGCGAGCTGCCCATGCACCTCGCCGTCTACCGCACCACCGACGCCCGCGCGATCGTCCACACCCACGCCGTGCACGCGACGGCGGTCTCCACCCTCGTGCCCGAACTCCCGCTCGTCCACTACATGGCGGCAGCCCTGGGCGGCCCCGTCCGGGTCGCCCCCTACGCCACCTACGGCACCGACGAGCTCGCCGAGCACATGCTCCGTGCCCTGACCGGCCGCTCCGGCTGCCTCCTGCAGAACCACGGCACGATCACCTACGGCACCACCCTCGACCAGGCCTACGACCGCACCGCCCAACTGGAGTGGATGTGCCGCCTGTGGCTGACGGCGTCCTCGGTACCGGGCCTGACCCCGTCCCTGCTGACGGAGGCACAACTGGCGGAGGTCGGGGAACGTTTGAAGGGGTACGGCCAACGGAGGTGACCCCGTGCTGCCCAGCCCTTCGCTCCGGCGTCTTCTCGTCCCTGGTGTCCGCCGCGGCGGCGCTCAGCCACCACGCACGTGTCCGGCCGCGCCCAACCCACCGCGCCCCGACGCTCCTCGCCGCCCCGCCTTTCCACTGGCCGGTAGGCCCAACCCCCACGACACTGGACCCGTGCGCCCAGTCAAAGCGACCGCCACCGCACTGACCGCGGTCCTCGCCGCCGGCGCGGCGTCCGTCGCCGCCGGCCGGATCGCCAGCGACGCCGCCCTGAAGGCGCCCGCGGGCCGCCCCCTGCCCACCGAACCCCGCCTCACCGTGCACAGCACCGCCGCCGGCCGGATCACCCTCACCCGCGACCTGGCCTCGCTGCGCCCCGGCACCTACGGCCTCGCCGGCGACGGCTCGCACGCGGTCGTCGGCCCCGTCCTGGAGGCGGCCCGGCACGCGGCCGACACTGTCGTACGCCGCCTGGAACGCGTCACCCACGGCACCCTCGCCCCCGGCGACCCGGTGTGGCTCACCCCGAACCTGTACGTCGGCAATCCCGGCACCGCCCTCGGCCTCGACCACACCGACATCGACGTGCCCGGCGAACTCGGCGAGCTGCCCGCCTGGTTCGTGCCCGGAGCCCGGGACACCTGGGTGATCGCCGTGCACGGCCTCGGCACCACCCGGGAACAGGCCATGAACCTCATGGCCCCCCTGCACGCCCGCCGGGTGCCGGTCCTCGCGCTCGCCTACCGGGGCGACCACGGCGCTCCCCGCCCGCCGGACGGCCTGAGCCACCTCGGCGAGACCGAGTGGCGCGACCTGGACGCGGCGATCCGCCACGCCGTCCGCCGCGGCGCCCGCCGGGTCGTCCTGCTCGGCTGGTCCACCGGCGCCACGATGGCCCTGCGCGCCGCCGAGCACTCCCCGGTGCGCGAGCGCATCGCCGGACTGGTCCTCGACTCGCCGGTGCTCAGCTGGGAGGCCACGCTGCGCGCCCTCGCCCGGGCCCGCCGCACCCCGCAGCCGCTGCTGCCGCTCGCGGTGCGCGCCGCCCAGGGCCGGGCCGGCCTGCACGCCGACCGGGTCCCCGAGATCACCGACCCCGACGTGCTCACCGTACCGACCCTGATCTTCCACGGGCCCGACGACCAGGTGGCCCCCTGGGAGTTCTCCCGCCGGCTCGCCCGCCGCCGTCCGGATCTGGTCGCCCTGCACACCGTCCCGCAGGCCCCGCACGCGGCGATGTGGAACGCCGACCCGAAGGAGTACGAGGAGCGGCTGCGCCGCTTCCTGACCCCGCTGGTATGAGGGCGCTCCCCGGCCCGCCCGCAGGTGCAGGAAGTCCCGGCGCCGGGCATTCCGTTTCATGCGTGCCGAGGCCGTACGACTGGCCTGATCACCCCTCCTCGCCCCGACCCGAACCCGGTGCCTTGGCCAGCCCCGTCGCCCGCCGTGACATTCCGTTTGGGTTTTCGGACCGTCAACCGGAAGACTGCACCCGTGACGTCCCGTATCCCGCGCGACTCCAGGCTCCGACTCGTCCGACCGCGACCCCTGGCCGCCGCCCCCAGAGCTGTGAACCAGCGGCGCCCGCGCCGCCCCGCACCCCGGCCGCCGGAGGGCACCCCCGCCCCCGCGGAACTGGCCGGAATCGCCCGCACCGGACTGGCCGGCCCGGTCCGGGTCGCCCGCTGGGCCGACGCCGCACTCGGCCCCGGCAGCGACGGCGCCACCGCCGACGGCAAGGCCACCCTGTCCGACGCCACCGCCCGGCGCGCCGCCGCCGACCTGGGCCTGAGCGTCACGCAGATCCGCACCGACTGGGACACCGCACGCCTCGCCGGACTCGTAGAGGTGCACGGCGACAGCGCGCGCCCCGGCTGGCGGCTGCGCGCCTGGGACCGTGACGACAGCGCCGTACTGCGTGGCTGGGTCGCCCTGTTCGACGCCTGGTCGCTCGCCTCCCCGGAACCCGAGGGGCACGAGCCGGCCGCCGTCGCCGAGGTCGTCTCGGCCATGCCCCAGGTGCTCTCCTTCCTCCAGCTGTCCGCCGGGCCCGTCCCGGTCGAGCAGCTCCTCGACCTGCTCCAGCAGCGGGTCACCGAACTGCGCACCGAGCGCTGCGAGGTGCCCTACGAGCCCGGCACCCAGCAGCCGGCCGGGCCCGGGCCCGCGCGGCCGACCGTGCCGGCGGCCCGGCCGCCGTCCGAGCCCCGGTCCGCACAGCCCGCCGCGCCCGGGGCGGAGCGGCCGTCCGAGCCGGGACACGCGCTCCCGGCCGCCGACTCCCCGAGCCCGGCGGAACTCGCGGCCGCCGTCCCGGAAGACGCCGCGCCCACCGGCGACGCCCCGCTCGACCCCCTCCTCGACTGGGCGCTGCGGGCCCTCGCCTCGGTCGGCGCGCTGACCTACGGCGACGGCCAGGCCACCCTCACCCCGCTGGGCAGCTGGGCGGTGTGGGTCAAGCTGGAGCAGATCTGCGTGGCCGCGCAGAGCCCGGCCGGCAACATCGAGCAGTCCGCCGAGGACATGCTCCGCGGCTGCGCCCAGCTGCGCCCCAACGCCGCCCGCGCCGAATACCGCGCCTGGCTCGCCGCCCGCACCGTCGGCGATGCCATCACCGAGCTGATCCACGCCGCGCGCGGTGATGACGCGCTGCTGCGCGGCCTGGCCTTCGAGGCGCTGCGCGTCGTCGGCGCCCCCGCCGAGCCCGACGTACGCGCCGTCGTGGACGAGCCGGCCCTGCGGCCCTACGCCCTGCTGTGGCTCGCCGAGCACGACGGGATCGACCCGGAGGACGCCCACGAGGTCCTCACCAGGGAGGAGGCGACCTGGCTGTGGGTGGACACGGCCGCCGCCGTCGCCGACCACGGCGAGTCGCCGATGCTGGTCCGGCATCTGGAGTCCGCGGTGCAGCCCACCGTCCCCCAGCTGCTCGACGAGGTCCGCGCCGTCGGGCACCCGCGCACCGTGCAGGTCCTGGTCGCGCTCGCCGCCGCGCATCCCGACCCGGCGCTGGCCAAGGCCGTGCGCCGGGCCGCCTTCCAGGTGCACACCGGAGGATGAGCGGCGCGGGGGTCGCTCAGGCGCCGATCTCGGGGGCGTACGTCCCGAAGCTCCAGATGTTGCCCTCGATGTCCCGGGCCATGTAGTCCCGCGAGCCGTAGTCCTGGTCCGTCGGGGGCATCAGGATCTCCACGCCGTGCTCCAGGGCCCGCTGGTGGTGGGCGTCCACGTCGTCCACGACGACGTACACCCCCGCGGGCCCGGCGTCCTTCATCGCCGCGTCGAAGAGGCCGCCCCGGCCCTTGGAGCCGATCATCACCGCGCCGTTGCCCTGGACCAGCTCGGCGTGCATCACCTTGCCGCCCTCCGTCTCGTACACCGACAGCTCGGTGAAGCCGAGGGCCTCCGTGAGCTGTCTCATCGCCGCCTTCGCGTCCCCGTACAGCAGCGTGGGGTAGAGGCTCGGCCGTCCGCCGCCCGTGCCTGCCATGCCGATCACTCCTTCGTGCGTCGGTTCTGTGGCGTCTCGTTCAGTCTTGCAGCCACCACTGACAACGCCTCAGCGAAACGTGCCCCACGGCCCGCTGCCGTCGGCCCGGCCCCACCACCGAGGCACCCCCGAACGGGCAACTCCCCACCTACTCGCCGTCTCGGTCCGGCCGTCACCCGCGGCGCCTGGCAGCGTGCTCGGGGTGGGGGACGCTGGGTCGTCCGGGGCCTTGTGCGGGCGGTCCGCCGATCCTGCCCGGCGGGGAGTGGCGTGTGCTGAACCGCCGGGCGCCGAGGGTGTCGCCCCTCACATGCGTCCGGTCCCCCACTCGGTGCGCCGGCACCGGGTCCTGCCCGATGCGGCCGGATGCCCCCCGCGGGGCGGCGCCGGTGTGCTGCGCGGTGATGCCCGCCGACGAGAGCTGTGTGTTCCGGTCCGCGGGCGTCGTACCTGCGCGGCACGGTCCTGTTGATCGCCCTGCCGTGCGCGCAGGGTGCCTGGCCCTGGACGGCCTCGGGCGGATCGTCCCGGGCCGCACACCGCTCGGCAACGATCTTCAGCGGCGGTCTCCGCGGCGCGGACCGAACGCGCGGACGTAGAAAAACCGCTTGCATGGCCCCGTTAGACTTTGTCTCATGGCCATTCTCCTCGCGCATTAGACGGCGGGAACGTCCTCAGCCGCCCACCCGCCAACCCCTGTACGCCCTGGAGTCTGTCCTTGATCTCCGCCTCCGGTATCGAGCTGCGCGCCGGTGCGCGCGTCCTCATCGAGAACGCCACCTTCCGTGTCGCCAAGGGCGACCGCATCGGCCTCGTCGGCCGCAACGGCGCCGGCAAGACCACCCTCACCAAGTGCCTCGCGGGCGAGGGCATCCCGGCCGCCGGCCAGATCACCCGCTCCGGCGAGGTCGGCTACCTCCCGCAGGACCCCCGCACCGGCGACCTGGACGTCCTCGCCCGCGACCGCGTCCTGTCCGCGCGCGGCCTCGACGTACTGATCCGCAAGATGCGCGAGAACGAGGAGCGCATCGCCACCGGCAAGGGCGCCACCCGCGAGAAGGCCCTCAAGCAGTACGAGCGCCAGGAGACCGAGTTCCTCACCAAGGGCGGGTACGCCGCCGAGGCCGAGGCTGCCACCATCGCCGCCGCGCTGAACCTGCCCGACCGCGTGCTCGGCCAGCCGCTGCACACCCTCTCTGGCGGTCAGCGCCGCCGTATCGAGCTGGCCCGCATCCTCTTCTCGGACGCGGACACCCTGCTCCTCGACGAGCCGACCAACCACCTCGACGCGGACTCGATCATCTGGCTGCGGGACTACCTGAAGACCTACCGCGGCGGCTTCATCGTGATCTCCCACGACGTCGATCTCGTCGACACCGTGGTCAACAAGGTGTTCTACCTGGACGCCAACCGGTCCACGATCGACATCTACAACATGGGCTGGAAGCTCTACCAGCAGCAGCGCGAGGCCGACGAGAAGCGCCGCAGGCGGGAGCGGGCCAACGCCGAGAAGAAGGCCGCCGCCCTCAACGCCCAGGCCGACAAGATGCGCGCCAAGGCCACCAAGACGGTCGCCGCGCAGAACATGGCCCGCCGGGCCGAGAAGCTGCTCTCCGGCCTCGAAGAGGTCCGAATGTCCGACAAGGTCGCCAAGCTCCGCTTCCCGGAGCCCGCGCCCTGCGGCAAGACCCCGCTGATGGCGGAGGGCCTGTCGAAGTCGTACGGCTCGCTGGAGATCTTCACCGACGTCGACCTCGCCATCGACAAGGGCTCGCGGGTCGTCATCCTCGGCCTCAACGGCGCGGGCAAGACCACGCTGCTGCGCCTGCTCGCCGGCGTCGAGAAGCCCGACACCGGTGAGGTCGTCCCCGGCCACGGCCTCAAGCTCGGCTACTACGCCCAGGAGCACGAGACCCTGGACGCCGACCGCACGGTCCTGGAGAACATGCGCTCGGCCGCCCCCGACATGGACCTGGTGGAGGTCCGCAAGGTGCTGGGCTCGTTCCTCTTCTCCGGCGACGACGTGGACAAGCCGGCCGGCGTGCTCTCGGGCGGCGAGAAGACCCGCCTCGCCCTGGCCACCCTGGTCGTCTCCGCGGCGAACGTGCTGCTCCTCGACGAGCCGACCAACAACCTCGACCCCGCCAGCCGCGAGGAGATCCTCGGCGCCCTGCGCACCTACAAGGGCGCGGTCGTCCTCGTCACCCACGACGAGGGCGCCGTCGAGGCGCTCCAGCCGGAGCGGATCATCCTGCTGCCCGACGGCGTCGAGGATCTGTGGGGCTCCGACTACGCGGATCTCGTCGCCCTGGCGTGATCCACTGCGTATGGATCATTCGGCTCATCCGTGATCCATCATCTGTGTGAGATCTCCTCGTATCGAGGTGTGTCGTACACGGAATTCCCGGCCGATCCCTTGCGTACCAAGGGATCGGCCGCCGCGCGTCCCTGACCTGGCACTTCGCGAATCCACCCGTTCGGCCCCCTCGACACCACCCCATGGAATCCTTGATTCCGCTTGTGGGGATCGACTCCTGTCGTCACAACGATGTCTCACGGACCTTGCCGAATGGGTGGCCATCAGGCCCAAGAGGGGTGATCATGAGGGGACCAGAGCGCACTTCCCATGAGGAGGCACGGGTGGCCGAGACTCTGAAGAAGGGCAGCCGGGTGACCGGCGCCGCGCGCGACAAGCTCGCGGCAGACCTGAAGAAGAAGTACGACTCCGGTGCGAGCATCCGGGCGCTGGCCGAGGAGACCGGCCGCTCGTATGGCTTCGTACACCGGATGCTCAGTGAGTCGGGCGTCACGCTTCGTGGGCGTGGCGGAGCGACCCGGGGCAAGAAGGCCGCATCGACCTGACGCCGGGCGGCCATCGGCTTCGATGGTGGGCCACCCGGTCCCCCTGGGCTCTTATGGGGCCCAGGGGGGACCCCAGCTCAGCCGGGTGGTTACTGTGCAGTCACTTAAGCATGCCGTAGGCATGCCCGGATGACCGCACCCATCGGAGGCGCCCCATGGCTTCGCCCGACCAGGACCTCGCTCCTGTACTCGACAAGGACGGCGTACGGCTCACCGTCGACGACGCGCTCGCCACGGTGACGCTGACCAACCCGGCCAAGCGCAATGCGCAGAGCCCCGCTCTGTGGCGCGCGCTCACCGAGGCCGGCCGGCTGCTGCCGGGCTCCGTCCGTGTCGTGGTGCTGCGCGGCGAGGGCAGGTCCTTCTCCGCCGGGCTGGACCGGCAGATGTTCACCCCGGAGGGGATCCCGGGCGAGGCGACCTTCATCGAACTCGCGCGCCGTGACGACGCCGGGCTCGACAAGAGCATCGCCGAGTTCCAGGAGGCGTTCACCTGGTGGCGGCGGAACGACATCGTGTCCATCGCCGCTGTCCAAGGGCATGCCATCGGGGCCGGCTTCCAGCTCGCGCTCGCGTGCGATCTGCGGGTCGTTGCGGACGACGTGCAGTTCGCCATGCGCGAGACCAGCCTCGGCCTGGTCCCCGACCTGACCGGCACGCACCCGCTGGTCGGTCTCGTCGGCTACGCCCGCGCGCTCGAGATCTGCGCGACCGGACGGTTTGTCGGCGCCGCGGAGTCGGTGGCGTCCGGGCTGGCCAACGTCGCCGTGCCGGCAACCGAACTCGATGCGGCGGTGCAGGACTTGGCGGCTGCGCTGCTGGCTGCGCCGCGGGACGCCGTCGTCGAGACCAAGGCGTTGCTGCGCGGGGCGCTGGGCCGCGACTACGAGGCGCAGCGTGCGGCCGAGCGTGCCGCCCAGGCACGGCGACTTCGGGAGCTGGCCGGCCTCGGCGAATGAGCCCTGCGCCGGTGAGGCACCCTGCGCGAGCGGGCCGCTCAGCCGACCGCCGTCACCAGCACGGCCACCGTCGGCCGGTCCTCCAGCGCATCCCTCACGGCCGTCCGGACCCGCCGAGCCACGTCGATGGCTCGGCAGTCCGTGCTCGTCGTCAGTTCCACGCGCGCGTGCCGGTGCGCCAGCGCCGTACCGGCCGTGCGCTCCGCCAGGTGCACCCCCCGGCCCACCCCGCCGAGGGAACCCGTCAGCCCGGTCACACCGGGGACGGACAGCGCGGCTGCGGCCACCCGGATCTCGTCCGGGTCCGAGGGCTCCCGCGCGGGCACCGGCCGCGGTGCACGCACCTCCGCGGGCGACTCCGCCGCCAGCAGGTCGGTGACCCGCAGGTCCACCTCCGTCACCGCGAGCCCGAGCCGCTCCGCCGCGGCCGTCGCCAGTGTCAGCCGTAGCTCGGAAGCGACGGCCGGCAGCGGCTCGGTGGCCGTCGCGGCGAAGTCCGCCGTCAGCCGCAGCGGGCCCGGCGACAGCGCACTCGGCGGCGCCGGTACGACAGGCTCGTGAACCGCCTCCGGATCGGCGAGCGCGAGCCGCAGGGTGCCGAGCCGCACCCCGGGCATCCCCTCCGCCGCCGCGCGTTCCAGTACCGCCGCGGCAGCGGCCTCCGCGATCCACACGCCGTCGCGCGGCCCGCCGAGCGGCAGCAGCCGTCCCAGCCCGACCTGGCGCCGGACTACCTGTGTCCACCGGTCAGCCGTCATTCCTCCAGCCTGCCGTATCACCGGGGCGCGGTCGGGGAACCTTGCTTACGGTGGGCGGAGGACGATCGAAGGGGACGACCGAAAGGGACGTACCGCGATGACCGACATGACGACGACCCCCGAGGGCGAACACGAGCCGCAGGTTTCGACCCGCAAGACGACCCGGCGCGGCGGTGGTGATCCCGCGGCCCGCGGACGGACGACCATCGCCGACGGCGTCGTGGAGAAGATCGCCGCTCTGGCCGCCCGGGACGTGGTCGGCGTACACGCCCTGGGCAGCGGCCTGGCCCGCACCCTGGGCGCCGTGCGCGACCGGGTGCCCGGCGGCTCCAAGGCGGTCACCCGGGGCGTGAAGGCCGAGGTCGGCGAGGTGCAGACGGCGCTCGACCTGGAGATCGTCGTGGACTACGGCGTCTCGATCGCCGATGTCGCCCGCGCCGTGCGGGAGAATGTGGTCGCCGCCGTGGAACGCATGACCGGACTTGAGGTGGTCGAGGTCAACATCGCCGTCAGCGATGTCAAGTTGCCCGAGGAAGAGGACGAGGAGCCCGAGCCGCCCCGGATCCAGTGAGGCCCCGGCGACCCGACACCGCACTCCCGACGAGCTGAGGAGCGAGGCATGAGCATGGCCGTGGTCGGCATGATCGCCGGAATGGCGCTGGGCTTCGCCGGGTACTTCGGCGGCTTCGGTGCCTTTCTGCTGGTGGCGGCGCTGGGTGCGCTGGGGTTCGTCGTCGGCCGGTTCGCGGAGGGCGACCTGGAACTGGGTGACTTCTTCCGCACCCGCGACGGCCGGCGCGAACGGCGGCGGTGACCGACGGTGAGTGCCGAGTCCGGCGCGGTGCGCCCGCCGTCGGCCCTCGTGCCGCCGGGCGAGCGCGGCGCCACCCGGATCGCCGACCGGGTCGTGGCGAAGATCGCCGCGCAGGCCGCCCGTGAGGCGCTGCCTCCGCTGCCCGCCGACGCGGCGGCCCCGCACGCCACGGTCGTCGTCCACCAGGAGACGGCCCGCGTGAGCCTGTATCTCGAACTCGGCTACCCCTGCGACATCGGCGCCCACTGCGCCGCCGTGCGTCGTCATGTCGCCGAGCGGGTAGGCGCGTTGGTGGACATGGCGGTGCCCGAGGTCGCCGTCCAGGTCGAACGGCTGCACCCGGCACCGCACGGGAGGGCGTGATGAGCGAACCCCAGTCGACTGCACCGACCCTCGACAAGGACCCCGGCACCACCCCGTCCGCACCCGCCGAGGGCAGCGGCCGCTTCTGGTCCCCGCGCCGCGTGCCGGCCGCCGTCGTCGCGCTCCTGCTGCTGGCCGGCGCGGGCGTGCTGCTGTACGACATCGCCGCCGTACGCGCCCACCACCCCGCGATGCACTGGCGCCGCGCACTCGCCCGGCAACTGGCCGAACGGCCCCTGGACGACGTCTGGGTGCTGACCGGCGCGGCCGTCGCCGTCGCACTCGGCCTGTGGCTGATCGTCCTCGCGGTCACACCCGGCCTGCGCGGGCTGCTGTCCATGCGGCGCCCGCACCCCGATGTCCGCGCCGCACTCCGGCGCGACGCGGCGGCGCTCCTGCTCCGCGACCGGGCCATGGACATCTCCGGGGTCCGGTCGGTCCGGGTGCGGATGCGCCGCACGAAGGCCGACGTCCGTGCCGTCTCGCACTTCCGTGATCTCGACGAGGTACGCGCCGACCTGGACACCGTGCTCACCGACGCGATCCGGGGCCTCGGCCTGGCCCGGCCGCCCGTGCTGTCCTTGCAGGTGGCCCGGCCCGGACGGAAGGGGTGACGGCGATGCGCGGCGGCGGCCTCAACCGCGTCCTGCTGGCCCTGGTCGGCCTGCTCCTGCTCGCGCTCGGCGGCGCCGTGCTGGCCGTCGGCCTGGGGGCGCCGCCGCCCTCCTGGTGGATCCACACCGGCCCGCACGACGTCCTGCTCACGCGGGCCGAGCGCACCCACTGGCGGGCCGCCGGGTGGTGGTGGCCGACGGTCATCGCCGCCCTGGCCCTCGTCGTCCTGCTCGCCCTGTGGTGGCTCACGACGGTCCTGCGCCGCCGCCGGCTGACCGAGATCCTGATCGACACCGGCGACGACGAGTCCGCCCTCCTGCGCGCCAGGGCCCTGGAGTCGGCCCTCGCCCAGGACGTCGTACAGCAGGAGGGCGTGGCGCACGCGGAGATCCTGCTGCGGGGCCGCCGTACGGCGCCCGCGGCAAGGGTGTGGCTCCAATTGGAGCCGCACGTCGACCCGGCAACGGCCCTGAACGAGTTCACCGCCAAGGCCCTGACCCGCGCCCGCCAGTCGGCCCGCCTGCCTGCGCTTCCGGCGGAAGTGCGGCTCGGGTCGGTCAGGTACCGCGCGGAAAGGGTCACTTGACCGCGAACGGCGACTTCAGAAACCGTGCCGCATGCCCCCGTCCACGGGCAACATGACTCCGCTCAGATAGGACGCGGCCGGAGACAGCAGGAACGCCGCCACCTTCCCGAACTCCGCCGGAGTCCCATACCTCCGCAACGGAATGCGGGCCTCGTTCGCGGTCCGGGTGGCCTCAGGATCCGCCGACAACGCGTCCAGCTCGCGCACGCGGTCGGTGTCGATGCGCGACGGCAGCAGCCCCAGCACCCGGATCCCGCGCGGCCCCAGCTCGTCCGCGAGCGACTTGGCGAACCCGGCGAGCCCGGGCCGCAGCCCGTTCGAGATGGTCAGCCCCGGAATCGGCTCGTGCACCGACGCGGACAGCACGAATCCGATGACGCCGCCCGGCTCCAGCTCGGCCGCCGCCGCGCGAGCGAGCCGGACCGCACCGAGGAACACCGACTCGAACGCGGCACGCCACTGCTCGTCGGTGTTGTCCGCGACGAACCCCGGCGCCGGCCCGCCCACGCTCACCAGGACGCCGTGGAAGCCGCCGAAGTGCGCACGCGCGGCCGCGATCAGCCGCTCCGGGGCCTCGGGGTCGGCGTTGTCCACGCCCACGCCCACCGCGTTCGGGCCCAGTTCGGCGGCGGCGTCGGCCACCCGCTTCTCGTCCCGGCCGGTGATCACGACCTTCGCCCCGTCCGCGACGAGTTCCCGCGCGGCGGCGTTGCCCAGCCCGCGGGTCGCCCCGGTGACGACGTACACCCGGTCCTTCAGTCCAAGATCCATGGCCCCTATCCTGCCTGGTCGTCCCCGAAGAGCGTGAGGGCGGTGTTCACCAGCGCGATGTGGCTGAAGGCCTGCGGGAAGTTGCCCAGATGGCGGCCGTCGATCGGGTCGTACTGCTCGGCCAGCAGCCCCACGTCGTTGACCAGGCCCACCAGCCGGTCGAACAGCTCCCGTGCCTCGTCCTTCCGGCCGGTCAGATACAGGGCGTCGGCCAGCCAGAACGAGCAGGCCAGGAAGGCGCCCTCGCCGCTCGGCAGCCCGTCGATCACCGAGTCCTCGGTGTCGTAGCGGCGCAGGAAGCCGCCGTGCCCGAGGGTGTGGCGGATCGCGTCGACCGTGCCGACCACCCGGGGGTCGTCGGGCGGGAGGAAACCGACGCGCGGGATGAGCAGCAGCGACGCGTCGAGTTCGCGGGAGCCGTAGTACTGGGTGAAGGTGTCGCGCTCGTGGTCGTAGCCCTTCTCGCACACCTCCTGGTGGACCTCGTCGCGGAACCTGCGCCAGCCCTCCAGGTCGCCCTTGAGGTCCTTGTACTGCTCCAGGGTCTTCACGGCCCGGTCGGCGGCCACCCACACCATCACCTTGGAGTGCACGAACTGCTGCCGGCCGCCGCGCACCTCCCACAGGCCCTCGTCGGGCTGCCGCCATGCCGACTCCAGGAACTGCATGAGGGCGCGTTGCATCGCCCACATGTGGGGCCGCGGGGACAGACCCGAGTTGCGGGCCAGGGCGAGCGAGTCCATCACCTCGCCGTACACATCGAGCTGGAGCTGCTCGACCGCGCCGTTGCCGATGCGTACGGGGGCGGAGTCGGCGAAGCCGGGCAGCCAGGACAGCTCCATCTCCGGCAGCCGCCGCTCGCCCGCGACGCCGTACATGATCTGCAGGTCGGCCGGGTCGCCCGCGACCGCGCGCAGCAGCCAGTCGCGCCAGGCCGAGGCCTCGTCGTGGTAGCCGGCGTTGAGCAGTGCGCCGAGGGTGAGGGTGGAGTCGCGCAGCCAGCAGTACCGGTAGTCCCAGTTGCGCACCCCGCCCGGCTTCTCCGGCAGCGAGGTGGTCGCCGCGGCGACGATCCCGCCGGTCGGGATGTAGGTGAGGGCCTTGAGGGTGATCAGGGAGCGGACGACCAGGTCCCGGTGGGGCCCCCGGTAACGGCACTGCCGACTCCAGCCCTGCCAGTCGGCGACGCTGCACTCCAGGCCATCGAAGGGGTCGTTGAGCGGCGGGCGCTCCTCGTGCGAGGGATGCCAGGTGAGCACGAACGCGACCCGCTCGCCCTCGGCGACGGTGAACTCGGAGTGGGTGCCGAAGTCCTCGCCCCAGGTGCGCACGGACGGCTCGGAGCGCAGCCAGACCGAGTCCGGGCCCGCGACGGCCACCCGGTGCCCGTCCGCGCGGCGCATCCACGGCATGATCGAGCCGTAGTCGAAGCGCAGCCGGAGGGTGCTGCGGACGGTGACCCGGCCGCTGACGCCTTCGATGATGCGTACGACGTCGGGGGCTCGGTCGCGCTGCGGCATCAGGTCGGTGACCCGGACCGCGCCGTCCGGGGTCTCCCACTCGGTGTCGAGGACCAGGGTGTCGGGCCGGTAGGCACGGCGCGAGCAGGTGTCCGCTCCCTTCGGGGCGATCCGCCAGTAGCCGTGGTCCTCGTCGCCCAGCAGCCGGGCGAAACAGGCGCCGGAGTCGAAGCGGGGCAGGCACAGCCAGTCGATCGAGCCGTTCTTGCCGACCAGCGCCGCGGTCTGCTCGTCACCGATGAGTGCGTAGTCCTCGATGCGCGCGTTCACGGGATCCGGTTTCCCGGCGGGCCAGAGGGCCAATCAGGTGGTGCGCCGGGGGAGTGACGCAGCCCGCGCGATGCTTCCCGTTACGCTTCCCCGTGGTGCCCGGTCAGACCGTGGCCGGTGCGCTCTCCTCCGGCTTCACGGTCGCCGCGGCCTCCTCCCGGTCGCGGATCTCCCGCCGGACCAGGAACCACCAGCCGACCGGGACGCCCGCGGCGAACAGCCACCACTGGATCATGTACGCGTAGTTCAGCGGGGCGTCCTCGCTGCCGGGGTCGGAGATCTGCTCCGGGCCGCCCTTGGGCGTGGGCGCCGTCTGCTCGACATAGCCGCCGAGCACCTGCGCGCCGAGCCGGTGCGCCTCCTCCGTGCTGTTGATCAGCATGATCTGCCGGTCTGGCAGGCCCTTGACGTTCTTGATGCCGCTCGCCGCGGTCGTCTCGTCGGCCATCAGCCGCCCCGTGATGGTGGTGCGGCCGGACGGCGGGGCGGGGATCTTGGGGAAGGCGGTCTGGACGCCGTCCGCCGGGATCCAGCCGCGGTTGACGAGGAGGACCCTGCCGTCCGTGAGGACGAGCGGGGTGAGCACATGGAAGCCGACCTCGCCGTCGGAATTGGTCCGGCGCCGGACCACGACCTCCCTGGCGGTGTCGAAGGTGCCCGTCGCGGTGACCGTGCGGTACTTCTCGGTGCGGGTCACCGTGTGCCCGGGAGAGGTCAGCCGCTCGACCGGAACCGGCTTGGCGTGCAGCGCCGAGGAGACCAGGTCGTTGCGCGCGGTGCGCTCCTCGTACCGGTGCTTCTGCCAGAAGCCCAGCCTGATCATCGTCGGGATCAGTGCGATCGCGACGATGCTGAGGATCACCCACTGGCGGGACGACAGGAAGCGGTAGCGGTGCACCCCACGACGGTACATCCGGGCCGTGGGGTGCATTCAGGCGGGTACCGGGTCACACCCGGTCGACGATTCCCACCTTCCCCTCGGCGCGGGCGCAGTGTGCCCCGCAGTAGAACCGGCCGTCGGCCTCCACGCCCTGGCCGATGATCTGCACCCGGCAGTGCTCGCAGATGGGGGCCATCCGGTGGATCGCACAGGAGAAGCAGTCGAAGACGTGCACCGCGCCCTGTGCGTGGACCTCGAAGGTCATTCCATAGTCATTGCCGCAAACTTCGCATTTCGCCATGCGCCACAGGGTGAGCCCGTCACCGGCGCGCGGCGAGCGGTCGCCGGGTGAGTCGTCCGGCAACCACCCGTTCGTACGATTTCCTGCCGGTTCGGGGACGGTCTTGCGTGCCGCTATCCGTCGGCGGGCTCGACGTCCCGCAGCAGCTGCCCGAACGCGGCCTCGTCCACGATCGGCGTGCCGAACTGCCGCGCCTTGACCACCTTGGACGTGCCCGAGTCGGGGTCGTTGGTCACCAGCAGGCTGGTCAGCCGGGAGATGCTGGACGCCACGTGCAGACCGGCCTCGGTGGCCCGGTCCTCCAGCAGCTCGCGCTCGACGGAGGTGTCCCCGGAGAATGCCACCCGCATGCCCTGTTTGAGGCGTTTGCCGTCTTCATAGCGACCCGGGTTGAGATAGGGGCATGCAGGCCTTTTGCGGGAGGGTCGCCAACTGGTCGTCCGGTAGCCGCCGTAGCCCCCGTACCCGCCCGACGACTGCCGCGGCACCGGGCGGTCGGACCACTCCGTCAGCGGCCGGCACTCCAGCAGCGGCAGCCGTACGCCGCCCGCCGCCGCGGCCCGCAGGCTCGGCCGGAACGCCTCCGCCAGCACGCGCGCGTCGTCCAGCGCGTGGTGCGCCCGCTGCTGTACGACGCCGTAGTGCGCCGCCAGCGACTCCAGCTTGAAGTTGGGCAGCGGCAGCCCCAGCTCCTTCGACAGTGCGATGGTGCACAGCCGCTGACGCACCGGCGCCTCGCGCTCCGCGCGCGCGTACTCGCGCGCGATCATCTGCCAGTCGAAGACGGCGTTGTGCGCGACCAGCACCCGGCCGTCCAGCCGGGCCGCGAACTCCTCGGCGATGTCCGTGAAGAGCGGCGCCCCTTCGAGCACCTCGCTCGTCAGACCGTGTATCCACACCGGTCCCGGATCGCGCTCCGGGTTGACCAGCGTGTACCAGTGGTCCTCGACCTCGCCGCGCTCGTCCAGCCGGTACACGGCCGCCGAGATGATCCGGTCGTCCCGGGCAAGGCCGGTGGTCTCCACGTCAACGACCGCGTATCCCTTCGGATACGCGGCCGGCCACTGGGTGGGGGAGGACACTGCGGTCGCACGGTCTTCGAGCATGGTCACTGAGGATACGGGCCACGACTGACAGCGCGGTCCGGCAGGTGCCGGAGGCTTCGCCGGCTTGCCGCTCAGCCGCTCGGCCGCCGCACACGCGTGCGTGCCGAGTCGGACGAGTGGGTGGGCAAGTGGTCGGCCAGAAGCGACCGCACCAGCGCCCGTACGGCCGTCACGAACAGCCGCTCGGTGTCCACCGGCCGGGCCAGCACACGCGCCAGCGCGGCGTCGCCCCCGGCGGCCTCCGCGCTCCACAGCTCCTCCTCGCCGGGGCACTGCACGGGGGCCCGCTCTCGGTTGCGCTCGACCAGCACATGCCCGACGACCTGGAACTGCACCGCCCGGACGAACTCGGCGGCCCGGGCGCCGCGCAGACCGGCCGCGTGCGCCTCGCGCACCAGGACCCGCTGCGCCGGCAGGAACATCCGCTCGGTCAGCCCCCGCTCGTGCACCAGGGCCACCAGATGCGGATGGTCGCGCAACTGCCGGCGCAGGGCGCGTGCCACGGAGACCACCCGCTGCTCGGGCGTGCGCCCGCACGGCCGGATCTCGCCGAGCTCGGCCACGGTCCGCTCCACGAGCGCGTCGAGCAGCGCCTCCCGGCCCCCGACATGCCAGTAGATCGACGTCACGGCGGTGCCCAGCTCCGCTGCCAGCCCCCGCATGGTGAGCGCGTCCGGACCGTGCCGCTTCACCAGTCCCGCGGCCGCATCCAGCACCGTCCGACGGCTCAGCGCACTCCTCGACCCGCTCGGCATGATCCCCCAACTCCCGTCCGCCCCCGTGGGTTTACCCCTCATCGAGTCTGCTGTAACTGTGTTACAGATGACGGCCCGTCAGAAGAAGGGCGGTACGGCGTATGGCACACGCACGCGTACGGTACGGCGCACGGACCGAGCGGGAGATCACCGCGACGCGCACCGCGGGCGCGCGGCTTCCCGACATCTGGTCCACCGGGGTGGTGGCCGTCTGGGAGACCGACCCGGACGCGGTAGCCGCGGTCCTGCCGCCACCCCTGAAACCCACCGGCAGTCCGCTCGTCCGAGTGAACATCAGCAAGGTCGACCTGCCCGGGTATCCGCTCGGCGCGGGCTCGGTCGCGGTCGCCGCCGCCCATGGCACGGTCGAGGGCTGGTACCCGCTGGTCATGCCGATGACCCACGAGCGCGCCCTCACCGGCGGGCGCGAGGTCTTCGGCGAGCCCAAGAAGCTGGGCGAGGTGACTGTCGAACGCGACGGCCCCGGCGTGCGCGCGGCGCTGAGCCGGCACGGCATCGCGTTCGTCGAGGTGCGCGGCACGGTCGGCGCCCAGCTGCCGCTGCCGGAGCCGAGCCGCAAGACCGACTTCTACTTCAAGTTCCTTCCCGCCGTGGACGGTTCCGGCTTCGACCTCGACCCGGTGCTGGTCCACTGCGTCCGCCACGAGCGGGTGCGCCGGCTGGAGCGGGTCACCGGGGAGGTCGTCCTGCGCGAGTCTGCGTACGACCCCGTCGCCGACCTTCCGGTGCTGCGTCTCCGCGAGATCACGGTCGGCGAGAAGACCAGCGACCAGAGCGGCCGGGTCGTCGAACGGGTCGACGCCCAGGCCCTGTTGCCGTACGTCCACCAGCGCTACGACGATCCGCTGCAGATCCTCGACGGGCCACCGGAGTCCGCCTCGCCCGAGGGGAGTGCGTGATGGACCTCCAAGCCGGACAGGTCGCGGTCGTCACCGGCGCCGCGAGCGGGATCGGGCTCGCGATGGCCCGGCGGTTCGCCGCCGAGGGCCTGAAGGTCGTCCTCGCCGACGTGGAGGAGGCCGCCCTGGACAAGGCCGCGGCCGGGCTGCGGGCCGAGGGCGCCGACGTGCACGCGCGCGTGGTCGACGTCGGCGAACGCGCCCAGGTCATGGAGCTGGCCGACGCGGCGTACGACACCTACGGCGCCGTGCACGTCCTGTGCAACAACGCGGGCGTCGGCTCGGGCGCCGAGGGCCGGATGTGGGAGCACGACCCGAACGACTGGCGGTGGGCCTTCGCCGTCAATGTGTGGGGCGTCTTCCATGGTGTCCAGGCGTTCGTCCCCAGGATGATCAAGTCGGGTCAACCCGGTCATGTGGTCAATACATCCTCCGGCGACGGCGGTATCGCACCCCTCCCGACCGCCTCCGTCTACGCGGTCACCAAGGCGGCTGTCGTCACCCTGACCGAGTCCCTGTACGCCCACCTGAAGGCCGAGCACGCCCGCGTGGGTGCCTCGGTGCTCTTCCCCGGCCCGCACATGCTGCGCACCGGCCTGTGGGAGTCGCACCGCAACCGCCCCGCCCGCTATGCCAAACAGCGCCCGCGCAGGACGCCGTACCGCAGCCTCGACCAGTGGGAGGCGGCGATGCGCGCGGCCGGCCAGGAGGTCCGCTTCACGCCGGTCGAGGACGTCGCCGGCCTCGTCGTGGCCGGCATCCGCGCCGACCGCTTCTGGCTGCTGCCTCAGAGCGAGCACAGCGACGCGCAGATCCGCGCCCGGGCCCGGTCGATGCTGGACCGGGCGAACCCGTCGTACCTCGAAAGCTTCGTCCTGGACTGAACCGAGAGGAGGCCCTGGTGAGCGCATACGACGACCCGTACCTGATCATCTCCTCCGACTGCCACGCCGGGCTGCCCACCGAGGAGTACCGGCCCTATCTGGAGTCCCGTTTCCACCGGGACTTCGACGAGTTCCTCGCCGGTCGCGACCGGCGCCGCGAGGAGATGACCCGGCTCGGCGTCCGCAACGAGGCCTTCGCCGACCGGTGGTTCCACGACAACGCCGAAGGCCTGCGCGGCGGCTGGGACACCGCACAGCGGCTGAAGGAACTGGACGGGGACGGCGTGGCCGCCGAGGTGGTGTTCCCGGACGCCGACGCCGTCGACAGCCGCACCGCCGCCCCCTTCGGCGTGGGCCTCGGCCTGAGCGGCGACCAGGACCCGGAGCTGGGCATGGCGGGCGCCCGGGCGCACAACCGCTGGCTCGCCGACTTCGTCTCCGCCCACCCCGAACGGCACTGCGGAGTCGCCCTGCTACCGGTCACGGCCCACGTCGAGCAGGTGGTCGCCGAGATCCACCGGGCCCGGGAGTCCGGCCTCGGCGCGCTGATGATCCCGGCCATGTGGGCGGACAAGGAGCCCTACCACGACCGCCGTTACGACCCGGTGTGGGCGGCCGCCGCCGAGTGCCGCATGCCGGTGCTCACCCACTCCGGCGCAGCCCCGCGCCAGGAGTACGGCGACCACCTCGGCATCTATGTGAGCGAGGTGACCTGGTGGCCGGCCCGGCCGCTGTGGTTCCTGCTCTGGTCCGGCGTCTTCGAACGCCACCCCGGCCTGCGCTTCGGCGTCGCCGAGTCCGGCTGCTGGTGGCTGCCGAACCTGCTGTGGTTCATGGACCGCCTCTACCTCGGCGCGCACGGCGGCAAGAAGCTCTCCCCGTTCGAGGAGCTCAAGCGCCCGCCGCACGAGTACCTGGACCGGCAGGTGTTCGTCTGCGCCACCAACACCAAGCGGCGCGAGCTGGCCCAGCGCTACGAGATCGGCGTCGACAACATCCTGTGGGGCAGCGACTTCCCGCACCCCGAGGGCACCTGGCCCGACACGCGCGCGTGGCTGCGCCGTACCTTCCACGACATCCCCGTCACCGAGACCCGCCGCATGCTCGGGCTCGCCGCGGCCGAGGTCTTCGGCTTCGACCTCGGCAAGCTCAGGCCCCTGGCCCGCCGCATCGGGCCGACCCCCGCCGACCTCGGCCAGCCCGCCGACCAGCCGGCCGTCGAGGCGTCCTGGGCGCGCTCGCGCGAAACGGGCCGGCACTGGCTGACCGACCGGGACTTCCCGGTGCTGGGCACCGACCCCAGCTTGTTCGCGGCGGGAGGGTCCGCATGACCGACGACCGGTACACCGTCATCTCCGCCGACTGCCACGCCGGCGCCGACCTCCTCGACTACCGGCCCTACCTGGAGAAGCGGTACCACGACGACTTCGACGTCTGGGCCGCCACCTACGTCAACCCCTACGAGGACCTGCTCGCCGACTCCGCCGACCGCAACTGGAACTCCGCGCGGCGCCTCGCGGAGCTGGAGGCGGACGGGATCGTGGCGGAGGTGATCTTCCCGAACACCATCCCGCCGTTCTTCCCGTCGGGCTCCCTGATGGCCCCGCCGCCCGGCGCCGAGGACTTCGAGCGCCGCTGGGCGGGCCTGCGCGCGCACAACCGCTGGCTCGCCGACTTCTGCGCCGCCGCGCCGGGCCGCCGGGCGGGTGTCTTCCAGATCCTGCTGGGCGATGTCGAGGAGGCCGTCAAGGAGATCCGGTGGGCCGCCTCGGCGGGCCTGAAGGGCGGCCTGATGCTGCCGGGCACCCCGCCCGGCTCGGGGCTGCCCGAGCTGTACTCGCGGACGTACGACCCGATCTGGGCCACCTGCGCGGAACTCGGCGTCCCGGTCAACCACCACGCCGGTTCGGCCTCCCCGCCGCTCGGCGAGGAGCCGGCCGCCCGCGCGGTGTTCATGGTGGAGACGACCTGGTTCTCCCACCGCGCCCTGTGGCACCTGGTCTTCGGCGGCGCCTTCCGCAGGCACCCCGAGCTGAAACTGGTCCTGACCGAGCAGGGCTCCGGCTGGATCCCCGGAGTGCTCGGCATGCTGGACTACTACCACGGCCGCCTGGTCGCCGCGGCCACGAAGGCCGGCACGGCGGAGGCCAAGTTCGGGACCGGACTCGCCGCGGGCATGGGCGCGCCGCCCTCCCGGGTCTGGCAGGACAACTGCTTCGTCGGCGCCAGCTTCATGCGCCCGCACGAGGTGCCGCTGCGGGACCGCATCGGCGTCGACAAGATCATGTGGGGCAGCGACTACCCGCACGACGAGGGCACCCATCCCTACACCCGCGAGGCCCTGCGGTGCGCCTACGCGGGCGTGCCGCGCGAGGAGGTCGCGGCCATGCTCGGCGGCAACGCGGCCCGCGTCTACGGCTTCGACCTCGCCCACCTCGACCCCGTCGCGGCGAAGGTGGGGCCCACGGTGGCGGAGGTCGCCGAGCCCCTGACACAGCCACCGGCGGACGCGACCAGTCCGGTGTTCGCCCGGGGGGCCTCACTGCGGGTGTGGTGATGTGGAGGCGGCAGTCCCGCGAGTGCGATCCTCCCTGCTGTGACGGAACCCACCCACGAAGAGGCCCACGGGGCCGCGCTCGGCTCGCGGCTGAACTGGCTGCGGGCCGCGGTGCTCGGCGCGAACGACGGCATCGTCTCCACCGCGGGCATCGTCGTCGGCGTGGCGGGCGCCACCCAGAGCCGGTCCGCCCTGCTCACCGCCGGACTGGCCGGCCTGCTCGCCGGGTCGATGTCCATGGCGGCCGGCGAGTACGTCTCCGTGTCCACCCAGCGCGACTCCGAGGTGGCCGCGCTGGCCGTGGAGAAACGGGAACTGCGGGAGCAGCCGGAGGCCGAGCTGCAGGAGCTGACCACGCTGCTGGAGGAGCGTGGGCTGTCCCACGAGGTGGCCCGGGAGGCCGCCGAACAGCTCACCGCGCGGGACGCGCTCAGGGCCCACGCGCGCGTGGAGCTCGGTATCGACCCGGAGGACCTCACCAACCCCTGGCACGCGGCCTGGGCGAGCTTCCTGGCCTTCACGGTGGGCGCGCTGCTGCCGCTGCTGGCCATCGTCCTGCCCCCGGCCGGCTGGCGGCTGGGCGTGACCGTCGTCTCCGTCCTGGCCGCGCTCGTCCTCACCGGCTGGAAGAGCGCGAGCCTCGGCGCGGCCGACCCGAAACGCGCGGTGCTGCGCAATGTGGTGGGCGGGGCGCTGGCGATGGGGGTCACCTACGCGGCGGGCAGCCTGCTGGGTGCGGTGGGGGTCTGACATGCGGCCGGGGACCCTGGGCGCGCGGGCCGGGCCGGCGACGGCGTACCGTGAGGTGCGCTCGACAACCCCCTGAGCGCCCCGCACCGAACCGCACGAGAAGGACCCTCGCCATGCGCGCCACCACCATCCACGCCCCGTACGACATGCGCGTGGAGGACGTTCCCGAGCCCGTGGCGCAGCTGCCCACCGACGCCGTGGTACGGGTGCTGCGCGCCTGCATCTGCGGCAGCGACCTGTGGGCCTACCGGGGCGAGGCGGCCCGGCAGCCGGGGCAGCGCATCGGGCACGAGTTCCTCGGGATCGTCGAGGAGACCGGCTCCGAGGTGAGCACCGTCAGGCGCGGTGACCTGGTGGTCGCGCCGTTCATGTGGTCCGACGGCGTCTGCGACTACTGCCGCGAGGGCCTGACGACGTCCTGCGAACACGGCGGCTTCTGGGGCTCCGTCGGCTACGACGGCGGCCAGGGCGAGGCCGTGCGCGTGCCCTTCGCCGACGGCACCCTCGTCCAGCTCCCCAAGGACGCGGCCTCCGACGACCACCTGCTGTCCGCCCTGCTGACCCTCTCCGACGTCCTCGGCACCGGCCACCACGCCGCCCTCGGCGCGGGGGCCCGCCCCGGCGCCACGGTCGCCGTCGTCGGCGACGGCGCGGTCGGCCTGTGCGCGGTCCTCGCCGCCAAGCGGCTGGGCGCCGAGCGGATCATCGCGCTCGGCCGGCACGAGGTCCGTACCGACATCGCGCGCCGCTTCGGCGCCACCGACGTCGTCGCCGAGCGCGGGGACGCGGCCGTCGAGGCCGTCCGTGAGCTCACCCGAGGCCAGGGCGCGCACGCCGTCGTCGAGGCCGTCGGCACCGAGCAGTCCATGCGGACCGCCGTCAACATCACGCGCGACGGCGGCGCGATCGGCTTCGTGGGCGTGCCGCACGGCAGCGGCACCGGCCTCGACCTCGGCGTCATGTTCGACCGGAACATCGCCCTGCGCGGCGGCGTCGCCCCGGTCCGCGCCTACATCCCCGACCTGCTCCCCGACGTCCTGGACGGCACGATCGACCCGTCGCCGGTGTTCGACATGACCGTCGACATCGAGGGCGTGCCCGCGGGCTACAAGGCGATGGACGAGCGCACCGCCCTCAAGGTCCTGGTCACGGGCGACCGGTGAACCGCTAGGTCCAGCGGATCGGCAGTGGCAGCGCCGTGAGCAGACCCGAGACCGCGACCACCGCGCCCAGCGCGATCAGCTCGGCCCGCGCGGGCGGGTACGCGGTCAGCGGGTCGGCGGCGCGGCGCAGCCGGATCCGCGCCCACAGGGCGAGCAGCGCGACGGCGGTGACCAGGAGCGCCTTGGCCAGCAGGGTGCGTCCGTACGCCGTCGTCGTCAGCTGGTCCAGGATCGTGGCCGACGGCATGCGGCGCAGCGAACTGCACACGCCCGTCGCGGTGATGGCGGCGAGCAGGACGGCCGCCACGCGCGCGTAGCGGCCGAGCAGCGCGGCACCGGCGGGGCTGCCGCGCCACAGCCCGATCAGCCGCAGGGTGTGCAGCAGACCGCCGGTCCACAGTGCCGCGCACGTCAGGTGCACCAGTGTCAGGGCCGAGCCGATCAGCGGGCTCTGCTCGGTCGCGGGGTGGGCGCGCAGTGCCTCCGCTACCACCACCGCGGCCGGCGGCCACACCTGGGCCGCCGGACGGCGCAGGAACGCGCACAGGGCCGCCAGCAGAAAGGCGTTGACCTCCAGCAGGGCCAGCCTGCCGTCGCGGGAGCCGTACAGGCCGCCGACGTCGATCTGGCCGAGGCGGTGCGGGATCAGATTGCCGGCGGACACCACCGAGGCGAGCGCCAGCGCGGCGACGAAGCCTGCGCTGGCGGCCAACGGGGTCCAGCTGCGCGGCCGTTCGGGCGGAACACCGGGCAGGCGCCGGGCGAGCCGGTGCACGAACAGCTCGCCGAGGGGCACGCTCAGGGCCGCGAACAGCACCGCGCGCAGCAGCCCGATGCCGCCGGCCCCCGGCGCGGCGGCCTCCCCGGTGCCGTGCAGCGCCGCCGACGGCCCGAGCAGCGGGATCAGGGCGCCCAGCGCTACCAGGACCAGGAGGGCGACGGCCCGGCCGGTGCCCAACCGCCGGGCGGGGCCCTCTTCGCCGCTCGCCTCGGCGGTCGGTCGTATCAAGCTCACCCCGTGATCTTCGCCAGTCGCCGCAGAACCGGGCAAGTCCCGGAAAACAACTGGCAGTACGGAATTCCATGCATACATACGTTTCCGGCCGCCCGTGCACTCACCTGTTCCGGGCCGCGAGCGCTCACCGCCAGCGGGCGCTGTCCGACCCCCACGGCACCGGAGCCCGCGCCCAGTCGGCGGGGCCGCCGGCGAAGGACACCGGCGGCAGCGCGTGCCGCAGCCGGCCGAGCGGGCTGTCCGTCTCGGCCAGCCAGGCGTCCGGCCCCGCGTACGGCGCACCCGTGGCCGCGGTCGGCCGGATCCCGTCGGTCAGCCAGTGCGCGGTCCTGGCCAGCGCCAGCCGCACGAGGCGGCCGCCCCCGTCGTACGACTGCTCGGTGAGCGCCCGCAGGACGGCTGCCGCCAGCAGATAGCCGGTGCCGTGGTCCAGCGCCTGCGCGGGCAGTGCGCCGGGCGCCTCGGCCGAGCCCTCGGTCGCGGCGATGCCGGCCGCGACCTGCACCAGGCTGTCGAAGCCGCGCCGCCCGCCCCAGGGACCGTACCCGCCCCACGCCGAGACCTGCGCCACGACCAGTCCGGGCCGGCGCGCGACCAGTGCCTGCGGCGAGAGCCCGAACCGGTCCAGGGCGCCCGGCCGGTAGCCGGTGACGACGATGTCCGCCGCGGTCAGCAGCTCCTCGAAGGCGGCGCGGTCGGCGGTGAGGTCGAGCGTCGCCGACCGCTTCCCGAAGCCCGTGTCGGCGTGCTGGTCGGGGAGTTCGGGCAGCCAGGGGGCGTCCACACGGAGCACGTCCGCGCCGAGCAGGGCGAGGGTGCGGGTGGCGACCGGGCCGGCGAGGACCCGGGTCAGGTCCAGCACGCGCAGCCCGGCGGCGGGCAGCAGGGGAGCGGCGGCGGGATCGAGCGGGGTGAGCACGCGCGCGTGCGTGGAGCCGAGGCGCTCGCGCTCGACCAGCGGGCGTGCGGCGACCTCGGCGGCCTGCTCGGTGGCCGCCCACTCCTTCGGGGTGCGCAGGGCCACCGCGAGGCCGCCGGCGCCGTACACCGCCTGCTCGACCGCCACCGCGGACCGCTCGGCGAGCCGGCCGGCCACCGTCTCCGGCATGGCGTCCGTCGGCAGGCCCAGCGCGTGGAGCAACCGGGCTCGGTGGTGCGGGTAGTTGGCGTGGGTGCGCACCCAGCCGTCGGCCGTCCGCCAGAACCGCGACAGCGGCGCGAAGACGACCGGTGCCCGCCCGTCGACCAGCAGGTGCCGTTCACTGTGGAAGGCGGCCGCCACGGCACCGTCGTCCACCCGGACGCCGGGCACCTCGGCGAGCCCGGCCCGGCGAGCCGCCAGTTCGGCGGCGGCCAGCGCACAGGCCCTGACACACGCGCGCGCCAGCTCCCGCACGGGAAGCCGCGCCGGAAGCGCGCCGGGGCGTCCGACCGTCGTCGCCCGGGAGACGAGGGCGGAGTCGCCGCCCAGTGCGGACCATGCCACCTCGATGTCAGCAGTCATGACCACACTATGCATTATTGATTGATCAATGTTGATTGAATCAACTTATGCAGAACGGGCGGGTGCTTGGTCACCGCGTGGTGACTCGGCCGGCTACTTGACTGCGCGCAGTGCGTTGACGACGCCGAAGCCGTAGAAGCCGTTGACGCGATTGCCGCCGACGCAGGTCGCGTCCACGACCCCGTCACCGTTGCCGTCGTAGGGCTCGCTCGGGCAGCCCGGGTTGTCCGCCTCGGCCTTCAGCAGGGCCTGCAGCTGGGCCGGAGTGGCGTTCGGATGGGCGGACTTCAGCAGCGCGGCCACCGCGGCCACGTGCGGGGAGGCCATCGAGGTGCCCTGGAGGAAGCCGTACTGGCCGTTCGGCAGCGTGGACAGGATGCGGCCGTTCTTCGACGGCGTGTCCGGGATCTGGTACTTGTCGCCGCCCGGCCCCGCCACGTCGATCACGCCCTGGCCGTAGCTGGAGTAGTAGGACTTGGCGCCCTTCACGCCCACCGCGCTCACCGTCACCACACCGGGCAGCTGGGTCGGCACGTCGAAGCACTCGTGCGGATCGACCGTGCGGGTCGTGGCCGTCGAGTCGTCGGGGCTGGAGGCGTCCACAAGGGCGTGCGAGTCCAGGTCGTCGTTGGAGTTGCCCGCGGAGGCCACATTGAGCGTGCCCTTGCTCTGTGCATACAGCTGGGCCCTGTTGACCGCGTCGACGATGGCCCGTTGATCCGGATCGTCCATGCAGTTGTACAGCCACGGATCAACGTAGTAGCTGTTGTTGGTGACCTGGATGCCGTGGTCGGCGGCGAACACGAAGGCGCAGACCACGCTCTCCGGGTAGAACAGCTGCGTAGAGTCCGGCTGGGCCACGGTGATGCTCGCGACCTTCACGCCCGGTGCCACGCCGGCCACGCCGATGCCGTTGCGGGCCGCGGCTATCTCGCCGGCCACATGGGTGCCGTGGTAGTGGGCGGCGTCCGCCGGGCGCCAGGCGCCGTACGTCGTGTCCGCCTTGCCGCTCACGCAGTTCGCCGACTGGGAGGCGGAGAAGTTCGGGGC
Organism: Streptomyces sp. NPDC002076; assembly: GCF_053593835.1. Lineage (NCBI taxonomy): Bacteria > Bacillati > Actinomycetota > Actinomycetes > Kitasatosporales > Streptomycetaceae > Streptomyces > Streptomyces sp. NPDC002076. The sequence goes on from NZ_JBSFDI010000004.1 coordinate 463,435, forward strand.
GATGTCCGGATGGGTGTCGTCCACGCCCGTGTCGATGACACCGACGGTCACACTGCTGCTGCCCGGGTTGATCCGCGCGGCCCGGTCGGCGCCGATCGCCCGCAGGTCCCACTGGTCCGCCTCCAGCGGCTCCTCGCCCGGAGCCGCGGCCTGGGTGAGCCTCGCGGCCTCCGCCTTCGACAGGACCTGCACCGCGCCCTCGTCGGTCGTCCCCGCGGCGCTCAGCGGCGCGGTACGCGTGGCGCCCGCCGAGTCCACCCCGCGCACCGCGCGCATCCGCGCGGCGAAGTCCGCCTTCGCGGAGTGGGCGACGATCACGCCGATCCTGTCGTAACTGGCCACGACCGAGCCGCCGTTGCGCAGGATCTCCCGCTGCACGGACTCGATCGTGCCGTGATCCGTACGGGTGTTGACCACGTACGCGAGGTTCGGTCCGTCGTCCGCCACCCGCGCCGCCCTGGCCGCGGCGGGCGCCGCGGAGGCCGCCGTCGGCAGGAAGCCGAGCGAGGCGGTCAGCGACAGCACGACGGGCACGGCGAGCGCGAGCCGGCGTCTGGAACGCAGATGAACCATGGGATCTCCACATCATCCGGATACGAAAACCGCCCGAGACACAGGTGGTGCTCGGGCAGGTGCATGGCGAGTGGTGCAGGCAGAAGCTAACCCACGGCTCACCGCTCGGCAATGACTTGGCAATGGCTCGACAAGACCGCTTGCGAAAGAACTCATAGGACTTGAACCGGTCCTCGCGTGGCGCCGTGGACCTTGGGCAGGGAGCGCCAGCACGATCGAGCTCCCCGTTCGTCATTGCTTCCGCAACGCGAGGAGACCCCGTGGCCACCGAGACACCGCCCCCCGCCACACCGGGGGCCCCACTTCCCTCCACCGAGGAGTTCGCCGAGGTGCAGCAGAGCGCGGAGTTCGGCGAACTGCGCCGCGCCCACCGCTCGTTCGCCTTCCCGCTGGCCGTCGCCTTCACCGCCTGGTACCTGCTGTACGTGCTGCTCTCCAACTACGCGAGCGGCTTCATGGGCACCAAGGTGGCCGGAAACGTCAATGTGGCCCTCGTCCTGGGCCTCGCCCAGTTCCTCACCACCTTCCTCATCGCCTGGTGGTACGCACGGCACGCCGCCACCCGGCTCGACCCCAAGGCGGAGGCCATCAAGTCCCGGATGGAGGGCGGCGCATGAGCCCCGCGATCACGCTGGCCGCCGGCGAGGCGAGCGACCACCGGACGCTGATCATCACCCTGTTCGCGGTGTTCGTCGCCGCGACCCTCGTCATCACCGTCTGGGCCGGCCGCCAGACGAAGAACGCCGCCGACTTCTACGCCGGCGGACGCCAGTTCACCGGCTTCCAGAACGGACTCGCCGTCTCCGGCGACTACATGTCCGCCGCGTCCTTCCTCGGCATCGCCGGCGCCATCGCCCTGTTCGGCTACGACGGCTTCCTGTACTCCATCGGCTTCCTCGTCGCCTGGCTCGTCGCCCTGCTCCTGGTCGCCGAACCCCTGCGCAACTCCGGCCGCTACACCATGGGCGACGTGCTGGCCTACCGCATGCGCCAGCGCCCGGTCCGCACGGCCGCCGGCACCTCCACCATCGTGGTCTCGATCTTCTACCTGCTGGCCCAGATGGCGGGCGCCGGTGTCCTCGTCTCGCTCCTGCTCGGCATCACCAGCGACGGCGGCAAGATCGGCATCGTCGCCCTGGTCGGCCTGCTGATGATCGTCTACGTCACCATCGGCGGCATGAAGGGCACCACCTGGGTCCAGATGGTCAAGGCGGTGCTGCTGATCGCGGGCGCTCTGCTGCTGACCTTCCTGGTCCTGCTGAAGTTCCATTTCAACGTCTCCGACCTGCTCGGCAAGGCCGCCGACAACAGCGGCAAGGGCTCGGCGTTCCTGGAGCCCGGTCTGAAGTACGGCGCCACCGGCACCACCAAGCTGGACTTCATCTCGCTCGGTCTCGCCCTGGTCCTGGGCACCGCCGGTCTGCCGCACATCCTCATCCGCTTCTACACGGTCCCGACCGCAAAGGCCGCCCGCAAGTCGGTCATCTGGGCGATCGGCCTGATCGGCGCCTTCTACCTGATGACCCTCGCCCTCGGCTTCGGCGCCGCCGCGCTGATCAAACCGGACGAGATCATCGCCTCCAACAAGGCGGGCAACACCGCGGCACCCCTGCTGGCGCTGCATCTGGGCGGCGTCGACTCCAACTGGGGCGCGATCCTGCTCGCCACCATCTCGGCCGTCGCCTTCGCGACGATCCTCGCGGTCGTCGCCGGCCTCACCCTGGCCTCGTCGTCCTCCTTCGCCCACGACATCTACGCCAACGTCATCAAGAGGGGGCAGGCCACCGAGAAGCAGGAGGTCGGCGCGGCCCGCTGGGCGACCGTCGGCATCGGCGCGGTCTCGATCGTCCTCGGCGCCCTGGCCCGCGACCTGAACGTGGCCGGCCTGGTTGCCCTCGCCTTCGCGGTCGCCGCCTCCGCCAACCTGCCGACCATCCTCTACAGCCTGTTCTGGAAGCGGTTCACCACCTCGGGCGCCCTGTGGTCGATCTACGGCGGCCTGGTCACCGCGGTCGGCCTGGTGCTGTTCTCCCCGGTGGTCTCCGGCAGTCCGGCCTCGATGTTCCCCGGCGTCGACTTCCACTGGTTCCCGCTGGAGAACCCCGGCATCATCTCCATCCCCGTCGGGTTCCTGCTCGGCGTCGTGGGCACCCTGCTGTCCAAGGAGGTCCCGGACGCCGGCAAGTACGCCGAACTGGAGGTGCGGTCCCTGACCGGCACCGGAGCACACTGAGATTCGTACGACGGCCGCGTCGTGCGGGGCTGTACGGTCCTACGACGCGGCCGTGTCGTACCTCGTCGGATCGGGCCGCTGTCGTTGTCAGTGGTGTCACGTAGGCTCGCAGGTGACGGAAAATGAGTGATCCGGGATCGAGGGAGGGGGCCCACGTGCTCATCGACACCTACGGCCGGGTGGCCACCGACCTGAGGGTCTCGCTGACCGACCGCTGCAATCTGCGCTGCACGTACTGCATGCCCGAGGAGGGCCTGCAGTGGCTGGCCAAGCCCGATCTGCTCACCGACGACGAGATCGTCCGCCTCGTCGACATCGCCGTGCGCATGCTCGGCATCGAGGAGGTCCGCTTCACCGGCGGCGAGCCCCTGCTGCGCCCCGGCCTGGTCGGCATCGTCGAGCGCGTCGCGGCCCTCACCCCCCGCCCGCAGACGTCCCTCACCACCAACGGCATCGGCCTCAAGCGCACCGCGACCGCGCTGAAGGCGGCCGGCCTGGACCGGGTCAACGTCTCCCTGGACACCCTCCGTCCCGCCGTCTTCAAGACCCTGACCCGCCGCGACCGCCACAAGGACGTACTCGAAGGCCTCGAGGCCGCCCGCGAGGCCGGTCTGACCCCCGTCAAGGTCAACTCGGTCCTGATGCCGGGCATGAACGACGACGAGGCCCCCGACCTGCTGGCCTGGGCCGTGGAGCACGACTACGAACTGCGGTTCATCGAGCAGATGCCCCTGGACGCCCAGCACGGCTGGAAGCGCGAGGGCATGGTCACCGCCGGGGACATCCTGGCCTCCCTGCGCACCCGCTTCGACCTCACCCCCGAGGGCGCCGACGAGCGCGGCTCGGCCCCGGCGGAGCGCTGGCTGGTGAACGGCGGCCCGCACCGGGTCGGCGTCATCGCCTCGGTCACCCGCCCCTTCTGCGCGGCCTGCGACCGCACCCGCCTCACGGCCGACGGGCAGATACGCACCTGTCTCTTCGCGACGGAGGAGACGGACCTGCGGGCAGCGCTGCGCAGCGACGCCCTCGACGAGGAGATCGCCCGCATCTGGAAGCTGGCGATGTGGGGGAAGAAGGCGGGAGCGGGCCTGGACGACCCGTCGTTCGTCCAGCCGGACCGGCCGATGTCGGCGATCGGCGGCTAGGCGTCTTCGGGATCCTGCCAGTCGGCGAACTTCACGACGTCCTTCAGGAAACCCCGCACCCCGAGGAACTGCGAAAGATGCTCGCGATGCTCCTCGCACGCGAGCCACGTCTTGCGCCGCTCCGGCGTGTGGATCTTCGGGTTGTTCCACGCCAGCACCCACACGGCGGCGGCACGGCAGCCCTTGGCGGAGCAGATCGGCGTCTCGTCACTCACGGGTTCGTCTCGGGTTCGTCGTACAGAAGGGGCCTGAACAAGGCGACGCCGAGCAGCCACGGGGGGAGCTGCCCGGCGTCGGTCCGTCGCTCCGACGGGGGATGCGGAGCGCGTACGCAGTATGTCACGGACACCCCGCCGCCCGGCACTGGAACTGCACGATCCATCTGAGCTTTTCTTGAGCTTGACGGGCGACGGCGTTCCGCTTCCGGCGGGTCCGCAACGGTCACATCGGGTCCGACCGCTCACCGCCCGCCGCCGTCGGACGAGCCGCCGCATCCTCCGCAACGGATTCCGCCTGCGCCTCCTCCGCCCGCGGCGGCGTGATCATCGGCCGCGTCGGCGCGGTGATGAACGTGGACGGCAGGGACGGCGGCCGCTCCCGGCCGGCGTTCGCGATCACCACGGCGATATAGGGGAGCAGCGCTCCGGCGACGAGCGCCACGACGGCGACGTACCGCTCGACGTTCCACAGGGAGACCGCGAGGATCACCGACACCGTGCGGATCGTCATCGAGATGACGTACCTGCGCTGCCGGCCCCGTACGTCCTCGGCGAGTCCCGTCCGGGCGCCGGTGATCCGGAACACCTGGACGTTGCCGCCGTGCTGTTTCCGCATCACATTCCACCATCCGCCCACATCGGCTCGCCCCGGCCTTTTACGTTACGCCGCGGCTGCGCAGCCCACGAGACCGGGTCGCCCGCTGCCTGCGGTAACGCCACCGGCCGTACCGCGCACGGGGGAACCCGACATGCGCCGTACGGACCACCGACCCACACTTGCCGTAATGCTCACGTCGAGCCGTACGAGGAGGCAGCCATGGGCTGGTTGTGGGCGATCATCGTGGGATTCGTGCTGGGCCTGATCGCCAAGGCGGTCATCCCGGGCAAGCAGCACAGCCCGCTCTGGCTGACCACCATCTGCGGCATGCTCGGCGCCATCGTGGGCAACGCGGTCGCCCGCGCCGTCGGCGTGGCCGCGACCCCCGGCATCGACTGGACCCGGCACGCCTTCCAGCTCGTGGCGGCGATCATCATCGTCGCAGCGGTGGACGCCCTGTACATGGCGACGCTGGGCAAGCGGAAGCAGGAGAGGGCCGGGGCGTGAGATCTCGCTGAGTGGGGGCGCCCCGAAAGGGGCGCGGGGGTGTATTCCACCCCCCGCCCCCACGGCGCTAAACGGAAACGACCTCCACCGCGGCCAGGTTCTTCTTCCCCCGCCGCAGCACCAGCCACCGCCCGTCCAGCAGATCCTCGGACGAGGGCACCGCGTCCTCGGAGCCGACCTTCGCGTTGTTCACGTAGGCCCCGCCCTCCTTCACGGTCCGCCGCGCAGCGGACTTGCTGGCGACGAGCCCGACCTCGGCGAACAGGTCGACCACCGGACCCAGCTCGGCGACCTGGATGTGCGGGACCTCGGACAGCGCTGCCGCCAGCGTCCGGCCGTCCAGCTCCGACAGCTCGCCCTGCCCGAACAGGGCACGCGACGCGGCGATCACCGCGGCCGTCTGGTCCGCGCCGTGCACCAGCGTCGTCAGCTCCTCGGCGAGCGCACGCTGCGCGGCCCGGGCCTGCGGCCGCTCCTGCGTCTGGCGCTCCAGCTCCTCGATCTCCTCCCGGGACTTGAAGCTGAAGATGCGCAGGAACTTCGAGACGTCACGGTCGTCCGCGTTCACCCAGAACTGGTAGAACGCGTACGGCGTCGTCATCTCGGGGTCGAGCCAGACCGTGCCGGACTCGGTCTTGCCGAACTTGGTCCCGTCCGCCTTGGTGATCAGCGGCGTACCGAGCGCGTGCACCACGGCGTCCTGCTCGACCCGGTGGATGAGGTCCGTGCCCGACGTGAGGTTGCCCCACTGGTCGCTGCCGCCCGTCTGCAGGGCGCAGCCGTACCGCCGGTAGAGCTGCAGGAAGTCCATGCCCTGCAGGATCTGGTAGCTGAACTCGGTGTAGCTGATGCCCGCATCGGAGTTCAGCCGCCGGGAGACGGCCTCCTTGGCGATCATCTTGTTGACCCGGAAGTGCTTGCCGATGTCCCGCAGGAACTCGATGGCCGACAGGCCCTGGGTCCAGTCCAGGTTGTTGACCATGACAGCGGCGTTCGGCCCGTCGAAGTGCAGCAGCGGCTCGATCTGGGCGCGCAGCCGGTCCACCCAGCCCGCTACGGTCTCCGGCGCGTTCAGCGTGCGCTCGGCCGTCGGCTTCGGGTCGCCGATGAGACCCGTGGCACCGCCGACCAGCGCCAGCGGCCGGTTACCGGCCTCCTGGATGCGACGCATCGTGAGGATCTGCACCAGGTTGCCGAGGTGCAGGCTGGGCGCGGTCGGGTCGAAGCCGCAATAGAACGTGACGGGGCCGTCCGCGAACGCCTTGCGCAGTGCGTCCTCGTCCGTGGAGAGGGCGATGAGCCCACGCCACTTCAGCTCGTCGACGATGTCCGTCACGGTTCTCGTGTCTCCTTGATGATCTTCGGGCAGCCGGGTGACACCCGACCACGAACGCCTACGAGGTTATACGCCCTGACTGACAGAGCTCATGTTGAAATCCGGGATCCGCAGCGCCGGCATCGCGGCCCGGGTGAACCAGTCGCTCCACTCGCGCGGCAGCGTCTTCTCCGTACGGCCCGCCTCCGTGGCCCGCCGCAGCAGGTCGACCGGCGACTCGTTGAACCGGAAGTTGTTCACCTGTCCCGTCACCTCGCCGTTCTCCACGAGGTAGACGCCGTCCCGGGTCAGACCGGTGAGCAGCAGCGTGGCCGGGTCCACCTCGCGGATGTACCACAGGCAGGTCAGCAGCAGCCCGCGCTCGGTGCCCGCGACCATGTCCTCCAGAGAGCGGTCGTTCCCGCCGTCCAGGATCAGGTTCCCGAGGACCGGGGCGACCGGCAGCCCGGTCAGGTCCGCGCTGTGCCGGGTGGTCGTCAGGTGCTTGAGCACACCCTCGTCGATCCACTCCGTCGTGTGGGTCGGCAGCCCGTTGTCGAACACGGACTGGTCCCCGCCGGAGGAGTGGGCGACCACGAAGGGCGGGCACTCCAGGCCCGGCTCGTTCGGGTCGCTGCGCAGGGTCAGCGGCAGCTCGGTGAGCCTCTCGCCGACACGCGTGCCGCCGCCCGGCTTCGAGAACACCGTCCGGCCCTCGGCCGCGTCCCGGCCGGACGCCGACCACAGCTGGTAGATCAGCAGGTCCGCGACGGCCGTGGGCGGCAGCAGCGTCTCGTACCGGCCGGCGGGCAGCTCCACGCGCCGCTCGGCCCAGCCGAGCCGTACCGCCAGCTCGGCGTCGAGCGCACCCGGGTCGATGTCCTTGAAGTCCCGCGTGGAGCGGCCCGCCCACGCCGAGCGGGTGCGGTCGGGCGACTTGGCGTTCACCTCCAGCGTGCCGGTGGGCTGGTCGTGCCTGAGACGCAGCCCGGTGGACGTGCCCAGGTACGTCGACACCAGCTCGTGGTTGGCGAAGCCGTACAGCTCACGGCCGCCCGCATGCGCGCGTGCGAACGCCTCGCCGAGCGCCGGGGCGAAGTCGGCGAACACCGCGGAGGAGGTCTCGGCGGGCGCGTCCGTGAAGTCCGGCGACTGCGCCACCCCGCCGACCAGCGGCTGCGCGTCCTCGGCGGGCCCCGCTCCGCGCGCCGCGGTCTCGGCGGCCCGCACCAGCGGCTCCAGCTCCTGAGCGGTGACCGCCGAGCGCGACACCACACCGGAGGCGGTGCCCTCCTTGCCGTCCACGGTCGCGATCACGGTGAGCGTACGGCCGCGGGTCACGCCGTTCGTGGTGAGCGCGTTGCCCGCCCAGCGCAGGTTGGCGGTGGAGTACTCGTCGGCGATGACGACACAGCCGTCGGCCCGGGACAGCGCGAGCGCCTGCTCGACGATCTCGTGCGGCTTGTTCGTACGGGCGCTCATCGACCGGCCTCCTGCGTGGTGTTCAGAATGTTGACGCCCTTGAAGAGGGCGGACGGGCACCCGTGCGACACCGAGGCCACCTGCCCCGGCTGGGCCTTGCCGCAGTTGAAGGCGCCGCCGAGGACGTAGGTCTGCGGACCGCCGACCGCGGTCATCGAGCCCCAGAAGTCGGTCGTGTTCGCCTGGTACGCCACGTCCTTCAGCTGCCCGGTGATCCGCCCGTTCTCGATCCTGAAGAAGCGCTGCCCGGTGAACTGGAAGTTGTACCGCTGCATGTCGATCGACCAGGACCGGTCGCCGACCACGTAGATGCCCCGGTCGACACTCCCGATCAGGTCCTCCGTGGACAGCCCCGCCGGGTCCGGCCGGAGCGAGACGTTGGCCATGCGCTGCACCGGCACATGCGCGGGGGAGTCGGCGTATGCACACCCGTTGGACCGGTCGAACCCGGTGAGCCGGGCGATCCGCCGGTCCAGCTGGTAGCCGACCAGCGTGCCGTCCTTCACCAGGTCCCAGGACTGCGCCTCGACGCCCTCGTCGTCGTACCCGACGGTCGCCAGGCCGTGCTCGGCGGTGCGGTCGCCGGTGACGTTCATCAGCTCGGAGCCGTAACGCAGCTTGCCCAGCTGGTCGAAGGTGGCGAAGGAGGTGCCGGCGTAGGCGGCCTCGTAGCCGAGCGCCCGGTCCAGCTCCGTCGCGTGCCCGATGGACTCGTGGATGGTCAGCCACAGGTTGGACGGGTCGACGACCAGGTCGTACAGGCCCGGCTGCACGCTCGGCGCCCGCATCTTCTCGGCGAGCAGCTCCGGGATCCGCTCCAGCTCCTGGTCCCAGTCCCAGCCGGTGCCGGTCAGGTACTCCCAGCCCCGGCCGACCGGCGGCGCGAGGGTCCGCATCGAGTCGAACTCGCCGCTGGACTCGTCCACCGACACCGCGGTCAGCTGCGGATGCAGCCGCACCCGCTGCTGGGTCGTCACGGTCCCGGCGGTGTCGGCGTAGAACTTGTTCTCGTGCACGGTGAGCAGGGAGGCGTCCACGTGGTTGACGCCCTTCGCGGCCAGCAGACGCGTGCTCCAGTCGGCCAGCAGCGCGGCCTTCTCCTCGTCCGGCACGGAGAACGGGTCGATCTCGTACGACGACACCCACGTGCGGTCCGCGTGCACCGGCTCGTCGGCCAGCTCCACCCTTTCATCCGACCCGGCCGCCTTGATGACCTGCGCGGACAGCTTGGCCATGGCCACCGCCTGCGAGGCCACCTTGGCGGCCGCGTCCATGGTCAGGTCCACACCGGAGGCGAAGCCCCACGTACCGCTGTGCACGACCCGCACCGCGTACCCGAGGTCGGTGGTGTCCGACGACCCGGCGGGCTTGGCGTCCCGCAGCCGCCAGGACGCGTTGCGCACCCGCTCGAACCGGAAGTCCGCGTGCTCGGCCCCGAGCGCACGCGCGCGTGCCAGAGCGGCGTCGGCGAGGGACCTTAGCGGAAGCGCCGTGAAGGCTTCGTCGATGGAATGAGGCACGGAGGTCTCCCTGCTGTCGTGGCCTGTCGGTCCGATCATGTCGCGGGAGCGGCCCGGCGGACCACACGTTTCGCGCCCGGACCGAGCGGTTCTGTAGGGATCCGACAGTGACTCCCGCCCGCCACTGTCGGTGCCCGATTGCCCACGGGCCCCGCCGTACCGATAGGTTTTCGATGAAGCCGCCTGTCATCCAGGTGTCCGGGCGGGTTGTCCGACATCTGCAGACCGCTATCGAAAGGGTGATCCGTTGAGCCGCTCGGTTCTCGTCACCGGAGGAAACCGGGGCATCGGCCTCGCCATCGCCCGCGCGTTCGCCGACGCCGGCGACAAGGTCGCGATCACGTACCGCTCGGGTGAGCCGCCGGCCGCCCTGACGGAACTGGGCTGCCTGGCCGTCAAGTGCGACATCACCGACCCGGAGCAGGTGGAGCAGGCCTACAAGGAGGTCGAGGAGCAGCACGGCCCGGTCGAGATACTGATCGCCAACGCCGGCGTGACCAAGGACCAGCTCCTGATGCGCATGTCCGAGGAGGACTTCACCTCGGTCATCGACACGAACCTCACCGGCACCTTCCGTGTGGTGAAGCGCGCCAACCGCGGCATGCTCCGCGCCAAGAAGGGCCGCGTCATCCTGATCTCGTCCGTCGTCGGCCTGCTCGGCTCGGCGGGCCAGGCGAACTACGCCGCCTCCAAGGCCGCTCTGGTCGGCTTCGCGCGCTCCCTCGCCCGTGAGCTGGGCTCGCGCAACATCACCTTCAACGTCGTCGCGCCCGGTTTCGTCGACACCGACATGACCAAGGTGCTCAGCGACGAGCAGCGCCAGAACATCGTCTCGCAGGTGCCGCTCGGCCGTTACGCGCAGCCGGAGGAGATCGCCGCGACGGTGCGGTTCCTCGCCTCGGACGACGCCTCGTACATCACTGGAGCCGTCATCCCCGTTGACGGCGGACTGGGAATGGGTCACTGATCACCATGAGCGGAATCCTCGAGGGCAAGCGCGTCCTGATCACCGGCGTGCTGATGGAGTCCTCCATCGCCTTCCACGCGGCCAAGCTGGCCCAGGAGCAGGGCGCGGAGATCATCCTGACGGCGTTCCCGCGGCCCACGCTGACCGAGCGCATCGCCAAGAAGCTGCCGAAGCCCACCAAGGTCATCGAACTGGACGTCACCAACGACGAGCACATGGGCCGGCTGGCCGACGTCGTCGGCGAGGAGCTGGGCGGTCTCGACGGCGTCGTGCACTCCATCGGCTTCGCGCCGCAGGACGCGCTCGGCGGCAACTTCCTCAACACGCCGTTCGAGTCGGTGGCCACCGCCATGCACGTCTCGGCGTACTCCCTGAAGTCGCTCACCATGGCCTGCCTGCCGCTGATGCAGAACGGCGGCTCGGTCGTCGGCCTCACCTTCGACGCGCAGTTCGCCTGGCCGCAGTACGACTGGATGGGCCCGGCCAAGGCCGCCCTGGAGGCCACCAGCCGCTACATCGCCCGTGACCTGGGCAAGCAGAACATCCGCTGCAACCTGATCTCCGCGGGCCCGATCGGCTCCATGGCCGCCAAGTCCATCCCGGGCTTCGGCGAGCTGGCCTCTGTCTGGGACACCCGCGCCCCGCTGGAGTGGGACCTGAAGGACCCGGAGCCGGCCGGCAAGGGCATCGTCGCCCTGCTGAGCGACTGGTTCCCGAAGACCACCGGCGAGATCATCCACGTCGACGGCGGTCTGCACGCCATCGGCGCCTGATCCTCGTACCCTGACGCCCCGTTTCCCGCAGCGCGGGGAGCGGGGCGTCACCCGTTCGGCCCACCTGCCGGGCGCCGCGCGGCCCGGGCGGCTCACCCTGGATTGAGCGTTCACCCTACGCGTCCCTCCCCAGCCCGGCCGAGGAGGTCCCGTTGTGCGCCTGTCCCGAAGCCTGGCCCCGGTGACCGCGGCCGTGGCCCTCGTGCTCCTCCTGCCGTACGACGCGATGCCCTACGCGCGCGTGGACCACGGAAAGCCCCCCGCGCCCAGCTTCTTCGGGGCCACCTGCCGTACGACCGTCCACGGCTCTCATGTGGTGGCGTACTGCCACAATCCCTATGTCGACACCGATCGCGTGCGTCTGCACATCGAGTGCGCCCGCTGGTGGGACATAGACACCGACAGCGCACCGGTGGACACCGGACCCGCCATGACCGTACGGCTGACGGGCCGGTGCTGGAAGGAAGTCCGCTCGGTGTGGATCAGCCACCAGAACGAGCACTGAGCGGCTGGATCAGTCACCGGAAGGGGCGCTGAACCGGCCCGGGCGGCACAGGAACGGATAGCTCGCGGCCTCGGCCGCCGCCGCCTCCGCGTCCCCGGTGCGGATCGCGTCCACCAGACGCGTGTGGTCCATGTACGTCTCCGGCGTCAGCTTCGCGCCCACGTCCGCGCGCAGCCAGTCCCGAAGCACCTCGCCCAGATCGGCGTACATCGCGGTGATCACGTCGTTGTGGGAGGCGGCCACGACGGCCAGGTGGAAGGTGGCGTCGGCGGTCACGAAGGCCTCCGCCTCGCCGGTCTCCCAGGCCACCTCGCGCCGGTCCAGCAACGCGTCCAGCTGCTTGAGGTCCCTTTCGGTGCGCCGCTCGGCGGCCAGCTTCGCCGCGGTCGACTCCAGCGCGGCGCGCAGTTCGGCGATGTGCCGGGGATCGGCGTCGGCGAACCGGCGGTGCATCACGCCGGCCAGCTCGCTCGTCGCCACCACATAGGTGCCCGAGCCCTGCCGGATGTCCAGCAGCCCGTTGTGGGCGAGCGCGCGGACGGCCTCGCGGACGGTGTTGCGGGCGACGCCGAGCTGCTCGACCAGCTCCGGCTCCGTGGGGATGCGCGCGCCGACCGGCCACTCGCCGGAGGTGATCTGGTTGCGCAGTTCGGCGATGACCTGCTCGGACAGCGCCGAACGGCGCGGGTGGCTCAGGGGCATGGCACACCTTCGCACGCGAGGCCCGGACGGGGACGCCCCGGGGCCCGAACACGGAATGGACAACCAATCATCCCATGATTCTATGATGGGCCTCATGGCATGTGAGGAAACCCGGACAGTGGAGACCCGTACGGCGATGTCATCGACCGAACCCGGTACGGCCGCCACGACGAGCAGCCTCGGGGCGACCCCCGGTGCCGCCCGCACGCGCGCGTGGGCGGTCCGCCTGGTCGTCATCGGCATCGTCCTGTCCGCGCTGAACCTCCGCCCGGCCATCACGAGCCTCGGCGCGCTCCTGGAGGAGGTCCGCGACGGGCTCGGCATGAGCGGCAGCGTGGCCGGCGTGCTCACCTCCGTGCCCCCGCTCTGCTTCGCGGTCTTCGGCATCACCGCGCCCCGGCTGGCCCGCCGCTTCGGACCGGCCGCCGTGGTGTGCGCCGGCATGGCCGCCATCACCGCCGGACTGCTGATACGGCCCTTCGTCGGCAACACGGCCGGGTTCCTGGCCGCCAGCGCGCTCGCCCTCATGGGCATCGCCGTCAGCAACGTGCTCATGCCGGTCATCGTCAAGCGCTGGTTCCCCGACCGGGTCGGCTCCATGACCGGCCTGTACTCGATGGCCCTCGCCCTCGGCACCTCCCTCGCCGCCGCGGTGACCGTGCCCCTGACCGACGCCCTCGGCGGCAGCTGGCGGTCCGGCCTCGCCGTGTGGGGCGCCCTCGCGGGCGCCGCCGTCCTGCCCTGGCTGCCGCTCGTACGGGAGCGCGGCGCCGAGGCCGCGACCGCGCGGACGGGGCAGCGGGAGCGCGCGGAGCAGCAGCGTGGGAAGGCGCAGCACGGGGACGTACGGCGCACGGACACACGGCAGGCGGGGGCGGCGGCACAGCACGCGCCGCTGCGCATCACCCGCAGCCGCACCGCCTGGGCGCTCGCCGTCTTCTTCGGCCTCCAGGCCACCGCCGCCTACATCACCATGGGCTGGATGCCGCAGATCTTCCGCGACGCCGGCGTCCCGGCCGGCACCGCGGGCGTGCTGCTCGCCGTGACCATGGTGATGGGCGTGCCGCTGGCCTTCGTCATCCCGCGGGTCGCCACCCGGCTGCCCCACCAGGGACCGATCGTGCTGGTCCTGGGCGTGTGCGGGCTCGCCGGGTACGCGGGCCTGTACTTCGCGCCGGCCGCCGGAGCCTGGGCCTGGGCGCTGCTGCTCGGCGTCTCCAACTGCGCCTTCCCGCTGGCCCTGACGATGGTCGGCATGCGGGCCCGGAGCGGGCCGGGCGTGGCCCAGCTGTCCGCTTTCGCGCAGAGCACCGGCTATCTGATCTCCATCCCCGGCCCGCTGCTGGTCGGCGTGCTCTACCAGCAGAGCGGCGGCTGGGGCCTGCCGATCGCCCTCATGACGGGCCTGATGCTGCCGCAGATGCTGGTGGGCTTCCTGGCGGGCCGCAACCGCACGGTCGAGGACGAGGCGACCGCAGGCTGACCTGGGGGGCCGGGACGCGGGGCGCGAGGCACCGACCCCCGCCCCGGCCGACCCCTGCGGAGCGGAGGGTGCGAGACTGGGCGCATGCAGCCTGTGCTCGACCCGAACCCGCAGAACGGCCAGAAGAAGATGCTGATCGTCTTCGGCTCGTTCTTCGCCATCTTCGTGATCATCGCCGTCATCGCGACCCTCGCCTCCCCGTGACGGCCGCGTCCCGGCCCGCGTCTTCGGGCGGATGGTGGGGTTAGCTCCACCATCCCCTAGGGGGAAAGGGTCAGGGTCAACTGGGTGGACGTCCGGATGGGTTGGCCGCCCCGGATTCCGTAGCTTCGAGATGTGACCGCACGACCCGGTCACGGACCCGCTCGAAGACCCACGGAGGCGATCATGTCGGCCCGCACCCCCTCCCGGCCCCACCCGGCGACCACGGGCGGCGTCGACATCCGGCTGCCCTGGTGGGCCCTCGCCCTGCCCGCGCTCGCCTTCATCGCACTGCTGGCGCTGATACTGAACCCGTCGGACGCCCACGCGGCGAGCGGCGACCCGGCGATCACGCACCTCTTCGAGCGCGCCCACCAGCTCCTCACGCGCTGACCAGGAGTCTCCGTACGCGATGAATCCGCATGTCAACTCCCTGCGCCGCATGGCCTGTTTCATGCGAAGCTGGGTCACATGAGCGCCGCAGAACCTCGCAGTATCGTCCTCCTCCGGCATGCGAAAGCCGACTGGCCCCAGGTGCCCGACCATGAGCGCCCGCTCGCCGAGCGCGGCCGCAAGGACGCCGCGGTCGCCGGACGCAAGCTGGCCGACACCGGCATCACCTTCGATCTCGCACTGTGCTCCACCGCCGACCGGACCCGCGAGACCTGGAAGCTCGCCGTCCACGAACTGGCGCACCGGCCGAAGACCGTCTACGAGGAGCGGGTCTACGAGGCCTCGCCCGGCGAGCTGATCGCCGTGCTGAACGAGACTCCGGACGACGTGCGGAACGTGATCCTGATCGGCCACAACCCGGGCGTCCACGGCCTGGCCGACATCCTGTCCGGCACCGCCGAGGGCGACGCCCGCGACCGGATGAACCGCCGCGGCTTCCCGGCCGCCGGTTTCGCGCTGCTGTCCTTCGACGGCCCCTGGAAGAGCCTCGAGCCGGGCGTGGCCACGCTCACGGACTACTGGGCGCCCGAGGAGTGACCCACCCATGCGGCGAGGGCCCGGCACCCGTGCGGTGCCGGGCCCTCGCGCATCTCAGGCCTGCTCAGGTGGCCTGCTCAGCCCTCGTCGTGCGTGTCGGCCGCCTCGACCTCTTCCCGGGTGACGCCCAGCAGATACAGGACCGTGTCGAGGAAGGGGAAGTTCACCGCCGTGTGCGCGGCCTCGCGGACCACCGGCTTGGCGTTGAAGGCGACGCCCAGACCGGCCGCGTTCAGCATGTCCAGGTCGTTGGCCCCGTCGCCGATCGCCACCGTCTGCGACAGCGGCACACCGGCCTCCGCGGCGAACCGGCGCAGCAGCCGGGCCTTGCCCGCGCGGTCCACGATCTCGCCGGTGACCCGGCCGGTGAGCTTGCCGTCGACGATCTCCAGCGTGTTGGCCTGCGCGAAATCCAGGCCCAACCGTTCCTTCAGATCGTCCGTGACCTGGGTGAAGCCCCCGGAGACGACCCCGACCTGGTAGCCGAGCCGCTTCAGCGTGCGGATCAGGGTGCGGGCGCCCGGCGTCAGCCGTACCTCGTTGCGCACCTTCTCCACCACGGAGGCGTCCAGCCCCCGCAGCAGCGCCACGCGCGCGTGCAGCGACTGCTCGAAGTCCAGCTCCCCGCGCATCGCCGCCGCCGTGACCTCGGCGACCTTGTCCTCGCAGCCGGCGTGCGCCGCGAACAGTTCGATGACCTCGTCCTGGATCAGCGTGGAGTCCACGTCCATGACCACCAGGCGCTGAGCGCGCCGGTGCAGGCCCGCTGCGACGACCGCGACATCGACACCCAGTGCCGCCGCGTCCGTGACCAGGGCCGTGCGCAGCGGCTCGGTCTCCACACCGGAGACCGCGAACTCCACTGCCGTCACCGGGTACTTGGCGAGCCGGAAGATACGGTCGATGTTGCCGCCGGCCTTCGCGATCCGGTCGGCGATGGCGGCCGTCGACTCGGCGGTCAGCGGATGGCCGAGGACGGTCACCAGCGAACGCCCGAGGCCGCGCGGTCGGTTGTCGCCGTGCCCCGAGATGATCTCCGCCTGCATCTTCATCGACTCGGCCCAGCTGTGCACGGTGGCCCTCAGATCGCCCTCCAGGCCGGCCGGCGGCTGCGTCACCAGCGCGCACAGCACCAGGCGGCCCCGGGTGACGACCTGCTCGATGTCGACCACGTCAACGAGATAGGCGGCGAGGGTGTCGAAGAGACCCGCCGTGATGCCCGGCCGGTCCTTGCCGAAGATCTTGACGAGGAGGGTGGGGACCTCGGGGGTCTGTTCAGCGGAGGTCTGCGAAGCGCTCATGGTGTCACCACCGTATCCGGCACCCAGTGCCGTCCGCCGTCGAGGTCCGACTGACGGACACGGAACAATGGATGTCGCGCCGGTGTCAGGGATCTTTCCACCGGGAGACACCGCCCGCCCGCACACGGCGGCCCCCGGTCCCACCACGACTGTGCCACGAGATGCCCCGACGGGCAGGACGTGCGCTTGCGCGCGCCCCCGGCCGACTCACCCCCGGCGCTTCGGCTTCCCCGGAGGTGCCGGGGGCGGCGGCGGAGGGGGCGGCGGTGGCCATTCGGTGCCGTCGGAGCCCTGCGAGCGCTCACCCCGCCGGGCTGGGGGACGGCGCCGGGGCGGCGGGGGAGCGGAGCCGAGCGGGCGGGCGATGGTCGGAGCGCCGTACATGTCGTCCCCGGCGGACCCCGGCCCGGCACCCGGCGCCTCCTCGCGCTGGTCCCGCGGCACCTGAAGGTCCTGCGGCACCTGGAGATACGGATTCGTGTCCGGGTTCGGCGGACGGTACGGCGCGCTCGGCGCATACGGCCCGACACCGTCGCCGCGTCCGGAACCACCGGCGCCCCCGCCCCGGCCACCCCCGATCGCCACGCCCCCCGGCATCCCGCGAGCCGCCCGAGCCGCCCAAACCGCGCGTCCCCCCGCCGCTCCCGTCGCCCAGGCCGTCAGGGCGCCGATCGCCCCGGCGCCCGCGCCCCACGCCGCGCCGAGGAGCAGGGCCATGCCGAGGCGGCCGTGCAGTTCGAGGCCGGCGTCGAAGGCGTCGAAGCCGAGCACCGACAGGGACGAGGTGACGGACACACCCGTCAGCCAGGCGAGCAGGGGCAGGGCGAGGGCGGTGGTGATGCCCAGGCGCAGTCCGCACCGCGCGGCGAGACCCAGGGCGCTGTCGGCCTGCCGCACCACCGGCGTGCGGACCGCCGTCAGGACGCCGGCCAGCAGCATCGCCAGGGCCGCGGCCAGGGCCAGCAGCCACACCCGGCCGTCCAGGTCGGCCAGCCGGCCCAGCGTCACGGGCTGATCGGTGTGCGCTCCGAGGAGCTGGTCCAGCGGGTGGGGGAGGGACCTGCCGAGGACGCCGGAGGCGTGGCCGTCCCAGGGGACGAACAGACCGAGGGGCAGGCCGAGCCAGACCCCGTTCGGCGTACCGAGCAGGGCCGCACCGGCGATCCGCCCGGGATGGTCGTCGCCGATCGCCGCGTACACCGCCGCCGCGAGCCCCGCCGCAACGGCCACCAGCAGCACGGTGGCGAGAGCCGAGACCGCGGGCCGTACCACCCGGTGTACGACGGACCAGCCCGGTGGCAGGGGAGCGCGCCGGGAGGCGAGCAGGGCGAGCAGCAGCACGCCGGCACACCAGAGCGCGCCGCCGAGCAGCGTGGCCGTCGTCTCCACGGTGAAGCCGACCGCGGCCTTGGCATGGACGAGGTCACCGATCCGGTCCGGCAGCAGTCCGCTCACGTCACCGAGGCCGGGGATGCTCAGTCCGCCGCCTCCCTCGCCGCCCGTGCCCGGCAGCTGGTCCAGCCCGAGCGAGCCGCCGTCGATGGTGACGACGTCGTGACCCGCCCAGGCGAGACCGCCCAGCAGTGCGACGAAGAGCGCGACGACCGTGCCCGCGCGGGCGAGGAGTTCGGCGGGTGCGACGACAACTCCGGCCGTGCGCAAGGACCGTAGGAAGAACCATGACAGGAGCAGGGCACCCGCCAGGCTCACCCCGAGTGGCGTGATCTCGATGGCGGTGTGGGCCGCGGCGCCTTTCAGTCCGAAGGCGGACACATCGCCCGACGGCGTGACCGAGCCACCCACCCCCAGCGCCACAACTGCCGCCGTCATGGGGCCGAGTGAGCCGGCCGCGTCCGCCTTCAGCAGGTGCAGGCCGAGCGCGGCCGTGCCCGCCATACCGATCAACGCCCAGCTCACCGCGGCGATCGCGGACAGCAGGACGTCCTTCCAGGGCACCGTCGTGGCACGCGGCGCGGTTTCGGTGCTCTTGGCAGACCTCATGGCAGACCCCCCGATCCGCGGCGCGACACCGGAGCCGCGCTTGTCCCCCTCGCCGGGATTACCACTCTCCGGCCCGGTTTCAACCCCGTCAACGGGGCGAGTTGAAGCGTGCGCGGGCGCCCGTCGACAAGGCCCGGGTTTCGGTCAGCGGGCCGGGCCTGAAATAGTTCCCCCCGATGTTCGACATCCCTAGACTCCCCATGATGGGGGCAATTCGGGGGACAACTCAGTGGGGCATGGAGTGCCGGAACTCGTACTGGAATCAAACGGAAGGACCTGGACGTTGGACCCGTCCAGGCCCTACACCCTCGGCCGCGATCCGCAGGGTGACATCGTCTTCGACGACGCCAGGGTGTCCTGGCGACACGCCACGGTCAGCTTCAACGGCCGCAGTTGGGTCATCGAGGACCATGGCAGCACCAACGGCACGTTCGTGCAGGGCCGGCGGATCCAGCAGATGGAGATCGGGCCGGGCGCGGCGCTGCACCTCGGCAACGCGACCGACGGACCGCGGCTGAACCTGTCGGACGCCGCGGCCGGTCGGCAGCAGCCGGCGCCGTACGCCGCGCAGGGCGCCGGAGCGCCGGGCTGGGCCCAGCAGGCCCCCGCCTCGCAACAGGCCGCGCAGCCGCAGGCACCGGCCTCGCAGCCGTCCGTACCGCACCAGGCGGCCGCGGGAGCGCAGGCCCCACAGCAGGGCTGGCAGCAGCAGGCGCCCGCGTTCCCGCAGCAGCAGGCCGGGCCCGCCGACCAGTACGCGCAGAAGACGCCTGGTGGTGGCGCGGGGGCGCCGCCGGTCTACGGCGACCGCAGCCCGACCACGTTCCACCAGTTCGCCGTCGGCCGGGTGATGCGCATCGGCCGTGCCCTGGAGAACGACCTGGTCGTCTCCGACCTCCAGGTCTCCCGGCACCACGCCGAGTTCCACGCCACGCCCGACGGCCGGCTGGAGATCCGCGACCTCGGCTCGCACAACGGCACCTATGTCAACGGCCAGCCGATCCCCAAGGGCGGCTCGGTCCAACTGGGCCCGGCCGACATCGTCGGCGTCGGCCACTCCACCTTCCGGATCGTCGGCGACCGGCTCGAGGAGTTCGTCGACACCGGCGAGGTCTCCTTCTCCGCGCGCCATCTGACCGTCACGGTCGACGGTGGCAAGCAGATCCTCAAGGACGTCTCCTTCGGCGTCCCGGAGAAGTCCCTGATCGCGGTCATCGGCCCGTCCGGCTCCGGCAAGTCGACCCTGCTCAAGGCGCTCACCGGCTACCGGCCCGCCAACCAGGGCGAGGTCCTGTACGACAACCGCAACCTGTACAAGCAGTTCGCCGAGCTGCGCCAGCGCATCGGTCTGGTCCCGCAGGACGACATCCTGCACAAGGAGCTGACCGTCAAGAAGGCCCTGAAGTACGCGGCCAAGCTGCGCTTCCCGGCCGACACCACCGCCGCCGAGCGCGAGGCCCGCATCGACGAGGTGCTGCGCGAGCTCAAGCTCGACATCCACAAGGACAAGAAGGTCACCTCCCTCTCCGGTGGCCAGCGCAAGCGTGTCTCGGTGGCCCTGGAGCTGCTCACCAAGCCGTCGCTGATCTTCCTGGACGAGCCGACCTCGGGTCTCGACCCGGGCATGGACCGCGATGTCATGCAGCTGCTGCGCGGCCTCGCCGACGACGGCCGTACGGTCCTCGTGGTCACCCACTCGGTGGCCGAGCTGGCGCTGTGCGACAAGCTGCTGGTGATGGCGCCGGGCGGCGCGGTCGCCTACTTCGGCCCGCCGGAGGAGGCGCTGAACTTCTTCGGCTACGACAGCTGGGCCGACGTCTTCTCCGCCTTTGAGAACTACCGCGACTACGACTGGGCGGGCCGCTGGAAGGGCTCGCAGCACTACCAGATGTACGCCGCGGACGTGGACTCGGTCGCCCCGCAGGCCGTACACATGCCTCCGCCGCAGGCCATGAAGCCGCCCAAGCCGCAGGGCTGGGGTTCGCAGCTGATGACCCTGATCCGGCGCTATGTGTCGGTCATCGTGTCGGACAAGGGTTTCCTGGCGCTGACGGTGATCCTGCCGGCGGTGCTCGGCGCGGTCAGCCTGCTGATCGACCACAAGAGGGGCCTGCTGGTCAACGCGGCGATCAACCCGCGGACCGGCACGCACATCCCCAACGGCACCGCCACCACCGTGCTGCTGATCCTCGCGGTCGGCGCGTGCTTCGCGGGCGCCGCGAACTCCGTGCGTGAGCTGATCAAGGAACGGGTGATCTACGAGCGGGAGCGCGCGACCGGCCTGTCCCGGTCGGCGTACCTGATGTCCAAGGTGGTCGTGCTCGGCGCCGTCACGGTGCTGCAGGGCCTGATGGTCGGTGTGATCGGCTTCTCCAGCCGTGAGATCCCGGACCAGGGTGTCGTGCTCGGCGGTTCCACCCTGTTCGAGCTGTGCGTGCCGATCATGGCGCTCGGCTTCACCTCGATGATGGTCGGCCTGGTGATCTCCTCGCTGGTGAAGACCGCCGAGAAGACCATGCCGCTGCTCGTGATGTTCGCGATCATCCAGGTCGTCTTCACCGGCTGCCTCTTCACCCTGCACGGCACGCTCGGCGTCAACGAGTTCTCGTATCTGATGCCGTCGCGCTGGGCGGTGGCGGCGGCCGGTGCCACGCTGGACTTCAACAACATCGCCCCGAACGCCGACGACCCCGGCAACACCGATCCGCTGTGGAACCACACGGCCGGGGCCTGGACGCTGGACATGGTCGCGCTGATCGCGCTCGGCGTGGTCTGCGGCTTCTTCGTGGCCCGCTTCCTGCGTCGCCATGAGCCGGAGGTCATGCGCAAGTAACCGTGCCGGTACGACGGGAAGGGCGGCACCCCGCGAGGGGGTGCCGCCCTTCGGCGTCACGTGTCAGAGGTCCGCGCCAGACCTCAGTACGCGCTGTTGACGTTGTCCATCGAGCCGTACCGGTGCGCCGCGTAGTTGCAGGCGGCCGTGATGTTGGCGACCGGGTCGTAGATGTTCCACGAGGTGCCGGGCACGTGGTAGGCGCGGAAGGTCGGGTCGATGACCTGGAGCAAACCCTTGGACGGGATGCCGTTCTGGGCGTTGATGTCCCAGTTGTTGATGGCCATCGGGTTGCCCGAGGACTCGCGGATGATGTTGCGGTGCAGACCGCTGTAGGAGCCCGGGATGCCGTGCTGCCTCATGATGTCCAGCGACTGACGGATCCAGCCGTCGAGGTTGTTGGCGTACGTCTTCGCGGCGACCGGCTGCATGTCGATCCGCTGGGCGGAGCGGCTGGCGGCGTCCTGGGCGGCACGGTCCTGCGCGGCCTTCTTGGCGGCGTCGGCGGCGGCCTGCTGCGCGGCGGCCTTCTTCGCGGCCTCGGCGCGCTGCTTGGCGGCGGCGGCCTCGTCGGCGGCCTTCTTCTGCGCGGCGAGCGTGTCGAGCTTGACCGTCTCGGCGGCGAGCTGGTCGGTGACCGTGCCCTTGACGTTCTTCAGCGTCGTGCTGGTGGCGACCTGGGCGGCCGTGGCCGGGGCGCCGGTGGTGACGGTGTCGGCGCTGCTCGGGACGGCCGAGACGGCGATGGCGGCGGTGCCGAGAGCGGCGACGCCGGCGATGGCGAGCTTGTGCTGCTTGGTCAGGGCACTATGAGCACGGTTGAGGATGTTCTTGGGCATGGCTTGATGGACCTCTTCGATAGCGCGGAGGTCGCTCCTGCGTCCGCCGGGGGAATCGGCTCCTCCCACACGAACGCCGCGGGCCGGTGACCCACGGCGCTGAGCGACGGGAGTAATTCTTAGCTGGCGCAAAATTCCCTGGCAAAGATGTGACGTACGATCCTCCATAGTGGATCGCGGAACGGCAAAACGGGACAGACTGGGCCGTCTGTCCCGTTCATGCGGGGATGCTTTATCTCCTATGTCCGTTCGTACGTGATGTGGACCCTATGTGCGGGCTCACATCGGAGACGTGTGAGTCTCACCAGGAGTTGCCATCGCAATGCTCTGTGTGAGGCCCCTCCGGCGGGAGGATGAGATGCACGTCGCCGAACTCGTGCCACAGGTAGCGCCTCCGGAGCGCCTCCTCGTAGGCACGGCCGACCGCGGCCCGCCCCGCGACCGCCTCCAGCATCAGCAGATGCGAGGCCTCGGGCTCGTGCAGCCCGGTCAGCAGCCCGTCCACCACCCGCACCCCGCGCTCGGGTGTCACGACCAGATCCGTCCATCCCTCGGCCGCCCGCACCACCCCGTCCGTCCCCGCCGCCGACTCCACGGCCCGCACGGCGGTCGTACCCACGGCGATCACCCTGCCGTCGCCCGCCCGCACGGCGTTGATCAGCCGCGCCGAGGCCTCCGGCACCGAGAACCGCTCCGGATACGGCGGCTCGTGCGCCTCCGCCGACGCCACCCCCGTGTGCAGCGTGATCGGCGCGAACCGCACACTCCGGCTCACCAGCTCCGCCACCAGGGCCGCGGTGAAGGGGCGCGCCGCACTCGGCATCTCCGCACTGCCCGATCCGTCCGGCGACGGCAGCGCGAACACCGTCTGGTACGCCGACAGCGGCTGCTCCCCCTTTGTATAGGAGTAGCGAATCGGCCGCCCGTGCATGCGGAGCATCCCGAGGACGTCCACGTCCGCCCGGGCCCACCACAGCCGCTGCCCGCGCGGGCTCAGCGGCTCCTGGAGCACCAGCCGCCCCGCTCCCGGCAGCACCACCTCCGTATCCGCACGCACGCCCGTACGCGCGCGCGTGGTACCCCGCCCGTCCGGTTCCCGCAGCTCGACCGCCCACCGGCCATCGTCCCCGCGCGTGGAGAAATGCACCACCACGCGCGCGTGCCCGACCCGCCCGTCCACCGCCGCGGCCAGCGTGGGCGAGGTGTTCACCACCAGCAGGTCCCCGGCCCGCAGCAGCAGCGGCAGCTCCGGGAAGGCGTGATGCGTCACCTCTGTACCGCGCGACACCAGCAGCCGTACGGCGTCCCGGCCCAGCCCCGGACCCCGCTGCTCGGCGGGCACGCGCGCGGACAGCTCCTCCGGCACCTTTCCCCACTCTCGACCTCGCTCGAGCGGGGGGACCCCCATGCCGGTCCTCATCGCCGCTCCAGCAGCGCCGGCGCCGCGTACCTCCCGCTGGCCGGCCGCTCGTCCAGCAGCCGTAGGAACGCCGGTACGACCGTGTCCGGCGCCGGACGCGGACCGTCGTCACCGGGTACGGCCGCCGCGTACAGTTCCGTCGCCATGTCCCCGGGATCCACCGCCCACACCCGCAGGCCGGGCTCCTCCACGCCCAGCACCGCCGCCAGCTGGTCCAGGGCCGCCTTCGAGGCGCCGTAGCCGCCCCAGGTCGCGTACGCCTCGGCCGCCGCGTCCGAGCTGACCGCGACCACCGTCCCGGCCGGCGACTCCCGCAGCAGCGGCAGCGCCGCACGGACCAGGCCGAGCGCGGCGACGACGTTCACCTCCAGCGCCCGCCGCAGCCCCTCCACGGGCAGCTCGGCCAGCCGTACCAGCGGTTCCGCACCCAGCGCGCTCGCATTGCTGACCAGCAGATCGACCCCGCCCAGCCGGCGCGCGGCCGCCACCAGCGCGTCCCGGTGCCCGGCATCCGTCACATCCCCGGCCAGCGCCACCACGCGCGTGCCGGGCCCGGCGACGCTCTCCGCCGCCTCCTCGAGGGCCTCGGCGCCCCGGGCGTCCAGCACCAGATCCCAGCCTCGCGCGGCCAGCGCTGCTGCGAGCGCCCGCCCCAGGCCCTTCGAAGCCCCCGTGATGATCGCAACCGGCATGACTACCGTCCCCTCGTCGCTCACCGCCCTTCGCCGAGCGGTGACCACACCGTAGGAACGGCGCCGTCCCGGCCGCCTCGGACGCGGGCCGCAAACCGCAGGGGCCCTTCGGCGTACACCGCACGTCCGGGGCCCCGGGACCTGGGCCGGCCGCCCTAGGACCAGCGGACGGGGTCCCGCCGCCACAGGTCCGATCCGCTTGTCGGACCCCGCCGGTACCGTGAGGACATGAGTCAAGGCCCCCGGTCCGGCCTCGGCGCGGTCAGTGCCGCGCTGCTGGCCATGAGCAGGCATCTGGAGGTGCGCGACGTCCTCAAGACGATCGTCGCCTCCGCCCGCGAGCTGCTGGACGCCCAGTACGCCGCCCTCGGCGTCCCCGACGACCACGGCGGCTTCGCCCAGTTCGTCGTCGACGGCGTCAGCGACGAGCAGTGGCGTGCCATCGGCCCGCTCCCTCGCCAGCACGGCATCCTCGCCGCGATGCTGCGCGAGGCGAAGGCCGAGCGCCTCGCCGACGTGCGCAAGGACCCCCGCTTCGAGGGCTGGCCGGCCGCGCACCCGGACCTGGCCGACTTCCTCGGCCTGCCCATCCGGGACGGCGACGAGGTCATCGGCGCGCTCTTCCTCGCCAACAAGAACTGCCCCAAGCCGGAAGGAAGCTGCGGCTTCACGGAAGAGGACCAGGAACTGCTCTCCATCCTCGCCCAGCACGCCGCCATCGCCCTCACCAACGCCCGGCTCTACGAACGCAGCCGCGAACTCACCATCGCCGAGGAACGCTCCCGCCTCGCCCATGAACTGCACGACGCGGTCAGCCAGAAGCTCTTCTCCCTGCGCCTGACCGCCCAGGCCGCGGCCGCCCTCGTCGACCGCGACCCCGCCCGCGCCAAGGGCGAACTCCACCAGGTCGCCACGCTCGCCGCCGAGGCCGCCGACGAACTGCGCGCCGCCGTCGTGGAGTTGCGGCCCGCCGCCCTGGACGAGGACGGCCTCGTCGCCACCCTGCGCACCCAGACCCGGGTCCTCGACCGCGCCCACACCGCGCGCGTGACCTTCACCGGCAACGGCTTCCGCGCGCTGCCCGCCGCACAGGAGGAAGCCCTGCTCAGGGTCGCCCAGGAAGCCCTGCACAACGCACTGCGCCACTCCGGCGCCGCACACGTCGACGTGAGCGTGCAGCGGCGCGGCAGCGGAGCCGTGCTGCGCGTCACCGACGACGGCAGCGGCTTCGACCCGAAGGCCGTCCGTCGCGCCGGACGGCACCTGGGCCTGGTCTCGATGCGGGACCGCGCGAGCGGGGTCGGCGGCACGCTGACCGTGGAGTCGGTGTCCGGCAAGGGCACCACGATCGAGATGGAGGTCCCCGGTGGCTGACGCAATCAGAGTGCTGCTCGTCGACGACCACCAGGTCGTCCGCCGGGGCCTGCGCACCTTCCTGGAGGTGCAGGACGACATCGAGGTCGTCGGCGAGGCCGCCGACGGCGCCGAGGGAGTCGCCCGCGCCGAGGAACTGCGCCCGGACGTCGTCCTGATGGACGTCAAGATGCCGGGCATGGACGGCGTCGAGGCCCTGCGCCGGCTGCGCGAACTCGACAACCCCGCGCGCGTGCTCATCGTCACCAGCTTCACCGAGCAGCGCACGGTCGTACCGGCCCTGCGCGCGGGCGCCGCCGGATACGTCTACAAGGACGTGGACCCCGACGCCCTCGCCGGCGCCATCCGCTCCGTGCACGCCGGCCACATCCTGCTCCAGCCCGAGGTGGCCGGCGCCCTGCTCTCCCAGGAGGAGGCCAACTCCGGCCACAGCAGAGGCGGTTCACTCACCGACCGGGAGCGCGAGGTGCTCGGCCTGATCGCGGACGGCCGCTCCAACCGCGAGATCGCCCGCGCCCTCGTCCTGTCCGAGAAGACCGTCAAGACGCATGTCTCCAACATCCTGATGAAACTCGACCTCGCGGACCGAACCCAGGCCGCGCTGTGGGCCGTACGACACGGCGTGACCAGCTGAAACGCCATGCCCGGGGCATTGCCCCACGGCAACACGGAGGGTTCCGCTCCGGACTGGGATTCATACCGTCGTGGGAATGTCACCCGGATGGCGCATCCTCCGGCGATCTCCGCCGTTCTCCAGTGCGTGCCGCGGCGAAGCGCCGCGGTGACCGCCTAGGAGGGGTTGAAAGTGAAGAACCTGAAGAAGGCCGCGGCCGTGACGATGGTGGCCGGTGGCCTCGTGGCCGCCGGAGCGGGCATGGCCTCCGCCACGACCGGCAGCTGGGCCGGCGGCGAGGCCCACTGCTCCCCGGGCGTCGTTTCGGGCAACGTCGTCCAGGTCCCGGTGCACGTCCCGGTGAACGCGGTCGGCAACAGCGTGAGCGTCATCGGCGTGCTGAACCCGGCCTTCGGCAACCTCGGCCTCAACCACTGAGGTCCGGCCGACACCGACCACAGGCCTCCCGGTGCCCACCGGGAGGCCTGCCATGTGTGGTTCGGTGCCGGCGCCCGCACAACCCGTTACCGGCCTCCCCGCTCCCGCTCCTCCACGATCGAGTTGTACGCCGCCACCTGCGCCCGCCTCGCCGTCCGCTCGACGGGCCGCAACGCCTCCGCACGCGCCGCCATCTCGCTGGAACTGACCGCACCGCCGTGCCCGTTGCCGTACGCCAGCGACACCAGCAGCGCGACCCGCTGTGCCAGCTCCAGCACCCGTACCGCACGCGGCGGATACCCCGGCGCCAGCACCTCCCGGCCGCGCTCGGCCCGTGCCCGGTACGCGTCGATCGCCGCCTCCGCCACCGGACCCGACCCGGCGACATCCAGCTTCGACAGCACCTCGGTCGCCTCGCGCAGCGCCTCCGCCAGCTCCCGCTCGGCCTCGCCCAGCGACGGCACATCGGCGGGCGGCGCCTCCCGCACCGGCAGCACCTGCCAGATCACCTCAGCATGCACATCACCCTCCGGCCCGGCCTCGTACACCTCAGGCACCAGCCCGAACGCGGTGCCGTGGCAGACCACCGCCTCCTCGGCCTCCAGCGCCCGCGCATTGAACTCGGGCGGACCGCTCAGCCCCAGCGGATGCCCCGGCGCCGGCAGCGCGACCCGCAGCCCGGTAGCCCCCAGCGTCCGCAGCCTCCCCAGGGCCAGCGTGAGCCCGACCTGCGCGGACTCCCCGGGCAGCCCCTCCACCCGGTGCACGGTGTCCTCGCCCACGATGGCGAGCGCGGCGTCATCCGGAGAGACAAGTCCGGCCAAAAGGGCATTTCCCCAAGCGGCGAGGCGTCCTGAACGCGGTTCCGTGAGCATGCTCCCACCCTAAGGACCGGACCGATGGAATGGAGCGGGGCACTCGTGGCGTAGATTTCATAAGGGCTGCGCCCACAGGCGCGGCGGACCGAGCCACAGGCGTACGCGACAGCCGAGACCGGCCACACTGCAAGGGGAGACAACGCGCTCATGAGCGATGTTCTGGAGCTTCAGGACGTATCCGTGGTCCGCGAGGGCCGGGCTCTGGTGGACCAGGTCTCCTGGTCGGTGAAGGAGGGCGAGCGCTGGGTCATCCTCGGACCCAACGGCGCCGGCAAGACCACCCTCCTGAACGTCGCCTCCAGCTACCTCTTCCCCAGCAAGGGCACCGCGACCATCCTCGGCGACACCCTCGGCAAGGTCGACGTCTTCGAGCTGCGCCCCCGCATCGGCGTGGCCGGCATCGCCATGGCCGAGAAGCTCCCCAAGCGCCAGACCGTCCTGGAGACGGTACTGACGGCCGCGTACGGCATGACCGCCCACTGGCAGGAGGAGTACGACGAGGTCGACGAGCAGCGCGCCCGCGCATTCCTCGACCGCCTCGGCATGAGCGACTACCTCGACCGCCGCTTCGGCACCCTCTCCGAGGGCGAGCGCAAGCGCACCCTGATCGCCCGCGCCCTGATGACCGACCCCGAGCTGCTCCTGCTGGACGAGCCCGCCGCCGGCCTCGACCTCGGCGGCCGCGAGGATCTGGTCCGCCGCCTCGGCCGGCTCGCCCGCGATCCCATCGCCCCTTCGATGATCATGGTCACGCACCACGTCGAGGAGATCGCCCCCGGCTTCACCCACGTCCTGATGATCCGCCAGGGCAAGGTCCTCGCCGCCGGCCCGATCGAGCTCGAACTCAGCTCCCGCAACCTCTCCCTCTGCTTCGGCCTCCCGCTCGTCGTCGAGCAGGTCGGCGACCGCTGGACGGCTCAGGGCCTGCCCCTGTCCTGACACTTCGCCCGAGCCCTTACCGAAGCCTTCCCCAGCCCACCCCGCTCCCTTTCGCGCCCTGTCCGCCGCCCGGCCCCGGCCCTACCATGACCGTGTGAACGACATCGACGCATGGGTGTGGTGGCTCGTCGGCGCGGCGGCGCTCGGAATCCCGCTCGTGGTCACCGCCATGCCGGAGTTCGGCATGCTCGCGGTGGGAGCCGTCGCGGCCGCCGTCGCCGCGGGCCTCGGCCTGGACGCCGTGATCCAGGTCCTCGTGTTCGTCGTCGTCTCCGTCGCGCTCATCGCCGTCGTCCGCCCCATCGCGGCCCGGCACAGCAGACAACTCCCCCGACTCGCCACCGGAATCGACGCCCTGAAGGGCAAGCAGGCGGTCGTCCTGGAGCGCGTCGACGGCTCCGGCGGCCGCATCAAGCTCGCCGGGGAGATCTGGTCGGCCCGCGCCCTCGACGCCGCCCGCGCCTACGAAGTGGGCCAGGAGGTGGACGTCGTGGAGATCGAAGGGGCCACCGCCATCGTCATCTGAGGCATCATGCCCACGAGTTGGGCGATGGTCTGTCAGACTCGACCAGCAAGATCTTCTACAACCACGAGATCTGCCGAAGGCGCCGAGGCGGAGAGGGGTACGGGGAACACGATGGAACCGGTCATCATCGTCCTGGTCATTCTGGTGGTGTTGGTCTTCATCGCCCTGATCAAGACCATCCAGGTCATCCCACAGGCCAGCGCCGCCATCGTCGAGCGCTTCGGCCGCTACACACGCACCCTGAACGCGGGCCTGAACATCGTGGTCCCGTTCATCGACACCATCCGCAACCGCATCGACCTGCGTGAACAGGTCGTACCCTTCCCGCCGCAGCCGGTGATCACGCAGGACAACCTGGTGGTCAACATCGACACGGTCATCTACTACCAGGTGACCGACGCCCGCGCGGCCACCTACGAGGTCGCCAGCTACATCCAGGCCATCGAGCAGCTGACGGTCACCACACTCCGCAACATCATCGGCGGCATGGACCTCGAACGCACCCTGACCTCCCGCGAGGAGATCAACGCCGCCCTGCGCGGCGTCCTCGACGAGGCCACGGGCAAATGGGGCATCCGCGTCAACCGCGTGGAACTGAAGGCCATCGAACCGCCCACCTCCATCCAGGACTCGATGGAGAAGCAGATGCGCGCCGACCGTGACAAGCGCGCCGCGATCCTCACCGCCGAAGGTACGCGCCAGGCCGCCATCCTCACCGCCGAGGGCGAGAAGCAGTCCCAGATCCTGCGCGCCGAGGGTGAGGCCAAGGCCGCGGCCCTGCGCGCCGAGGGCGAGGCCCAGGCGGTCCGTACGGTCTTCGAGGCCATCCACGCCGGCGACCCGGACCAGAAGCTCCTGTCCTACCAGTACCTGCAGATGCTCCCGAAGATCGCCGAGGGCGACGCCAACAAGCTCTGGATCGTCCCCAGCGAGATCGGCGACGCCCTCAAGGGCCTCTCCGGCGCGATGGGCAACTTCGGCCCCCTGGGCGGCGGCGGCCAGGGCAACGGCGGAGTCAACGTCCCCGCACAGAACAACGGCCCGGGCACGGAGCGCCGGGAGAAGCCGAGCATCGACTGAGCATGTCCACGTGAACGCCGGGTTCCTCCCGCGCCCTTCAGGGGCGCGGGGAACTGCGCGAGAAACCACGAACAACCGGCGGCCGACGTACGTCACAAGCCCCTACGGCGACTGGTCAGGCAGCATCCCGAGCCAGCCAGTCCGGCAGAGCCTCAAGCTCCTCGGCGCCCAAAGCCAACAGCATCGCGTCCGCTGGAGTCGGCTCAAAAGGCTGACGCAGCAAAGCCATACCGGCCTCCTCAGGAGTCCGGTTGGCCTTCCGATGATTGTCCTCCGCACACGCGGCGACCGTATTCAGCCACGTGTCCTGGCCACCCTGCGCCCGCGGCACCACATGGTCCACGGTCGTCGCCCTGCGCCCGCAGTACGCGCACCGGTGCCGGTCCCGGACCAGCACCCCCCGCCTCGACCACGGGGCTTGTCTTCGGAAGGGCACCCGTACATACCTGCACAGCCTGATCACCCGGGGCGCGGGTATGTCCACATCGGCCCCGCGCATGCGCAGTTCGGGATGGGCCTGCTCGACGACGGCCTTGTCCTGGAGCACCAGAACGACGGCTCGATTCAACGTCACCGTCGACAGCGGCTCAAAGCTCGCGTTCAGTACCAGCGTGTCCCGCATCCAGCCCACCTCCCGTGCGCATCTGCCCACCCCCCGGCGGGCTTGGATCAACTCTGGACGGGCGCGCCGAGATGGACAACGCAATAAAAAATGCCCGCCTCCGATCACTTCCAAGACCGGAGGCGGGCAAACGTTCAATGAACGCTCGGCTGAATCCGTGCGGTGCGGTCAGCCCTGTGCGGGGTTCTCGTACTCACCGATGAGCTGGGCACGGGCGAGCGTGTGGAAGCGCAGATTGAAGCCGACGACGGCCGGAGAGACATCGGCATCCGGACCGAGCTTCTCCTGGTCCACCGCATACACCGTGAAGACGTACCGGTGCGGCCCGTCCCCGGGCGGCGGCGCGGCGCCGCCGAAGTCCTTCGTCCCGTAGTCGTTGCGCACATGCACCGCGCCCTCGGGCAGGCCCTCGAACTTGCCGCCGCCCGCACCCGCCGGCAGCTCCGTCACGGAGGCCGGGATGTCGAACAGGACCCAGTGCCAGAACCCGCTGCCGGTCGGCGCGTCAGGGTCGTAGCACGTCACGGCGAAGCTCTTGGTCTCCGCGGGGAAACCCTCCCAGCGCAGATGCGGCGAGGTGTTGCCCTCAGCGTGCACCTGGTCGCTCTTGAGCGTCGCACCCTCCTCGATGTCCGCGCTCGTGACCGTGAACGACGGCACGGGCGGATGGAAGTCATGGGGGAGCGGCCGCCGCTTGAGCTCGGTCACCTCGGTACCTCCTGATCGATGATCTGGAACCAGCAGTCCCCGAGCCTAGAACCAGTTGCGCTTGCTGCCGACCTCGGACAGCCACTGGTTCAGATAAGCCGCCCAGTCGGTCCCCATCCAGTCGTTCAGACCCACCTGGAAGGACCGGTAGGTGTCCGAACCCTCGCTGAACAGACCCGGCTTCTTGTCCATCTCCAGCACGACGTCCATCGCGTGCTCGTCGGCCACGAAGCTCAGCTCGACCTGGTTCAGGCCCCGGTACTGCGACGGCGGGTGGAACTCGATCTCCTGGTAGAAGGGCAGCGTCTGCCGCGTGCCCCGGATGTGGCCGCGCTCCATGTCCGCGTTCTTGAAGCGGAAGCCCAGCCGGATGAAGGCGTCCAGGATGGCCTTCTGCGCCGGCAACGGGTGGACGTTGATCGGGTCCAGGTCGCCGGAGTCCACGGCGCGCGCGATGGCCAGCTCGGTCGTCACGCCGATGTGCATCCCGCGCAGCGCCTGCCCGTCGATCATCGTGACCGGCGTCTCCCAGGGGATCTCCAGACCGAACGGCACCGCGTGCACCGCACCCGCCTGCAGCTCGAAGGCACCACCGAGCCGCACCTTGGTGAACTCGATGTCCTGCTTGTACTCCTGGTCGCCGCTCTCCACCTCGACCTTGGCCTGCAGACCGACCGACAGCCCCTCGATGTCCTGGTTCACGGACCCGCCCTGGATCCGCACCTCACCCTGGACGACACCGCCCGGCACCACATTGACCTCGGTCAGCACCGTCTCGACCGAGGCCCCGCCGGCCCCGAGGCTCGCGAGCAGCTTCTTGAACGCCATTGACTCTCCCTTTACGAAGGATCCTCGACCCCTACAAACGCGATCCGCCCCCGAGCGGTTCCGCCGACGCGATGTCCCGTCTGCATTACCCTCGGACGGCATGATCGCGCCCCCGGACCGTACGCCACTGCCCAGAGAGTTCTTCGACCGCCCGGTCCTGGAGGTGGCACCGGACCTCCTCGGCCGCATCCTGGTGCGTACGACCCCGGACGGCCCGATCGCCGTCCGCCTGACGGAGGTCGAGGCGTACGACGGCCCGAACGACCCCGGCTCACACGCCTACCGTGGCCGCACCGCCCGCAACGAGGTGATGTTCGGTCCCCCCGGACACGTGTACGTCTACTTCACCTACGGCATGTGGCACTGCATGAACCTCGTCTGCGGCCCCGAGGGCCGGGCGAGCGCCGTCCTGCTCCGCGCCGGTGAGGTCGTCGACGGCGTCGAGCTGGCCCGCAAACGGCGAGTTTCGGCCCGGAACGACAAGGATCTGGCCAAGGGCCCGGCCCGTTTGGCGACGGCCCTGGAAGTCGACCGCGCCCTGGACGGCACGGACGCGTGCGCCTCCGGCGAGACCCCGCTGCGGATGCTCACCGGTACGCCGACAGCCGCTGACCAGGTACGAAGCGGCCCTCGCACCGGAGTCGCCGGCGAAGGCGGGAACGGCGACATCCATCCCTGGCGTTTCTGGGTGGCGGACGACCCGACGGTGAGCCCCTATCGGGCCCACGTCCCGAGGCGGCGCCGAAGTTGACGCGCCCCATGAAGGTGCGTAATGTATCCCGAGCCGCTGAACCGGGTACGGCGATCGCCTGCAGCCGGAGCGGCCAACCCACTACTCAGCTACAACCCCTCAGCGGGGTCGATTTTGGCGCGCCCGCGTGCCCGAATTCGAACTCGCGAGACTCGATTATGAGTTGCCGAGAGAATGAGCTAACGTAGTGAATGTCGAAAGGGCCGACGGCGAAAGCCGAAAACCCCGAAGACATCCCGCCGACAGGGAATCGGATCGAGAAAAGGTCTGATAGAGTCGGAAACACCGAAGGGAAGCGCCCGGAGGAAAGCCCGAGAGGGTGAGTACAAAGGAAGCGACCGTTCCTTGAGAACTCAACAGCGTGCCAAAAATCAACGCCAGATTAGTTGATACCCCGTCTCCAGCATCTGCTGGGACGAGGTTCCTTTGAAAAACACAGCGAGGACGCTGTGAACCGCCGGACTATTCCTCCGGTGGTTCCGCTCTCGTGGTGTTCAACCGGATTACCGGTAAACATTCACGGAGAGTTTGATCCTGGCTCAGGACGAACGCTGGCGGCGTGCTTAACACATGCAAGTCGAACGATGAACCACTTCGGTGGGGATTAGTGGCGAACGGGTGAGTAACACGTGGGCAATCTGCCCTTCACTCTGGGACAAGCCCTGGAAACGGGGTCTAATACCGGATATCACTCCCGCAGGCATCTGTGGGAGTTGAAAGCTCCGGCGGTGAAGGATGAGCCCGCGGCCTATCAGCTTGTTGGTGAGGTAACGGCTCACCAAGGCGACGACGGGTAGCCGGCCTGAGAGGGCGACCGGCCACACTGG